>JAKZRG010000061.1:0-165216 GCA_047518265.1 Oceanospirillum sp.
GCCTCCAGCCTCCAGCCTCCAGCCTCCAGCCTCCAGCCTCCAGCCTCCAGCCTCCAGCCTCCAGCCTCCAGCCTCCAGCCTCCAGCCTCCAGCCTCCAGCCTCCAGCCTTTTCTTTAGACAATAAAAAACGCCCCAGCCGATGGCAGGGGCGTTGGCTTTCGTAGAGAAGGAAAGCAAAACTTTTACGCTATACTTTCTTTATATAAGAAAATAGCGTGCTGCAAGTGACCTACTTGCAGGTTGGCTAACCTGTTACAGGTGAACCTTGGCGATTTGGAGGATCACCTTATACATTTTTGGATTAGCCAGCAATAGATTTCCACTCTGAGGCAGATTTGGGCTACCGTTGATAGCGCCAATCAGGGAGCCGCTTTCTTTGGCAAACAAGGCTGCAATTTGCATCTCGTCTTCGCTAGCACCAAATACAATACTGGCATCAGTGAAACCAGCGTTAGTGCTTAACAGATCCAGTAGCAAACAGCCTGAGCTGTGAATGCTTTCTGCAACCTGACCAATCTGTTGATTCAGTGCGGTATACAGTGGGAAGTCACGGGCACGATTTTTCAGATCAGGCAGTGGTAATGCGTATTTGCCTGAATCCAGAGAGCGCTGAGCGCTAGCGCGGATACGACGACCATTACGCTGAGCGCCACGGCCACGAGAGGCATAGAATTCATCGCCAGTAAAAGGATTGATCACGATGGTGTGTTCAATTTTACCTTTGATTTCAACGGAGATAGACAGTGCACTCATAGGAATTGAGCGGCTTAGGTTATTCCACCCGTGGGTCGGATTTACAATCCAAATGGTGTCCTTGCCTTCACCTTCACCGGTGATAGGACGTTCAAACTGGCCTTTAAAGCTATGCTCTGGGTGAGCGCGACATAACTGCTTGATGATAAATGTTTCTACAGACTTAGCTGTTTCTTCTAGCAGTTGCTCAACCGTATTTTCTTCACGAGCAATATCTAGGTGCTCATTAATACGTTGAAAATTTTGCACAGCACTACGCGCAGTGCGCAACGCCAATTGAACCATTGGATGCATGCGATTACCGTCAGGTGAAATATTGTTAAAGAACGAGGTCGGCGATGATACCAGAATAAACGGCCAAATCGAGCCTTTTATGTGGATGTTTTTGTAAATCAGGTATGAGGGTGGTTTTTTGCTACAATGGCTTTTCGTTGATATGTCCTCAGATAGCGTTATTAGCTATCTGAAATAATTGAATTTTTGCCCGCTATCTACCACAGGCTTTCTTATGCTTAATCAGATTCACATCGTTTTGGTCAATACCACTCACCCCGGTAACATTGGTGGCGCAGCCCGAGCCATGAAAAATATGGGGCTGTCGGAGTTGGTATTGGTGGAGCCAAAACGTTTTCCTGACCCGGAAGCTAATGCTAGAAGTTCACGGGCGGATGATGTTTTGGATCAAGCGAAAGTAGTGGCGACGCTAGAGGATGCCGTAGCCGATTGTCAGCTGGTTGTGGGTACCAGCGCTCGTCAAAGACACCTGTCTTGGCCTTTGATTTCACCGAGAAAAATGACGGCCTTGGTACAGGATAATCTGCAGAAACAACCGGATATGAAGATCGCTCTGGTCTTTGGTCGAGAGGATCGAGGCTTGACCAATGAAGAGCTGGCGTTATGTCACTATCATGTACATATCCCTACGGATGAAACGTTTAGTTCGTTAAATGTGGGGGCTGCCGTACAGGTTTTAGCCTATGAGTTGCGAGTGGCTTGGTTGGAGCAGCAAGAGCAGGTAGCAGAGGACTGGCAAGATGATTGGGATACGGAATGGGCATCCGGTGAAGATGTTGAGCGTTTTTATCAGCATCTAGAGCAAACGCTGTTGAATATTGATTTCTATAAGCCAGAAAACACTCAGCAGCTAATGCCAAAACTAAGGCGTTTGTATCAACGAGCGCGTCTGGATAAGGTGGAGCTGAATATTCTGCGGGGTATTTTGACAGCAACTCAAAAGAAAGTGGCTCAAGAGAAGAAGTAAGAGCGTTATCTTGATTTATAGTCATTCCGATAAGTTGTGAGTAAGGTAGCCTTTGATTGTATGGGATTTGGCTCAATCTTTGTTGTTTCAAAATATCAAGGGTGATCGGAAACGGTATTATTCATTCGGTTAATTGGATTTTGTCGCTATACTTGACCAAAATGCTAGGTGTTAGCATAATACTCCTTTTACGATGAACATTATATTGGGGATATCACCATGCGGCTGACAACCAAGGGTCGTTACGCAGTGACAGCAATGCTGGATTTGGCTTTGCACGCCACCGATGGGCCTGTAAGCCTGGCGGATATTTCTAAAAGGCAGGAGATTTCTCTGTCTTATCTGGAACAACTGTTTGCCAAATTACGTCGCAATGATCTAGTAAGCAGTGTCCGTGGACCGGGTGGCGGCTATCAGCTCAGCCGCGACAGTCAGGATATTTTTGTGGCTCAGGTCATTGATGCGGTTAATGAATCCGTTGATGCGACTCGTTGCAGTGGTTTGGGTGACTGTAAAGACGGTAAAGAATGTTTGACGCATCATTTGTGGTGCCAGCTCAGCGATAAAATCCATGATTTCCTAAGCAGTATTAGCTTGGGTGAACTGGTTATTCAGCATGAGCAAGCGGCTCGTGCAGCCTGTGGCATGGGTGGCGAACCGGATAATAAAATCCAAGTCTCCATCATGTAGGCATGTATTGCTGAGTCATCTATAAGCCAGGCTTTAGGGTCTGGCTTTGTTGTCTATAAGGCAGATGCTTACCGATAGTCTGTCTGATGCTGGTGTTGCGCAGAATAACAGGTATCCTTTCTTTTCTTTCTGATTCTGCTGATATAAATAGTTTATTAGTAGATATACGACAATGTTAAGTCTGGTGTTTAACTTGTTCTCTAGCCGCCTCTGTAAAGGCGAAATTAAACCCTTTATGTGAATAGTCCTATGCAAACCGTTTACCTTGATTATGCCGCGACCACTCCAGTAGACCCTGCAGTGGCGAAAAAAATGATGGAATATTTAACACCTGATGGGTGTTTTGCTAACCCTGCGTCCCGAGCTCATATGATGGGTTGGTTTGCAGAACAGGCAGTAGAGAATGGGCGGTTGCAAATATCTCAGGTATTAAATTGTGATGCCAGAGAACTGGTTTGGACATCTGGTGCGACGGAATCCAATAATCTCGCATTAAAAGGGGTGGCACAAACACGTCGTAGTCAGGGTAATCATATTATTACTTCAGCTATTGAGCATAAGGCGGTATTGGATACTTGTGCTTGGCTAGAAGATCAGGGGTTTGAGGTAACTTACCTTAAACCTAATGCTCAGGGTGTGATTGAACCTGAGCAGGTGGCAAGTGCCATTACTGAGCAAACAATTCTAGCGTCCTTCATGTATGTCAATAATGAGCTGGGCAGCATTAATGATATTGCAGCTTTGGGCGCAGTACTGCATGAGCGAGATGTGGTTTTTCATGTAGATGCGGCTCAGGCCGGTGGTAAGTTGGCGATTGATTTAAAAGCGCTTCCGGTAGATTTGATGTCTTTTAGTGGTCATAAAATATATGGACCTAAAGGCATAGGTACGCTGTATGTGCGTCGTGATCCTGATCTTAAGGTTGCAGCGCAAATGCATGGCGGTGGCCATGAAAGGGGTATGCGTTCCGGTACATTGCCGACTCATCAGATTGTCGGTATGGCAGAGGCGTTTGTTTTAGCCAATGAACGTATTGCGGTGGACTATGAGCATCTTAGTGCTCTGCGCGAGCAACTTTGGCAGGGAATTTCTGTCTTAGATAAGGTAAGTGTTAACGGCGATGCTGCTAATGGCTTTCCGGGGATTATCAATTTGTGTTTTGCCGGTGTCGATGGTGAATCCTTACTGATGGCGATTAAAGAGATTGCTGTATCGACAGGTTCCGCTTGTAACTCTGCCAATGTTGACCCTTCCTATGTCTTAAGTGGCATTGGATTGAGTCGTGATAATGCATTGAGCTCTTTACGTTTTAGTCTTGGTCGTTTTACCTCCGAGGTAGAAATTGCTCAAACGGTAGAAATTGTCGTGAAAGCGGTTAATGCTTTAAGAGGCTAGTTCTTTTTTCGTTTGTTAAAAACTGATTTCACGGGTGCGGGTTATTTTAGATTTCCGGCCCTTTAGAAAAATTGATTATTCACTGCAACGCTAACCGTTAAGGAGTCTGCAATGGCAGTAACAATTACAGAGACCGCGGCAAGTCATATCCAAAAATGCCTGCAAGAACGCGGTAAGGGTGAAGGTTTACGGGTTAAGGTAAAGCCTAGTGGCTGTTCCGGCTACTCCTACGTGTTGGATTTTGCCGATGAAGTGGCAGGCTCTGATCATGTTTATCAACAGCATAATGTAAAAGTGATTGTTGATCAGGAAGCGCTTTCCGTTCTGGACGGTAGTGAAGTGGACTTTGTTACTCAGGGTTTGAATAGCTTTTTCCGCTTTAATAACCCTAATGTGAAAGATGAGTGTGGTTGTGGCGAAAGTTTTAACGTTTAATGCGTGAGCTTTAGTGTCTGAGTCTGGCCTGTGGAAGGTTAGAGCGTAGGTCTTTTTTATTGCAATAGTGATAGTACTCCAGAGTAAGGCCGTAATCATGCCCTATATTGGTGCTATGTGAATAAAATTTGCCATTTTTTTCTCTTCAAGCCATCGCAATGCATACTAATTTGTTAGCAACCTGCGTATACTGCGCGGGTTTTTAATTTTATATTTTTTCATTCACTGATTTAGACGCTGGAGATATTCCAATGGCTGTAGAACGCACTCTTTCCATCATTAAGCCTGATGCTGTTGCTAAAAATGTTGTTGGTCAGATCATTGCACGTTTCGAAAATGCAGGTCTGCAAGTTGTTGCTGCTAAGATGGTTCAACTGTCTCAAGAGCAAGCTGAAGGTTTCTATGCTGAGCACAAAGAGCGTCCTTTCTTTGGTGATCTGGTTGCTTTCATGACTTCTGGTCCTGTTGTTGTACAGACTCTGGAAGGTGAAAATGCTATCACTCAAAACCGTGATCTGATGGGTGCAACTAACCCTAAAGAAGCTGCTGAAGGTACTATCCGTCGTGACTTCGCTGAGTCTATCGATGCAAACGCAGTACACGGTTCTGATTCTGCAGCTTCTGCAGAGCGCGAAATTGCTTATTTCTTCAATGCTGAAGAGATCTGCCCTCGCGGTTAATATTACAGATCGGCCTTAAGGCTAATCTGCTGGCTTAATGCCAGAACCCTTGCAGCCACTATATGTGGCTGCTTGTGGTTACAGGTAAACCCCTTTTCTTGCAATTTTTTTCAGGTTGCCATGTCCGGTACCGATGGATAATTATGAGCACTCAAACCAGAACTAATTTACTCGGTTTAACTAAATCGCAGATGGAAGCGTTTTTTGATTCCATAGGTGAGAAGCGCTTTCGTGCAACTCAGCTGATGAAATGGATTCATCATTATGGCGTGGATGACTTCGATGAGATGACCAATCTGAGTAAGGTACTGCGTGCCAAGCTGAAAGAGATTGCCGAAGTACGTGGCCCAGAAGTGGTTTATAAGGACTTCTCCGATGATGGTACCCGTAAGTGGGTATTAAAAGTGGATGGCGGTAGTTGTATTGAAACCGTTTTGATTCCTATGGATGAAAAGCGTCGTACACTGTGCGTCTCCTCTCAAGTGGGTTGTTCACTGGATTGCAGCTTCTGTTCAACGGGCAAACAAGGCTTTCAGCGTAACCTAACACCTGCGGAAATTATTGGTCAGGTTTGGGTGGCTCAGCGTTCTTATGGGCCTCGTACCGATACGACAAATCGTCCCGTGACTAATGTGGTCATGATGGGGATGGGCGAACCTCTGATGAACTTTGAGCCTGTAATGGACTCCATGGAACTGATGCTGGATGACTGGGGTTATGGTCTGTCTAAGCGTCGTGTGACATTAAGTACTTCAGGTGTTGTTCCTGCTATCGAAAAGATGATCGGCAGAACCGATGTGGCACTGGCTATTTCTCTGCATGCACCTAACGATGAGTTGCGTAACGAGCTGGTACCTATCAACCAAAAGTACCCCATTCGTCAATTATTAGATGTCTGTAATCGCTATCTGGACACCTTGGGCGATAATCGTTCTATCACTGTTGAGTACACCTTGATTGCTGGTATTAATGATCAGCCAGAGCATGCATTGCAGCTCATTAAATTATTGCGTGGTTTTGATTGTAAAATTAATTTGATTCCATTCAACCCTTTCCCAAATAATGATTATAAACGTCCGAGCCGTAATGCCATTATGCGCTTCCAGAATATGATTATTGATGGTGGCTTTGTGGTGACTGTGCGTAGTACCCGTGGTGACGATATTGATGCTGCTTGTGGTCAGTTAGTGGGTCAGGTGATGGATAAAACTCGCCGTAGTGCAAAGTATGCGGATAAGGCTCAGTATATTGATGCTGTACAGGTGGATGCCTCTTAAGGTTCTTAAAGGAATAAAGGCCGTTAAAAAGCATTAGGGGATTGGGATGAAGCAGGTTTTATCAGGGATAATATTCAGTGTTTATTTATTGTTGGTTGCTTGCGCTAGCCAGCCTGATATTCCTGCTCGTAGTAAAGCCGAAATCCAAAAAAGCGTCGATTCCTATACTCAGTTAGGTTTTGCATACTTAGAGCGCCAAAACTTGGAACGTGCGAAGCGTTCCTTTGTCAAAGCCCTGACGATTAATGATGATGCACCTAATGCACTCCATGGCATGGCATTGATTTACCAGCAGGAAGGTGAAAATCAGCTGGCAGAAAGGTATTTTCGTCAGGCTTTAGCTCAAGATAAGCAATTTTCTGTAGCACGGAATAACTTTGCTGCTTTTTTATATGCTAATGCGCGTTATGATGAGGCCTGTCAACAGCTGAGACAAACGGTTTCTGATACCTTATATTTGAACCGACAGCTAGCCTTTGAAAACTTAGGCTTGTGTGAGCAGCAGCGTGGCCGGTTAGAGCAGGCAGATAGTGCATTTCAACGGGCTTTACAGTTAAATAAGCAATCTGCCCGGACATTGCTGGAATTGGCTCATATTAAACAGTTACAAAATAAGCCTTTGGATTCCTGGGATTATTTACAACGACATTGGAAAGTTGCCAAAGCTACTGAACGGAGTTTAAGGTTAGGTATTCACTTGGCCGAGATCCTGGGTAAGCGTGCTGATGGTAACCGTATGGCAGCAGAATTGACCCGGCTGAAACAATAAAAGAATAAATCTCAAGGATTTTTCCGATCATGACCGAAACAACAAGCCCACAGGAAGAATTACAGCAGGACACTCAGGTGATGCCGGGTGATTTGCTGAAGGAAGGCCGTGAACGAAAAGACATATCGACAGAAGAAGTGGCTAAACAGCTGAATTTGAAACATGCCTTTGTGGTTCAGATTGAAGCCAACGATTTTGATCAACTGCCCGGTGCAACCTTTATTCGTGGTTATCTACGGGCATACTCTAAGCTGGTGGGTTTGGATGCAGAACCTGTCATCAGTGCTTTTAATAATATTTCGACAGAAGAAAAAAAGCCTGAGAGTCGCTACAAGCCTAAAGACACAATCAAACCCCAGCGTAATTTTTCCGATCCTTTGATCAAATATACCACCCTAATTGTTGTGGCCGCTTTAATCGGGCTTTCTATTATGTGGTGGCAGAGCCGCAGTGGTTTAGATCCTATTAGTTTATTGCAAAGTGATACTGTGACTGTTGAAACTTCAGAAGGTGAAACCGTTGTTTCGCAAATGGATTTGACAGGCGCAGACAGCACTACACCGGCTTCCGAGGCCGCTACGGTTGATGAGTCCGGTGATGCATCAACTACAGAAGAGAGCGGAACTGAGTCTGTTGAAGGTGTTGAGACCCAGAGTGATGATGCGAGTGCCTCTGAGCAAGAAAGCTCAGTGGAAACTGAATCAGCCGTGGAGACAGAGGAGAGTTCTACTGAAACTGCTAGCGAGAATGCTTCAGTTCAGGCGAATACCAATACGGCAGCCAGCAATGAGGCTCCTGAGGTTCAAGTGGTTTCTGAAGATACCGCTGTTGAAGCAGTAGAGCCTGAGGTTGTGGTTCCGGTTAAGCCGGTAAGTCGTCCTGATCCAGGTCCTGTACCTGCAGGATTAAAACGCTTTGTTATTAATTATGCTGAAGAGTGCTGGGTTGAAATTACAGATGCTCGCGGTATTCGAGTGGTGAATAATTTGAAAAAACCAGGTGAACAATCCCTGGTAACCGGTCTGCCACCCTTTAAGTTAATGATCGGAAATGCAGGTGGTGCTGAGCTGATTTATGATGATCAGGTAGTGGATCTGAAACCTCATACTAACCGAAATAATATTGCTCGTATGACACTGGGTAAAGTGGCATCGAGTGAATAACTGTTTGATTGAAAGCTAAGGCTAAGAGACTGTTCCGTGCATTTTGAATCTCCAATTAAGCGTCGTAAGTCCCGTCAAATTATGGTGGGTGATGTAGCGGTAGGCGGTGATGCGCCTATTTCTGTTCAAAGCATGACCAATACTGAAACGTGTGATGTGGCTGCGACGGTTAAGCAGATCCAGGCGATTCAGGATGCAGGTGCTGATATTGTCCGTGTATCCGTACCGAGTATGGATGCTGCTGAAGCTTTTGGTAAAATACGCCAGCAGGTATCTGTTCCTTTGGTCGCAGATATTCACTTTGATCATCGTATTGCTCTACGTGTAGCAGAGTTGGGTGTGGATTGTCTGCGCATCAATCCGGGTAATATTGGCAATGAAGCACGGGTACGCAGTGTTGTTGATGCCGCCAAGGATAAAAATATTCCTATTCGAATTGGTGTGAATGCCGGTTCTTTGGAAAAGGATCTGCAAAAGAAGTACGGTGAGCCTACACCCGATGCTTTGGTTGAATCTGCCATGCGTCATATCGATATTCTGGACCGATTGAATTTTCAGGACTTTAAGCTGAGCTTGAAGGCCTCTGATGTCTTTATGACCGTAGCGGCATACCGTAAAATAGCCAACCAGATTGAACAGCCCTTGCATTTAGGTATTACTGAGGCTGGCGGTTTGCGTTCTGGTACGGTGAAATCCTCTGTGGGTTTAGGCATGCTGTTGATGGACGGTATTGGCGATACAATTCGAGTATCACTGGCTGCTGATCCAGTAGAAGAGATTAAGGTTGGCTTTGATATTCTAAAAAGCTTGAAACTTCGCAGTAATGGCATCAACTTTATCGCGTGCCCAAGTTGTTCTCGCCAAAACTTTGATGTGATTGGCGTAATGAATCAACTGGAACAGCGTTTAGAGGATATTCGCACACCTCTGGATGTTGCGGTCATTGGTTGTGTGGTTAATGGGCCTGGTGAAGCAAAAGAGGTTGCACTGGGTTTGACTGGTGGTTCGCCAAATTTGGTTTATATCGATGGTACCCCAGCACAAAAGTTGGGCAATGATGGTTTAGCGGAAGAACTTGAAAAGCTGATTCGTGAGCAGGCCAGAAAGAAAGATGCAGCGGACGCTCTGTTGATCGCTAAAAGTGTTTAGTCATCTATAAAATATAATTACAGCAAACGAGCCGTGCTATTAATCCTGATACCTCCTCAGGTACTGAAAGAGGAGAATCAACAGATCAGGATTGGTATGACAGATGGCTCGTTTTTTATCGTCTGGAGTGTTTACTTTTTCCAGATGATAGCTCAATAGATAATAACGAATTGTTACGGGAATAAGATTTTGGCTAAAAAAATCCAGGCCATTCGCGGCATGAATGACATCCTGCCAGAGCAGAGTGCTATTTGGCAGTATCTGGAAGGTACAGTGGCAAACTTGCTGAAGCGGTATAGCTATCAGGAAATTCGCACTCCAATTGTTGAGCAGACGGCTCTCTTCAAGCGGTCTATCGGTGAAGTGACCGATATTGTTGAAAAAGAGATGTATACCTTTGATGATCGTAACGGTGATAGCTTGACGTTACGACCAGAAGGTACTGCCAGCTGTGTCCGTGCCTGTGAAGAACATGGTTTGCTGTATAACCAGATTCAGCGCCTTTGGTATTTTGGCCCGATGTTCCGTCATGAGCGTCCTCAAAAAGGTCGTTACCGCCAGTTCCATCAGATTGGTGTGGAAACGTTTGGTATGAATGGGCCAGACGTGGATGCTGAACTGATTATGTTAAGCGCACGTCTGTGGAAAGAGCTGGGTATCTATGATTCTGTCACTCTAGAGCTTAACTCCCTGGGTTCTTCCGAAGCTCGTGCGGAATATAAAGAAGCTTTGGTGGCTTTTTTATCTGAACGCAAGGATCAACTGGATGAAGACAGTCAGCGCCGTTTGTCTACAAACCCTATGCGTATTTTGGACAGTAAAGATCCAAATACTCAAGCTTTGTTAGATGGTGCGCCTGTTTTTGAAGATTACATTGATCAGGAATCAAAAGATCATTTTGAGCAACTGTGTGCCATGTTGGATGCAGCGGGCATTGCTTATAAATTGAACTCTCGTCTTGTTCGCGGTCTAGATTACTACTGCAAAACAGTTTTCGAATGGACAACCACAGAACTGGGTGCTCAGGGCACGGTATGTGCCGGTGGTCGTTATGATGGTCTGGTTGAACAGCTAGGTGGTCGTGCGACACCAGCCGTTGGCTTTGCTATGGGCATTGAGCGTTTAATTCTAATGCTCGAAACTCTAGATGCTGTACCAGACTCCGTTACCAATAAACCGCAAATCTTTATTGCGGCAGTGGGTGAAGGTATGGCTGCTCATGGGTTGTTATTGGGCGAGATGTTGCGAGAGCAAACAACCTTACGTACCCAAATGCATTGTGGTGGCGGAAGCTTTAAAAACCAGATCAAAAAAGCAGACAAATCTGGTGCTGATATCGCTCTGATTATTGGTGAGAGCGAAGCAGCTAACGGCGAAGTGTCCGTTAAGTTTATGCGTGAGGCTCGTGATCAAATCACTATGGCCCAGTCTGAACTAGTGGCCTTTTTACAGAGCGCAATAAACTAGGAAGCCAAAGGGCTAATCAGTCTACAGACAGGAGAAAGTTCTGTGTCAGATCTACGTACAGAAGAAGAACAGGTTGAACTGCTGAAAAAGTGGTGGGCCGATAATGGTAAGACTCTGATTGTTGCTGTTGTTTTATCTATTGCTGCAGTTACAGGTTGGAAGTGGTGGCAAGGTCAGGTAGAAGCAAAAGGAGCCGCAGCATCCTCTTCTTATGAGCAGTTAGTTGAGTTGATGAATAAACCAACGCTAACAGATGAAGAAAATGCCACAGCTTTACACCTGTCTGGTGAGCTACAAGCAGATCATCCTGAAACTTTGTATGCGAACTATGCCGCTTTATTTGAAGCTAAGCTACAGGTTAAAACCGGTGAGCTAGATCAGGCTTTAACCACGTTAAAAGCGGTACAAAAAGCTGCTGTTAATGATTCTGTCTCTGAAGTAGCTGCTTTGCGCCAAGCGCAGATATTATGGCAACAGGATAAAAACCAACAGGCATTAGATCTGGCCAATACCATTAAAGCTAAGGTATATGGCGGTGATCTACAGGAGCTGAAAGGTGACCTGTTAGCTGAGCTAGGTAAGCCAGAGCAAGCTAAAGATGCTTATTTGAAAGCAAAGGCTATTTTTGCTGCTGCTGGGGTTAGTCGTCCGGTATTAGATATGAAGATTGCCGACCTAGGTGGTGCTTAAGCATGAAGCTAGGCTTTATAAAACAAGGGTCTATAAAATTGCCGTTTGTTAAGACAGGGCTGGGATTGCTTTTAGCATTGACCTTGGCTGGCTGCGGTAGTTTACCTGAGCCTAAGTATCCGCCTAAGGCTCTGAAAAGTATCGATGAGAAGGTTGATCTAACGGTCGAATGGAAGGACTTTGCGGCGAAGGGTGCTGGCGAGCAGGGTTATATGTTGTCGCCAATTATTGCCGGTGACAATCTGTATGCCATTGATCGTGAAGGCAATCTGAGTGCTTGGAATAAAGAAGATGGTCACTTTTTGTGGGAATCGAGTCTGCAGGAAGGTATCAGCTCTGGTTTAGCTTTTGCTAACGATCAATTATTTGTTGGGACTCAAAACGGTGAGTTAGTTTCTATGTCGGCGCAGGGTGGTGAGCGCTTATGGCGTACTCGACTCAGTACCGAAGTGTTGGCTGCGCCACAGATTAATGCCCATAATAATCAAGTTATCGTGCAAACCGGTGATGGTCGAGTCTCTGCTCTGGATATTAAAACAGGCCGAGTAAAGTGGAGCTTTACCAGTCCTGAACCTTTGCTGACATTGCACGGTACAGCTAAACCTAAAGTTTTACCGGGCGTTACCTTCACTGGTTTTGCCAATGGACGCATGGTGGCGTTGGATAACCGCAATGGTCAAATGCAGTGGGATACCCGTGTCGCTATACCGTCAGGGCGTACTGATATTGAGCGTTTGGTCGATATTGATGCTCAGCCATTAGTGAGCTCCCATGGAATGTTGGTCAGTACCAGCTTTCAAGGGCGTATAATGGCTATGGACCCTCGTAGTGGTCGAGCATTGTGGGAGCGTAAAGACTCCAGTTATCACTCTGCAGTTGAAGGTGATGGCAACCTGCTTTATGTGGATGAAGCCAGCCGTTTAATTGCGGTTGATCATCGATCCGGTAGTGTTTTATGGAATCAGGATGCTTTGGAAGGCCGTCGTTTAACCGCTCCTGTGATATGGCAGGGTATGGCGGTAGTGGCAGATTATGAAGGTTATGTTCATCTTGTTTCTGCTAAAACAGGTGATCTTATTGGTCGAATTCAGGCCGATGCTTCAGGTGTTGAGCAACCGCTTATAGTCTCCGGTGACAGATTGTATATTACGGCTGTGAATGGCCGTGTAGTGGCGTTAAGCCAAGAAGCTATAGATGACTAGTGGCAACTGAAGCACGAATCTATCGTGGTTTAAGTCGAGCTGTTATTGTACTGGCTGTTATTGTACTAAGAGTGAAGCTATCTCTGTGGCAGAGATAGCTTTGCTGTTTAAATCAGTAACCTTGTCTATCTTGCTTGTGATCCAGCATTTTTGTTCTGCCGTGGCAGACCCGTTAATACATACCTAAACAAAAATATTTATCTACTTTCCAGTCTACTGCTGGTGTATACGGAAACTTCGGTAGAGAATTTTTTGTTTGGGTGCTTAGAATTGAAGATATCTGAATGAACCCAGTAATTGCACTTGTTGGCCGCCCAAATGTGGGTAAATCAACACTTTTTAACCGTCTGACGCGTAGTCGTGATGCCTTGGTAGCGGACTTTGCCGGTTTAACCCGTGATCGCAAGTACGGTGAAGGTAAGGTGGGCGGTAAACCATACATTGTGATTGATACCGGTGGTATTAGTGGTGATGAAGATGGTATCGATTCGGTTATGGCCGAACAATCCTTATTGGCCATTGAAGAGGCTGATATTGTGTTGTTTATGGTGGATGGTCGTGCAGGCTTGAATGTTGCGGATTCTATGATCGCTGAACATTTGAGACGCCAGGGCAAAGATGCTTGGTTGATCGTCAATAAAACCGACGGTATCGACCCTGATGTTGCTGAAGGTGAATTCTATGAGTTAGGTATGAACCACACGCCTAT
Organism: Oceanospirillum sp.; assembly: GCA_047518265.1. Lineage (GTDB taxonomy): Bacteria > Pseudomonadota > Gammaproteobacteria > Pseudomonadales > Halomonadaceae > Oceanospirillum. The sequence continues at coordinate 13,642 of JAKZRG010000061.1, forward strand.
CTCCATTGCAGCCTCTCACGGCCGTAATGTCACCGTGATGATGCAGCATATTCTGGAGCCATTTCCTGAAGAAGTTGATGAAATTCACGAACAGTTATTGAAAGACGGCATTCGCATTGGTGTGGTTGGACGCCCCAATGTAGGTAAATCCACGTTGGTTAACCGTATCTTAGGTGAAGATCGGGTTGTGGTATTTGATGAGCCGGGTACGACTCGTGATGCTATTGCCATTCCTTTTGAACGGGACGAGCAAAAATATACACTGATTGATACAGCGGGTATTCGTCGCCGTAAAAACGTGACACAAGCTGTTGAAAAGTTCTCCATTATTAAAACATTGGAAGCGGTGCGTGAGTGTAATGTTGCCGTTATGGTCATTGATGCCCGTACGGGTATTGTTGAGCAGGATCTTCACCTGCTAGACTTTATTCTGCAAAGCGGTCGGGCGTTGGTAATTGCCGTTAATAAGTGGGATGGCTTGGACTCTGACATTAAAGACAAAATCAAAGAAGATGTGGATCGTCGTCTGGGTTTTGTTAACTATGCCGATGTGCATTTTATTTCTGCATTGCACGGTACGGGTGTCGGCCACATTTATAAGTCCATCAATAAGGCATTTGAGTCCGCCATGAGTCAGTGGCAGACCAATCGACTGACCACCATTTTGGAAGATGTGGTACAAGAGCATCAGCCGCCCATCGTACGGGGTCGTCGTATCAAGTTACGTTATGCGCACCAGGGTGGTAAAAACCCACCGATTATTGTGGTGCATGGTAATCAGACGGACTCCCTGCCAGAAAGTTATAAGCGTTATCTGACCAATACTTTCCGTAAAGTACTGAAAGTAAAAGGTACTCCGATCCGTTTTGAATTTAAGTCGGGCACCAACCCGTTTGATCAAACAGATAAGGATGATCGTGAGAAAGCGAAGAAACGTCAGTTGGATATGACGAAGGAAGCGCGGACCGAACGTAAGAAACGTCGTCACTGATTATCATCACTATAAGCTGGCCTTTCAGATATCTAAGGCTAAGTTTTATAATGATATAAGCTGATGAAAAAATGCCCCGAACAGTTCGGGGCATTTTTGTATCTAGACAGCACTTTACTGATCAGGTGTTTTGCTATGCATCTAAACCTGAATCAAAACCCTTAGTAGTAAATTCCCTTAGGGTCTACCAAGGCTATTTTCCCTTCATCCAGCTGGCTTTCTACCAAACCAAAAAACTCAGAAAAGGCCTGTAATGCATCACCAGGTTTAATGGCTTGGTTGTAAAGCACATCCGATTCAATAGCCTGCTTATTACGCTTGGTAATATGGGTCATTAAACGATTTTCCAGTTTAGTCCCCTTAATCGTGCGCATGATATTGACCAGCAGATCCCGAGAGGCGGTATGCATCAGGTGCTGCATGCCACGCTTATCCATATAGGTGAGTACTTTTAACAGGTCTCGATACAAGGTGATAAAGTTAGGCTCCCCTTGGGATAAGGGAGGGTTTAGGCCTAATTGTTCATCCAGCTTGGACAGTAATTTAATAGAATCCACCAGATCCAGTCTCATAGAGAAAAAATCTTTTTCTATCCGGTAGTTATGATCACCAATTTTTCTAACACTGAAGCTCATAGTTACTCCTGAACGCCTTATACCAGAATAGGACCTGAACTGCCGGGTTGATCGTCCGCAGGTTTTTTATTTTTAAGACTCTTGATGACTTCCACTACCAACTGACTGGTTTTTCTTGCATTGGCAGGGGATAGTTGGCTGGGCTTAGCCGGTTTTAGTTTTTCCTGCATATTACTAGGGATTAGCTTATTAAATTTAGCCACTAAACTTGCTTCGGAAAACTCTTCCATAATAAACCAGAGCTTGGCCAGTTCCCTTGGTGGTATTTGCTTAAATACGACCAGCAGGGTTTTATCTGAAAAACTATCCATTTTTTTCAATACTTGGCGTATAGCACCGGCATCGTTTGATTGACTGAGAGGGATTTTAGTGGCTGCACTAACCGTCGGCATCTTAGGTGGTCGAATTTCACCTTCGTCGGTCATGCGCTCAATAGTACGTACCATGGCGCTAATACGAAGATTCACTTCCCACAAAGGTTGTGACGGTAAACGCTCACCTTCAATAACCAAGCGATCAATTTCCCGACGACCCAGAGCGGTTTCCAGCTTTTTTAACAAGGTTGTTAAAGGTTTTTGCTGACAGACTCGGTAAAGTAAAGTGAAGTCAAACTCACGCATCAGTAGCACGAGCTCATTATCATTAAACTTTTCCAGGTGCTCTAGAGAGGGCAGCAGTTGTTGGAATTCAACCTGTGCTTCATCCCAAGTTGACGCGTCATGTCGGGCAAACGATTTTAGATTACTAACCAGTGCATCGCGCATCTGCTGGCAGTCTGACTCTTGTAGCATCAATTTGGTCTGATCGAGCTGAATTTCCAGCCGCTGACCTCTAATCGGTTTAACCTTGATCTGCATGTGGTCCATTCCTGAAGCAGTATAATGGGCAATCTTTATATTATTGCCATTATAGACCGCACAGGCCTTTGATTTCATCGCATAAAGCGCTTGTTTCGTTACGAAACGCAATTAAGCGTGGTGCTTTGCTGGTAGGGGGTAGGGGGATTGGTTTAGAATTGCTCTCTTATTTTTTCTATACCTGATTGCGAGCTTCATAAGCCATGTTAGAAATTAACCCGATTGTTAACCTCATTAAGGATTTATCTGCGCGTACAGACGTCCTTAGGGGGTATCTTTGACTACGCTGAGAAGAAAGACCGTCTAGAAGAGGTTAGTCGAGAGCTGGAACAGCCTGAAATCTGGAATGAACCAGAAAAAGCTCAGGCCCTAGGTAAAGAGCGGTCTGCATTGGAGTTAGTGGTTGAGACCATTGATAACATGGATGCAGGCTTAGCGGATACCCGAGATCTATTGGATCTGGCAGCTGAAGAAGATGACGAAGAGACTGTCGCTGAGGTTGAGTCCGAGCTGGCACAACTGAAAGCTCAGTTGGAAAAACTTGAGTTCCGTCGTATGTTCTCTAATGAGATGGATCCAAGTAATGCTTTCCTGGATATCCAATCGGGTTCTGGTGGTACTGAGGCTCAGGATTGGGCCAATATGATGCTGCGTATGTACCTGCGTTGGGGGGAAGCTCACGGCTTTAAAACCGAATTAGTGGAAGCCACTGCCGGTGATGTTGCGGGTATTAAAGGCGCGACGATTCGCTTTGAAGGTGAATATGCTTACGGCTGGTTGAGAACGGAAACTGGCGTACATCGTTTGGTACGTAAATCTCCTTTTGATTCCGGTGGTCGCCGCCACACCTCGTTTGCTTCTGTTTTTGTCTCTGCAGAGGTGGATGACAGCTTTGAGATTGAAATTAATCCGGCAGATCTGCGAGTAGATACTTATCGTTCCAGCGGTGCCGGTGGTCAGCACGTTAACACCACGGATTCTGCGGTACGTATTACTCACGAACCGACAGGTGTTGTGGCATCTTGCCAGATGGAGCGCTCTCAGCACGCTAACCGCGACAAAGCGATGAAGCAGTTGAAGGCAAAATTGTATGAACTGGAGATGCAAAAGCGTAATGCTGAGAAGCAGGCTCTAGAAGATACAAAATCTGATATTGGTTGGGGTAGCCAAATCCGCTCTTATGTATTGGATGACTCCCGAATTAAAGATTTGCGCACCGGTGTTGAAAACCGTAATACCCAAGCGGTATTGGACGGTGATCTGGATCGTTTTATCGAAGCAAGTCTGAAACAAGGTTTGTAATTCTTTTTAAATAGAATCACAGGCATTGCAGTCTTAAACCCGAGCCTTTAGAAAGTAAAATGGAGGTTCGGGCCTTACATACCTAAACAAAAGTATTTGGATATTCCCCGGCCAATGGTCAGAGAATAGGGCGCTTTCTATGGAGAAACTTTTGTTTAGGTGCTTATTTTGAATTAGTTGGATATGGTTGAATAACGAATGGCTACAGAACAGCAGCAAGATAACTCAGTTGACGTAGCAGCCGCGGCTGCCGAAGAAAATAAACTGATCGCAGAGCGTCGCGCGAAACTGGCGGAACGCCGTGAGAAGGGCATCGCTTTCCCAAACACCTTCCGTCGTGATGCACTGGCTTCTGAACTGCAAGCTGAACTGGGCGATAAAGATAAGGCTGAGCTAGAAACGTTAGATCGTAAGGCGTCTGTTGCTGGTCGTATTATCCGTATGCGTGGCCCATTTATCGTTATTCAGGATATGAGCAGCCAGATTCAGCTGTATGTGGATAAAAAAGCCCTATCAGAAGAAGTACGTGCCGATATTAAGAGCTGGGACTTTGGTGATATCGTCGGCGCAACAGGCCCGGTACACAAGTCCGGTAAGGGCGATTTGTATATCTATATCGAAGAGTGTGAACTGCAAACGAAAGCCTTGCGTCCTCTGCCAGATAAATTCCATGGTCTAACGGATCAAGAGATGCGTTACCGTCAGCGTTATGTTGACCTGATCATGAATGAAGAATCCCGCAATACCTTCCATATTCGTGCAAAAGTGGTGAGTGGTATTCGTAACTACCTTAGCCAGCGTGGTTATATCGAAGCAGAAACCCCTATGCTGCAGGTGATTCCTGGTGGTGCAACGGCACGTCCATTTGTCACCCATCACAATGCACTGGACCGTGATATGTACCTGCGTATTGCACCTGAGCTGTATCTGAAGCGTTTGGTTGTGGGTGGCTTTGAGAAAGTATTTGAGATCAACCGTAACTTCCGTAACGAAGGTCTGTCGACCCGTCATAATCCTGAGTTTACCATGCTTGAGTTCTATCAGGCTTATGCGGACTATAAAGATCTGATGGATCTGACCGAAGATATGATTCGTACTCTGACTCAGGACGTTCTGGGCAGCTCTGTGGTTGAATATCAAGAAGATACTTATGACTTTGGTCAGCCATTTATTCGCATCTCTCTGGTGGATTCCATTGTTCAGTATGGTAATGGCCTAACGCTAGAAGATCTGAACACTCTGGAAGCGGCAACAGCAACAGCAGAAAAACTGGGCATTCAGGTTAAAGCAATCTGGGGCCTAGGTAAGATCCAAACTGAGATCTTTGAAGAAGTGGCTGAGCATCGTCTGATGCAGCCGACCTTTATTACCGAATATCCGGCTGAAGTATCACCTCTGGCTCGTCGTAACGATGACAACCCGTTTGTTACTGATCGTTTTGAGTTCTTTGTGGGTGGTCGTGAAATTGCTAACGGTTTCTCGGAGCTGAATGACGCTGAAGATCAAGCTGAGCGTTTTGAACAGCAAGTGGCAGAAAAAGATGCCGGTGATGACGAAGCCATGTACTTCGATCAGGACTATATCCGTGCATTGGAATACGGTCTGCCACCGACCGCTGGTGAAGGTATTGGTATCGATCGTTTGGTGATGCTGTTTACGAATGCGCCGTCTATTCGTGATGTACTGTTATTCCCTCATATGCGCCCTGAAGCGGATAACGCTTAAAATAAGAAACCCCAGCGTTTTAAAAAGCGACTGGGGTTTTTAGTATATTGGTTGAGATTACTTTGTGTTAAACATCTAGCCATCCTGTAGGATGGATAAATGATACAACTTTAAATGCTACTTTCTTAAGTGGCATTATTTTAAGTGCCTGATGGACTGCTCTGGAGACACACCATGAAAATGCTGAATCGTTCCGCAATAACTGTGAAACTGACTCAGGACTTTGTTGATTGGATCAACGGCCTGGAAGACGATAGTGAACAGTTAACTCTGCAGGATGTTAACGAAGAAGCAACCGTGTATATGATTCCTGAAATTGAGGATGAAGCACAATTAAATGAGATGGTGCAGGAGCATTACCTGAACATTTTGGAAAATGAGCTGAAGTCCTGGGAAGAGGACGAGTCACAGTGGCCAGAGAAACTGAGTGTTGCACTATTTGAGCGCTTTTTGCAGATAGATCCATCGGTAATGGTTTTTGATCTGGACTACAACAATGGTTTACAGGTTGCGAGCATTGATGATTTGGAAGACCAGAGCTAATTATTTATCAATGACTTAATGATTTTCAGCACCTAAATAAGATTTTTTTACAGATTATTGAGATGTTTTGTTTAGGTCGTACTGGGTTTGAAATATTCTTTTTGAACCTAGTTTCTCTTTCTCCTTTCAGTATTTAACTGCCTGTATTACAAGTAAAAAGATAGGAATTCCTTGTTATGCCAAATGGAATTTTACTTGGGGTTATTCTACCTATTGCCCTATTTATTATTATGTTAGCCATGGGGATGACCCTAACTTTGGCGGATTTTTTACGGGTCTTTCGTTTTCCGAAAGCTGTATTTACCGGTCTTCTAGGGCAGATGCTTTTGGTTCCTCTACTGGCATTTGCAGTTGTGTCTGTTTTTGCTTTACCGCCCGAACTGGCTATAGGCTTGATGATTCTTTCCTTTGCTCCAGGTGGTGCCACATCAAATATGATGACATTCCTCAGTCGAGGGGATGTGGCTCTCTCTATCACCTTGACAGCCTTTGCTAGCATACTAACGCCCTTTACTATACCGCTACTGACACAATGGGCCTTAAATCATTGGTTAGGAGAATCTCAGGCTATAGAGCTCTCTGTTTTGCAAACGATGCTACGCCTGTTTGTCATCACCGTGGTACCGGTTTCTTTAGGGATGTGGCTGCACCACTCCAAACCTGATCTATCAGCTCGTCTAGCACGAATTGTTAAGCCTTTATCGATCATTTTTTTACTGTTTATTATCACGGGAATCATTGTTAAGCATTGGCTACAAATGCCTAGCTTTTTAATATCTGTTGGCCCTGCGGCAATTGTTTTAAATATTTTGGCATTGGGGACGGGCTATATTTGTTCTGTTTTTATGGGGTTAAATCCACAACAACAGATTACTAACGGTATTGAAGTGGGGGTACAAAATGCAGGAACCGCTTTGTTAGTGACCGGAGCTATTTTGGGCAATACGACCATGTCTATACCACCGGTAATTTATGGCATTCTGATGCTGCTTCCGAGCCTTCTATTTGGTTTGTGGTGGGGGCGACGTCTAATGGTTGCTAAATTGCCTGAGACTGTTAATTAAGACCAATCCCGAACGCCTTATGGGTGACATGAGGAAACGTTTGAATTAATCCTATTGAACCCTATGGGGGTTATTGAAGAAGGAGGTGTATTTAATATGTCAGACTTAATCAAACCTTCCTCTTCTTTTGGACGCTTTGTTGGTTTAGCAGGCGTTCATCCAGATGAAAACGTGACAGCAAGGCGCTGGGGACGTCGTTTAGAATGGCCGATGCTATTTCTGGCCCTTTGGATGCTCATTACTTGGTCTTTGAGTTTTACCGGACAGATGGAAGAGGATCTGCATCAGTTTACAGACATCGTGATCTGGCTGTTTTTTTTGACTGAGACTCTGGTCTTGGCTTTTCTAGTCGATAACCCCAAGCGATACCTCTCCAGCAACTGGATGAATCTGTTTATTATTGTTTTAGGCTTGCCTGTGTTATGGGGGGAGATGGCCTTTTCCAGTATTTTAAGGATACTTAGGGTTGTTTTAATTATTACGCTTTTATTGCCTATTGGCAGTACCGTACGTTCTCTGTTGAAGCAAAACCACCTAGGAGTAACTTTACTGGTTAGTGCCTTGTTTGTAGGCCTTTCTGGCTTATTTATTTCAATCATTGATCCGGGCGTCGACACGCCATGGGATGGTATCTGGTGGGCACTGGTTACGATTACTACGGTAGGATATGGTGATATTGTACCGGCGAGTCCGGCAGGTAAGGTCTTTGGGGCGCTACTTATTTTATTTGGTATTGGTCTTGTTTCCCTATTAACGGCCAGCTTTTCGGTATTTTTCTTATCAAAAGAAGAGGAAGAGGTAATCGGCAAAGAGTCTGAGCTTTTGAACCGCATGGATCTGTTGGAGCAGCGGATGGGACGCTTGGAGGATAATATCAGCCGTATGGTAGAGCTTCAGCGTGAGTCTGTACAAGAGCAAAAGTCTAGAGACGACGAGAAACGGTCAGATCTATAACCCTATCGTATCTGAAAAGAGATCTGCTACTTACATTCCATGGTCTAAGAACTTCATAGCCTAAGAACTTCATAGCCTAAGAATTTCATGGCTTAAGTATCGATAGCTATTTAAATATCGTCGTCATCCAGATCAAAGCTATCGTAGTCATCTCCCAGTTCTTTCTGCAATAAACGATCTTCCAGACAATCCTCAATCAGATGACGTTTTTCCATACAAAGACCTTTTTTGGCTTCATCCTCCTCCTCTTCTTCTGAAATTGTATCTTGATCATCTGCAAATTGAGCATCGTCAGCATCAAAGGCGACAGTGCTGTCATCAAGAGTGCTTTCTCGGTCGTTTGTCAGGCTATCAATAGCATTGTCGGTATTCAGATCCTCTTCGTTAAGACCGCTGCCATTTTCGAGAAGGGTTTCGTTATCCAGATTATTCTTATGATCGATTGTAATTTCGCGGTTGCTTGTATTTTCACGGCCCATTGATCGCACTCCTAAAAAATAAATGCTTATCTTTTTATATAGATGGAGTTTTTTCTTTGGTAAAGAAAAAAATAAGGCTGCATTAGAACGAATATTCATTGCAGCCTTATTTCATAGAAGAGGATCAATATATGTTGTTGCTAGGGGGATTCTGAAAGCCCCATAGGTTCTATGCTGAAGGGAAGACTATCGAGGCTAATCTCCTTAATCTACGATAAAAGCATTCTCAATATCCTTGGCTTGATAGCCCTTAGGAACTTTAAATCGATCCACAGGAATGGTGAGATTCTGTATCTGGGTTAAGCGATATTCGTCTTCAGCGCTGGCCGGTTGTGTTCGATGGATAGAGACAGGTAACTGAGTCTGGCTTTTCATAACAAATAGCAATTCGATGGCATCACCAGGACTTAATTGCTGATGAATGCTACTGGAGAAGTGATGAAAAGAGCTTAGGGTACTCATGACATCGGTGGGAATATTCGCTTGCTCTGCATCAATAACACATAAAATGGCTTGTTCTTGATGTTTAATTAAGGCTTGTACTTGCTTGCAGGAATAGCCGTTGATCTCAAGTGTATTAGCGAGAGCTTTATATTGAACCAGCTCGGTTACAGGAGGTTGAGCAAGACTTTTTATCTGTTCTAAAATCTCTGCCATCTGTTGTTTTTCTTCAGGAGCAGCATTTCTTATGCCTGCTTCCAGCTCTGCAATAATGGCTTGTCGAGTGACCTCAATCTGTTCGGATAAACCCTCAAGACTCTCCCTATCCAGCGTTGTATAGCTACTACTGATACTGTCCACCAAGGTCATACGCTGACGTTTAACGTCGTACAGCATAAAAAACTCAGGTGCCATTGGGTTTTCAAAGCGAATAAAATTATTGTTCACTAAGATAGTGCTTTGGTGTTCCGGTGTGGTCATGGATTGATAGGTTAGACTGATATCACTCAGTACAGGAGTTGATAGGCATAAACCTAACAAGATACCTATGCCGGACCTTAATACCGAAGTCGCTGTAAATACGGAAGTTAATGTCAATATAGGGGCAAAAATAGTACGTATTTTCATAAATGGATCAGCAAACTCTTTTATCCGTTAAAAGACAGATCGTGTTAAGCGTTCTGCAGTAGGTCTTAGGTATTTGGGGCTTATGGTACTGTAATTACTGACCAGACTTAAGGGGTGAGGGATAATAACTCCAGCAGATCAAATAATAAGGCATAAGGATAATGGCATGATAGAACAGGCGAGTGAAACCCATTCCCTTGTATTATTGGCTGTAGCTCTATCATTGGGGCTACTGATAGGCGTCGAACGAGGCTGGAAATATAGAGAACTAAAAGAGGGTTCTCGGATTGCCGGTTTAAGAACCTATGGTTTGATCTCCCTGTTAGGGGCTGTCGCTGCTTTGTTAGCCGAACAGTTGGGCGGTTATTTATTGGGGTTAATTTTTATTGGTGTGTCCTTAGCGTTAACGGCTTCCTATGTGACCCATCAGAATAAAAAAGATGTTTCCTTAACCTCTTTGATTTCTGCTTTGTTAGCCTTTGGTTACGGAGCTTTGGTGATGTTAGGTTATTTGGTCGAAGCCTCTGCTATGGCCGTTGTCACAACGGTATTATTAAGCCTAAAAGATCAGCTGCATCGTTGGTTATGGTTACTAGAAAAAAAAGAGCTTTGGGCTGCACTAGAGCTACTGATTATCTCTGTGGTGGTTCTGCCTATCTTACCTGATAAAGAGATGGGGCCTTGGCAGGCATTAAACCCCTACGAAATCTGGTGGATGGTGGTGTTGATTTCCAGTATCTCTTTTATGGGATACTTCGCCATGAAGATTGCCGGTGCAAAGAAGGGGATTATGTTAACGGCCCTATTTGCCGGTTTTGTATCATCCACCGCTTTAACACTGCAGTTTTCGCGTATGGCAAAAGAGTCCAAGCAGGTAGCCCCTTTACTGGCTGCTGGCGTGTTGTTTGCCTGCGGTACTATGTATCCCCGTGTTTTATTAGTGGCAGGTGTCATTAACCCCGCCTTGATTCCCTTGTTAGCTCCTCCAGTATTGCTGATGTCTTTGTTGGTTTATTGCCCAGCGTTGTGGTTCTGGCACCTAGGGTATAAAACGGTTCCTGAAGATATAGCGCCGCCATCATCCCCTATCTCACTGATTTCTGCATTGGGTTTTGGCAGTTTATTGGCTTTGATCTTATTGCTCAGCAGTGCCTTGAAGGAAACGGTAGGGGATGCCGGTATTTTGTTATTAGCAGCGGCTTCAGGGGTTGCGGATGTTGATCCTATTAACTTGTCTTTATCAGGTATGAGTCGTGAAGGACTGGCATTGGATGTGGCGGTTCTGGGTATCGCGATTGCTGCCTCAGTTAATTCGTTATTAAAGGCCGGTATGGCAGGAGCTATTGGTGGCAGGGCTATGGCTGCTAAGGCCAGTGGGCCCTTAATTGTGGCCGGAATATTAGGGCCGGTCTGGCTGATCCTGAGTTGACTCTAGCCAGTCTAACCGCCTCCTATTTCTCTCAAGTGGGGGCTGTATTTAGGCTTTACTTGCTCGGAAATAGAGGGTTAGTTATATCTTTTGGAACTGTCATTATTAGTTTTATTGATTTAAAACCTGTTATTAGTTGACATCTTTTAATTTGACTTAAAAGGAGGATTTTAGTCTTATTGGTCACTATTGATTTGATCTAGGAGACTTTATGAAAGCACTTACCGCGACATTGTTTCTGATGATCAGCATGCTAGCAACTCCGGTTTTTGCCGAGCAGAACCCGCTGGTATTTGACTTTCATACGGATATGCCTGTGCTGATCCAAAGCGATGGAACTCAAAATAATGGTTTTAACGCTTTCTGCAACCTGCAGGGAGATATAGAAAATAGCTTGAGTTATCAGAACTGCCAAACACCTTGTACTGGTTCCTCTTGTGCTGGTAATGGCTGCTATAACAATGACGCCATGGATTTCCGACCTCAGGTTGGTCAGGATAATCATGAAGAGAACTATTCCTCTTGCTTACCCGTCTTTCACCCTACTACTTTGTTTCGTCCCCCAATTGCGGTTTAGATTAAAGGGACAAAAAAGAGTACTAGTATCTTAGTTTGATCTCCCTCTACTGCAATTTTTCTGGCTTAATTCCTATCTGATGGGGAACTATCTAGCCGTCCTTCATACTAAGTGAGACTACGGGAAGAGAGGATTTTCCCAATAGGATGTAATCGAAGAAACTCATTTTTATCCAATTTGATCTGTTTTTTATAGAAAATATTGGATCATTTTGTTTTACTGTCGCCCCTCATTATTGATTAAGCATGACTTTAAGACTCACGATGAAATCTGTTGTAATGATTTTTTGTTTGATTATCAGCTTGTTGATCAGCCCGGTTTACGCCGGACTGGGTTTGGCTATGCCTGATATTCAGTCAGAAAACTCGACGGTAGATTTAATGTCTGATGTTCAGTTAATGCAGCATCATAGTTCTGATCAGAGTCCTTTATCATCGGAACAACATTGTTCATCTCAGTCTGAGATAGAAAGTCATATGGGACACCCCACTTCTGATTGCGCTAGCCAATGTGCAGCATCCCATTGTGCCAGTAGCAGTTGTTTTACCGGTCAGTTAACCTTCCAATGGCCAGAACAGGATCATTCTCTGGCTGCTCGTTATAGTGCACGCTTTCCCATTATTCACCCAAGCTCTCTCTACCGTCCGCCCATTACTGCCTGAAATTGTTAACGCTTTAACTTAACTTTTTCAACGGTGGACATGATATGCATTCCCGAACACTTTTGTTGCTCGGCCTTTTGGTTGCGAGCAAACTTGCCTATGGGCAGCTTCCAGATTTATCCCATACTTTAAAGCTAACTCAGGCGGAAAATCTGGCTTTAGAGCAGGATTCAGTGGCGCAGCGGTTTAGCGCTCAACAGCAAAGTTTACTGGCCGAAGGCCAAGCTCAGGCTCAATTGCCTGACCCTATGTTGAAATTGGGCGTTGCTAATATGCCTGTGGACAGTTTTAGTTTTGATCAAGATCCTATGACGCAGCTGAATATTGGCGTATCTCAGATCTTCGCTCGGGGTGATAGCTTAAGGATCAAAGAGAAGGCCTATGGTTTAAGGTCGGAACAGGTGGGCGAGCAGGCCCAGTTACGACAATTAGAGGTTAAACAGGCGGTCAGATCACTTTGGTTTAATATCCGTTATCGTGCCACTGCTCAGAAATTACTGAAACAGAAGCAACAGATCTTTCGCCAGAACCTAGACAGTATGGTCAGCGGTTATACCCTAGGTCGCAGCCAGAGCCAGGACTTGATCCAAGCAGAGCTGGAGCTGGATCGGCTGGAAGAAAAAATCACCGCTAATGCACAGCAGGAGCAACAATATCGAGCGTCTCTCAGTCGCTGGATTGGTTCCAGTGCCTATCAGCCATTAGCAGATAAACTGCCGGACTGGTCTGACTCAATTGGGGAATTGAACTCAAAGCAATCCAGTTCTAAAGGGCTTAGCTCTGAAGGTATTAGCTCGGAGCAGATTGTCCCTCTTTTACTACGGCATCCCGGTTTAAAAATCACGGCCTCAAGCATTCGGGTGCAACAGCAGCAACTGGCATTGGCAGAAACGGCTTATAAACCAGTCTTCAAACTGGATATGAACTACGGTCATCGTCGCAATGAGTTAAATGGCAGCCGTCGGCCCGATTTGCTCAGTGTTTTTGTCACTATGGATCTGCCATTATTTGCCGATAAAAAACAGGATAAGCAATACCAAGCAAAGATACACAGTGTCTCAGCCGCAGAAGCTCAGCGAGATGACCGGCTGCAGCAATACCTTGCCAAATTTAGCAATGCCCTTTCCCAGTTGCAGTTTATTCAGCAGCGACTGTCTCTCTATCAGGAAAAATTACTGCCTCAGGCTAAAGCCCAGACTCATTCTACCGAGCAGGCTTATCAGTCCAATACCGCCTCATTTGATCGGCTCACTCAGTCCTATATTGGTGAGCTGACCTTAGCCCTTGAGCATCAAAAATTGCTCACGGATCAGGCATTGATTGAAAGTCAGATACGTTTTTTCCAAGCCCTGTAACCGCAGGCCTGTGTGTTGTTTAAATGATAGAGCGAGAGATTCAATGAAAAATAAAATGATTCCTGCGGTCACCCTGATTTTAGGTGTTGCAGCAGGTAGCGTGGCAACCCAACAAGGTTGGTTTGCCAATATACTGCCGATGGGTACGGCGCAGGCAAAACTAAGCGTTGAAGCGTCAGGTGCAGAAACAAAAACGGTAGAGGAAAATCAACCTCTCTACTGGGTGGCCCCTATGGACCCGAACTATAGACGAGATAAACCGGGTAAATCTCCCATGGGTATGGATCTGGTGCCTGTATACGCCGATGGTGGAGAGGCTGAAAAAGCCGGTACGGTGAAAATTTCACCGGTGGTGGAAAATAACCTGGGGGTGCGTACGGCCAAAGTGACTTTTGATCCTCTGATCTCTGAAGTGAATACCGTGGGTTATATCTCGGCCAATGAAGACAGTCAGTGGCAACTGAACAGTCGGGTCTCTGGTTGGGTCGAAAAGCTGTATGTGAAAACGGCAGGCGAATCGGTCAAAAAGGGGCAGCCATTACTGCGTTTGTACTCACCTGAACTGGTCAAGGCACAGGAAGAGCTGATCAATGCCCTGCGTTTGTCGCAGCATAAACGCTTGGTGAGTTCTGCCAAATTGCGTTTGGAAGCTTTAGGCATGAGCGAGCGCCAGATTAATAACCTGATACGTAAACGTAAGGTAGAACAGGAGGTCACCTTTTATGCTCGGCAGGACGGATATCTCAGCCTGTTGAATATTCGGGAAGGCGCTTATATTTCTCCGGCAAAAACCTTGCTGGAGATCGTATCTTTAGACGCTGTTTGGCTAAAGGCAGAGCTATTTGAATCTCAATCCTCGTTAGTGGCTGTAGGTCATCAAGCTGAAATTCAGTTGGATGCCTTTCCAGGTGAGCGCTGGCAGGGAGAGGTGGAGTTTATCTATCCCGAATTAGAGGCTAAAAGCCGTACGGTAACGGTACGTTTACGCTTCTCTAATGAGGATAAACGCTTAAAACCCAATATGTTTGCTCAGGTGCGTTTATCTTCCGAAGCACCAGCGCCCTCTTTATTGATTCCCCGCGAAGCTCTGATTCGTTCCGGCAGTATGCAGCGGGTTGTCGTGGCTTTAGGTGAGGGTAAATTCCGCTCGGTTAAAGTGCAGGCCGGTCGGGAATCGGGCCAGAAGGTGGAAATATTGGATGGCTTGATGCCGGGGCAAACCGTAGTGACCTCCGCCCAGTTTATGTTGGATTCAGAATCCAGCCTCAGCGCCGATTTTAGCCGTATGGAGTTTGGTGCGCAGGCTATGAATCATCAGGGTATGAATCACGGAGGTATGGATCACAGCCAGATGAATCATGGAAATATGGGACAGTCCGATATGAATCATCAGGGTATGGATCACAGTGGCATGGATCACAGCCAGATGAATCATGGAAATATGGGACAGTCCGATATGAATCATCAGGGTATGGATCACGGTGGTATGGATCACAGCCAGATGAACCACTCTATGGCCGAACCTATGGAGCTGCCAGCCCCCATTAAGGATGATGAAGATCTGGACTGGCTGGATCTGGATGAGGAGACGGAACAATGATCAGCAGGATTATTGAACTCTCTATCCGTAACCGGTTATTTGTCTTATTGGCTGCTATTGCGTTAATTATCTATGGCGCTTTCACCATTAAAAACACCCCGGTGGATGCTATTCCTGATCTGTCGGATGTGCAGGTGATTATTAAAACCAGTTATCCGGGGCAAGCGCCACAGGTGGTAGAGGATCAGGTCACCTATCCGTTAACCACAGCGATGCTGTCGGTGCCTGGAGCCACTGTGGTTCGGGGCTATTCCTTTTTTGGTGACTCCTACGTCTACATTATTTTTGCAGACGGCACGGATATCTATTGGGCACGTTCACGGGTATTAGAATATCTGTCTCAGGTAACACCCAATCTACCACCAACAGCAAAGCCAGCATTGGGACCAGATGCTACCGGCGTGGGCTGGGTTTATGCCTACGTCTTAACGGATAAAAGCGGTCAGCATGACCTCAGCCAGTTGCGCAGTCTGCAGGACTGGTTTCTGAAATATGAACTGCAAACCGTACCTGGAGTAGCAGAAGTGGCCACCGTGGGCGGTATGGTAAAGCAGTATCAGATTCGGGTTGATCCAGAAAAGCTTAGAGCCTATGACCTACCTCTGACCGCAATTACTCAGGCTATTCGTAAGGGCAATCAGGAAGCGGGCGCCAGTGTGATCGAGATGGCTGAAGCGGAGTATATGGTACGGGCCACCGGTTATATTGATTCCGTGGAGGATCTGAAGAGCCTGCCCATTAAACTCAGTGCCACAGGTACCCCGCTATTGTTAGGCGATATTGCCGATATTGTGCTGGGGCCACAGATGCGCCGGGGTATCAGTGAACTGAATGGCGAAGGTGAAGCCGTCGGTGGTGTCATCGTCATGCGCTTTGGTGAAAATGCCAGTGCGGTGATCGATGGTGTGAAAAAGCGCCTGCAGGAATTGCAGGCCAGCCTACCGGAAGGTGTCGAGGTGGTCACCACCTACGATCGATCTGGCCTGATCAATAATGCCGTGGAAAATCTACAGTTTAAGCTGCTGGAAGAGTTTGTGGTAGTGGTACTGGTGTGTGCGGTGTTCCTATTCCATATCCGCAGCTCTCTGGTGGTGTTATTCAGCTTGCCCGTAGGTATTCTGGTGGCGTTTATTGTGATGTCCTGGCAGGGCATTAACGCCAATATTATGTCTTTAGGCGGTATCGCTATTGCCATCGGTGCCATGGTGGATGGTGCCATTGTGATGATCGAAAACGTGCACAAGCATATGGAGCGCACGGAGCTGACCGATGACAACCGTTGGCAAGTCATCGCTAAAGCGGCCAGCGAAGTGGGGCCCGCACTGTTTTTCTCCTTGCTGATTATTACCTTCAGCTTTGTCCCCGTCTTTGCTCTGCAAGGTCAGGAAGGCAAGATGTTTGCACCATTGGCCTTTACCAAAACTTATGCCATGGCTGCTTCGGCAGGTTTAGCCGTGACGTTGGTACCGGTATTAATGGGTTACTTTATTCGCGGTAAGGTGATTGCCGAACATAAAAACCCATTAAACCGTTTATTAACCGCCCTCTATATGCCAGTGCTTAAGCTGACGCTGAAAGTGCCCTTGCTAGCCATTGCCCTAACGTTGGGATTATTGGCGGTGAGTATTACGCCAATCAGCAAGATCGGCAGTGAGTTTATCCCTCCCTTGGATGAGGGGGATCTGATGTATATGCCGACCACCTATCCCGGCATCAGTATTGGTAAAGCCCGCGAAGTCTTGCAGCAAACCAACAAGCTGATTAAAACCCTGCCAGAGGTGGAAACGGTCTGGGGCAAGGTGGGTCGAGCAGAGTCGGCCACAGATCCGGCGCCTTTAACCATGATTGAAACCTTTATCCAGCTAAAACCCAAAGAACAATGGCGTGCTGGTGTGACCACTGAAAGCCTGAAGCAGGAATTGAATCAGTTGGTACAGTTCCCCGGTTTAACCAATGCCTGGGTGATGCCCATTAAAACCCGTATCGATATGCTGGCCACGGGCATTAAAACCCCAGTGGGTATTAAGATTGCGGGAGAATCTTTAGCCGAAATTGAAAAAATTGGTAAGGATCTAGAGCGTATCGTTAAAACCGTACCGGGCACCGCATCGGCATATGCGGAACGTGTGGCCGGTGGTCGTTATATCAAGGTGGATATTAATCGGGAAAAAGCGGCACGTTATGGTTTGAATATCAGTGATGTACAAGCGGTGGTGATGACGGCCATTGGCGGTATGCAGGTTGGTCAAACCATTGAAGGTCTTGAACGCTATCCCATTAATGTTCGCTACCCCGCAGCTTATCGGGATTCCCCAGAGCAACTGAAAAACTTACCAGTAGTGACACCATCAGGCCAACGGTTAGCCCTGTCCGATGTGGCCGATATCGTGCTGGAAGATGGCCCTCCTATGATTAAAACCGAAAATGCCCGCCCTAACGGTTGGGTATTTGTGGATATCGAAGGCCGGGATCTGGGCTCTTATGTAGAAGAAGCCCAACAGGTGGTGGCTGAACAGTTGGTGTTACCGCCGGGTTACTCTGTTAGTTGGTCTGGTCAGTATGAATATATGCAACGAGCCAAGGAAACACTGGAAGTAGTGATACCAGCCACCTTGGGTATTATTGTTTTGCTTTTATACATGGCCTTCCGTCGTATCGGCGAAGTCTTGTTGATTCTCTCAACATTACCCCTAGCCATGATCGGTGGTATTTGGCTGATGTACTGGCTGGGTTATAACTTCTCTATTGCCGTAGGTGTTGGTTTTATTGCGCTGGCGGGTGTCGCAGTGGAAATTGGCGTTATCATGTTGCTCTATTTAAACCAGAGCTTGCAAGAAACCCTAGCAGATCAACAACCGCTGACCAAGCAGGGCCTGCAACAGGCTGTATTACGGGGTGCCGGTTTACGGGTGCGTCCCGTCATGATGACGGTAGCTACGGTTATTATCGGCCTGGTTCCCATTATGTACGGTACTGGAACCGGTTCTGAAGTGATGCAACGTATTGCTGCACCTATGATCGGTGGTATGGCCTCAGCGGTTCTGTTAACCCTGCTTGTGCTGCCCGCACTTTATTATCTATGGAAGCGTATTAGTTTAAGGCAGCAACTCACCTCCTGATTATTTGGACAAGGATCGTTGCGTACGATCCTTGGGTAATATTTTGTTATTTAAGAAAAATTAATAATAGAAAAGGATAAAAATGATGTTAACTAAGACTGTGAAAAATACACTGCTGGTGCTGACAACGGCGGGCCTGTTAATGGCAGGTCAGAGTGCTTTTGCCCATACGGCTCACTGTAAGGATACAGAGCTAAGTGAGCTTATGGAGGGCATGAAAGACGATCTTAAAGCTTATGTTGGTGCGTTTAAATCTTCTGATTCATCGGGTATGCAAGGCGCTGTAAATCAGTTATTAACAGCCTCAGAAAAGGCAAAAAGCTATACACCATTAAAACTTCAGGATGAAATGTCTATGCCACAAATGAGCGAAGAGCAACACGCTAATATGGGCAGCATGGAGGGTATGCCAAATATGGAAGGCATGTCTCATGCAACTCATATGGAACATATGAAATACCTGCAAGGCATGGATAAGTTAAAAGGTTTATTAACCGATCTGAAAGCGGCAGGGAGTGATAAAAAGCAGGTTAAACAAATATTGGGGCAGATTAAAAAACACAGTAAATCCAGCCACGAAGCTTTCCGTAAAGATTGCGATTAAGGCCCAGCATAGATGAACTTACTCGGGGTTGCTTGCCTGAAGAAAAGGAAGTAACCCTGAGCCAAATCCTATCAAGGGTAAATATCCGACGTTATGAGCAGCAGGAATGATCCTGTTGAACAGGCGGACAGGGCACTGTGCCATAGGAACAAAAAACACAACAGTCACCTTTTTTAGGTTTTAATAGTGTACGGCACTGTTCACATTCATAAAACCATTGGCAGGCATTGGTTGGCATGATCTCTTCCTTTTTGTGACCGCATTCAGGGCAGGTAAGTTCTGATTCAAGAATGAGCTTCTGGGCCATTGTCTTTATCTCTCTACTAATTGGGATGGATATCCTGCCTGGGTTGTTGCTTCGATTAGGGCTTTAATATTTGCCTTCTCGTCATCGTATTGGATAACCGCCTGTTTACTGGCATAGCTAACCTCAACATCATTAACGCCGTTTACATTTTCTAATGCTTTCCTAACGGTAATAGGACACATGGCGCAATACATTGACGGTACGCTCAGCATGACGGTTTGAGGTTCCGCCCATACTGTATTACTGAGTATCAGTGCGAGAAACGCGATTATTTTTTTCATGATTTTAGTCCTGAAAGAAATCTAGGCTCTTGTTTAGAGCATCAGTGGCAACCAGTAAACACTGGTAATCAAGAGCTTGGCGATAATCAGAGCAAACCAGAACAAGATAACCCTTTGTCGTTGTATGGAAGTAGTTGCACACAACTGCTCGGTACTACACGTTTTGTTAGGTTTAAAAAGCTGCCAACCGGATATTGCGAAGAAAATAACCACTAGTGAGATAAATAACGGGCGATAGGGTTCTAGCTGAACAAGATTGCTGATCCAAGCCCCGCTGACACCCAATGACAGTAATACCAAAGGGCCTAGGCAACATAGACTGGCGCCTATAGCAGCACTGATTCCCCCTATTATGCTTCCTTTTACGGGCAAATTTGATGACTTCTTAAGCATATTTAGCAGTCTCTTATAGTGCTTATGCTTGAAGTTTAGACTCCGTACCTAGGTACAGAGTCAAGAGTTAGAATACGGAGTTAATAGTTTTACGGAATTAATGGCAAAAGTACGGCGTTAAGAGTTAGGGCTGCAGGGAGTGGATAATAGGGCAGGCATCTGGATCATCATTACTTTTGCATTCTGTTAATAGTTGAGTCAGCGCCGACTCCAGACGCTGTAAATCAGCTATTTTTTGCTGAACAAGGGTCAGCTTGTGTTCCGCTAAAGCTTGCACTTGTTGGCAGGGTTGCTGCTCCAATTGCAGTAAATTTTGAATCTCATCTAGGGTAAAACCCAGTTCTTGGGCACGTTTAATAAAACGGATTTGATTGAGTAAACTGTCGGGATAGTGGCGATAGCCCTGCTGTGGTTTAGTGGGCTGTTGAATCAGGCCTTTTCGCTCATAAAAACGAATAGTTTCCAGATTGATCCCTAGCTCTTTTGCTAGCAGACTGATGGTTCTGACCGATTTCATGAGATCCTAGGAATTAATTTTGATACTGAAGGGATGGTACTTATTAGTAAAACTCTTCTGCTCAGTAGACAACTGAGCAGAAGTGAGATCGAGCATGGCTTTTTCTTTGTAATATCCAGAATAGAGAACCTATTGAGAAGTATTACGCTGTATTTTTGGCCAAGTAGATAATGCTTGCTTAAAACTCTTCTGATTCAATGGTCATTTTGTGCATACGATCGTTTTGTTGATGGGTTACAGGTGCAGCATCCCAAGGAGAACTTGGCATGGATGCGTTTCCATCGTACATCATATGATCGTCATCCATCACACCTTGACCATCTTCCATGGGTGAGCCAATGATGGCTTGCATTTCTAGTGAATCACCAACATAACCGTGGTGGTTTTCTGCACCGCCTAGCATATGGTAATCGTCTTCCATTGCTGTGGCGGGTAGGCTGACTGCAGCCATAAATACGCCTGCAAAGACTAAGGATAGTTTCTTGTTCATGATGAGTGCCTCGTAACAAGGATACTCTGTCCATGAGGTGGGAGTTTCGATATGCCCTTATGTATCAGGTACGCAAAGAAAATTGAACTGGATTCAAAAATAACTGGGGTATCTGCAATTAATAAGTATATGCGGTATTAATAATTTGGCAGGAAAAGAAATATAAAAAATAAACCTTATTTTAATAAAGGTTATTATTAAGCTTTATAGACGAGATATTAAATTAAGTGATTAATAAAAAAATGATAAATATCATGCTTAACTTGTTGTTTAAGCATGATATTTATTTGTAAGATTTTTATTTAAGAGGCGGCCATTACTTGGACAGGCAGTTCTCCCTCTTTTAAGTCTAATCCTAATAGGTTTCGAATATCAGCAGGGTTTTTCAATAAATCCTGTAAAGTATATTCATCAACGACGGATAAGAACGCATCCCGAGCCTTTTTCAACATGGGTTTCATGTCGCAGGCACCCGTTAACGGGCAGATGAGCTTGTCACAATCGACAATTTCCAGGGAGGTTTCAAAGTCACGTACCATTTTACCAATGGATACGCTATTGGGTTCCATATTAATACGCATGCCGCCGTACTTGCCGCGTACCGTTTGGATATAACCTAATTGTCCCAGTTTATGTACAATTTTCATCAAGTGGTTGCGCGAAATCTCAAAATGATGCGCAATATCACTGATGGTTACTAATTCGTCAGATTGCTGCACACCAAGAAACATAAGCACACGTATGGCGTAGTCTGTTTGACGGGTGAGTTGCATAGTGCACGGCCCCCTTTAATTCCTGTTTAATCCTATAATGAAGCCCTAGCTTTCCTGCTTGGGTTTCACGCACATTTTGATACTAACACAGGTATAGCTGCGTAAATTGTATATCTTTGCAAGTAAATGCTGTTTTTTATGTACAGGTTGACCTGCAAGTTGTAAGAAAGTTTAACAGAATAAAGGATAAAAACTCTAACTTGGTTCACAAAAGGATAATTCAGTGAGTTTGCGTAACATTATATTACTAACATTGGCATCAGCCTTGGCTATGTCAGTAGCACCTGCGGTAATTTTTATTGGTGGCTTAATTGGTACTGAGTTAGCTCCAGAGCCACACCTAGCAACATTACCTGTAGCTTTTATGATTGTTGGCACGGCATTAAGTACTGTGCCTGCGGCGATGATTATGCAAAAGCTGGGGCGTAAGAAAGGTTTTTTGATTGGTGCAGCCGGTGGTGTCGGTGCCAACTTATTAGCGGCATTAAGTATTTATTGGCAATCGTTTGGTTTATTTATTTTTGCTGCGGCATGTGTGGGCTTTCATCTGGCCTTTGTACAGCAGTATCGTTTTGCCGCGGCGGAAAATGCCAAACCAGAGTTAGCTGGTAAAGCGATCTCATTTGTTTTGTTAGGTGGTGTCTTAGCGGCATTTATTGGGCCGGAGTTAGCTCAGCTAGGTGCCGATTGGTTGCCACAACGATTTGCCGGCTCCTTTTTGGCGTTAGCTGCCACAGTGATGTTGGCGATGGTACTGCTATCGGCCATGAGACCGATACAAAGTAGAGAAAATGATCAAGAAGATGAGCATCATCGACCAAGTTTGACGCATCTGTTTTCACGACCCGGTTTTTTGATTGCTGTTTTAGGGGGTGTCATTTCTTATGTTGTCATGAGCTTTATTATGACAGCTACTCCTATCAGTATGCATGTGATGGATGGTCATTCCCTAGATGCAACGGCTAGGGTGATTCAAAGTCATGTGGCAGCCATGTATTTACCCTCGTTACTCACGGGCATGATTATCGGGCGTCTGGGTATTGGACGTGTGATGGGTTTGGGCTCTTTATTATTGTTAGGTTGTAGTGCGGTTGCGTTAAGCGGTCATGGCTTGATGCATTACTGGTGGGCCCTAGTTCTGTTGGGGGTGGGTTGGAACTTCTTATTTGTTGGGTCGACCACTCTGTTGACACAACATTATAGAAATGAAGAACGCTTTCGCGCACAAGCGGTTAATGATTTTGCGATTTTTAGTTTGCAAGCCGTTGCTTCATTGTCCGCAGGGCCTGTAATTCATGGCTTGGGCTGGCAGTGGGTTAATTTATTACCTGTGCCTTTATTGGTGATTATGTTGTTGGCTTTACTCTGGCTGAGATCGACCTCAACTGAGCAAAATGCAATGAAGCAAGCTTGATTGAGCCTTTACGTGAACATAGATAAGAGTAAGCGCAGGTTTGGAAGGTCGGTTGAATTTGCCCTTGATATGGGGTGAATGGATTTCTGACAAATAGATTGTGACGAATTTAGAGAAAAGCATTGATTCTAACTAAGAGAATCAGTGCTTTTCGGTTCTCTGAGGTGCGGATAAATGGTATGTTTAGCCTCAGGAATTAATAGATGATGTATGGCAAGCAGATCATGCATCCGGCGTATTTACAGGAGAGGCTGATGTCTGGTCAAAAGTTCCGACTGGTTACTCGCAGTGATTTTGACGGTCTGGTTTGTGCGGTGCTTTTAAAGCATCTGGATATGATTGATGACATTCTGTTTGTGCATCCAAAAGATATGCAAGACGGAAAGATTGAGATTAAAGGTTCGGATATCACCACCAACCTGCCGTATGTAAAAGGGTGTCATGTGGCATTTGACCACCACCTGAGTGAAACCTTACGTAATGATAGTAGTATCGATAACCATATTATCGATCCTGAAGCGCCTTCTGCTGCTCGTGTTGTTTATGACTACTACGGTGGTGCAGATAAATTCCCTGCTTCTTGGAATGATATGATGGAAGCCGTGGATAAAGGTGATGCGGCTCAATTCAATCGGGAAGAAGTTCTGAATCCAGAAGGTTGGGTTCTGATGAACTTCCTGATGGATGCTCGTACTGGACTGGGGCGTTTCCGTGAATTCCGTATCTCTAACTATCAGTTGATGATGCAATTGATCGATTATTGTGCCAACCATGATATCGACGATATTCTCAAGCTGGAAGATGTCAAAGAGCGTGTTGAGCTCTACTTCGAACAAGAAGTGAAAGCGGTTGAGCAGATTAAACGCTGTAGCACGGTTCACGGTAATCTGATTGTTCTGGATCTTCGCGAAGAAGAAACTATCTGGGCCACTAACCGTTTTATGATTTATGCTCTGTATCCTGAGTGTAATATCTCTATCCATGAGATGTGGGGCCTGAAAAAACAGAACACTGTTTTTGCTGTAGGTAAATCGATTCTAAATCGTTCTTCTAATACCAATGTGGGCGAACTTTGTCTGCAATATGGTGGTGGCGGTCACTTAAATGCCGGTACTTGCCAGATAGATAACGATAAGGTGGATTCATCTTTGTCTGAAGTAATTGCTAAAATTAATGCTGATGGTTAATTTGTTCCAATTTAACGTGACGGCTAATTCAGAAAATTAGCCCTTTAGGCTAATTTGTTCCAATTTAGCGTGATGGTTAATTTGTTCCAATTTAGTGTTTCTAGTTAATTTTTAAATTAACAGCATTAAGGCATTCTCTTAGTTGTATTGTGCAAAGCCCTGACTGAAAGGTCGGGGCTTTGTCGTTCCAGATACCCAAACAGGCTTTTTAATGTAAGGAATAGATAATGCCGACTAAGAAGGCAAGAATATCCATTCACTACTGTACGCAATGCAATTGGATGTTGCGGGCAGCATGGATTGCTCAAGAGATCCTGTATACCTTCAGTGATGATTTGAGTGAAGTGGCGCTCGTTCCGGCTACTGGCGGTTTATATGAAATTTACTTGGGTGATAAGAAAATCTGGTGCCGTAAGGCCGATGGAGGATTCCCTGAATCGAAAGAGATTAAACAGAGAATCCGTAATGAGATCGATCCAGAGCGCTCTTTAGGTCATTCAGACACGCCGGTGAATCGTAAACTGTAAATTAAGCTTTTAATACAAGTGGCTAGAGTTTAACGGACTAAGTACGTTTTAGGTGTTCGATCTGATTTAAGCCATCACCGGATAAAGAGTAAGCTTGGCCAAAGCCTCTAACATAGGTGGCTTTTTCTGGCGTAAGGCGCAGTAGATGGAAATCATCCAGGCTTTTGAGTAGCTCAATGATCTCGCCAAAGCGATCCTGAAATTGCTCTAATCGACCTTCAAACTCTTTATCATGGCGCTCAATGACGGTGGCTTGCCCTAAACAAACAAAGCGTCGGCGGGCAAATAATTGACGGGTGTCTTGTTCATCGGCGATTAGCATCCAAGAAACCTTACCGTTAGCCAGTAAGTGCTGAGTATGAGCCGCTAAATCACTGACAAAAATATAGTGATTGCCTTCTGCATCTTCAATAAAGGGGGCATAACTGGATACGGGCCACTGCTCTTCGTTCAGGGTTGCCAGAACCAGAGTACTGCATTGGCCTCGGAACTCATGTTGTTCCGCCTGAACTTCGCTTAGAGTCAGTGACATAAGGATCTCCGTGTCTGATGATAATAATCTTGAACCGCTAAGCATACTCGGAAATGCCACTCAGTCCTATAGCCATACTTTTTAACGTTATATTCAGTGATCAATCCTCTAAGAAAGGTGATTATGATCCTGTTTAAGGAAATATATGCTTGATCCTACAGATGCATCCAATGAGCGCAGAGCGATTACTTACGCGCTAACCGCTGTCTTTATGTGGTCGACCGTGGCGACGGCATTTAAAATTTCGTTAAGTTACCTGCAACCGGCTCAGTTGTTGTTATGGGCTTGCTTGTTTTCGCTTATTGTTTTGGCGGTTGTAGTCAGTCTGCAAAAAAAATGGCCTTTGATAAAACAGATGGGAGCAAAACAATGGTTCGCTTCCTTATGTTATGGGGCGCTGAATCCTGGCCTTTATTATTTGGTGTTATTTGCCGCTTATGATCTTTTACCGGCTCAGGAGGCCCAGGCTCTAAACTACACTTGGGCATTAACCCTTGCCTTCTTAGCAGTACCCTTCCTGGGGCAAACATTACGTAAACAAGACATCTTTGCTGGCATTATCTGTTATACCGGAGTGTTGGTGATCGCGACACGGGGACAAGTACTGGCGCTGGAGTTCGGTAATTTAACCGGGGTGGTATTAGCCTTGGTGAGTACGTTAATTTGGGCATCTTATTGGATCTTAAACACCAAGGATCAGAGAGAACCTGTGGTGGGTTTGTTTTTGAACTTTACGTTAGCTTTGCCTCTCTTATTACTTGTCAATCTATGGCAAGGTGGTTTGAGTTGGCCTGAGTGGCAAGGTTTAGCAGGGGCTGCTTATATCGGTGCTTTTGAGATGGGTTTGGCCTTTGTCTGTTGGCTACAGGCTATGCGGTTAACGCGTCATACTGCACGTATCAGCAATCTGATTTTTTTATCACCCTTTCTCTCTTTAATTCTGATTTACAGTATTCTAGGCGAAGAAATTTACCCTTCGACTCTGGTGGGCTTAGTGCTGATTTTATCTGGTTTATTTGTTCAGCAGAAAAAGGCTAAGGCTTAGGTTTTTTAAAATAGCGTTTTAGTAAGACATGCTCCCGTAAACATTAAACACACTTATTGATGGATATCACCGTTATGACAATCCCAACTGGAATTTACCAGCATTATAAAGGCCCTTTATATCAGGTTTTAGGTGTCGCCAAGCACAGTGAGACAGAAGAAGAGCATGTGGTATATCGGGCCTTATACGGCGAGGAAGGTCTGTGGATTCGGCCATTAAGTATGTTTACAGAGCAGATTGAAAAAGACGGTCAGGTAATCTCTCGTTTTGCTTTAAAAGAAGCAAAACCCGGTATTTGATCAATTATCTTTCTTCTACCATCCTGCCGTTTTGCTTACAGTCCCAGATATATTCTTAGCTCTATAACCCTATTGCTTCTACGCTTTTATTATAGAGAGGTAATCCTTTCCACTATTTACATCAATAGATTTTTACATCAATACATTTTCAGATGACAGTGATAGTGGAAAGGAGGGACGTTACAGTAAAGGCTGCACGACCGGCCAGATATTTTCTAAGAGCTCCGTTTGAGCCGCGCCGGTTGGGTGAATGCCGTCCGGTTGCATCTTGCTGGAGTCTGTCCCTATCCCTTGAAGAATAAAGGGCATAACGGGAATTTTGTGTTCTTGGGCCAGTTTAGGGTAAATCCCGGCAAACGCTTGGGTGTAACGCCGACCGTAGTTAGGCGGTAGTTGAATACCGAGCAAGACGGGTTGTGCTTTTGACTCTTGGCTGAGATCGATCATTTTTGAAAGATTATTTTGCAGCAGCTTTAAAGGCAAACCCCGTAATCCATCGTTACCTCCTAATTCAATGAGAACCAGATTGGGTTGATACTGTCTTAATAATTCAGGTAAACGCGTTAGCCCACCTTGACTGGTCTCGCCGCTGATACTGGCGTTAATCACTTGGTAGTCATAACCTGATTGAGAGAGCTTATTTTTCAGCTGGTTAACCCAGCCTTGCTCCGGCTTCATGCCATAACCTGAACTGATACTATCGCCCAATACAAGCATACGGGCACTTTGAGCCTGAGCCGATTGCAGGCTTAACAGCAGTAAAAAACTGGTCAGTAGCAGTACTGGCAATAGAGACAGCAAAAATGTGAAAGGACGTTGATTGGCCATGAATACTCCTGTATCCGATATTCAACTTACATCTGTGATTCGTACAGACAACCTATGCCGCACGGTTATGGATGCCGATAATCAGGAGCTACATATCCTGAACGGTGTGGATCTACAAATCAATGCTGGTGAGAGTGCGGCAATCCTAGGAAGTTCCGGTGCGGGTAAATCAACCTTGCTGGGTCTGTTAGCCGGTCTGGATCAGAGTAGCTCTGGCGAGGTCTATCTGAACCAACATGGTTTAAGTACGCTAACGGAAGAAGAGCGGGCTGAAGTCCGGCAACAAGTGGGCTTTGTTTTTCAATCCTTTCAGTTATTGGATCACCTGACCGCTCTGGAAAATGTCATGCTGCCGCTAGAGCTGGCAGGGGAAAAAGATTACAGCCTGAAGGCAACACAGTGGTTGGAAAAAGTAGGGCTGGGACACCGTTTAAAGCACTATCCAAGACAATTATCCGGTGGTGAGCAGCAAAGGGTGGCCATTGCCCGTGCCTTTGCGGGAAATCCATTGGTACTGTTTGCCGATGAGCCCACCGGTAATTTAGACAGTGTGACAGGTCAGTCCATTATCGAACTGATATTTAGTCTGAATCAGGATCAAGGTACTACTTTGGTGCTGGTGACCCATGATGAGGTATTGGCAAAACGCTGTCAGCGACGCTTCTATCTGCATCAAGGCAAATTGGAGGAGCGGATGTGAATCAACCGGCTCAAACGATTTTACAAACGGATAGTCCCCGTGAGTCCAATACAGTGCGACCAAAAGCTCCGGGCCGATGGCCCATGGCATTTAAACTGCTGTTAAGAGAGTGGCGCTCCGGTGATTTGAATTTATTGGCCTCTGCGCTGATATTAGCGGTCATGACCGTGGCCCTGACAGCCTTTGTGGCAGATCGTTTGCAACGAGGCATGGAGCAACAAGCGGCCCAACTGATGGGCGGGGATCTGGTTTTACGCAGTTCAAGGATAGTGCCCGAAAGCTGGCTAGAAGAGGCCAGAGCGCAGCAGCTAACCGTGGTGCCTACCATAGAGTTTGCCAGCATGGCAGCTTCGGATAATGGCTTTCAGCTCTCTGCGGTTAAGGCTGTCGAAACCGGCTATCCCCTTAAGGGAGGCTTAGGTTTAGCCACATCGAAAGATGATTATACCCCGGTTAATAGCGGAGGGCGTTTACCGGCTCCAGGGGAAGTTTGGATCGATAGTCGTCTACTGGCTGCTTTGGATGTTCAGTTAGGGGATGAGATCGAGATCGGCCAAAAGCTGTTTAAAATTACCGAAGTGATTGTTAAGGAACCGGATCGAGGCAGTGGTTTTTTAAGCTTTAATCCCAGAGCCCTTATTCGTTACTCTGATGTTGCAGCAACCGGTGTGGTTCAGCCAGGCAGCCGGGTTTATTACCGTTTTCTATTTGGTGGTGCGCCTGAACAGGTCGAAGTGTTTAAACCTTGGTTAAAATCCCAGCTTGAGCCTTCTCATCGCTTATTGGATGTTCGAGAAGATCGTCCTTCTGTCGGTGCTGCACTAGACCGTGCTCAGCGTTATCTGCAATTGACCAGTATTGGTGCGGTTATTTTATCCGGTGTGGCCGTTGCCATGGCAGCGGCTCGTTTTGCTCGTCGGCGTCAGGATACTGTGGCTGTAATGGCCAGTTTAGGTCATGCCTCTCGTGTTATGAGTGGTATTTATCAGCGAATGTTGTTGGTATTAGGGCTTGTCTCCGCGTTGATTGGTGCGAGTCTGGCGTACCTAATTCAAATGACAGGCATCAATCTAGTGGCTGATATGCTGCCAATTTATCTGCCTGATCCTAGTTGGCAGCCTTGGTTATTGGCTATAGGTACGGGGATTTTATTGTTGATGGGGTTTGCTAGTGCACCCTTGATGCAGCTAAGAAACGTTTCACCTCTGCGAGTCTTTCGTCGTGATCTGGACATGGCAACACCTTCATCCGTGATGGTGTACAGCCTTGCATTGTCAGCCTTGGTCTTTTTAGTCTATTGGTACAGTTCGGATTGGCGATTAACCCTATGGTTAACGCTTGGGCTGATCTTAGTGCTGAGTTTATCCGCTGTGATTACCTTGGCTTTATTCCGTGTATTAAAACGGGTAGGGCCTGCCTTGCCCACTAAGCCCCGTTTGGCTATTCGCAGTTTGTACAGCCACAAGCAAACCGCTCTACCTCAGGTTTTATCCTTTGGTTTGGTACTTATGATCGTAGCGCTGGTGGCCTTGATACGCAGTGATTTATTGGTCAGCTGGCAGCAACAACTGCCCAGTAATGCACCCAATTACTTTGCCATTAATATTCAGCCCTATGAAAGAGAGGGTTTTAGTCAAGCGTTGGATGATGCCGGAATAAAACGTTCGCCTCTTTACCCTATCGTGCGAGCCCGATTAACGGATATTAATCAGCAACCTGCCATGGACGTGGTATCGGAATCCGGTAAAAAGAATAACGCCCTGCGTCGGGAGTTAAATCTAACTTGGCGTCAAACTCTGCCAGATGACAACCATGTGATTGCGGGCGAGTGGTGGGATGAATCTTTACATTGGCAGACGGTAAAAACATCGTTAGATAGTTCTGAATCTCAAGTGGCACCGTTAATGCCTTTATCCCTTGAAGCAGAACTAGCGGATGATTTGGGTTTAAAGATTGGTGATCAACTGACCTTTACTTTGGCGGGGCAGAACATTGAGGGTGAGGTACGCAGTGTTCGCACGGTGAACTGGGATAATTTCCAGCCTAACTTTTATGTCATCGCTCCTCCCGGTAGTTTGGATCATCTGCCGCAAACGGCCATGGCT
This sequence comes from Oceanospirillum sp., assembly GCA_047518265.1. Taxonomy (GTDB): domain Bacteria; phylum Pseudomonadota; class Gammaproteobacteria; order Pseudomonadales; family Halomonadaceae; genus Oceanospirillum. Next base: position 44,004 of record JAKZRG010000061.1, read on the forward strand.
AGCTTTTATCTACCAGAAGATAATACAACGCTGGTGCCTCAGTTAGTGAGGGGCTTCCCAGCGGTGTCCTTGTTGGATATCAGTCAGATCCTACAACAGGTTCGACAGATTCTACAGCAGGTGACACTGGCCATTGAAGTGATGCTGGGCTTTACCCTGTTATGCGGTTTAGTACTGCTGCTAGCGGCGGTAAAAAATAGTCTGGATGACCGATTGCGGGAAGGTGCTCTATATCGCACATTGGGAGCATCAGGGAATTTAATTCGTCAGATTCAATGTATGGAGTTTGCCCTATTAGGTGTATTGGCTGGGGTTCTGGCGTTAATGGGATCAGAGCTTACCGCCTTTTTACTTTACCGTAACCTGTTTGACTTAGACTATAGTCTGAGCTTTACTCATTGGTTGCTTCTACCTGTTGCAGGTGGTGTCATTATTACGGCAGCGGGTATGTGGGGCACACGTCATGTGACATTACAGCCTCCATTGCAGGTATTACGTTCAGGATAGTGGAATCTATTCTGAATACGCTGGGCTCATTCTTGCATAATGATTGTATAGTGGAATGGGCCAAGCTAAAGAGATAAACCGACCCGAATAGGTGACCCGCTTATTCGGGTCTTTTTTCCCTGAAAAATGGTTGTGGGCCAAGAACCCCACGCTTAACGAATAAAAAATAATAACTGGAATCGGAAATAGAGATGAGTGCAGAGGCGAAATTGAGTACGGAGTCTATCCTACCCTTTAAGGTGCATCCAAAGCGTGATGAGCTGTATAACGAGCTGCATGCACGCCCTTTCCCTGTGGTACAGACACCGGCACGGGTTTCCCGTCTAGCGATACTGATTCCCGAAGAAGAGCGCGCGCGTGAGTCTACTCACCTACAGAATCTCTGTCAGCGCTATGGCGTGAATATGCCTGCGGAAGACAGTAGCTTTTATCAGGCTGATTTTGGTAGTTTTCAGTTTCGTTGTGGTCGTCATATGGAGTTTGTGACCTATACCTTTATTCGACCGGGTGTGGGTGAGCGTCCTTTTGAGAGTACGGCTCTGGAGCTCATCCCACAGGATTGGTTGCAACAGATGCCCGGTGAGGTCGTAGCGGCTTTTCATGTGGAGATGTTGGACGATGCTCAACCAGAGCTGAGTCGTGAACAGCTGAAAACCTGCTTTGAAGGCCAGCGTTTGGTTTATGGTCACCTGATGGAAGGGGATGCCTCTGTCTGGAGTGCCTTCCGTTTACACGGTGATGGTTTTGGCCGCTTTTTGGTACATAACCACGGTCTGAACAATAACCAGACGGGTCGTTTGTTACAGCGGTTGCTGGAGCTGGAAACCTATCGTTTGATGGCGCTTCTGGCATTACCAGACGCCAGAAAATTAGGCCCGGAACTACAGCAAGTAGACCGTAAGTTGGCCAGCATTATTGCCAGTGCCACTGAGATTAAAGGTCATGCGGATGAGCGTAAGATGCTCACAGAGCTGTCTCAGTTAGCGGCCAATGTGGAGCGTTGGCGCACGGATACCAACTATCGTTTCTCTGCCATGCGAGCGTATTACTCTCTGGTGATGAAGCGTATGGATGAGCTAAAAGAACTGCAGGTAGAAAATTATTTCACCATAGGTTCTTTTTTAGAACGACGTTTAACACCGGCCTACCATACTTGTGAATCGGTCAGTGAACGTTTAGAGGATCTGGCTCGTCGTATTGAACGTGCCGGTGATCTACTGCAAACCCGAGTGGATCTGACCATTGAAGCGCAAAATCAGAGTTTGTTGGCTTCTATGGATCGCCGGGGGCGTTTGCAGATGCGCTTACAGGAAACCGTAGAAGGTCTATCCATCGCCGCGATCAGTTACTACTTGGTTAGCTTGGTGAAAATTATCCTGAATGCCTTATACAGCGCCGGTTTTGCCGTGAATAAGGATCTGGTAACGGGGATATCGGTACCTATTGTGGTGGCTTTTGTGTGGTGGGTAACCCATCGGATCAAAAAAGTGATTATGAACGCCAGTAAAGGTGATCCAGATATTTAACATCTAGCAATATCGTTAACCCCTTGGCAGATCGTTAATCTCTTGGTAAATAGTTAGCTTCGATAGGAACGTATTGGTTTTTCCAGAAGGTATAAAATAAAACCGATAAAAACACTCGGGATTGCATTCTATTGGATTCTGAGTAAAGTGAAGCCTGCGAGTTTGGTGCTAGTGGTCTAATGATCCAGTGATCCATTCAGCGGGCTTTTCTTTTTTCTGGTGAAGGCAATTTTATGAGTGTACAGCAAGGCATCGAACAAAAACTGGCGGATCAGTTAACGCTGGAACATATGACAGTAGAAAACGAAAGTCATATGCACAGTCGTGGCACGGATTCACATTTTAAGCTGACATTGATTTCTGAACAGTTTGAAGGCTTGCGCCCAGTACAACGGCATCAAAAAATCTACGGTATTTTAGCGGATGATCTGGCAGCGGGTGTCCATGCCTTAGCCATTCATGCCTATACCAAAGAGGAGTGGCAGGCACGTCATGGAGAGGTGCCGGTATCACCGTCTTGTCTGGGTGGTAGTAAACACGATATGTGATCGATGTTAACTGAATCCTTGTGCTTTATCAGGGGAGGGTTTAGTAATGAGGCGGAATCTCACTGCTCGGATCAAAGGGCTGAATTCCGTCTTCTTCAGGTGATTGACGCTCCTTAACTTGTTGATAAAGTTCACGCATCCCTTCCTCTAGCAACTGAATACGTTTATCTTGTTCAGCGACAGCTGTGTTTAATGCATCAATAATGTCGTCTTGAAAGGCTAATCTGATTTCCAGTTCGTCGATGCGCTCTTCAGACATAAGTATAACTCCTGATAATTAATAGGGTTTAGGGCTCTTCAAGTGAAGCATACGCTCTGTATAATAGCCCATACAAGGTTGGTTTAAGAGGTTGTACGCACTAGGGGTTATTAGTTTTTTTTACGCGGGAACCCCCACCTTGTGTTTTGACCGCCTAAATAGGAGGTTTAGGTCGTTATCTCTTTGTTTTTAGGACGTTTATTAATAATAACTAAACAGATATGAGAGAGTAAGTATGAGCAAGAATTCTTTTGTTCGTTGTGTGTTGATCAGTGTGGTGATGGCCGTTATTGGGCCATTTGTGCTGGAGATGGTTACCAAAGCAGAAGTTATGGCTAAGTATCCAGCTGCCGGTGTAATATTTTTTCTGACCACTTTTATTAGTACTGTGATGTTGAACTACATGACACCTCAGTTGGCTAATATTACCAATGATGAGAATGATGACCGTGAATTGGGCACTGTGAAGTGGTTTAACGTTTCCAAAGGTTTCGGTTTTATTACTCGTGATTCGGGCGGTGATGTTTTTGTTCACTTCCGTTCGATTCGAGGCACCGGCCACCGCTCTTTGGCGGAAGGACAACGGGTACGCTTTGCCATTATTGAAAGCGACAAAGGTCTGCAAGCTGAAGATGTAACGGTTATCAGCTAAGTAAGTATACTTAAGCAGACTCAGTATAAAAAAAGCCCGGTTTACCGGGCTTTTTTTATAGTAATCATTCCAGCTTTCAGTTATTAATCCGGCCAGCTAATCTCGCCTTCGCCTTTCTTACTAATTTGCCACCAAAGATCTACGGGCTGATCCGGTTCCCAAGAACCCACAGAACAGCGAATGGTCGTATTAAAATAAGCAAAAGCGGCACGGGCACAGTCAATGTCCGTATCCCAAGGGCTTTCTGGGCTATCAAACCAGACACTCCAGTATTTGCCTGCGGCTTTTTCTACCACATGCACAGGCACTTCAGTCCCCGTTTCTGTTGTCGAAAGATAAAGCAGAGTCCGCTTATCCAGACGCTTCGGTTCGGCCACTGTCTTGAACAGTTTATTAAGCCATTGCTCAATCTGTTCCAGCTCAGGGTCATTAACGTAAATTTCGATATCAGGAAATGCCGTTGTCATCTTTATCATCCAGAAATTTTATAATCCGAAAAACACTTAAAGCAAGATAACCCACCAGAGCAATCAACGCACCTACTCCCATCACAGCCAGTGCCAGTAGGGCTACCAACTCCTGATGCAGAGGTTCCAGATGCGTTGCACCTTCTGACCAGATTAAGCCTGCAGCACCCGCAAAAAAGATCACCATGCCTGCAATTACACGCTTTAAATTCTGGGTTGAATTTTTGGCCATCTTGATCAGGTGTTTTTTTAGCTTCATTGCTGCCTTTTCACAGTGTTTATCGACTTAAGTCTTTTTTGCTTTTTTAACGGTGTATCGGATCAATCGGTTTGTTAAACCAATAGATGAGCCAAAATACCACGATAAATACCGGTTAGCTTATTCAAGTCTTCCGCCAGTATGTGCTCATTTACCTTGTGAATCGTGGCATTACAAGGGCCTAACTCCACCACCTGAGTGCCTGTGGGTGCAATAAAGCGACCATCAGAAGTACCACCGGAGGTGGACAATTCAGTATCGATGCCTGTCGCATCTTTAATAGATTCGCGACATGCGCTAACCAAGGTGCCTTCAGGTGTCAAAAATGGCAGGCCATTAACGGTCCAAGTAGGCTCAAACTCTACGCCGTGTTTTTCAAAGATCCCTTCCGCACGTGCTTTCAGAGCATCTACGGTTTGTTCCGTAGAGAAGCGGAAGTTAAACACGATCTCCACATCCCCAGGAATCACATTGGTAGCACCTGTGCCGCCATTGATATTGGAGATCTGGAAACTGGTGGCAGGGAAATACTCATTACCATGATCCCAATGCTCAGCAGAAAGTTCTGCTAAAGCCGGTGCTACTTCATGAATCGGGTTGCGAGCCAGATGTGGATAAGCCACATGACCTTGAATGCCTTTAATGATCATCTTACAGCCCAAAGAACCGCGACGACCGTTTTTAATGATATCGCCGGTATGATCTGTACTGGAGGGTTCACCCACAATACACCACGTCATTTTCTCGCCACGGGCTTCCAAGTGTTCAACCACTTTAACCGTACCGTTAACAGCAGGGCCTTCCTCATCGGAAGTAATCAGAAAAGCGATAGAACCCTTATGATCCGGATGTTCAGCAATAAACTCTTCGCAGGCGATCACCATGGACGCTAGGCTGCCTTTCATATCCGCTGCACCTCGGCCATACAACATGCCATCTTCGGTAATGCAGGGCTCAAAAGGAGGGTGCTGCCAGTTGGCTTCAGGGCCGGTAGGCACAACATCCGTATGACCGGCAAAGGCCAGAACTGGTGCTTCGGTGCCACGACGGGCCCAGAAGTTCTCAACATTGCCAAAACGCAGGCGTTCTATGGTAAAACCGATCGCTTCCAGGCGCTGAATCATAAGTTCCTGACAACCGGCATCTTCCGGTGTAACCGAACGACGACTCAGTAGATCAAAAGCCAGTTCTAAAGTAGGGGAAAGCGTATTGCCTGCGGACATAGGGTCGATATCCTCATAGGTGACGTGCGGGAATGTTGAGCAGGGAAATTAAGGCGGATAATCATACCGGAAAGCTAGGTTATCGTCCTGTACAAAATTTAACCAGATCCATCGGGTGCCCGATAATATTGGTCTTGAATAAGTTATCATCAAGTTATCCACAAACCCGTGCAGTATGTCTGTGGAAACTTGTTGGAATAACCCTTATCGCTTACCTACTCGATTAATCGCTTATCGGTGTTGGCATTGGTATTGATGTTATGCATTGGATAAATAGGTCCCAGGCTTTACCTGAGATAAAGGCAGTTCAATCCAAAAAGAGGCTCCTTTATTTGAGCTTGGCTGGTAGCCTATGCTGCCGCTCATGGCTTCAATAAAACTTTGGCTAATCATTAAACCCATGCCTGCGCCGTCTATGGAGACATTTTCCTGACAGAGACGTGAAAATGGCTTGAATTGTTCGGACTCAAGTTTTGGTAGGGTATCCATACCTGTGTCAGCAATAATAATTTTTAGTGTGCTGTAGGCGGTTTGTTCAAAGCTTAGTGTGATAGAGCCATAATCGTGATTGTATTTAACGGCGTTGGAGAAAAGGTGGAGCAAAACCTGACCAAGCTTATCAGCATCAGCCAAAATAGAGAGGTGAGGATTAGAGGGCCATTGGACCTTTATGTGACGCTTCTCTGCTAACATCAGAACGGCGGATCGGTAGTTCTCAATAGTGGTTATAATATCCAGGGGTTCAAGGGTTAACTCAAGTCTCTGTGTTTCAATGCTGGTGAGATCTAAAACTCCCTTCACCATATGCAGTAAATGTTCACCGCCTTGCTTAATATGCTTCAGAGCCTCAGCCTGATCGGAACTGAGCTTTGGCTTGTCGTCATGCTCCAGTATTTGTGAAAAGCCAAGAATTAGGTTTAAGGGCGTACGTAACTCATGACTCATGGACGCTAAAAATTCTGACTTAGTATTATTGGCTTTTTCTGCTACTTCTTTAGCTTGCAAGAGTTCATCGGTACGCTGTTCAATCAGCTCTTCTAAATGTTCCTTATACAGTCTTAACTCCGCCGTTCTATCATCAACACGTTGCTGCAGCTTGTCCCGTGAGATGGTTGCTTCTGATAAACGCTGGGCCATCTCATTAAGGCTGTGGGCCAAAGAGCCTATTTCATCCCGGCTGTCAATTTCAGCATTAACCTGCCATTGACCATGCCCCACTTCTTCTGCGATACGAGAAAGTTTTTTCAACTTCTGAGTAATTCTCCGACCCAATAACAAGGCACCAAGCACACCTAGAATAAGTGCAAGTATTAAGACTTTTAGCTGGTTTATCAGGGTCGTGCGTAGGTTTTCATCCAAATGACGGTGATCCGTGCCAATAACGACAAATCCCAAGACCGATTCAGGCTCCAGCTCCACTGGAACTCCCACCCAATGATAGGCATCACCGAAATGAAATCGCCCTTTTTTTCCCAGAATCAAGCGGTCAATAAATGGGTATGGCGGTTTTTTATTACGCAATTCAGGTCGTAAACTACCATCCGTGATCAAACGTCCCTTCGTATCTAACAACCAGACAAAATCTGCATTACTTGCCTTTAATAAACTATTACTTTGATGGCGCAGTGTTTTTACATCGTAGTTGTATAGTGCATTTTCAACATCAGATGATAAATTGTATGCAGTCGTTAAAAGCTGTTGCATACGCATATCATGAACAATAATCCTATCCTGATAAATGGTAGCTCCAAACAGAGCAGCACTGACCAGGATAATCAAACCTGAAGTAAACAGCGCAATTTTTGCACCTAAGTTGAGCCGCATTGTCTAACCCTATTCCTGTGTCGTCGGCAAAGACTCAAGGTATTGTTTGAGTGTTTGCATATTGTTAAGTAGCGATTGAGGAATATCATCAAACCGAGTAGTGCGTTCAAACTGCTGTAACATAACGCGACCAAGCTTTGACTGATCCGCTTGCTGTAACACCATTTTTAGTCGAGTTATTAATGGCTTATCAAGCCCTGAGCGATGGACGACTACATGATAGGGCACCTCCGCTGTTGTCAGTAGTATCCGCAATGGTGTTAATGCCGTACTGGCAAGATCATTAAAATCGGCTTCAGACATTGCCGCAGCCTGTACTTTGCCTCTTTCTAGCCAGGTAATTTGAGTTTCATTGTCGTAACCAAAACGATAAACCAGCTGATTATCATGCTGATAGGTATTATCCGTTAAGCTGATGTTGTATTTGATAAGGCTTAGACTGGGTAAAATAAAGCCAGAGGTTGAAAAGGGCTCCTCAAAAACAATGGTCTGGTTTTTTAGTTCAGCGGGGGTATAGATATCGCTATCGGCTCGCACTGCGATCACGCTACGGTAAGACGCGCGGCCTTTCTTCCAGCGTCTTAGTAGATACTTTGAGCCCGCTTGCTGATTAATTATCAGGGCGGTCAGGGAGCTATCAATAAAAAGATCGATTTCCTGATGTTTTAATAGGTTAACCATCTGGTCAATATCCGCAGCCATCTTTATTTCAACAGAGTGGATGCCGTCACCAGCCAATTGTTGACTCAGATAATCTGCCAGATACTGATAAACACGGATTTCATCCACCGGCGTATTGGTTATGGTACCGATACGCAGTGTCTGGGCAGAAGATAGCAGCGAAAATATCAGTAACATCACGCTGATACTTATGATTAGTAACGATTTAATATAGGTGGAAAAACGAACCATTTTATATACCCATTAATATCTCTCGCGATAAGAAGAACTGTCTTCGCTAATGTTACAACTAAATTATTCCTTTGGACAATTAATGGCTTGTTTTAATATTTATTTTTCGAGAGATACCAAGTGATTGTTAGTGATATTTATTATCGTTGTTTACTACTGGTTATTACACTAAGCACAAAGCCATAAGCCTTTCTACGGAGTAACCGATACACGTAGCGTGGATAAGCCAGAGGCGCATCCGCGAATACTCTGCCATCCCTGAATGAGAATATGAGAAAACGTTTGTTTAACGATTTAAGTACTCAAACAGAGTTCTCTCTAAAAAAACAGTCACATTTCCTATCTACAGGCTACTGTGTACCAGAATGTTTTTGTTAGGGTATATAGATATTAATTAAGATGCACAACAAGGCACGTCTATCATTTTCATCGTGCCGTACATATCGTACTTAAACATTTTAAGTGATATAAACGCACATTAGGGTCAGCAAAAAAGCCGATCTCCCACGGGTTTTTATCAATAAAGGCCGCTTTTACCGGCTGGTAAATAGGATGGTCTATAGGCACTTCATAAGCTTCTGCATCAATCAGTACGTAATTCCAGTCGATAGCATTTTCAAAGGTAAAGTTGGCGCGCTCATCGATGGCAAAACAGCAACGATTGTCTTTTTGCAGTTGTTGTACCTTAAAGGTAGAAGGGAAGGAGATAATAAAGATATCGTCTTCCATAGAGGAGAGAAACGCCATAGCCGTAGTGTGAGGTTGCTCTGGTGTATGAGTGATTAAAACACCGATCTTATTGGCGTATTCCTCATGGTTCATCTCCGGCATATCGGTCAAGGGTGTAATCGGTAGCGCCTGCATCGGGCGCCCATCAGGAGGATACTGATAACCCGCTTCTTTCTCTGCTAAGACCTCAGCAATACCGTGTACCAGGCTAAACTCCCGAAAGGTGACACGTACGGTTTGAGCATTGGCGACAGACACCACCCGCCCCTTGTATGAGGTACGAAATACACTTAGATCCGCATCATATTCATCTACACCGGTACGGTTATCCAGATGCAGGGTGAGCAGATCTCCAGCCTGTAACTGATGGCCACCAGGAATGGTAAATTCCAATTGATTATCGACAAAAAGCTGAGCTAAACCAATATACAAAGACAGCCGTTCATTGTGATAACAGGCCGCAACGGCAATGGTTGGGCTACCAATCACTTCCGGTAGATTATCAGGCTTAATTTCCATGCAATGCTCCTCGTAAGCTAGGGTATCGTCTGCTTTTTGTAAGCTGGGGTGATCCAAGCGCCATACGCGAGTGGGCTCGGTAATACCCTTTAAGGAAAGATCATAATGTTCAGTATAAGAGTAATTATCCTGAGCATGTTGTTTAACACTATCGGAAACCATTAACGAACACTGATAGCGTTTACACAGTGCTTCAATACGTGAGGCTCGGTTAACCTTGGGCCCTAAAGCAGTAAACGTCTGCTGATCTTTACTACCAAAATAACCCGTTAATGCTGGGCCATAATCAATACCAATGCCCATCGTAAACTGATGGTCAAAGGCATCCTGAAAGTAGATATTTAACTCATTCAACGCCAACAACATCTGCTCCGCTGCTTTAATGGCATTATCGCAGGGGTTACTGTTTTGATTATCGCCTTCAACCGCAGTATCCAGACCAAACAGCACCATCATGCCATCGCCTAAAAGCTTATCCACATAACCGCCGTTGGCCTGTACGGCTTGAGTCATTACCGTAAAATAACGGTTCAGCATATGGCTGGTATCGTAGGGAAGATGGTTCTGGCTGAACTCGGTAAAGTTACGGATATCCGCAAACAGCACCGCAATATTCTGACTCTCCGCACTGGCGGATAAACCATTGGCTAAGACCGCATCAATATCAAAACTATCCCGTACTAAACGACGGACACTCACCGGCCCAGAGACCTTAGTCTGACAGGCCAAACGCACATAGCTGGGAAGATTTTTACGGGCCTTAATGGCTTTTTCTGCCGGTGTTTCTGGTGAACAATTCTCTAAACCAGATTCCACAACCACCCGACAAGTGGAGCACAAGCCCTTACCCCCACACTCATGAACATGGGGAATACACTGTTTAAGCGCCTGATAAAGCAACGTTTCATTATCAGAGGCTAAAAAGTCTTTTTCATTCACAAAGATCAGCGGGTATTCAGCAGAACGAGAAGGATTATGATCACTGTCGGACATAGGGCAAAACCGAGTAAAGGAAAGCATCAGTTTAGGCCGGAGAGGGGCGGGAAGTCACCTGCAAAAAATCTATCGTAACGATAGGTTTTAGCGAAAGGTTTATGTCACGGTAATGCCGGGGGAAACCTTTCGAGAGCTGATATCCTCTTCATAAGAATCAGACCATAAAATAAACTTGTCTCTATCAACGCTTTATCATTTCTTTATTGGGCAAAAACACGAATTCGATGGTTATCTGGGTCTAATGCGACAAATGCAATTCCGAATATGAATTCAGTGGGCGGTTGTAAAAACGTAACTCCCTGAGTGCCCCAAGTCCGATACAGGTGCATTAAACTTTCTTTATCGCTCGCTGCGAGAGATAGCTCTGTACCACCTCCCGTCATATCTGAAGGAGGAATGACCTGAGCGCGCTGTTTTAGTGTAAGCATTGAGCCACTGCCTAGATTAAACGATACAAAAGTAGGTGATAATTCTGTCGCTTTACAATCAAAAAGATCTTGATAGAAGTTTTGACTCGCTTTGATATCTTCAACATAAAGCACAATGGAACTGATGGTTAGCATGCTTAATTCCTTCTGGTCGACTGGATTGCTAGCCATCGTAATGCTCACCTGTGACAGGTATTGTCAGTAGTCTTCATTTTCAAAATAGGGAACCGGTTGCGAAAAATGCTCTAAGGTTGTCTTTAATACTCATCACATTTATTCGCTGATTAGGTCAAAGATAGATACCAGAGTATAAGATTCTCTACAAAGTAACCGACATGTGTAGCGTGGATAAGCCAGAGGCGCATCCGCGAATGATATCACCTCCATATATGGCTATTGAGACGCTTTTGTTTGGCCACTTAGTAAGGCTTATGCTTTAGTTTTAGCCTGATATTCTTCAATCACACCATCGGCTTTACGCCAAGCGCCAAAACCACCGTGTACATGTTTAACCCCTTCCAGTCCCATCTCGGTAATCGCACGTCCAGCAAGTGCAGAGCGCAAACCACCGGCACAGAACAAAACAAAAGTGAGGTCTTTCTGAAAAATGGATTTGGCATAAGGGCTTTCAGGATCAACCCAAAACTCCAGCATGCCTCTAGGACAATGATAAGCACCGGGAATCACCCCATCCCTTTGCAGCTCACGGATATCACGGATATCAATAAACTGAATACCCTCTTGGCCTAACAGAGACTGTGCGGTTTCAACGGAGATCTCTTCCACAACCTGATTGGCTTCTTCTACCAGTTTGTAGATACCTTTTGTAATTTTTGATGTCATGACTTTCCCTAATTCACAGCCTGTGAACGTAACAATAAAACGAATGAAGAAAACGACTCGTCTTAATGCTAATAGACAGGTCAGCACAATATCTCTATACATAATGACAAAATATATCGATAAAGCGTCAAGAGGCGTTATCAGGCGATATTAACGCTAAGGAACAGTATGCCAACGCCAGAATCTAAACCGCCAGAGAGACAACAGACGTCTGCTTTTGAATCTCAAGCCCTCTCATTATTGGAGATGGACACCCTACCCAGAGAAGTATTTGTTCGACAGGAGCAGATGCCCGCCCAACACTTTTTCCCAGCCCACAAACATGCTTGGCATCAACTGTTATACGCTACATCCGGTGTACTGATTGTGGATGTAACCGGGGAACGCTTGTTTATTCCACCGGAGAAAGCCGTCTGGTTGCCCGCAGGCACCGTGCATCGAGTCTCCAGCCAATACGGGTCAGAACTTAAAAGCCTGTATATCGATCAGCGTTATCAACAATTACCCCATGACAAAAGCCAAGTACTGGAGATCAGCGAACTGATACGGGCCTTAATATTAGAAGCCTCACAATTTGCCGTAGAATATCCAACAGAAGGCTACGAACAAGAAGTGATCTCCCTGATATTAACTGTCCTGCCAAGACTAAAACGAGATAATCAGCATCTACCCTGGCCAACCTCACCAGAGCTATTTCAACTCTGTACACGCTTATACGATCTCCCCGGCGACCGAAGCACAACAACCGAACTGGCCCACTCACTAGCCCTATCAAAACGCACCCTAGAGCGTAAATTCAGCAAAGAAGTGGGCATGAGCTTACAAAGCTGGCGCAGCCGATTACGCTTTCTAAAAGCCATCGAACTGTTAAACGCAGGCAAAAGCATTATCAACATCGCCCTAGAGCTGGGCTACAGCTCATCCTCCTCCTTTATCTACATGTTCCGAGAACAAACAGGCACTACCCCCAGCCGATATCGACAACAGTAAATACCCACTTACCTATTAAACACCGCCCCTCAATAAGGTACTGATACAGCTCAATAAAAACCCGCAGCCTAGGGTTTTTACTAGGATCATCTCAGAACATGTATTGGTATTCTGAGTTGCAAATGTGCTTGCTCGTTTAGACAGACAGTATTGCTCGCTTTGAAAATACAAAAGCAAGTTAAAACAACCGGTTAGATAGCTGATTGTCGAAATAACAGGCAAAACTAACCAAGCAAATCGAGCGCGCCCGGTTCTACCGAATGGTTTATGGGGTGGAGCAGAATATTTCTTCTTTAAAGTGAAAGACTTAGGCCTGATTTGAAGAGGGTATTTAAATTGTCTAATCGAGCATGCGTGATATTAAAAATGTTACATGCACAACAAGTAGGAAGTTATGAAGAAGTTTTTTAAATATCTAGGTTTTGGGCTATTAAGTGTTGTTGTCTTTTTTGTTGCCATTATCGCAATTACAAGTATTGGAGGCATCGATAAAGAAGAGACATTTCCTCCATATATCCAAGAAACTGTGCCAAAGCTTACAACATGGGATATCGAGCAATATAAATTATTGATGTCCCAGAAGGGTATGGAGTCGGCGACTCCAGAGCAATGGCAGCTCTACCTGGATATGTTCAAAAAGCTAGGTCAACTACAATCTATAGGTGTCGCAGAACTTCAAAATTCCCGGGTAGCCTCTACTGTGGCGACAGGCAACACCACTTATGCTGTGTACTTAGTACCGTTGAGCTTTGACACGGGGGAAGCACATGTACAGCTGGGGTTACAGCACAATGACGGTAAAGTAGAGATAAATAGTGTTCGCTTTCTTTCTGACCTGCTGCTCAAGTAAGCATGTAACAAATTTAGGCAAGCGGACAAATTACTACGCCTTCGGCTCTGCAATTTGCCGTTGCTAAAGGCGTTCAGGCTGTAGAAAAACTCTTCATCTATAATGTGATAGAGCTTTTCTGAAGAGGATCAGGCTATGCCCAGATTCAAGTATTATGACTACAATCAGATGTTGATGGTTGTTATCAATTATCTGGAGCAGATCCAGCCTGGCACCTTTGAATTTGCTCTCCACTACCTGATTTCAGAGAAGCTGGATTTGTCTAATTTTTATCAATCTTATAAAAATGATAATGACGGTCGCTCACTTTGTCAGTAGTCAGAGGCAAGGGATACATTCACTGTTTGAGCAGGTGCTATTAATTTGTGATGAACAGGGACTCCTCGGTCATGATTTGTTTGCAATTGATGGCTGTAAAATACGCTCAGATGCTGCGAAGGAATGGTCGGGAACGTTTAAATAGCAGGAACAAGAAAGAGGTAAGCTGAAACGCTTGATTTGTCACTATCTTCAGGAACATCAGTTCAAAGATCAGTTTTTCTATAGGCCCGTTATAGCTCAGGTCAGATTTACCGCCTAAAAAGCCACAACTACGTTAATCGCGTATAGTTTTGCTCGGTGTACGTTATTTGCGTATGATTTGCATATGAAAAGTGTATTTGTCGAATCAACCATATTTGAAAAGTACCGTAATGAATACCTCAGCGATGATGAGTTTAGGCTTTTTCAAGCTGAGTTAATGTCTAACCCGAAACAGGGTGATGTGATTCAAGGTACAGGTGGTTTGCGAAAGATTCGAGTTGCAAGTAAAGGTAAAGAAACAGCTATGGGCTTTTATGGAGGCGTGGCGTAATGAGCAATCGTGATCTATTTGCAGAGTTAAGTTCAGCTCTTGTTGAGGCTAAAGAACATTCAGAGGGAAAACTAACCCTTAAAACTCATCAGGTTAATGATATTAGTGAATTAAATATCTCACCTGATGAAATTGTGAGTATTCGTGAACAGTTTAATATGTCACGTGGTGTATTTGCTCGTTTGTTACATACATCTTCTCGTACATTAGAAAACTGGGAGCAAGGGCGTAGCGCACCAAATGGACAAGCGGTAACCCTTCTAAAATTGGTTCAGCGTCATCCAGAAACTCTGTCGCACATAGCTGAGCTATAACAAGCAACTCAACGTGGATTCGGTTTGCGGTCACGCGTTTTGCAAAAGCACGCAAAACAACGTGCCAGTAAACCTCACCGGTTAGTTGGGCGTTCAGGCTGTAGAAAAACCTATCATCTATAATGTGATAGAGCTTTTCTGAAGAGGATCAGGCTATGCCCAGATTCAAGCATTATGACTACAACCAGATGTCGATGGTTGTTATCAATTATCTGGAGCAAATCCAGCCTGGAACCTTTGAGTTTGCTCTCCATTACCTGCTTTCAGAGAAGCTGGATCTGTCTAGTTTTTATCAATCCTATAAAAATGATAATGACGGTCGCCCAGCCTATGATCCTGCTATTTTACTTAAAGTCATTCTGTTTGCTTATTCCAAAGGGATTACATCCAGTCGAGAAATTCAGTGGTGCTGTGAAACCAATATTCTCTTTAAAGCACTATCCTGCGATACCGTTCCACATTTCACGTTTGTCAGCAGCCAGAGCCAAGGAATACATTCACTGTTTGAGCAGGTGCTATTAATTTGTGATGAGCAGGGACTTCTCGGTCATGAGTTGTTTGCAATTGATGGTTGTAAGATACGCTCTGATGCTGCGAAAGAATGGTCGGGAACATTTAAAGAGTTGGAACAAAAAAGAGGTAAGCTGAAACATTTGATTCGCCACTACCTTCAGGAACATCAGTTCAAAGATCAGTGGGAGAGTGAAGAAGAGCTGGATCGAGAACTTCGCCGAGTCAAAACGATTTTGACGCTGGATAAAGCCGCCTCAAAGATTGGTGATTTCCTAAATAATAATGAACCACGTATGGGAAAGGGAAAGCGCCCAAAAGAGGTTAAAAGTAATATTACAGACCCAGAATCCGCCAAAATGACGACCAGTAAAGGCACGATCCAAGGTTATAACGGTGTTGCTGCGGTCGATAAGAAACACCAGATACCGGGAAAGCCCAAAGTTAAAGAGACTCTACTGGCCAAAGAGTTCTAGTTCGATCCCATCGAAATGAGCTGTCGATGTCCCGCAGGAAAAGTACTGAGTCATCGAGGTGTAAGGGCGAATGATCAAGGCGTTAAAACAGCGTACTTTGAGGGGCGTTTATTACAGTGCCGTCATTGTAAAATAAAGCATCGTTGTATGAAAAATCCTGCGGCAGCAGACCATCGAAAAGGTGCCGGTCGTCAGGTCTCATTTGCATTAAATCGTGATCGATCACCTAGCTATACGGACTGGATGAAAGTATGCGTTGATAGCAGCAAAGGGAAGGAAATATACAGCCATAGAATGTCAGTGGTTGAGCCTGTATTCGGAAATATTGGGACGAATAAAGGCCTGAATCGCTTTGGCCTTAGAGGTAAAGCCAAGGTAGAGGGGCAATGGCAGCTCTACTGTTTGGTGCATAATGTAGAGAAACTAGCTCGATATGGTGGGATAAGCCGCTAAAAGAGCGATTTAGTCTGGTTAGTGGTAAGAAAATGAAGCCGTAATCTGAATCAGCATTCATTTATGGAAAATAAAACCGAACATTAAAAAATGAGGGATGTTGAAAGACTGATGGCTCTAAAATCAGTTTTTCTACAGCCTCGTTAGGTGTAAAAATGATTGAGCATGAACAACTTATAAAGCTCGCAGAAGACGAAGATGACTATCCCGTCATGCTCTATTCAGCTAAAAAAGGAGTGTCGGTAGATTGGAAGGTCAACTCGCCAGAAGAAGTGTTGTATATTCCAGAAAGCGCTTTTCAGTCGGTATACCAAAACTTTATCGATAAAGTTGGCCTAGATGGTTACTACACTAAAACAATATTAGATATCTGTCATGTTGAATTGCTTTGTAGTAACACAGGTTCCCATAATTATTCCGACCAGCAACAGTACGTAATGGCTGCCGTAAAGCAATTTATCGATGCAGGCCTTAATAAAAAACATAGCCACTATTTAGCATTCGAGGGGCCTTAAGTGCACCTAACAAGTTTAGCCAGCATCGCCCACGGAACCCCCCCGTGGGCTGGACTCGCTGCGCTAAAGGCGTTAGCCATATCTAGAGGTTCGGCGTGGAAATCGAGATGAAATATACATCCATACCTGCGAAGGTTTCACTTGCTGATCCAGAAACTAGATTCTACTTTCAGCGTGTAGAGTCTAGCGTTGTCCTAAGCTATCGCGATTGGCAGGATTCCGAGGTGATTATCACCTTTAAGAATGCTGAGCGCTTCTCCTATACGTGGTATCCGCCTTATCCAGATATTGCTGAAGAGTGTTTCATCGAAATAATTGATTCACCCTTAATAGAGGACTTAGTGAGTAAAAGTCATATCACTGAGAATGAGAAATTGAAGCACATACTCATATCATCCAACGCCGATGAATGGTGTGAAGCTATCTGCGAGGAAATCGAAATTGGCTAACAAGCCAAAGCATGCGACGTATTTGGCTTGCTCCTATTCGTCGTAACCACAAATACCCGCCTGTTTGGGGCGTTAGCAGCCAGAGAAATACATATGGAACCAAGCAATATTCTTAAAATTGAAACGCTTGATGGCAATTGGCGAGACAAAGACTCGATAATGCTTCACGCCTGTTTTCAATTGTTGAAAGATTGTGTTGAAAAGGAGAGTTTGCTAAATGGACACACGGATTGGAGTGCCGATGAAAAGCACCAGATGGCAAAGAAAGAAATCGAGGAATTATACAATTGGTGGTTTTCATATACTGAATCAGATATTCCAGATAATGAGAGCTATGAAATAGAAACTAATATGTTAGTGCGCTTGATCGCAGTCCGGTGGGCACTGTGGACATAGCTGCTAACAAGAACCTGCACAGGAAAATCAAAAGCGCCGCTTCGCTATACTTTTGTTTTCCTGTGAGGTGAGCGTTATGTGAAGAAAGAATATGAGTGAATCCATAGTCCAAGAAGTACTTATCAAGGCAGTTAAAGAACTCGAAGAAGTGGGTGATATTGTTGTAGTTAATCCCTCCGAGGATGCTGTTGCGAAAAAGTTGTTTCAAGCAGTGAAAGAGGTTTCACCAAATTTGTTATCCGCATACGAGCTTGGCGGCATCATCAATGTCCTTAATGCTCCCAAATTAGGTTTTGGTTTAGACGACAACGATTTTCACACTATTATCGGTTTAACCAAAGAAGAGCTCCAAGCCGCAGTCAATAAACTAAAGGTATCGGAGCGGTAAATCACATAACAAAGCAAGGCAAAATCGCCCTGCGCGTTAAAGCGCGCCTTTGCTTGCGGCGTTATAGCCGCGTGTGATAAAGCGAAGGCTCCTAATCAAGCCTTATTGGATGCTGCAAAGTTCGCAAATGAGAGCAGTATTAAGTAAAGACAAGCTGACTCTACACCCACAAAATCAGGCTGGTATTTTATGTTTAAAATCATCTTCGTGAATCTTATGCTTGCTGTGCTGATGGTTGTGCAGGGGTGTAGTGCGAGTCATATGGATTCTGAGTCTGTTTCAAAATCTCAGGTGTCTCTGGTGGAGCAGGCTAGGGCTTTGTCTTCTCGGCAATCCTGTGAGGCTGAAGGTGGTGCTTGGCAGAAGTTGGGTAAGCTGCAACGGGAAGCCTGTGTTTTATCTGCTTCTGATGCGGGGAAAAGCTGTTCCAATAAAAGTGATTGTGAGGTTACTTGCATCACAAAGGAGAGGGGAAAAACTGGATCTGAAGTAGCAGGACAATGTTATCATTCTACAAATCTATTTGGTTGCCGTACCTATGTTTCCAGTGGTGTTGCGCAACCCACTTTGTGTATTGATTAAAGTCTTGTAGAGGTAACACCTGTGAGTAATGAATGGGATGAATACGCTGAGGGTTGGGATATTGATGATTCGGTACAGGAATATGCCGATAAAGCGTTTGATGCGCTTTCAGGTGTTATCAATATTGATGATCTGTCTGTTTTCGACTTTGGCTGTGGTACGGGGGCGTTGACTCAGCGATTGAGTCCTAGAGTAAAAGAGATTGTTGCCCTTGATGGTTCATCTGAAATGGTTAAGCAATTAGCTAAGAAAAACCTTGGTAATGTGTCGAGCATTGCAGGTTTTCTGACGCAGGATTTAATAGATAGCGATCCTCTTCTGGCCAATAAGTTTGATCTTATCGTGGCATCTTCGGTTTGCGGTTTTCTACCGGATTATGAGGAGACGCTGGGGCTGTTAAAGTCTCTGCTAAAAAATGGTGGGGTCTTTGTGCAGTGGGATTGGTTATCGCTGGATGATGCTTCTGGAATGGGATTGTCTGAAGCGAGAGTGCTAGGCGCTCTAGAAGCCAATGAGTTCTCCGGTATTCAGATTAAAACGCCATTTGAAATGAGCAGTCAGAAAGGCACCATGACAGTGTTAATGGCTATTGGAAAAAACGACTGAAACTCTCGGAAGAGAGTCATTTAATATCGAAGTATTTTTCGGTATTGATTTAGCTTTTATGTTGTTGAGCCTTATAAGCTGGTTACGGTGTTTTAATCCTCAGGAGCTTTTATGTATATCCAGTCAGAAGAACAGCTTAGAGAGATTTACGGCCACCCTAAGGGGCGGGCGAAAGATAAGCAGTTAGCCGCTTTGGAAAAACATTCCATCAATTTTATTGAGCACTCGCCTTTTGCGGTGATTTCGACTCATAGCCAATCCGGTGCGCTTGATTCTTCTCCTCGTGGTGGTCAGCCCGGTTTTGTAAAAGTCCTCAGTGACACTTGTCTTATTTTCCCCGATAGCAGAGGGAATAATCGTCTAGACAGTTTGGTGAATATTATTGAAACCGGTGAGATGGGCTGTCTCTTTTTAATTCCCGGTGTGGATGAAACACTACGAGTGAATGGCGTAGCGCGTATTTCTACCTCCGCTGAGTATTTAGGTTTATTTACTGACGAGAAAAATCCTCCCCAGTCATGCATTGAGCTGACCGTTAAGGAAGTATTTTTACACTGTGCCAAGGCGTTAATGCGTTCTGAGCTGTGGTCTTCGGATGCCAAAATTGATCGGGCCTCATTTCCTACAATGGGAGCGATGATTAATGATCAACTTTCTATAAAGGAAATCCCTGAAAGCCAAGAGGAGATGGTGGCCCGATACAAAGACAGTTTATAAGATAGCGATGAGCTAAGCCGTTAAACAAACGTTTTCTCGTATTCTTATTCAGGTGTGACAGAGTATTCGCGGATGCGCCTCTGGCTTATCCGTTATCCTGTTGTGACGACTCTCAGTAAGCTCAGTAAATGATATTCGTTCTGTAATAGACACTCGCTCTGTATTATTCTTAGGGGTATAACAAAATAATAATAGGTTGCTTGTGTCTCCTTTTTTACCCTTTTCCCTTATGTTTCACCGATACTCTGTTTTGAGCCAGTGCTTGGTTCTTTCCGTGTTTGTTTTGTTTTTGTCTACCAATCAAGCCATTGCCAAAGATGTGTCTATGGCATTTGGTGAGAAGATCCCTCCTTTTATTTTCCCTAAAACTAATACGGGGATTGAGCTGGAAATCATCGGTGAAGCTTTGGCGTATAAGGACCATAAACTGGTTCCTAAGTATTATCCTTTTGCTCGCTTACCGGTCATGTTTAAGGCTCGTCATGTGGATGCGACCATGACGGATCTGGGTGAGGATTTAACCCCCCTTGGCGGTTTTTATGGTGATCCTGCTGTTTTCTACCACAATGTTTTTATCACGCTCAGTTATCGTGAGCTATCCATTAAAAAGCCGGAAGATCTTAAGGGGTTGAGTGTTGTGTCGTTTCAAGGGGCATCAAAACGCTATCCTAAGTGGCTAGAACCTGTAGTAAAGGCGGGACAATACAAGGAACTGAATAATCAGGAGTTGCAGGTTCTGACGTTGGGCAGGGAGCGTTATGATGTGGTCTTAAGTGACCGGCATATCTTTCACTATTTTAGTAATAAGCTGAAACGAGAAGGCCGCTTCACGATCGATGCGGTTGATGAGCATATTTTCCATGCTGCTGACCCCAATGATTATCGTCCGGTGTTTTGGGATGAGACCGTTAGGGATGATTTCAACAAAGGGCTCAATCATCTAAGAGAAACAGGTCGTTATCAGCAGATCTATGATTACTATCTACAGGATTGATATGCAGAGTTGAGCTTATACGATTGATTTCTAAAGCAATTGATTTTAAAGCGAAGGTATTACAGTCCCCAAACACTAATAGTCTTTTGATCGATAGTGTGTTGCTTCTGCCAGATTTTATCCTGCCATAATACCTTTGGATTTCGATTAAAGATCATCAGATGGGCTTCATCGGCCCCCATATGGTTCCTGTAGTCTGTGGTTTGTTGGCACCCCTTTTCAATCGTTTTATCCAAGCTTTGGTGTAATATTTTCAGTTCGATAACGATTTTCTGCACTGGGCCGGTAAATTTTAGTTGTGGGTCTAGTGGCCATTCAATCAACAGATCCGTGCGCTTTCGGCCTAGGCCGTATTCTCGGTTGATGCGTCCACCGCCGTTAATGATTCTCTGTAGAAAAGCTTGCAGCAGCAGCTGTGGTGCTGCTTCTTTATAGTCGAACTTTTCCAGCCAGATATCACTGTTTTCTCGGTAGAATTGTTGAAAGGCCGAGAGCAGTTTATTGAGATCCAGACGATTATCTTGGGTTAAATACCACTGTTGCTCTTGGTTAGCTAAGCTCACTTGTGCTACCCAGGTAAGCTCTCTCGGAATCACTTCCTGATAGATGCGATTACTGATTTTCAAGTTAGGGTGGCTGGTGATTAAGCCTAAATCCTCGGTGTATTGAATATCATCACTTTGAATCTTAGCCAGTGGGATATTCTGCTCCTCTGTGTCCGATAATAAGGTGCTAATGACTCGGTGAACTCTGGGTTCTTTCAGTTTATCGACCAGCTGATCCAGGTGCGTTTGCCGTGAGTAGATCAGACGTTCTCTTACCGCAAAGTAATCTTCTAAGGTAATATTTTGGCTGCGGTCTCGGGCAGCTCTATTTTCCCAGGTCAGGCCGTGGGCGAGTGCATTCACCAACCAAGGTTGGCCCTGAGTATCTGCCCAGAGTTCTGGTAGGATTTCGGCTGCGAAGGCTTGGCCTGTTTCATCGGTGTGTTGCTGCCAGAGTGTTTGGATATCTTGTTGGCTAAAGTTACCCATACGCAGGGAGGTGGCTTTTATATTAAAGGCGCTACCACCTGTGATCACTTCTTGTTCTGCACTGTAGAGACGATAGTCTCTAACATCTCGAACACCGCAGAGTATTATGCTTTGAGGAAAGGCTTCGGGACGTTGGGCGTAGCCTGCCCGGATCTGGCGTAGTAGTGAAATAAGTGTATCGCCCACAAGGGCATCTACTTCATCTAAAAACAGCACGGTTTCTTTGTCACTGTGACTGGCCCAGAATTCTAGCATCTGCCGCAGTCTATCCTGTGGGGGATAATGTGGTCCTTCCTTTTGTAGCCAGTGCAAGGGCTGCTCATCTTTCAGGTATAAACGAATGCTACTGGCTATTGCACTACAGACAGTCGGAATCCCCTGGGTTTCATCGCCTCGTGCTGCTTGAGCCCCTTCGATATTGGCATAGGCGCAAGCAAACTGATCTTCCTGATTTAAGCTCTGCATCATACTGAGTAGAGTGCTGGTTTTACCGGTTTGTCGGGGAGCATGCAGGACAAAATAACGCTGCTGAGAGATCAGGTGATGCACCTCTGGCCAATCGACCCGTGTTAATGGGTCGATGGTGTAATGCAAATTCGGTTTGTTAGGCCCGGCATTATTAAAAAAGCGTGGCATGACATATCCAGAGGCAATGAAGAGTAAGGTGATGAATCTATTAGAGCTTAACGCGCTATTTGCAATAGGCAACCGTTTAATGCAAATAGGCAACCGTGGGTAAATCAAATAACCCGTTAAGCCTTACTCTCTTTTGTTTTCAAGACCGGTTATTTAGGCTGCAGTCGTTGAGAATTTCCCCATCTCTTTTTGCAGTGTACCGGCTAAGTTAAACAGCTGATCACTGGTTTCCCGGTTGATATAAGCGGCGGATAAGTTGTCCTGCATGCTTTCCTGCACCTGTTTCAATTGGCTTTCGGCGCTGTGCATGGTGTTGCTTTGTCGCTGACTGATCTGAAAGACGTCTTTATTCTGCTGGCTCAGTTTTATAATTTGTTGTTCTATTCCTGCAAAGACCTCGTTGATTCGGGCGCTTTGCTGTAAGCGTTCAGAGGTTTTATCCTGAGTGCTGCGAATGACCTGAGTCGTATGCTGAATCTTATTTTGTAAGTTGCTGATCTGATGATGGATCTCTTCCGCTGAGGTTTGAGTCTTCAGAGATAAACTGCGCACTTCATCGGCCACCACGGCAAATCCTCGGCCTTGCTCTCCTGCTCGGGCGGCTTCAATGGCAGCATTAAGGGCCAGTAGATTGGTTTGGGCAGCAATCTCTGTAATGGTGGTCATCACTTCGCTGATATTTTGACTGTCCATCTCTAATTGTTCGATCTGTTGTACCGCGCTTTCTACATCGGTAATCAGCTGCTGACTAGCGGATTGGTTTTGTTGTGCCAGTTGAGCGATCTCTTCCGATTGTTGATTCACTTCCTGAGTAATCGTGCGGGCACCATTAATATGCTGTTGTACCTGCTGGGAGTGGGAAGAGGTATCCGTTAATGCTTGGCTCAGTTCGCTGAGCAGTTGATTCTGAGCGGTACTGCTATCCAGGGTGTCGTTTGCCGTTGCTTTTAGCTGTGTGGCAGAGCTTTCCAAGTTGTGAGCTGTTTTGGCGGCGTGTTGCACACTGCTTCTGATTTTCTCTATAAAGCGGTTAAAGGCGCGGGACAGTTCGCCCAACTCATCTTTACTGGTGCTGGAAAGCTGCACGGAAAGATTGCCATCACCATCCGCTATCTCTCGCATATGCTGCACGAGAGTATTGATCCGTTTGAGTACTCTCTGAGACAACCAAACGATACCGCCTGATAATAAAACGATAAATAATAGGGTCAGCATCTGGGTTTTTAAGCGGTTACTGTCCAGTAACGCATTAATCTCTACTCGGCTTTCGTCCAGCTCCTGATCCAATAAACCAAGCACTCGTTCCGCTTGTTGATTGAGAACCCCTAAAGCACCTTCATCATTAGAGAGCCCGACGGCTTTTGATATCTCAACAAAGTCATAAAAAGTCTTTTGATAGATATCCATATTCCTACGAATTGTCTCTTTAGCCGTATCCGGTAGATCATCCTGATCCAGTAATAATAAGCTTTGGAAGTTGGTGATGGCGTTAGTAAATTTATTAACGTATTTGTCCTGCCCTCGTAGCATAAAATCTTTTTCATGCCGTCTGAGCATCAACATCGCGGCGGTCAATTCCACATGATTGATGGTTTTTAGCTGAGCTTCGATCTTGTGTACGGCTTGTCGCAGAGTGCCATACATACCGGTTTTAGGGGTTAGGCCTAGAATCAGCTTCTGATCTCTAAGGTTAATAAAGGCTTCATGGTGAGCATGACTGGCTTCGATCACTTGCTCCAGTGTTTTTGTGGCTAAACCCTGTGCTTTAAAGTGGCTTTTCAGTTCTGTCAGATCGTTACTGAGTTGTTTGCTTTGCTCAATGAGCTGATTGGCTGCGGCTTCATTATTATTATGGACAAAGGCCTGCTCCTGCTCTTTTAACATCAGCAAGCGCGCTTGGTTTTTCCACAGGTTTTCTTTGGTGTGGTTCAAACTCTCCAGTTCGTTCAGGGTGTGCTGAATCAATAAGAGAATGGATAAAAAACCAACGAGGCTACCAGCAATTAACAGCATAAAGCGTTGACGAATAGTCATGAAATTTCCTTGCGTAGAGAATCCTGAGTGGGGGCGTCGGATTAACATTATGCAGGCAAGTTAAAGCTTGTTTGTTACAGTCTGGTTACATTTGTTTCTGTTGATATAGGGCTGTGTGCTAAGCCTAAGAAAAGTAAAGAAAAAGCCATAAAACGAGCTATAAAGTTTTTTAGTTTAAATTGACTGGTTACTGATGGTGGGTCATAAAATTGTATTTAATAAAATAAAAAAGCCGGACATAAAAGCCCGGCAAAAGCGGCAGAGCCGCACATAAAGCCGGTACTGATTAGAAACGACTGACAGAGAAATAATGAGTCGGCATAAATGACGTTTGCGCTTGAGCCATGGATAGAATTAACTCTGCTGTGGCAGCGGCTTGAGTCAGTCCTAGGTGTTGATTACCAAAAGCAAAAAGTAGTTGTGGATGATTTGGGTGCTGATCAATCACGGGTAAAGAATCCGGTAGCGTGGGTCTATGGCCCATCCAGTTCTCGTATTGAACCGGTTGTTTCTCTGATCTTAGTCCTGGCAGTAGTTTTTGAGTGTGGTGTTTCAGTACATTAAAACGACGGGCGATAGGCCCTCGTTTTAACCCGCCGAGTTCGGTCATTCCAACGGCTCTTAAACCACTGTCCAGAGGCGTTATCACAAAGCGACGCTCTGCAGAGCCAATAGGGTGCCGGAGACGGTGAGCCTGATCTGGAGCGGTGATGTGATAACCTCTTTCTGCCTCCAGAGGAACCTTTAATCCCACCTTGGCTAATAATTGTTTGCTCCAAGCTCCGGTACAGATAATGGCTTTATCAAAGATTCTTTTTTCTTGATCTAAACGGATGCAGGCTTTGTTCTCATCCGGTTGAATATCCTGAACTGACGTTTGCAAAAACTCACCACCCTGTTGCTCAAAAGCCTCAAAAAGACGTTGGCATAATTGATAGGGCTCTTTGACCCGACATGCCTGAGGGAAGTACAGAGCATGACTTAATGTCTGTGATAGCTCAGGTTCCAGCTCCGCTAAACGATGGCCTTCAACGTATTCGCAGGGAATATCAAATTGAGCCATATAGCGGCCATGTGCTCTGGCTTCTTCTTTTCTTGCGGAAGACTCCCAAACCAGAAGATAGCCGGATTCAACAATCTCTTCTTCAGCATTGATTTGACTTAAACAGCGATGCCAAGCCGGGATTGACTCACGGTTCAGTTGTATCAGGGCTTCTTGGCTGTGCTTGGCTTTACTTGGGCTGGCGGCCACTAAAAAGCGTTTTAACCAAGGAAGGATATTAAACAGATGATTCAGAGGTAAACACAGCGGGCCTTTAGGGTTCAGCCACATGTAAGGCGCCATCCTGATGGTTTTTTCGGTTGCCAAGGGATCAACGAGTTCTGTGGCCAGATAACCGGCATTCCCAAAGGATGCGCCCTTTCCGGGGCGGTCTTTATCCATAAGAGTCACTTGATAACCCTGCCTCTGTGCCTGAAGAGCAGTGCAGAGCCCGATAATACCTGCGCCGATAACGGCCAGTGTCTGTTGATTACTTGTACCGGACGGTAAGGTCTCGGATAGGGTTCTGGATATCATAAGGCTACCAAGAATTTTCGACAGAACGACGTGTAGCATTAGCATAACAAGAGATGCCTGTCGGTATTTATCTCAGGCTATGGGGATCTTGACTCAGACTCTGATTTTGCAATCTATTCATAGCAATCCTGATCATTTTTTTATAGACAGAAATAAGAGGGAAAAAGACTGAAACCAAGTCTTCTTGGAGATTATTGGCACTGATAGTAGATAGGGATTGGTATAAATTTTAGGCAAAAAAATGCCCTAATCAAGTGATTAGGGCAAAAGTGCTTGTGAGTAGGGGAACCGTAAAGGGCTACGGCACCCGTGTCAGGGAGGCACTTGACGACACTAGTTGACGACTAGTTCGGGGTCTTAGTCCTCGTAGTTTTCAATACTAGGACAAGAACAAATAAAGTTACGGTCACCGTATACGTTGTCGACACGGTTAGCCGTTGGCCAGTACTTGCTAGCGCGAGTGTGAGCCGTTGGGAATACCGCTTCTTCACGGCTGTATGGACGATCCCAATCGCTGGTCAGATCCGCTTGAGTGTGTGGTGCGTTATGCAGAGGGTTGTTATCTGCAGGCCACTCACCGGCTTGTACACGATCGATCTCAGCTTTGATCTTAGCCATGGCTTCGATAAAGCGATCCAGCTCAGCCTTAGACTCAGACTCAGTCGGCTCGATCATTAGAGTACCGGCTACCGGGAAGGACATGGTTGGTGCGTGGAAACCGTAGTCCATCAGACGCTTAGCGATATCTTCTTCAGAAACACCGGACGCTTCTTTCAGTGGGCGGATATCAACAATACACTCGTGTGCAACCTTGTTGTTACGACCACGGTAAAGAACAGGGTAGTGCTTAGCCAGTTCTTCCGTCAGGTAGTTAGCGTTCAGAATAGCCAGCTCGGTCGAGTGCTTCAGACCGTCTTTACCCAGCATACGGTTGTACATCCAGGTGATCGGCAGGATCGCAGCAGAACCGTAAGGAGCAGCAGATACCGCACCATTTTCTGGGCTCAGGCCTTCAACTGGAGAAACCTTATGGCTTGCTAGGAAAGGCGCCAGGTGTTTCTTAACACCGATAGGGCCCATACCTGGACCACCGCCACCGTGTGGGATAGCGAAGGTTTTGTGTAGGTTCAGGTGAGATACGTCAGAACCCATTTGACCCGGCTTAGAGATACCAACCTGTGCGTTCATGTTCGCACCATCCATGTAAACCTGACCACCAAACTTATGAATGGTTTGACAGATTTCAACGATGTCTTCTTCGTAAACACCGTGAGTGGATGGGTAGGTCACCATCAGAGAGGACAAGTTGTCTGCATGCAGTTCTGCTTTTTCAGCCAGATCTGCTACATCAACGTTACCGTTATCATCACACTTAGTGACAACAATCTTCATGCCCATCATTGCTGCTGTTGCCGGGTTAGTACCGTGCGCTGAAGATGGAATCAGACAGATGTTACGGTGACCTTCGCCGATAGACTCTTGGTACTTACGGATTGCCAGCAGACCTGCGTATTCACCGGATGCACCGGAGTTAGGCTGCAGAGACATCTCGTCGTAACCGGTGATCTCTACCAGTTGGTCTTCCAGCTGTTTCAGCATGGTGTGATAGCCAACGGTTTGATCGGCTGGTGCGAATGGGTGAATATTCGCAAACTCAGGCCAAGTCACAGGAATCATCTGTGCCGTTGCGTTCAGTTTCATGGTGCAAGAGCCCAGAGGGATCATGCCATGAACCAGAGAGTAATCTTTATTTTCCAGTGCTTTCATGTAACGCAGCATCTCTGTTTCAGAGTGGTGCGTGTTGAATACTGGGTGAGTCAGGATCGCATCTTCACGGCGCATATCGGCTTTGATACCGGTTTCTTCGCCAGAAGTAATACGTGCATCAATCGCTGCAGTATCCAGACCATGGCCTTCGCCTAGGATAACGTCAAACAGTTGTGCAACATCTGCAGCTGTTGTGGTTTCATCCAGGCTTACACCCAGTTTGCCACCTTCGATTTGACGGAAGTTACAACCGTTATCCAGTGCACGCTGATAAACAGATGCATCAGCGGCAAAGCTTAGAGTATCGAAGTAAGTATCGTTAGTGCTGATACCTTTCTCTTTCAGGCCTAGAGCCAGAATAGAGGTCAGACGATGTACGCGCTCAGCAATGCGTTTCAGACCTTCTGCACCGTGGTATACCACGTAGAAGCTTGCCATGTTGGCCAGCAGAGCCTGAGCAGTACAGATGTTCGAGTTCGCTTTTTCACGACGGATATGCTGTTCACGAGTCTGCATTGCCATACGTAGTGCTTGGTTACCGTTAACATCAACGGATACACCAATAATACGACCAGGAACAGAACGCTTCAGTTTTTCGCTAGCTGCGAAGTAAGCCGCGTGTGGACCACCAAAGCCCATAGGTACACCAAAGCGCTGAGTAGAACCCAGTACAATGTCAGCACCCAGTTCGCCAGGAGATTTCAGTACTACCAGAGACATAATGTCGGCAGCAACGGCAACCATGGCTTTCTGAGATTTAGCTTGGGTAATTACTGTTTCGATATCTGTGATATCACCGTAAGTACCTGGGTATTGCAGCAAAACACCAAATGGATCGTATTCTGACAGTTTGTCAGCAGAATCAACCACGATCTCATAACCGAAGTATTCGGCACGGGTCTTGATCACATCCAGAGTTTGCGGGTGTACGTCGCTCGCGACAAAGAACTGATCGCTCTTCTTGCGGTTAGAACGTTTGCACAGAGTCATGGCTTCTGCAGCAGCAGTCGCTTCGTCTAGCAGAGAAGCGTTAGCCAGATCCATACCGGTCAGATCCATAACCATCTGTTGATAGTTCAACAGGGCTTCAAGACGACCTTGAGAAATTTCAGGCTGATAAGGAGTATAAGCAGTGTACCAGCCAGGATTTTCCAGCACATTACGCAGGATAACGTTCGGTACGAAGGTGTTGTTATAACCCATACCGATATAGGATTTGTTTACTTTGTTTTGGTCTGCCAGAGCTTTCAGCTCAGCCAGGGCTGCAACTTCAGTGATACCCAGATCCATATCCAGAGCATCGTCCAGACGAATAGAGTCTGGTACAGTTTGCTCAATCAGTTCCTGCAGGGTGCTGACACCCAGAGTTTCCAGCATAGCCTGCTGCTCTGCGGAATCTGGACCCACGTGACGATGAGTGAATTCGTTGTGGTGTTCTAGCTCACTCAGTGCGCGCGTTTCGACTGCCATTTTTATCAACCTGTTTCTATCCGATCAGTGGCTGGTGCTACTAATCGTTGTTTATCTTTTCCAGTACCGTTAAAAACGTCACTGGTTTCAGATTAAAGACGCTACTTAAAGCGATATAAGACGTGTACCAAAGAGCGATTAAGGGGGGAATTCAAGTAGATACTGTTTTCCAGTACCTTAACTCGCTCTTTGTGATTTATAACTTACTCGTCTTCTGCAATCTTAGCTTCGTAAGCTGTTGCGTCCATCAGACCGCTCAGGTCTGTACCTTCAGCCAGTTTGATTTTTGCGATCCAACCGCCTTCGAAAGCTTCTTCGTTGATGGTTTCTGGAGCGTCTTCCAGAGTTTCGTTCGCTTCTACCACTTCACCAGATACAGGAGAGTAGATATCAGACGCTGCTTTTACAGACTCAACAACAGAGAACTCTTCGCCCGCTTCAATTTCACGACCTACTTCAGGCAGTTCAACAAATACAACATCGCCCAGTTGTTCTTGTGCGTGGTCAGAAATACCAACAGTTACAGTGCCGTCACCGTTGTCCAGAACCCACTCGTGAGATGATGCGTATTTCAGGTTAGCTGGTACGTTGCTCATTTTTTAATCCTCGGTCTTGTCATATCTTTAATGAAGGCAGCCATTCCATTTTTGGAAAGTGATCGGCTGCCGCCAGTGATTATCTTCAAAACTTAGCAGTACTCAATGAAAGAAACGTTTTTTTTTCAATACTGCTAAATTCCCATGCATTTTTGATACTAAAGAAGGGGTTATCCCCAACTCAGTAACGTATTAACGATACAATGGGAAGCGTTCGCATAGGGCTTTAACCTGTTCGCGTACTTTTTCTTCAGCGGCGCTGTTGTTTTCTGGGTTTGCTGCTAAACCATCCAGAACATCCCCGATCAGGTTACCGATCAGACGGAACTCTTCTTCACCAAAACCACGGCTGGTTCCAGCTGGAGTACCCAGACGAACACCAGAAGTCACCATTGGCTTCTCTGGGTCGAAAGGAATACCATTTTTGTTACAAGTGATACCGGCACGCTCCAGAGATTCCTCTGTGGCATTACCCTTCAAGCCTTTAGGACGTAGATCAACCAGCATCAGGTGAGTATCTGTACCACCGGTTACGATGTCACAACCGCGCTCAACCAGTGTTTTTGCCAGAACGTCTGCGTTTTTAACCACTTGCTTGATGTAGTCTGTGAACTCAGGCTGCAGTGCTTCACCAAAAGCAACGGCTTTAGAGGCGATCACGTGCATCAGTGGGCCGCCTTGCAGACCTGGGAATACTGCAGAGTTGATCTTCTTACCCAGATCCAGATCGTTAGACAGCACCATACCGCCACGTGGACCGCGCAGTGTTTTGTGTGTCGTTGTAGTACAGATGTGTGCGTGTGGCAGTGGACTTGGGTGTTGACCTGTTGCGATCAGACCGGCGATGTGTGCCATGTCGACCATCAGGTAAGCACCTACCTTATCAGCGATTTCACGGAAACGAACAAAATCAATTTCACGTGGAATAGCAGAACCACCCGCAATGATCAGCTTTGGCTGGCACTCAACGGCTTGTGCTTCAACCGCGTCGTAGTCGATGAGCTGGGTCTCACGGTCTACACCGTACTGCTCAGCGTTAAACCATTTACCAGACTGTGCAGGACGTGCACCATGAGTCAGGTGACCACCAGCATCCAGAGACATACCTAGGATGGTGTCGCCTGGCTGCAGCAGTGCCATAAATACCGCACCGTTTGCTTGCGCGCCAGAGTGAGGCTGTACGTTAACGTATTCACAGTTAAACAGCTCTTTAGCACGGGCAATGGCTAGGGCTTCAACTTCATCAACGTGTTCACAACCACCGTAGTAACGACGACCCACATAGCCTTCAGCATATTTGTTGGTCAGTTCAGTACCCTGTGCCTGCATCACCGCTTTAGAAACAATGTTTTCTGAAGCAATCAGTTCGATACCATCTTCTTGGCGGTGAAATTCGCGCACAATGGCTGCCTGGATTGCTGGATCAGCAGAGGTCAGGTCATTGGTGAAGAACTTCTCGCTTACAGCATCGTTTCTGTACAGTTCACTCATGCTCATGGTGTTTTAATCTCAGTTTTTTATTTTAAAAAAGCTGTAGAGCCAAATCGGACATACCACAGCGCTTGCCCATGGCTTTATCAGTAAGCCACTGTGTTTCTTAATTTCAACAGGTTCTGCATTTTTCCGGTTTGTATGCGTTAACAAGTAATTGCACTAACACGCTACCGCGTTAACCGCTAAACCACCCGTTGATGTCTCTTTGTATTTATCCTGCATATCGAGACCGGTTTGACGCATGGTTTCAATAACAGAATCTAAAGAGACGTGATGAGTGCCGTCGCCGCGCAATGCCAGTCGTGCAGCATTAATGGCTTTTACAGCACCCATGGTATTACGTTCGATACAGGGGACTTGTACCAGACCACCGACTGGATCACAGGTTAGACCCAGGTTATGTTCCATACCAATTTCTGCGGCGTTTTCTACTTGCTCGTTGGTGCCGCCCATAACGGCACATAGCGCTCCGGCTGCCATAGAACAAGCTACGCCAATTTCACCCTGACAACCCACTTCAGCGGCAGAGATAGAGGCATTCTTTTTATACAGCATACCAATGGCCGCTGCCGTCGCTAGAAAGCGCACGATACCTTTTTCATCTGAGTTAGGTACAAAACGATCGTAATAGGCTAATACCGCAGGAATAACACCGGCTGCACCGTTAGTGGGTGCGGTTACCACACGACCGCCAGCGGCATTCTCTTCGTTGACCGCAATGGCGTATAGGTTGACCCAGTCCATAACGGACAGTTGATCTTGAAGGGCTTTTTCAGGTTTTTCTGTCAGTTCACGGTACAGTTCATTGGCGCGACGTTTTACGTTTAACCCACCAGGTAGCGTACCTGTTTGCTGACAGCCGCGACGAATGCAGTTGTCCATAACATGCCAGATCTGCATCACGGACTCATGAACTTGCTCTTCTGTGCCTAGGCGAGATTTTTCATTGGCTAGGACAATATCAGAGATGGACAGATTTTCTTTTTTACCGATCTGTAATAGCTCAACACCATTATTAAATAGGTAAGGCATGCCATGGTCTGCGACAACTTTACCCTGCTCACTCACTTCAGCATCGCTCAGGACAAAGCCACCACCAACGGAATAATAGATGCTATCAATAGTGACTATACCGGCCCCATCAAAAGCATAAAAACGCATACCATTAGGGTGTTTTGGTAGGGATTCACCAAAGTTAAAAGGCAGGTCTGTGGCACGTTGGAACGGAATAAGTCGTTCACCTGCCAGATTCAGTTCACCGCTGTCATCAATCTGTTTGATGTATTCAGAAACCTTATCAGGGTCAACCAGATCAGGTTGTTCGCCCAATAGGCCTAATAAAACGGCAACATCCGTAGCGTGTCCTTCGCCAGTCATGGCCAGAGAGCCATACAGATCAACTTTTACTCGGCTTGCACTGTTTAAAAGGTTTTTCTCGCGTAGTTCGTTCAGGAAACGGTTCGCGGCAACCATAGGGCCCACTGTGTGAGAGCTGGATGGACCGATACCTACTTTAAACAGATCAAAGATGCTAAGTGGCATACTTCAGGACTCCGAGTTTTTGTTATTGGCTATTCAGGAGACACGCCCGACTTCGTTTATCCACATACTCTTTCCAGCTTGACCTAAACTGGAGGTGATCCAATAAGGTCTTTTCAGGTTTCTGAAATTAGATGTATGTGTGCATTTGAGTTCAGACTAGCAATAGATTTCATAATTCGCAACAAAAATTTCCTATTGGAAACTTTTGTGCTCTTATGATGACAATAAGGTGATTGTTTTCTTTAAAAGAGAACTGGGCTTGTGTACCATTTTGGCAATAGCGTCCTGAGCAAGAGAATCAGGAGCGAAGGAGTGAGTAGGACATGCCTGACGAACCATATTTCTTAAAAGAAGAAAAAGTACAGATTACACGGGCGGATGCCGAGGTGGATGCCGCTGTAGAGCCTTTGCAGCTGGGCCAACGTGTGCGTGAAATTCGCCTGAGTCAGAGCCTGACCTTAGAAGAGGCCAGTAAGTTAACTGGGTTGGCTCGCTCGACATTATCAAAAATTGAGAATGAACAGATCTCACCCACATTCTCAGTAGTGAATAAGCTAGTGAATGGCTTGGGAATCGACATTCCGCAGCTATTTAGCGAGCCAAAGCGTGATGTTGGGGCCGTGGGTCGACGAGATATTACGCGTAAAGGTGAAGGCACACCGCACCCTACACCGACTTATGAACATGAGCTATTGGCGACCCAATTAGCTCGTAAAAAAATGATTCCCTACCGCACGACAGTAAGGGCCCATTCCTTTGAGGAGTATCCGGAGTGGGTGCGTCACGATGGGGAAGAGTTTCTTTATGTGGAAAAAGGCTCTGTCTCCCTATATACAGAGTTTTATGAGCCGATCGAATTATTTGAAGGTGATTCTGCCTACTATGATTGTGCTATGGGTCATGCCCTGGTTTCTACCAGTGAAGAAGATGCCGTAGTTATCTGGGTAACTGCTTGATAATAAAAGGGTAATTTATATTTATCTGATTGGTTATTCCCCTCTTCATTGTATTTTTTAAGAGCCATTACAGGTTTCCTGTAATGGCTTTTTGTTTATTTAAAACCTTCCTTTCGATGAGTTCCTGTGTTGTGTGGCGGCAGAATTGTTCTGTGGACTGATAGCGCGTTTATCTATAAGTCATTATCGGCATTGATATAAATACGCCTTTCTTAACAGAGCTTCCCTTTTGACGGTAAAAATTACTTGCATGATGTTTTCTATTGGTCTAATTTGTTTCCTATTGGAAACTTATGGTCAACACTGATCATATAGACCTAAACAAAACTGATGTTAATTCCAGGTGTAAGTAGGGGTTGATCGGATTTGATTGCTGGCGTTGTGGATAACTCTAGTCATTAAATTTTTGTTCTAGCGACCCTCTGGTGATCTTAAGTGACACCAGAATGCACTCTACTCCAACCAATAAGAATACAAAGAGGTTTGATATGGCTGAAACACAAGGTGCTCTGAAAAAAACTGCTCTGTTTGATCTGCATGTAGAGCTGGGCGCAAAAATGGTTCCTTTTGCAGGCTATGAAATGCCGGTTCAGTACCCTCTGGGCGTTAAAAAGGAGCACCTGCAGACTCGTGAGCAAGCGGGTTTGTTTGATGTTTCTCATATGGGTCAGGTAAAACTGACCGGTGCTAATGCAGCAGCAGCGCTGGAAAAATTGGTACCTGTAGACATTATTGATCTGCCAGCGGGTAAGCAGCGCTACGCACTGTTTACTAATGACGATGGCGGCATCATGGATGATCTGATGGTGACGAACTATGGCGATTGGATCTATGTGGTCGTTAATGCCGCATGTAAAGAGCAAGATGTCGCACATATGCAGGCGAATCTTGGTGACGACGTTAAAATCGAACTGTTAGATGATCGCGCTCTGGTAGCGGTTCAGGGGCCTACAGCAGCACAAGCTATTGCTCGTTTGGCACCAGAAGTGAATGACATGGTGTTCATGGATTCCCGTCAGATGAAAATTGACGGTGTTGATTGTTTTGTATCTCGCTCTGGTTATACCGGTGAAGACGGTTTTGAGATCTCTATTCCAGAAGCCGATGCTGATCGTTTGTGCCGTTTGTTCCTAGCACAGCCTGAAATCGAAGGTATTGGTCTAGGTGCTCGTGACTCTCTGCGTCTTGAGTCTGGTCTGTGTTTGTATGGTCACGATCTGGATCAGTCCACTACGCCTCTTGAAGGTAGTTTGATTTGGGCGATCTCTAAATGTCGTCGTGCCGATGGTGAGCGTGCGGGTGGTTTCCCTGGTGCCGATAAGGTTCTGGATCAGATCACAAACAAAAACTGGGCCCGTAAGCGTATTGGTCTGTTAAGCGATGGTCGCGCGCCAGTACGTGAAGGTGCTGAGTTGTTTGATGCGGACGGTAATAAAATTGGTGTTGTGACCAGTGGTACTTTAGGCCCTTCAGTCGGTAAGCCAGTCGCAATGGGTTATGTAGAAACAGCCTTTAGCCCGCTGGAAACTGTTGTTTATGCTGATGTGCGCGGTAAGAAGGTAGCGATGACTGTATCTCGTATGCCGTTTATCGAGCAGCGTTATCACAGAGGTTAAGAGCCGTGGTTAAAAGCCGTGGTTAAAATCACTGCGCTTTAAGTTAAAGGCCTTGGTTAAAAGTGCCAAGGCTTTAACTGAAATGTTTAAAGTAGCGTGTTAAGTCACTTCCGTTGTTAGGGGAAGAGTGGTTATTAATACCGTGATTTAGCGCGCTGCCGTATCTGTCTGCAATACCAGAATTGAACCTGTCAGGTTCCTTTTCCTAAGAATAAGAATCCCCGGAGGTACCGTTATGGAACTGATCCCTTTAACCGAACTTAAAGGCGAATCTAAGATGGCGCGTTTGCGTCACAAACCTGATCCAGAGCGGAAGCGTCTGCGTAAACCCGAGTGGATTCGTATTGATCCGCACAGCAATGGCAATGTACGTAAGGTTAAAAAGGAGCTCCGTGAGCTGAATCTTCATACGGTGTGTGAAGAGGCGTCCTGTCCAAATCTGTCGGAATGTTTCAGTAAGCGTACGGCCACTTTTATGATTATGGGTGCGATTTGTACTCGTCGTTGTCCATTTTGCGATGTAGCCCATGGTCGTCCTATGGCTTTGGATGCTGATGAACCTCGTCATGTAGCGGAATCTATTCAGAAGTTGAATCTGCGTTATGCGGTGATTACCTCTGTGGATCGTGATGATCTGCGTGATGGTGGTGCAGCACACTTTGCAGACGTAGTGCGTGAAGCGCGTGCTTTAAATCCTGGTTTGACCGTAGAAACACTGGTACCGGATTTCAGAGGTCGTTTGGATGTTGCGCTGGAAGCGATGTCGACCCATGTACCTGATGTGCTGAACCATAATCTTGAAACGGTGCCTAGCCTGTATCCCTCTGTACGGCCCGGTGCGGATTATCACTGGTCTTTACATCTGTTGTATCAGTTTAAACGTTTGAACCCTGAGGTTGTGACCAAGTCTGGCTTAATGGTGGGCTTAGGGGAAACGAAAGAAGAGATCATCGAAGTGATGAAGGCTCTGCGGGAAAATAAAGTAGATATGTTGACCATCGGTCAATATCTGCAGCCGACTAAATACCATCTGGCGGTTGAGCGTTATGTCACGCCAGAGGAATTCAAAGAATATGAAACCATTGGTCTAGAGCTTGGCTTTACCAATGTGGCCAGCGGCCCTATGGTGCGTTCATCGTATCATGCCGATCTGCAAGCCAGTGGCACTCAGGTTGGATGAGGGTAGAAGGAATGAATGTGGCGACAACTAATATTTCAAGAGCAAATGTTTCAAGAGCGAATGTAACAGCGATAGATGCAGGCGCTAACGGCAAGATAGAGAGTATCAATAATCGATTGGTGCATATCAATCTGTCGATTCAGGCCGATGAGCAGGGTGAAATTAGCTCTATTATGATGCGTGAGCGTCCTTTTGTTGGTGAGCTGAATCTTGATATCGACCCAGATAACTTGTCATTTTTGATTGCTGTGGGTGATGTGACGGGAGCGGCTCAACCATTGGCCGTCAGCCGTATCACTTGCATCGGAAAACTGGCAATTCTGTGGTTGGATCTGGATCGTTGG
The DNA here is from genome assembly GCA_047518265.1 of Oceanospirillum sp. Classification (GTDB taxonomy): domain Bacteria; phylum Pseudomonadota; class Gammaproteobacteria; order Pseudomonadales; family Halomonadaceae; genus Oceanospirillum. The sequence continues at coordinate 81,037 of JAKZRG010000061.1, forward strand.
CTGGTATTACCGCCAACGGGCAGTCATCTATCTGTACGTCAGACCTTGGAAGACACCTTTGGTCAGGATATCCAGTTCAAAGGCGAAGGTGATGAAATGCAGGCGGAGTTAACAGAAGCTGCTGTGCGTTATTTACTGGAAAGTGAAAATACTCAAGATACTCATCGTCAGGCGGATCGTCGCAGGCTTGATAGTCATAAACGTTTAGTAGAAGAAGGCGTGAAGATTCAATCGCCTTCTGATCAGCAGGATTATGACATTCTGGTAAGAGATATCTGTGCCGAGCGCCTATGGCAGTGGATGGCACAGAATGATGCTGGACAAGCCGTTAATGGCTAAGAATAAGGTTAAGTAAGGATATTATGTCGATTTATACGGTTGTTAAGCAGGCTGAGCTGGCGGATTATCTTGAGCAGTATGCCATAGGTACTTTGGTCAGCTTTAAAGGCATCGAAGCGGGTGTGGAAAATACCAATTACTTCGTGACGACTACTGAAGGTGAGTTCGTTTTGACCTTGGTAGAATCTGTTTCTGCAGAAAAGCTGCCTTTTATTTTGGGTTTTGTCGCTCATTTGTCAAAATGTCAGCTGGATGTGGCGCAACCGATTTTAAATCAACAGGGTGCTTTATTTGGTGAGTTAAACGGTAAACCTGCGGTCTTTATGCGTAGGCTTTCCGGCGCTCCTCTTGATATCCCGAATCAGACGCAATGCAGTGTGATTGGCCAGACATTGGCGGCTAGTCATATCGCGGCGGATGATTTGGTGCCTGATGCTTATCAGAATATCCATGAGTGGTGTTGTGCTGTTGCTGATAAGGTTCTGCCGAAGTTATCGGATGAGAATCAAGCTCTGTTGCAAAAATCTATAGAGGCGGCGGGTAAGATTCCTTGGCAGCAGTTGCCCACAGGGCCTGTGCACGGAGATCTGTTTCCTGATAATGCCTTGTTTGATGGCGATAGTCTGGCAGGTCTGATCGATTTTTATCATGCCTGTTCGGCGCCTTATCTTTATGATTTAGCTGTAACGCTGAATGCTTGGTGTTATGACGAAGATGCTGAATTTTATGATGAAGCTAAGGCTTCAGCTCTGTTAGAGAGTTATCGTTCAGTTAGGTCGTTGAGCGAGTCGGAGCAGCGCTGTTTATCTGAAATGCAAAAAGTGGCGGCACTGCGCTTTTGGTTGTCCCGTTTGCGGGATAAATTATTCCCTAAAGACGGTGAGTTAATTACGGTTAAAGATCCTAACGGCAAACGTCAGTTATTGGTTTTATTGGGCGCTAATTAATGATTTTGCTATGTATCGTTAAGAAATAGCTGCTTGTTCGCGATCAATGGATCTAAAAAAACCTGCAAGCCGATTAAGGCGTTGCAGGTTTTTTTATGTCAGCCGAAAAACCTAGGAGAGCGTTTTGCGGCTGCAAAGCTTTTTTACTAATAGCTATCGCTGTACGGAATTAGTTATTCGCGTGCAGTGCTTCATTTAACTCGATAGCGGTTTTGTTGGTAAGACATTCAACAGCACCGTTTTGTGAGTTGCGACGGAACAGTAGGTCATCTTTACCTGCCAGATCGCGAGCACGAGCAACTTCAACCAGTTCACGGCTGTCATCCAGTACATTCACTTTAGAACCCGCAGTGATATATAAACCGGCTTCAACAATGCAGCGGTTACCTAGAGGAATACCAATACCTGCGTTAGCGCCGATCAGACACTCGTCGCCTACAGAGATAACCATGTTACCGCCACCAGACAGGGTGCCCATGGTGGAACAACCGCCACCCAAATCACTACCTTTACCCACAAATACGCCGGCAGAGATACGGCCTTCAATCATGCCTGGGCCTTCGGTGCCCGCATTAAAGTTAACAAAACCTTCATGCATGATAGTCGTGCCTTCGCCTAGGTAAGCACCCAGACGAACACGAGCAGTATCAGCAATACGAGTACCTGCTGGTACCACGTAATCCACCATTTTAGGGAACTTATCAACACAGTCTACGGACAGTGCTTGGCCTTTCAGGCGAGCCTGCAGTTGACGTTGCGGCAGTTCTGCAAGGTCGATAGCGCCTTCGTTAGTCCAGGCAACGTTTGGTAGTGCGCCAAACATACCGGTTAGGTTGGTGCCGTGTGGCTTAACCAGGCGATGGGATATCAGGTGTAGCTTCAGGTAAACTTCAGCAACGGACTTGGGATCAGTATCTTCTTCGATAAAGGTGGCAACCAGTGGACGCTGGCTATCGGCAAAGCTGGCAACCAGTTCTGCTTGTGCGGTTTCACCGGCTTCTTTTAATGCGCTTGCCAGAGCTTCAACCTTGTCATTACCAAATTCAACCACTTGGTTGCCGCCTTGATAGTCCACAACTTGAGCAACGGCATCTACTAAGCTAACAGAAGGGGCCAGTAGAGGCTGGGCATAAAACACTTCCAGCCATTGGCCGTTGCTGTTTTGTGTACCTACGCCAAAACCAAAGCTAAAAAATGGAGAAGCAGACATAAAAACTCCTGAAAATAGGGCGACAGACAGGCTGTCATAATTAAAAAGAAATCATTACAGCCTCTAATGGGGGTTGTCCCGTTAGAGGCTGTCGTTTAAATCATTTGGGTTATTCAATAACCGAATACTGCAATTCTGGTGTTACAGGCTTTAGTGTTGCAAGCTAAAGCTGAAAAAAGCTTTGGTAATCCGCTTCTTTAAAACCCACTTTGTATTGATCCTTTTGGGATAATACTGGACGGCGTACCAAGGTAGGTAGCTCTGCCATTAGGGCGACGGCCTTACTCTGATCAAGATCGCTTTTCTGCTCATCGCTTAAACCACGCCAGCTAGTACTGCGTTTGTTTAGTACGTTTTCCCAGCCCAGTGCATCACACCAAGTATTTAGGTCATCTGTACTTAGACCATCTTTACGAAAGTCATGAAAGCGATACTCAATGGCATTGGCTTCCAACCACTTCTTGGCTTTTTTTACAGTATCGCAGTTTGGAATACCGTAGAGCGTAATGGACATGATCTCTTTCTCTGTATTGAGATATTAAACTCTGAGTGCTATTTATTCCCACGCAGAGCGTGGGAATAAGAATAACTCTAAATTTTAGAATGCTTTTACTGACGTATTGAAACGAATTCGATATGTGCGCGCTTCACCGAGCTCTTTTAAACGCAGTCTTTAAAGAGACTCGACAAACCGGCGAATACGGTGAGCGGCTTCTACGCATTCATCAAGTGTGGCAACCAGAGCCATACGGACACGGTTTTTACCAGGATTCTCGCCATCGATGGTGCGAGATAGGTAGCTACCCGGTAGTACGGTGACGTTTTGTTGAGCAAACAGCTGCTGAGCAAAGGCCTCTTCCTGAATAGGCGTTTCAGGCCATAGGTAGAAGCTGGCTTCCGGTTGTTGGAAGTTCAGTACCGGAGATAAGATCTCTCCGACTTTGGCAAACTTCTCGCTGTAGATGGCGCGGTTGGCAATGGTGTGTTCTTCATCATTCCAAGCTTCAATGCTGGCCAGCTGATGCTGGATTGGCATGGAGCAACCGTGATAAGTGCGATAAAGCAGGAATTTTTGCATCAATTCCGCTTCGCCAGCGATAAAGCCAGAGCGTAAACCGGGTAGATTGGAGCGCTTGGATAGGCTGTGGAAAACCACGCAGTTTTTATAATCGTCGCGATCCAATTCAGCACAAGCTTCTAGTAAACCGGCTGGTGGCTTTTCTTCGTCGAAGTAGACTTCTGAGTAACACTCATCAGAAGCAATAACAAAATCATATTGGTCTGACAGTGCGATCAGTTTTTTCAGTACGTCTAAGCCGATCACAGCACCTGTAGGGTTACCTGGGCTGCATAAAAAGAGCAGCTGAGTATTTTGCCAAACCTCTTCCGGTACCGCATCAAAATCCGGGATAAAACAGTTCTCTTCCCGGCAAGGCATAAAATAAGGCTCTGCACCGGACAGGTAGGCAGCGCCCTCATAGATTTGATAGAAGGGGTTTGGCGAGGCGATTAGGGCCCCAGGTTTGCGTTCGATCAGGGCTTGAGTAAAAGCAAAAATCGCTTCACGAGTACCGTTGACCGGTAGGACATGGTCTTCAGCGGTCAGAGTGTTCTCGTTGAGTTTAAAGCGACGCTGACACCAAGCGGCAATAGCTTCCCGTAGTTCAGGCATACCCTTGGTTGTCGGGTAGTTGCTGATACGGTTGATATTGCTGGTCAAACAGTCCAAAACAAATTGAGGCGCTGGATGACGAGGCTCACCAATCGATAGTGGGATGTGTGCCAAATCTTCCGGAGCAGAAACCTGCGCTTTTAAGGCGGTCAGTTTTTCAAACGGGTAAGGTTGTAAACGGTTTAAATCTGGGTTCATACCGGAGTCCAGCCAGCTGTCAGGTAACTCAAATAGGGTTAGCCTGTAATTATCTTATAGGGTTGGTCGGGTATTATAGAGAAGCTGATAGATGGGAACAAATAACCCGTGGCAATTTTCCTGATAAGAATTTTTGATAAGAGGGGGATTTGAAGTTTCAGGCGTATTTTATTGGGAAAATACGCCTTATCTTATCTTTTTGCTGGTTGTGGGTATAAAGGTTGTCTATAGAGAGGAGTTAGTCATTACTGACCTGCTCATCCAGCTCGCTACAGATGCGGTCTCGTAACTTGTAGCAGACATCAGCATCACTAATGGGCTTTAGATTGGCATCGGTAATAATAAAGGTATCTTCTACTCGTTCACCTAGGGTGACAATTTTTGAGTTAAGCAGATTGATATCCATCTCAACAAAGATACGGCCAATACGAGCCAATAGGCCCGGACGATCTGGAGTAAGTACTTCCAGTAAGGTGCGCTGAGTTTGAGGATCGGTACTGATAGTCACCTGAGTAGGCATGGTGAAATGCTTCAGCTGTCGCGGTGTTCGTCGCTGTACGATATCACTGTAATCTGCAGGGTCGTCCAGTTCTTCAAACAGCACCTCTTTAATGTGTTTGATGCGTTCTGGATCACGAATGGGTTCGCCGTTATGTTCCAGCACAATATAGGTATCTAAACTGTAGTTATTGGTGGAGCTGCTGATACGGGCATCGTGAATGTTGAGATTAAGTTGTTCCATGGCTGCAACGGTTGCAGCAAATAGATGGGGTTCTTCTTGGGTATAAATAAAGACCTTGGTACCGCCGACCTGCTCTACCTTGTTGGGATTGGTCACCAGTACCAAGGGGAGATTAGGCTCTTTATGTTGCAATATTTGTTCGGTCTGAAAGGCAATCTCACGGGCGGTATCCTGTAAGAAGTACTCTTCACCCAAGGTGTTCCATAGCGGCCAGGTTTGTGTGTCTTTTACGCCCCATTTATTCAGTAGCGCTAAGGCGTCTTGTTGGGTTTCTTCGATCCATTCCTGACGATCCATCGGGTTTTCTAGGCCGCGACGTAATGCTCGTTTGGTTTCCACGTAAAGTTGCTGCAGTAAAGTGGCGCGCCAGCTATTCCAAAGGTTGGGGTTGGTGGCGTTAATATCGGCAACGGTCAGTACATAGAGATAGTTTAAGCGAGCTTCATCGCGAACGATGGCGGCAAATTCTTGAATAACCTCAGGGTCCGAGATGTCTTTTTTCTGGGCGGTCATGGACATTAATAGATGCTTTTCTACCAGCCAGCTAACGAGGCGACCATCATATTTACTTAGGTGGTGTCGCTCACAGAAAACCAATACATCTTTTGCGCCGAGCTCTGAGTGATCCCCGCCACGACCCTTGCCTATATCGTGGTAAAGACCGGCGATAATGGCTAACTCAGGTTTTGGTAGGCGGTGGATAATTTGTGCTGCAAAAGGGAATTTTTTGCGGGATTCTTCTTTTTGGAACTTATATAAAAACTTCAGTAGCAGAAGTGTGTGGGCATCAACGGTATAGATATGGAATAGATCGTGTTGCATCAGGCCGATAGCGTAACCAAATTCCGGCAAATATTTGCCGAGAATGCCGTAGCGGCTCATGCGTCTTAGCTGGCGGGCTACGTTGCCGGGACTGCGTAGGAGTTCCATAAAGAGCGATGAGTGGCGGATATCCTGGCGGAAACTCTCATCGATCAGGTGGCGATGATCCCGTAGTAGGCGGATGGTTGATGCGCGAACGCTGGCGATCTGGGGGTTTTCTGCCATTAGCAGAAAAATTTCCAGAAGAGCAAAAGGGGTTTGTTCAAATACGCGACTGTGGGTGGCTTCTATTTTGCCGTTAACGATTTGGAAGCGGCGGTTCAGAGGTTCTATTTGTGCCTCGTGCTGAGATTGTAAGATGGCATCATCAAAATGCTGCATCAGTACATCGTTTAGCTCGGTTAACGACATGACCACGCGGTAATAGCGGCGCATAAACTGTTCAACTGCTAGACGCTCATCGTTATCGGCGTAACCAAACAGTTCTGCTAGGGTGCGCTGATGATCGAATAGTAAGCGGTCTTCTGGTCGTTTGGCGGTCATATGGAGGGCGTAGCGAACTTGCCATAAAAAGGCTTGCCCCTGCTCCATGATGCGTACTTCTGATTCTGTCAGAAAGCCTTCTTTCATCAGGCCTTCTAGGGTATGGGTGCCAAAATGTCGCTTGGCTACCCAGCCGATCATCTGGATGTCCCGCAAGCCACCAGGCGAGCTTTTAATATTGGGCTCTAGGTTGTATTCGTTGTTGTTGTACTTGTAGTGGCGGGTGATTTGTTCTTGCCACTTGGCCTCGAAAAATTCGCTGCTACTCCACATTTTGTCTGTTGCAATGCGAGTGATCATCTCTTCTCGCAGGCTGTCCGGGCCTGTGATAGTGCGGTTTTCTTGCAGGTTGGTGGCTACGGTGATGTCGGCTTTGGCTTCCCGTTCGCAATCGTTTAGAGAGCGTACGCTATGGCCGATATCTAGGCTTATATCCCACAGAAAGGTGACAAAATGCTGAAGGTTTTCTCGGTAAGGTGTGTCGTCGTCGTGGCGTAGAAGGATCAGGATATCAATATCGGATTGAGGGTGTAGCTCCCCTCGACCATAACCGCCGACGGCAATCAGGCTGATATGATTATCTGGCCAGTCATACTGCTCCCAGGCAACGCTTAATAGCTGATCGATAAACCAGGCTCGCCCATGCACTAAATCCCGGATATCCGCGCCGTCTAGAAAGAGCTGATTGAGCTTATTCTGTACGGTCTGAATGGCTTGTTTGAACAGGCTAATGGCCGACTTGCTGTCTTTTAACTGTTGTCGAAACGTATGCTTGTTAAACAGTGATGGATCAGCTTCAAACTTATAGGGTGTTAAAGGCATGGGCTTTCCGGGCTATTACAGATCAGTTTCTTCTTGGCGTTTGGTCAAAATCTCACAACCGTCGGCCGTTACTAATATCGTATGCTCATATTGTGCTGAAAGGCTACGATCCTTTGTTACGACAGTCCATTCGTCTTTTAGGGTCTTGCAGTGACGCTTTCCGGCGTTAATCATGGGCTCGATAGTAAAAGTCATGCCTTCTTGTAAAGCAAGACCTGTTCCAGCTTTGCCGTAGTGAACCACTTGAGGGTCTTCGTGGAAGCCTTTACCGATACCGTGGCCGCAATATTCACGTACAACAGAGAAACCAGAGGACTCTGCGTGTTTTTGCACAACTGCACCGATATCGCCCAAGGTGGTGCCGGGGCGCACTATTGCAATGGCTTTATAGAGGCATTCCTGGCTGATTTGGCATAGGCGGCGGGCTTGGATTTTTGATTCGCCAATGATAAACATCTTGCTGGTATCACCGTGGTAGCCGTCTTTAATGACCGTGATGTCCACGTTGATGATATCGCCGTTTTTTAAAACCTTGCTTTCACTTGGAATGCCGTGGCAGATCACTTGGTTAACGGAGGTGCAGATGGACTTGGGGAAGCCATGGTAATTTAGTGGTGCAGGGATCGCATCCTGAACGTCAACGATATAGTTGTGGCAGATGCGGTTCAGCTCTTCCGTACTGATACCCGCTTTAACGTGCGGCTCTATCATTTCCAGAACCTCTGCGGCTAAGCGGCCAGCGACACGCATTTTCTCTATTTCTTCGGGTGTTTTGATAATTACAGTCATATCAGAAGGTATCGTTGTTTACTGTTTGTTGACTTGGCTATGGGCGCGCTTTACTGGCTCTAAGTAAGATGAGCTGTTTTGCGTCTAATGGTGGCCCTTATGGCTGATATTTTCAGCTGCCAGCTAGATATATATAAAAATAACCGGGTATGTTAGCGCTTATTGCATTGCAGTGGGAGGGCTTGTCGTCGATTAAGTGCCAAAATTGACTAAATCTGTCGGATTTTTTTTCATATAGAGAGAAGGAGGGTGTTTATTTTATCTCAATAGGTGGCCTTTCTTTATATTATATTGAATCTATGGTATAAAGCGCCCCGCTTGTGTGTTTCACAAACTGTCGCTGTCTTTTGGCATGTGGATGGTTTGGTTATTCACGGGCATGTAACCTTAAATTAAACGACGCACATATGCCGGCACGTAGTTCAGGGTGCTCTTATAATATTTTCTATCTCAGTCTCTTTTAAAGAATAGGGGTGGATGTTTGTAGAGTTGGGCTATGGGGTGTATGGAAGTTTAACCCTAATTAGGAATTAAAATGTCTCAAGTTTCTATGCGTGAACTGTTAAAAGCAGGTGCTCACTTCGGTCACCAGACCCGTTACTGGAACCCTAAAATGTCTAAGTACATTTTTGGCGCTCGTAACAAGATTCATATCATCAACCTGGAGCACACTGTTCCTGCGATGAATGAAGCTCTGACTTTTGTTGAAAAGCTGGCTACCAGCAAAAACAAAATTCTGTTTGTTGGTACTAAGCGTGCTGCAAGCAAAGTGGTCAAAGAAGAAGCAACTCGCGCAAGCATGCCTTACGTTAACCACCGCTGGTTAGGTGGTATGCTGACTAACTATAAGACTATCCGTCAGTCTATTCGTCGTTTCCGTGATCTGGAAGCGATGCAGAACGATGGTACGTTCGACAAGCTGAGCAAAAAAGAAGTGCTGATGAATACGCGCGAAATGGCTAAGCTAGAGCGTTCTATCGGCGGTATTAAAGATATGGGTGGTCTACCAGACGCTCTGTTTGTTATCGATGTTGATCACGAGCGCATCGCGATTAATGAAGCAAACAAACTGGGTATCCCTGTTATTGGTATCGTTGATACTAACAGCAACCCAGATGGTGTTGATTTTGTTGTTCCTGGTAACGATGATGCAATCCGTGCGATCCAAATCTACGCACAAGGTGTTGCTAACGCTTGTCTGCAAGGCAAAGATGGCGTAACTAGCGAAGACGAATTCGTAGAAGTTAGCGAAGAGTCAGCAGAGTAATTTCTGTTGTCATACGCTGCTGTTATTTGTAATAGCGGCGACAGTTAACTCTGCATAAGGGGGCGTGAGCCCCCTTTTGCAAATCCCATATTTAATATTTAGATCAAGAGGTTTAGTCATGGCTGCAATTAGCGCAACTATGGTAAAAGAACTGCGCGACCGTACCGGTCTGGGCATGCTGGAATGTAAAAAAGCACTGAGAGAGACTGATGGCGATATCGATCTGGCGATCGAGAATCTGCGTAAGTCTGGTGGCATGAAAGCGGCTAAAAAAGCAAGCCGTGTAGCAGCTGAAGGTGCTGTTGCAACTAAAGTAGCTGAAGATGGTAGCTACGGTATTGTTGTTGAAGTTAACTCCGAGACTGATTTTGCGGCTCGTGATGATAACTTCAAAGGTTTTGTTGAAACTGTTGCGACTAAAGTTTTCGAAACCAAAGAAACTGACATTGCTGTTCTGATGGAAGGTGATCTGGAAGCGGCTCGTGCTGGTCTGGTTCAGAAAATTGGCGAAAACATCACAGTACGTCGTGCTGCAGTTGTTGACGCTAATGGCGGTCTGGTTGGTGCATACGTGCATGGCGGCCGTATCGGTGTTCTGTCTGTACTGACTGCAGGTAATGCTGAAGTTGCTAAAGACGTGGCAATGCACACTGCTGCAGTTAACCCACGTGTTGCTCGTCCAGAAGATATGCCTGAAGAAGAGCTGCAGAAAGAAAAAGAGATCATCATGGCTCAGCCAGATATGGCAAGCAAGCCGGATGAGATCAAAGAGAAAATGTCTGTTGGCCGTGTGAAGAAATTCCTGGCTGAAAACAGCTTAGTTGAGCAGGCTTTTGTTAAAGATCCTTCTCAAACCGTTGCAGCTTATGTTAAAGCTAACGGCGGCGAAGTTGTTTCTTTCACTCGCTTTGAAGTGGGTGAAGGTATTGAGAAAGTTGAAGAAGACTTTGCAGAGGAAGTGCGTAAGCAGGCTGGCCTGTAATACGACATTTCTAAAGCTTTACAATGGCGCGTGCAGCGAAAGCTGCACGCGCCATTGTGCGATATGACCCCCTGTTTTTTGCTTGCCGGAGACTGCTACGATGCCCCTAAATGATAAATCTTCACAATACAAACGTATTCTTCTGAAACTCAGTGGCGAAGCCCTGATGGGTGAGCAAAATTTTGGTATCGACTCGACTGTACTGAATCGTATGGCATTGGAGATCGGTCAGTTAGTGGGGATAGGTGTTCAGGTAGGTCTTGTTATCGGTGGTGGTAATCTGTTCCGTGGTGCGACCCTAAGTGAAGCGGGTCTGGATCGTGTGACGGGTGATCATATGGGAATGTTGGCCACAGTGATGAATGGTTTAGCCATGCGCGATGCGCTGGAGCGAGCCAATATTCGCACCCGTGTAATGTCAGCGATTCCTATGAGTGGTGTGGTAGAGCATTACGATCGTCGTACAGCAATTCGTTATCTGACCTCTGGAGATGTGGTAATCTTTAGCGCTGGTACTGGTAATCCGTTCTTTACCACAGACTCTGCAGCTTGTTTACGTGGTATTGAGGTAGACTGTGATGTTGTTATCAAGGCTACCAAAGTTGACGGGGTTTATGATAAAGATCCGGTAAAATATTCTGATGCTGTAAAGTATGATCAGTTAAGTTATGACAGTGCTCTGGAACAGAAGCTGGAAGTGATGGATCTGACAGCGATCTGCTTAGTGCGTGATCATGATATGCCGGTACGTGTATTTGATATGAATAAGCCAGGTGCGCTACTCAATCTGGTTGTGGGTGGTGACGAAGGTACGTTAATTAATAGAGGATAATTCTGTGATCAATGAGATTCAAAGTGATGCAGAACAGCGGATGAAAAAGAGTGTAGAGTCCCTGGTTACTGCATTTGCAAAAATTCGTACAGGTCGTGCGCATCCAAGTATTCTGGATGGTGTGACAGTTGACTATTATGGTGCTCCAACGCCTTTAAACCAAGTGGCCAACGTCAATGTTGAGGATGCTCGTACTCTGAACATCCAGCCTTGGGAGCAGCCAATGGTTGCGGCGATTGAAAAGGCGATCATGAAGTCGGATCTGGGTTTAAACCCTAGCTCTAATGGCGGCGTTATTCGTGTTCCTATGCCTGCTTTAACGGAAGAAACCCGTAAAGGTTTTATCCGTCAAGCACGTAACGAAGCTGAAAACGGCAAGATTGCGATTCGTAATATTCGTCGTGATGCTAACAGCTCAGTAAAAGATCTTTTGAAAGAAAAAGAGATTACTGAAGATGAAGAGCGTCGTGCAGAAGATGCTATTCAGAAACTGACTGATAAGTTTGTCGCAGAAGCTGACGCCTTATTGGCAGTTAAAGAGAAAGATCTGATGCAGGTCTAATGTCTCCTGCGCCCATCACTCGATGGGCGCCTTTGTGTTGCCTTTTCATGGATTCAAAAAAAATAAATAAAATTCCTCGTCATATTGCCATCATCATGGATGGTAATAACCGTTGGGCAAAAAAGCGTTTCTTACCGGGTATTGCTGGCCATAAGGCCGGTGCTGATGCTGTGCGGGCGGTTATTCGTGCCTGTATGCAACAGGGGGTTGAGGCTTTAACCCTATTTGCCTTTAGTAGTGAAAACTGGCAGCGCCCAGCGCAAGAGGTGAATGCTTTAATGGAGCTGTTCCTGTTGACGCTAAAACGGGAAGTTAAGCAGCTGCATAAACACAATATTCGTTTGCGTGTTATTGGTGAGAAGAGCGCTTTCAGTCAGGAAATTCAGCAGTCCATCGCTAAAGCTGAAGCTCTTACGGCCAATAATACGGCTTTACAGCTAAATATTGCTGCTAACTATGGTGGTCGCTGGGATATTGTTCAGGCGGCTCAGCAGTTAGCTCAGCAAGTTGCAGAGGGTGATTTGCGACCTGAGCAAATTACCGAAGAGCTGTTTAATCAAGCGGTTTCGCTAGATAACTTACCTGCTCCTGATCTTTGTATCCGTACGGCTGGTGAACAAAGAATCAGTAATTTCCTCTTATGGCAATTTGCCTATACCGAGTTTTACTTTAGTCCTCTACTTTGGCCTGATTTTCGGGAAGAAGCCTTGGGGGATGCCATAGCTGACTTTAGTGGACGTCAACGGCGGTTTGGTAAGACCAGCGAGCAGGTTGAAGGAAACACTAATGCTTAAACAGAGAATTTTGACGGCCTCTATTATGGCTCCTGTAGCGTTATGGGGGCTTTTTGGCTTAAGTGATAGTTATTTTATTCTATTTGTTTCTGCCATTGTTTTGGTAGGAAGCTGGGAATGGGCCAATCTCTCAGGTACATCCTCGGCAGGACGACTTCTTTATCCTGCGGGGGTTGGTGTCTTGTTGTTAGGGCTGAATGAGGTCCGAAACGGTGAGCTGGATCTGGTTATTTTATCCGTTGCTGCTCTTGGTTGGGTCTTAGCATTATTTTTTGTTCAGCAGTATCCAGAAAAAAAGCCTTGGGCCAGTACATTAGCTCGTCTATTAATGGGGCTAGCGGTTTTGTTGCCTTGTTGGGTGGCTTTTATCGAGTTAAGAACCAGCAATTGGTTAGGCAAAGAAGCTTTGTTGTATATCCTGCTGTTGGTTTGGTGTGCTGATATCGGGGCTTATTTTTCCGGTAAGAATTTTGGTAAAAACAAACTAGCGCCTAATGTGAGCCCAGGTAAGACCCGTGAGGGGGTTTATGGTGGTTTGCTTGCTACAGGGATTTTAGCGGTAGTGGCAGGTTCTTACTGGCAGTTATCAGTGGGGCAAATTGCTGTATTGGTTGTCGTGACCTTGATCGTTACAGCGGTGTCTGTTTTAGGTGATCTGTTGGAAAGTATGGTGAAGCGCTTTCGAGGTATTAAAGACAGCAGTCATCTTTTACCGGGACACGGCGGTATTATGGATCGTATTGATAGCTTAACTGCTGCTGCGCCTATTTTTGTTTTAAGTTTAAAGTTAACCGGTTTAAGTTTATGAGTGTTGTAAGACAGATCTGCTTACTGGGTGGTACGGGTTCTATTGGCAGTAGTACGCTTGATATTATTGCCCGCCATCCTGAGCGCTATGAGCTTTATGCGGTCAGTGGTTTTAGTCGCATAGAAGAACTAGCGAAGATTTGTCGAACTTATCGCCCCGTATATGCTGTTGTACCTGATGACCAAGCTCAAGCGCGTTTATCTACTCTTATCTCAGACTTAAATGTTGAGATATTAGTGGGGGAGAAGGCTCTAGAAGAGATTGCTCAAGCGCCAGTTGTGCATACGGTTGTTGCAGCTATTGTGGGGGCTGCTGGTTTACTGCCCGCTTTAGCGGCAGTAAAGGCTGGTAAGCGCATTCTATTGGCAAATAAAGAAGCTTTGGTGATGTCCGGGCAGTTGTTTATGGATGCGGTAAAGCAATCCGGTGCAGAGTTGTTGCCTATTGATAGTGAGCATAATGCTATTTTTCAATGCTTACCTGAACTGGGCACTTCTTTTGAATCAGATGCACTGCCTAAAAAAGGCGTTAAGCAAATTCTGTTAACAGCCTCTGGCGGTCCCTTTCGTGAGTTCTCTCAGGATCAACTGAAGGGAGTGACTCCAGCTCAAGCGGTCGCTCACCCCAACTGGTCCATGGGGCAAAAAATCTCCGTGGACTCCGCCACTTTAATGAACAAAGGCTTAGAGTTGATAGAGGCTTGTTGGTTGTTTGCTGTGCAACCTGAGCAGATTCAAGTGGTCGTGCATCCTCAGAGTATTATCCATTCTATGGTGTCTTATGCTGATGGTTCTGTTTTAGCGCAAATGGGTAATCCGGATATGCGGACACCTATTGCCTTTGGTCTGGCGTGGCCGGAGCGTATCGATGCAGGTGTGGCTGAGTTGGATCTGTTTGACGTGGCCCGGTTAGATTTTGAACCTGCGGATGAAGAGCGCTTTGCTTGCCTGCGCTTGGCAAAAGAGGCTTTTCAGCAAGGTGGTACTGCTCCTGCTATTTTGAACGCTGCCAATGAAGTTGCCGTGGCTGCCTTTCTAAAGGGACGGATAGCATTCACTGAAATAGCTGAATTGTGTGAGCAGGCTTTAGCTTCTGTCCCTTCTCATAAAGCGGACACGTTGCAGAAAATATTGGATGATGATCATCACGCGAGAAAATTCAGTCAGCAGTGGCTGGAACATTTATCCTCTCAGTGTATCAAAACGCAGTAAGTTGAATTAATAAGGTAGATATATGGGCGTTTTGCATACCGTCTTATCACTGATTGTTACCCTGGGCATCCTGGTCACGGTACATGAGTATGGTCATTTTTGGGTAGCGCGTCGCTGCGGTGTTAAAGTGCTGCGCTTCTCTGTTGGTTTTGGTCGCCCCTTATTTCGTTGGCGAGATAAACAGGATACTGAGTACGTTATCGCCTGGATTCCTTTGGGCGGTTACGTCAGTATGTTGGATGAAAGAGAAGCGCCAGTTGACAGTCAAGAGCTGGATAAAGCTTTTAATCGTCAATCCGTCTGGAAGCGTATTGCCATTGTTTCGGCAGGCCCTTTAGCTAATTTTGCTCTGGCAGTGGTTACTTACTGGTTATTGTTTGTATCTGGTACTTCTGCTTTGGCGCCTGTTGTCGGCAATGTTGAGCCTGGCTCTCCAGCTTATAAAGCGGGTTTGCAGACAGAGTATGAGGTGATCTCTCTGGACGGTGAGCCAGTGAAAAGCTGGCAAGATGTCGGTTTAGGTATGTTAGCTAGAGTTGGCGATACAGGAACCGTGAATCTGGGCGTTCAGGAATGGCAAGGCTATCAACAAGAAACGGTTCGTATCCCTGTTGATCGTTGGCTTGTTGGGCAATCAGAACCCAATCCTCTCGCTGATTTAGGTATTAGCCCTTATCGTCCAGATGTTCCTGCGGTGATTGGTCGAGTATTACCTGGTGGAGCTGCTGATGCTTCTGGTTTACTGGCCGGTGATCGAATTTTACTGGCTGATAATGTGCCCGTCAGTGACTGGTCTCATTGGGTACGTATTGTACAGGCTGCACCGGATCAAGGTTTAGAGCTGCAACTTGAGCGTAATGGACAGAGAGAAATATTAACTCTGAGGCCTGCTCGTAAAGAATATGATGATGGTCGGGTTATTGGTTATATCGGTGCTGCGGCACAACCTGGGCAGTGGCCAGAAGGTATGGTAAGGCAGGTCCAGTACGGTGTGTTTGAAGCTGTGACCCAGGCCTCAATAAAAACCCTTGATATGATTGGCTTGACCTTAGACTCGATTCGTAAAATGATTGTCGGCCTGATTTCCGTTGATAACTTAAGCGGGCCTATTACGATAGCCAAGGTGGCTAGTGACTCTGCTAAAGGTGGTTTGGAAAGTTTTTTAAGTTTTCTGGCTTATATCAGTATTAGTTTGGGTGTGCTGAATTTGCTGCCGATACCTGTGTTAGATGGTGGTCACTTATTGTTTTATCTTGTTGAAGCAGTGACCGGCCGGGCAGTATCGGAAAAGGCGCAGCAGTTTGGCTTAAGAGTGGGCATGATTCTGCTAGGCAGTTTGATGTTGATTGCTTTTTATAATGATTTAATGCGGCTTTAGTTGTCGTTCTATGGATAAAATACCAATGATGTCTTGGAATAAGCGGCTCCTCCCTGTCTGTTTTTCGGCCATGTTAACGGCTTTACCAGTGACGGCCTATTCTGCCAATTTTGTTTTTGATGATTTACGTGTCGAGGGTTTGCAGCGAGTGACGGCTGCCAGGGTCTTTAGTGCCTTCCCTATACAGCTGCATAAGAGCGTTGATCAGGACGATCTTGTGCAAGCCAGTAAAAAGCTATTTGCTACTGGTTTATTTGATGATGTACGCATAGAGCGTGAAGGTTCTTTGTTGCTTCTTGTGGTTAAAGAGCGTCCTTCCATTGATAAGATTAAAATCACTGGTAATGACAAAATCAAAAAAGAAGAGCTGGAAGCAGGTTTAGCTCAATCGGGTTTAAAAGCCGGTAAAATTTTTCAACGTGTGACTCTGGAGCAAGTTGAATTAGAGCTAGAGCGTATGTATCACGGCTTAGGTCGCTACAGTGCGAGCATTAATACAGAAGTAGAAACTTTACCGAATAATCAAGTCGTACTAAACGTTAGAATTAATGAAGGTGATGTGGCGACTATTCGTCACATTAACTTTACCGGTAATGACCGCTTTGATAACGAAGAGTTGATGAAACGCTTTGAACTGGAGTCAAAGCAGCAATGGTCTTTATTCTCTTCTGCCAGTCAATATTCCCGTCCTAAGCTACAAGGTGATCTCGAACGACTACGTAATTGGTACCTAGATCGTGGTTATTTGAAATTTGCCGTGGATTCTACTCAGGTCTCTGTTAGCCCAGATCGTCTCGATGTTTATGTCACAGTGAATGTTACCGAGGGTGATGTTTATAATGTTAAAGAGTTAAAGCTTAGCGGTGACCTGATTGTGCCTGCTGATGAGATCTTTGACCTGATTGAGCTAACGCCGGGTGAGCCGTTTTCAAGAACTAAGTTAGTGAATACGACAGAGGCGATTCGTAAACGTCTGGGTAAAGAAGGTTTTACCTTTGCTAATATCAATGCCATCCCTGAACTGCATGATGATCAGACAGTTACGGTCACCTTATCTGTTGCTCCTGGTAAACGTACTTATGTGCGTCGCATTAACTTTACCGGTAATGTCACCACGAAAGATGAAGTATTACGCCGAGAAGTGACTCAGATGGAAGCAGGATCGGCTTCTACAGACTCCATTAAAAACTCTAAGGTTCGTTTGGAGCGTTTGGGGTACTTTAAAACTGTGCAAGTGGATACACCTAGGGTACCCGGTGTTGACGATCTGATCGATGTTAACTTTACAGTAGAAGAACAAGCGTCCGGTAGCTTAAGTGCTTCAGTGGGCTATTCTGGAGAAAGTGGGGTTATTTTCGGAGCTGGTATTAAGCAGAATAACTTCTTAGGTTCCGGTAACAATGTTTCGTTCTCTATTAATAAGAGTGACACAGTCCAAAAGCTAGATGTATCGGTTTTTGATCCTTACTACACCCTTGATGGTGTCAGTCGCGGTATTAGTATGTTTTACCAGAAAAGTAATCTGGAAAACTCTGATATTAGTGGTTTTGCGACAGATTCCTATGGTACTAAGGTCACTTTCGGTTACCCTATCAGTGAGACAGCTCGCTTAGGAATGACCTTAGGGGCAGAGAATATCAAGGTGCATACAGGTGATGACCCTGTTGCTGAAGTATTGGATTTTATTGAGAAAGAAGGTGATCAGCATACTGCTCTCAAACTGGGTGGCTTTATCACAGACAATCGTTTGAATAAGGGTATCCTAGCGACAGCAGGCAGTTATCAAAAACTATCGGCTGAGATGTCTGTGCCTGGCAGTGATATGAGCTTTTATAAAGTGGAATATAAAGGCCGCTACTTCTATCCGTTCAATGATGATTTTTCTTTGAAGTTTAGGAGTGATTTAGGTTATGCCGACGCTTATGGCGACAATGATCAACTTCCCTTCTATGAACATTACTTCTCTGGTGGTTTAGGTTCCGTGCGAGGCTTCCAGGGTAACTCTCTTGGACCAAAGAGTACGCCAACTGATGATGATGATCCTAGTGCTTTTGGTGGTAACGTCTTAGTTGAAGCTGGTCTCGAACTGATTTATCCGTTGTGGTTTATTGAAGATAGGAGTTCGATACAGACGACGATCTTTTTAGATACGGGTAATGTGTTTATGACTGAATGCAGTTCGGTATCGGAAAATTGTACCCCTGGTATTGATCTGGCTGAGTTAAGAATGTCTATAGGTGCTGGATTTACGTGGTTATCGCCTGTAGGGCCTCTTGACTTTAGTATTGCCAAACCTCTGAATAAGGAATCTGGTGATGATACAGAATTCTTCCAATTCTCCATCGGACAAACCTTCTGATAATTAAGGATTAATAATGTTACTAAAACGTTTTATTGGCATTTTTTTACTGAGCTTATTACCTGGGCTGGCATTGGCTGCTGATCAGAAGGTCGCAGTATTGGATTGGCGTGCAGCCTTGCTGGGTACAGAGCAAGCTAAAGTTGAGTTTGACAAAATTCGTAAATCTTTAAGCGCTGATGAAAAAGAAATTCGTGATTTGGCGGAGCAGGCCAGAAAGCTGCAAGATAAGTTGAAAAAGCAGGCCAGTAAGCTTAGCGATGATGAGAAGCGTCAGTTGAGTAAAGAGATTCAGGAGAAAGCAGAGGAATATCAGTTTCTTGGTCAGCGCTTGAAAAAAGAACAGCGCCAGCAACAGGAAGCTTATGTGCGTAATGCAAGACTATTACTGGATGATGCGGTACGGGTTGTTATTGATAAAAAGGATATTGATCTTTTATTAGATCGTCAGGCGGTAACATTTGTTAAGCCTGAACTCGATATGACCAAGGACGTTATTAAAGAACTGAATAAACTGCAGAAAAAAGGTAAGTAATCTTGCAGAAAAGTTATACTCTGCAGCAGCTGGCTGATCTGGTTGGGGCTGAAGTCGTGGGTGACCCGGACTATGTTATTCATGGGTTGGCAACTTTAGAATCAGCCGGGCCAGAGCAGTTAAGCTTTCTGGCTAATAATAACTATATGAAGTACTTGCCAGAGACCCAGGCAGGTGCGGTGTTATTGAAAGATGAATATGCAGAGCGTTGTCCGGTTCATTATCTTGTTTTAGATAATCCCTATGTGGCATATGCACGGATTAGTCAGCTCTTTGACCCTATGGCTGAGCAAGACGGTTTTGTGCATCCTTCTGCCTGTATTCATGAAAGTGCCCAAATTGCTATGGATGTATCCATTGCTGCCGGGGCAGTTATTGAAGCGGGGGTCATTATCGACTCTGGTAGTGTCATTGGTGCCAATAGTGTTATTGGTCGGGACAGTTGTTTAGGTGAAAATTGTCGTATTTACCCCAATGTGACCCTTTATCACGGTGTTTCTCTTGGCAGCAGTGTCACGATTCATAGTGGTAGTGTGATTGGTGGTGATGGCTTTGGTTTTGCCAATGAAAAAGGTCAGTGGGTCAAGATTGCACAGCTCGGTAGTGTTATCATAGGAGACCATGTTGAAGTTGGGGCTAATACCAATATTGATCGAGGCGCTTTGGACGATACGATCATTGGTAATCAGGTGATTATTGATAGCCAGGTACAGATTGCCCATAACGTTAATATTGGTGACGGTAGCGCTATTGCAGGTTGTGTCGGCATTGCAGGTAGTGCACGGATTGGACGTTATTGTTTGATAGGGGGCGCTGCCAGTATTGCGGGTCACCTCTCTATCTGCGACGGTGTGACCATAACATTGGCAACAGTAGTAACGGGTAGTATTACCGAGCCGGGGACATACTCTTCGGGTACCGTGATGATGGCAAATAAACAATGGCGGAAAAGTGCAGTGCGCTTTTCTCAGCTGGATCAGTTGGCAAAATCAGTTCGTAAATTAGAAAAAACAGTCGAACTGAATAATACATCTGAATAAAAAATTAAAAATGATTTTCTATAACCTGCTGCTACAACTGCATAAGCAGGTTCTTTCGAGGTTGAAACAATGGTAATGGACATTAACGAAATTAAAGAGTATCTACCCCATCGCTACCCGTTTTTATTGGTAGACCGTGTGGTAGAGATGGAACTGAATGAATCCATTGTTGCCTATAAAAATGTCTCCGTTAATGAACCTTTTTTTAATGGCCACTTTCCTCATCACCCGGTAATGCCTGGGGTGCTGATTATTGAGGCTATGGCTCAAGCCGCGGGTATTCTTGGTTTTAAGACCATGGAAAAAAAACCGGCAGATGGCCATATTTATTACTTTGTAGGAAGTGATAAAGTACGCTTCAAGCGTCCTGTTGTGCCGGGTGATCAGTTGAAGCTGGAAGCGACTGTAATCGGTAAACCTCGTCGTGGTATCTGGCGCTTTGCCTGTCGAGCTTTGGTTGATGGTGAGCTGGCCTGTGAAGGTACTATTCTATGTGCAGAGAGAGAGCTGTGAGTTTAATTCACCCTACTGCGATTATTGATCCGTCAGCAGTGATTGCTGACGGAGTAGAAATTGGGCCCTACTCAATTATTGGGCCTGATGTTGAAATTGGTCCAAATTGTTGGATAGGCCCTCATGTTGTCATCACAAAGCTGACAACACTCGGTGCTGGTAATAAAATTTATCAATTTTCTTCTGTGGGCGAAGATTGTCAGGATAAAAAGTATGCTGGTGAGCCTACTCGGTTGGTCATAGGCGATAATAATGTCATTCGTGAAGGTTGCTCAATTCACCGAGGCACTGTTCAGGATGAAGGCGTTACTATTATCGGTAATAATAATTTATTGATGACCTGTGTCCATATCGCTCATGATTGTGTGATTGGCGATAACACCATTATCGCTTCAGATGCTGCTATTGCTGGTCACGTTAAAATTGATGACTGGGCAATTATTGGTGGCGCTTCAGCAGTGCATCAATTCTGCCATATCGGTGCTCATGCCATGTGTGGTGGCAGTACTTACGTTTCTAAAGATGTACCTGCTTATCTGATGGTCAATGGTAATCCAGCTCAATCCCATGGTATTAATTCTGAAGGGTTAAAACGCCGTGGCTTTAGCCCACAAGGTATAGCATCACTACGTAAGGCGTATAAAACAGTTTTCCGCAAGGGCTTACGTTTGGATACGGCGTTAACTGAGTTGGCCCAAATGCCTGAAAGCGATGAGCTGTCTGTGTTTATTGATTCATTAAAGGCATCTACTCGGGGTATTGTGCGTTAGGTGATGGGATACTAAATATCTGTGTTGATATTGAGTGATTGGTAAGTGGTTCGTTGCTTATATGCACTTAGTAGCCTATATATTCTCAGTCTTTAACGTTCAAAAAACATCTCAATAACGTCTATGCTGCTTTTCATAGCATGGCTTTAAATCGGCTATAAGATTTAGATCATCGCTAAGGTTCAATCATGTCTACACAAAATACCTCTGACGCTAACCCCATTCGAATTGCCATTGTAGCCGGAGAGTTATCCGGTGATATCTTGGGTGCTGGTCTTATACGTGCTTTTAAACAGCAACACCCTAATGCTGAGTTTTTTGGCATTGGTGGTCCTAGAATGATAGCGGAAGGTTTTGTGAGTCATTGGCCTATGGATCGTTTATCCGTAATGGGCTTGGTTGAAGTGTTGGGTCGATACCGTGAGTTGTTAGGGATTCGTCAACAGGTAAAAGAGCTGTGTTTAAAAGAGAAACCAGATCTATTTATTGGTATTGATGCACCGGATTTTAACCTGACGTTAGAGGGTTGGGTACGTGCAGCAGACATTCCGGTAGTGCATTATGTTTCTCCTTCTGTCTGGGCTTGGAAGCAAGGTCGCTTAAAAAAGATTGCACGTTGTGTGGATCATATGCTGACCTTATTACCGTTTGAGCCTAAGTATTATCATCGTTTTAAAATTCCTGTGACGTTTGTGGGCCACCCTTTAGCTGATGAGATTCCATTAGATATTGATCAGAGGTCCGCTCGTGAAGAGTTGGGGTTGGATCAGGAAAAACCTGTGTTGGCCGTATTGCCCGGTAGTCGCAGTAGTGAAGTAAAGTACCTAGGTAAGCCCTTTCTGGAAGCCGCTGTTTTGTGTTGTCAAAAAATGCCTGAATTACAGGTGGCAATTCCTTGTGCCAATTTGAATCGGCGTGGACAAATAGAAGCAGAGTTATCTCAAGTATCAGTAGATATTAAACAACGTATACACCTCTACGATGGTCAATCCCGAGAGGTTATGAGTGCCAGTGATAGCGTCCTATTAGCATCAGGCACCGCCGCGCTAGAAGCTATGTTGCTGAAAAAGCCTATGGTTGTTGCCTATAAAATGGCATGGTTAAGTCACGCAATTATCAGCCGTATGATTAAAGTCGAGCATATCTCGTTACCCAACCTGATTGCCCATGAAGGTTTAGTACCTGAGCTGATTCAAGATCAAGCGACGCCAGAAAATCTGAGTGCGGAATTGATTGATCGTTTAAGCCAACCTGAAAAATATCGACCTTTGGTTGAACGCTTTTATCAGTTACATAGAGAGTTAAGGCAAGATGCCAGTGCTCGGGCAGCTGTGACTATTGATGCTGTGATTCAGGGTACCGCTGATAAGAATATAACCCCAGCTGGTTCAAAGTAAGTGCAGATTCGAAATAGCCTGCTAGTTTGATATAAGTTATCGACTTTAAACGTGTAATAACCCTGTTTAGATGGTGTGTCTGATACTTTCAGACGGGGTGTCTGAAATAATATGGCATATTGATAATGGCAAAGATTGATTTCCCTCCTTTAGATATCCCGTATCAGGGTATTTTGTTAGCTGGCGTAGATGAAGTAGGTCGCGGTCCTTTAGTGGGGGCAGTGGTAACGGCAGCGGTTATTCTAGATCCTGAGCAGCCCATTGATGGTTTGGCCGATTCTAAGAAATTATCGGAAAAACGTCGGGAAGCGTTATTTGTTGAGATCAAAGAAAAGGCTTTAGCCTGGTGTGTCGCAGAAGCCAGCGTGTCAGAGATAGATGAGATTAATATTTTACATGCGACCATGTTGGCTATGCAGCGTGCAGTAGAAGGCCTGAAGCCTGGGGCTGAATTTGTCTTGGTGGATGGTAATCGTTGCCCAGAGTTACCATGTCCTTCTATGCCAGTGGTAAAGGGGGATGCTCGACACGGTGCTATCAGTGCAGCGTCTATATTGGCTAAAGTCACTCGGGATCGCCAGATGGTAGCGCTAGAAAAAGAATACCCAGGTTACGGCTTTGCTAAACACAAGGGTTACCCTACAAAACAGCATATGGCCGCTCTACAAGAGCTGGGACCAATTCCTCAGCATCGACGTTCCTTTAAACCGGTACAAATGCAGCTTCTGTGATTGGCAGTGGCTATACTCTCCAGTCACTGGCCGGAGAATATCGAAAGGCTTTTGTTTAGGTATATAAAAGTTTATTCCCCAAACCACCTTTGAATCCCCTGATAGAGAACCGTGATATGTCACCCTCTTTTATTCACCTACGTGTCCATACCGAATTTTCACTGGTGGATGGTTTAGTCCGGATCAAAAAACTGCCCGGTAAACTCTCTGATCTGCAGATGCCCGCTATTGCCATCACAGATGAATCCAACATGTTTGCCTTGGTAAAGTTTTATCAGACATTACAGGGTGCTGGTATCAAACCGATTTCAGGGGCCGATATTTGGGTTGAAAATACGGATGAGGCGGATAAGCCCTATCGACTTACCCTATTGTCCATGAATGATCAGGGCTACCGTAACCTAACGGAGCTGATCTCACAGGGGTATCTAGAAGGTCAGCATCAAGGGCGTAACATTATTCAGGAAGCCTGGTTGAGGGATAAGGCTGAGGGATTGTTAGCACTATCGGGTGCAAAAGAGGGTGAAGTAGGTCGTTTGATATTAGGGGATCATTTTACTGAGGCTAGAGTAGCCTTGGAAAAATTAATGTCGATCTTTCCTGAACGCTTTTATTTAGAGCTGCAACGAACCTCCCGTCCTGGAGATGAAGATTGTGTCCATGGGTCGGTTAAATTGGCCGAGTTATGCCATTGTCCGGTTGTGGCGACTAATGATGTGCGTTTTATGGCTAGAGAGGACTTCTGGTCCCATGAAACACGAGTTTGTATTGGTGAAGGCCGGGCTTTAGATGATCCTCACCGGAATAAGAGCTACACCGAAGAGCAATATCTAAAATCTCAGGAAGAGATGGTTGAGTTATTTTCCGATATTCCTGAAGCCCTGCAAAACAGTGTTGAGATAGCGAAACGCTGTACTATTGATGTGAAATTGGGTGAATACTTCCTGCCGGATTACCCTATCCCGGAAGGTATGACCATGGATGAGTTTTTCCGTAAGGTCTCCCATGATGGTCTGACAGATCGATTGCATACCCTATTTGATGTTAATGCACCGGATTATCCTGAAAAAGAGAGGCTTTATCGAGAGCGTCTTGATTTTGAACTGGAAACCATTCTTTCTATGGGGTTTCCCGGTTACTTCCTGATCGTAATGGACTTTATCCAATGGGCAAAAGCCAATGGTGTACCGGTAGGGCCGGGGCGTGGTTCCGGTGCGGGCTCCTTGGTGGCTTATGCCCAGAAGATTACTGATCTTGATCCTCTGGAATATGATCTACTATTTGAGCGTTTTCTGAATCCTGAGCGGGTATCCATGCCCGATTTTGACGTTGATTTCTGTATGGATGGTCGTGATCGAGTCATCGATTATGTGGCGGACCACTACGGGCGTAATGCGGTATCTCAGATTGCTACCTTTGGCACCATGGCGGCAAAAGCGGTAGTAAGGGATGTGGCTCGTGCTCAGGGTAAGCCTTATGGCTTGGCTGATAAACTATCCAAGATGATCCCCTTTGAAGTGGGTATGACATTGGCCAAAGCTCATGAGCAGGAAGAAATTCTGCGAGAGTTTTTGGATAATGATGAAGATGGTGCCGAAATTTGGGAGATGGCGTTAAAGCTTGAAGGTACGATTCGAGGTACGGGTAAACACGCCGGTGGTGTGGTTATTGCGCCCACTAAGCTGACTGATTTTTCACCGATCTTCTGTGAAGAGGGTGGCACCAGTCTAGTCGCTCAATTTGATAAGGATGATGTGGAATCTGCCGGTCTGGTGAAGTTTGACTTCCTGGGCCTAAGAACCCTGACCATTATCGACTGGGCGGTGAAAATGATTCACCATGAGCAGGGTAACAAAGACTTTAATATCGACTTTATTCCTCTGGATGATAAACCCACGTTTGATCTGTTACAGCGAGCAGAAACCACGGCGGTATTCCAGCTGGAATCCCGCGGCATGAAAGATCTGATTAAGCGTCTACTTCCCAGTTGTTTTGAGGATATTATCGCCTTGGTGGCTCTGTTCCGTCCGGGGCCTCTGCAATCGGGCATGGTTGATGATTTTATTCAACGTAAGCATGGTCAGGCCGAGATGTCTTACCCTCATCCAGATTATCAACTGGAGAGTTTGGAGCCGGTGTTAAAACCGACTTACGGCATTATCCTGTATCAGGAGCAGGTGATGCAGATTGCCCAGGTAATGGGCGGCTATAGTCTGGGTGGAGCGGATCTTCTGCGTCGTGCCATGGGTAAGAAAAAGCCAGAAGAGATGGCCAAGCAGCGCTCGGTCTTTTTGGATGGTTGTGAGAAAGGCGGCATTGATCTTAAGCTAGCGGGTAATATCTTTGATCTGGTAGAGAAATTTGCCGGTTATGGCTTTAACAAATCTCACTCTGCGGCTTATGCACTGGTTTCTTATCAGACCGCTTATCTGAAGCAGCATTTCCCTGCGCCTTTTATGGCGGCAGTACTCTCTACTGAGATGCAGAACACCGATAAGGTGGTCACTCTGGTAGAAGAATGTCGCAGCATGAAGTTACCGCTGACACCACCGGATGTGAATACCGGTGATTTTAAGTTCTCGGTTAATGATGATGGCGAAATTGTTTATGGTCTAGGGGCGATTAAGGGAGTAGGTGAAGGGCCAATTGAAGCCATTGTTGAGGCGCGTACGGCGGGTGGTCCTTTTGAAGATCTATTTGATTTCTGTGCTCGTACAGATGCCCGTAAGCTGAATAAACGTACGATGGAAGCCTTAGTGCGTAGTGGTGCCTTCGACCTTATCGGCCCCAGCCGTGCCATTATGCTAGCCAGCTTAGAAGATGCCCTTAAGGCGGCAGGGCAACAGAACCGTAATGCCGATATCGGTATGATGGATATGTTTGGTGAGCTGGAAGCGGAAGCCGATGCCGATCCTTATGAAGATCATCGTAAAGTACGTGAGTGGACGGACAAAGAGCGCCTTAAAGGGGAAAAGGATACCCTAGGCATTTACCTGACAGGCCATCCATTTGATGAGTATGAAAGAGAAGTCCGTCGTTTTGCTCGTCAGAAATTGAGTGAACTGGCAGCCAGTCGTGAAACACAGAAACTGGCGGGTTTAATTATTGATATTCGTACGATGAAAAGTAAAAAAGGCGATACGATTGCCTTTATTACCCTAGACGATAGATCCGGTCGTACGGAAGTCTCGGTATTTGGTGAACTTTATGAGGCCAATCGTAGTCAGTTACAAAAGGATCAGCTGGTAGTCATCGAAGGCGATGTCAGTTTTGATGACTATTCGGGGAGCTTGCGTGTTCGAGCGAAGCAGGTGACCAGCTTGTTAACCTCCCGAGTGAGATACAGTAAGGGGCTGGAGCTTACTTGGCGACAAGAAGCACTGAACAGTAAGAGTTTAGACCTGCTTAAAAATAAGCTGAAACCCTTTACAGTAGCGGAACCTGAGCAAGGTGTGCCGGTCGAGATTCAGTATTATCGATCAGATGTTAAGGGAGCATTAACCCTGTCTTCTGAATGGCATGTATTGCCCAGTGATGAGCTGATTTATAGCTTGTACGATGGCTTTGGTTTGAAAAATGTGCGTCTAAGTTATGGTGACTAAGGCGGCAAGTTTAAGCGGCGGGATAAAAAAGTAGAAGATGGCCGATCGCTTATGGCTTTCGGTCACTGGCAGAGGTTTTTTTTCCCCTGTCTTTGCCGTACTATTACCTGCTCAAAAATGGTTGTTGCTTAGTACTTAGCTACCAAAAAATAGTGTTGTTGTTAGCTATAGCCAATTTTTTCCTAATTTCATGTGTGGTTGTGTTCTACAGCATTTAGTAGAGACGATCACTGTAAGCAAATTGATATCAATTTGACCGCACTGGCAAGCTACCTTGTGAGTGGGTATAGATATAAAATAGCGTGGACATATGAACCCCAATTATCTGGACTTTGAACAACCTATTGCTGAACTAGAAGCAAAAATCAATGAATTGCGTCTGGTCGGTAATGATAATCAACTGAATATCACAGAAGAGATCGCCCGTTTACAGGACAAGAGCCTGAAACTGATGGAAGAGATCTTTTCTAAACTGACCCCTTCTCAGGTGGTTCAGCTGTCCCGCCATCCTCAGCGTCCTTATACGCTGGATTATATTGAGCATATGTTCACGGATTTTGATGAACTGCACGGTGATCGTAACTTCTCTGACGATGCGGCTATTGTGGGGGGGATTGCTCGTTTAGATGATAAGCCTGTAATGATCATTGGTCATCAGAAAGGCCGTGACGTTAAAGAAAAAGTACGTCGCAATTTCGGTATGCCACGCCCTGAAGGTTATCGTAAAGCCTGCCGTCTGATGGAGATGGCGGAACGCTTTAAGATGCCAATCCTAACCTTTATTGATACACCGGGCGCTTATCCGGGTATCGATGCGGAAGAACGTGGTCAGAGTGAGGCGATTGCTTATAACCTAGCGGTTATGTCTCGCCTGAAAACGCCGATTATTTCTACTGTTATTGGTGAAGGTGGTTCCGGTGGTGCATTGGCAATCGGCGTATGTGATGAGCTGATTATGCTACAAAACTCCATCTATTCTGTTATTTCACCAGAGGGTTGTGCCTCTATTCTGTGGAAGAGTGCCGAGCGTGCCAGTGATGCCGCAGAAGCCATGGGTGTAACCGCTCAACGATTGCATGATTTAGGGTTGGTGGATCGTTTAATTGATGAACCATTAGGTGGTGCACACCGTAACCCGGAAAGTGTTGCAGCTGCTCTGAAAGGTAATTTGATTGAGACCTTGGATCGTTTATCTGGTCTAGATGGCGATCAGTTGGTTGAGCGCCGTTACGAGCGCTTAATGTCATACTATGCTGGTAACCCAGAGCTGGGTAACTGGTAGATCAAAGCTTATCGCTTTCGCGATAGTATGATCTTCAGTCTGCATCGTTGTTCAGTTTTGAATCTCGCTTTGCAGCTTTGAATTTCGTTTTGCAGCTTTGAATTAATAGTAACCCCGGTAATTTTATTATCGGGGTTATTTTTTGCCCGCTTATTATACCAATCTTGATAATTCCTTATTAGATGAGCAATTGGATCACTCTGGTGTGCTCAGAGGTTGTTAGCTCTGATCGTTTATTAGGAATGGTATTACTGGAATTGTTAGTGTCATGAGTAAAGCTTCTTTGTCTATTTCACTGCCTCAATCTCAACAGCTTTGGTTAGCCCTTAGCGGTGGCCTTGATTCTGTGGTGTTGCTGGATCTTGTGATACAGCTTTGCCAGCAAGAGCGAAGAAGCCTAAAAGTACTGCATATCCATCATGGTTTAAGCCCGAATGCAGATCAGTGGGCAGAGCACTGCAAAGATCTATGTTTAGCTTATTCTTCAATGGTGGAGATTGAGTGTCAGGTACATAAGGTTCAGCTGAGACAGAAAGGAAGTATTGAAGAACAAGCGCGTTTGGCTCGATATCAAGTCTTTGAACAGGTTCTAGAGACTGATGATCTATTATTGATGGCTCATCATGGTGATGATCAGGCGGAAACGATGTTATTACGCTTGATGAGGGGGGCTGGTAGTCAAGGTTTATCAGGCATGCCGCAGCAGCGCTCATTGGGCAAAGGGAGTCTCTATCGGCCTCTATTAAGCTATAGTCGCCAACAGTTAGAGCATTACGCTCAGGCTCAGAACTTGAAGTGGGTGGAAGATGAGTCAAACCTTAGTTTAAATTTTGACCGCAATTATTTACGTCATCAAATTATGCCGGTGTTAAAGCAACGCTGGTCTCGGGCTACGGAGTTATTTTGTCGGATAAGTCAGAATCTAAGTGATACGGCAGAGTTAAACCGTGATCTGGCTATGATTGATCTGCAATCTGTGTTGAAAACCGATAAAGGGCTATATGCAAATGAGGTTGTTTGTTGTCAGGCGTTAGAAAAACTAAAAGAGATTCGGCAGGTTAATCTGTTACGTTATTGGTTTCAATCTCAGGGAATGCCTGAGTTGGAGCATAAGCAGTGGCAAATTATTTTTCAGGAAGTCTTGGCTGCTCGTATTGATGGTGAGCCCTGTTTTAGCTGGCAAGGATATGAACTGCGTCGCTTTAGACAGGGATTATATCTTCTTTCCCCTAGTGATATTCCCTCTAACCACACAGTGCTTTCGGATCAAAAGGTTCGTTTTCCACAAGTGTATGATTTGGCTGAACACTCTGCTGTAAAGGCTTTTATCAATATTAATATACCTCATGGACACTTCAGCTTGGAGAAAAAGGCGAACCTAATCCATTCAGGTTTAGTTTTACCTGATGAAGGATGGTTAGAGCTACGTTATCGTCAAGGAGGGGAGAGTATTGTGTTAGAGAAGCGTGGACGGCGAGCGGTGAAAAAATTATTACAAGCCAGTGATATTCCTCCTTGGTTACGACAGCGTTTGCCTATGTTGTGGTGGGTTCGGAATAATGATGAGGCGGAACTTATTGCTGTAGCTGACTTATGGTTTCATAAGAACTTTATTGCCAAGACAGGGACTATGGGTTGGCAATTGAATTTTAATCTGTAATTTTCCTCTGTTCATTGTGTGAGTCTCAGCGTTAACCCCTGAATCAATAGGCATAAGTGCTATCTCCTTGTAATCGTCTGTAATGTCTTTCGTTGCTGTCACGTAATAGGATAGCTAGATCCTAGGGAAGCGGGTTTGATGCCTTGTTTTCTGAACTTCATCTTTAAGCACTTTCTATTATTGAAGCTTAAAGGCTAAGAAAAACAATAACAAAAGGTTGATTACATGAAAGATGCCCAGTTATTGATTGATAGTCAGCGTTTGAAACAGCTTCGTCGAGAAAATGGATTAAGCCAAGAAGCTTTAGCTGAGGCCTGTGAGAAAAAGCATTTGCGAGTCTCTATCGCGACGATTAAGCGGGCAGAGACCAATAAACCCGTCAGTTATCGTACATTAAATAATATTGCACGGTTTTTTAATGTAACAACAAAAGAACTGGCCATATCGGCCCCTATCGAGCCGACTGTTCAGCCCATTGTACAGCCGATAGTTACGTTTTCTGATCAATCTGAAGGTGCTATGGGCGAGTCATCACGCATTTTATGCACGATACAGGTTATTGATCAGTCCAATGTTGTTGAGGAATTTAAAATGACTCAACCGCTATTACGAGAATTTGGCGATATGGATTTGGCAAAGCTTTTAATCGCTGAACAATCCGAGCAGTCTTTTGCTGTTAACCATACTCAAGCTTCATTGCTTTTCCTGCTTTATAAATCTCTGGGTCAATTAAGAAGTGCTTAGACGATATGGGTATCATTGGAACAAACTGTTTCTAGCCTGTCCTTAAATACTCCCGGTACCGCTTCAGAAAATTTGTCTGATTGGGCCATCATTCGTTATACTAGTCGATTGAACTTTTCTGATTGAAAAGTGCTGGGGTGAATTGTGGTCATCGGAGGCTTCTGGTATCCTGCAACCCCATCTGGTACTACCCCCCTTCTTTCTTATTTTGCAGCATATAAACAGGTTATCCATGACGCGATATATCTTCGTCACAGGCGGTGTTGTTTCTTCTTTAGGTAAAGGCATTGCCTCCGCATCTCTGGCCGCGATTCTTGAAGCACGTGGCCTGAACGTCACCATGCTGAAGCTGGATCCGTACATTAACGTTGATCCGGGCACTATGAGCCCCTTTCAGCACGGTGAAGTTTTTGTGACGGAAGATGGTGCAGAAACTGATCTGGATCTAGGTCACTATGAGCGCTTTATTCGGACCAAGATGAATCAGCGTAATAACTTCACCACAGGTCGTGTTTATGAACATGTTCTGCGCAAAGAGCGCCGTGGTGATTACTTAGGTGGCACCGTTCAGGTGATTCCTCATATCACTAACGAAATCAAAGACCGTGTTATTGCCGGTGCTGAAGGTTTTGATGTTGCTCTGGTAGAGATTGGCGGCACCGTTGGTGATATCGAATCACAACCCTTCCTGGAAGCTGTGCGTCAGCTGAAAGTAGAAGTGGGTTCTGATCGTGCCATGTTTATGCACCTAACACTGGTGCCATACATTAAGACTGCGGGTGAAACCAAAACTAAGCCGACTCAACACTCGGTGAAAGAGTTGCGTTCTATCGGTATTCAGCCTGATATTCTGGTATGTCGTTCAGAAGTGCCCATTGAGGCTAATGAGCGTCGTAAGATCTCTTTATTTACTAACGTAGACGAAAAAGCGGTTATCTCTCTGGAAGATGCGGATACGATTTATCGTATTCCTAGCATGCTGCATGCTCAGAACCTAGATGAGATCGTGGTTAAGCGTTTTGGTATGGATTGCAAGCCAGCGGATCTATCTGAATGGATCGCTGTTGCGGACGCTAAGCTGAACCCACTGAAAACCATCAATATCGCCATGGTCGGTAAGTACATGGAACTGTTGGATGCGTATAAGTCTCTGATTGAAGCTATTGACCATGCGGGTATTAAAAACCGTACTAAGGTCAATATCGAATATATCGATTCCGAAGAGATTGAGCGTAATGGCACTGAGCGCCTGCAAGATAAAGACGCTATTCTGGTTCCTGGCGGTTTTGGTGAACGTGGTGTCGAAGGTAAGATCGCGACAGCACAATTTGCCCGCGAGAGCGGTATCCCTTACCTAGGTATCTGCCTAGGTATGCAGGTTGCCGTCATTGATTATGCTCGTAATGTGGCGGGTATGACTGATGCACACAGTACAGAGTTTACTCACGATACCACTCACCCGGTGATCGGTCTGATTACAGAATGGGTTAACGCTGAAGGTAAGATTGAACAACGTGATAAGAGTTCTGATCTGGGCGGTACCATGCGTCTAGGTGGTCAGGACTGTAAACTGAAACGTGGCTCTAAAGCCCGTGAAGTGTACGGTAAAGATGTGATCTTTGAACGTCACCGTCACCGTTTTGAAGTGAATGATCAGTTTGTAAAAGATCTGGAAAAAGCCGGTTTGATCTTCTCCGGTCGTTCAACAGATAATTCTCTGGTAGAGATGGTTGAACTAAAAGGACATCCTTGGTTTATTGCCTGTCAGTTCCACCCTGAGTTTACTTCCACTCCTCGTGATGGACACCCGTTATTCTCAGGTTTTGTTGAAGCTGGTTTAGCCCATAAAGCGGCTAAAGCTGACGCTTAATCCCTTAATGGCCCGGTTTTTACCGGGCCATTTCGTTTGCTTTTCACTTGATCATTACCTGCCATGTTTAGGTGGTTATCAAGCAACGAGATTGCAATACCGCGTTCAGATGCAACATAAATGTTGAATCAAATGCCAGTCAACCCTTCAGAGATTATTCCAATGTCAGATAAAGTGATTGAGGTCTCAGGTCGTAAGATTGCTAATGATTTACCCTTTGTACTGCTAGGCGGTATGAATGTGTTGGAATCTCGTGATCTGGCCATGGAAATTGCCGAGCACTATGTTGAGGTAACCTCACGTTTGGGGATTCCCTACGTTTTTAAAGCCTCTTTTGATAAAGCTAATCGCTCGTCTATTCACTCCTTTCGTGGCCCAGGCTTGGAAAAAGGTTTGGAAATTTTGGCGGAAGTGAAAGCACAATTTAATGTGCCCATCATTACTGATCTGCATGAACCCTATCAGGCTCAGCCTGTAGCAGAAGTGGCTGATATCATCCAGTTGCCAGCGTTTCTCGCTCGTCAGACTGATTTGGTTCAGGCCATGGCTAAGACCGGTGCCGTAATTAATGTTAAAAAACCTCAATTCACCAGTCCTGCTCAAATGGGCAATATGGTGGATAAGTTTGCCGAGTGCGGTAACGATCAGGTGATGATCTGCGAGCGTGGCTCAAGCTTTGGTTACGATAACCTTGTGGTTGATATGCTGGGCTTTGAAGTGATGAAAAAAGCCTGTCAGGGTGCACCTCTGATTTTTGATGTCACCCATGCTCTGCAATGCCGTGATCCTATGGGGGCTGCTTCCGGTGGTCGTCGTAGTCAGGTGGCTCAGCTGGGACGTGCGGGTATGTCCGTTGGTTTAGCAGGGCTTTTCTTGGAAGCTCATCCTGATCCGGATAATGCCAAATGTGATGGCCCTTCAGCATTGCCTTTGCAACAGCTGGAACCTTTTTTACGCCAGATGAAAGCCATTGATGATCTGGTGAAAAATTTTGACGAACTGGCCATTGATTAATGTATTTAAATCATTGGTGTTCGCAAAACCTCGATTGGACACCCTACCATCGTGGTTTGCTTTTTTAAGAATGTGTTAAGTATTCACTGTAACTGAAAGACGGCTGCTTGCAGCCCAACCTTCTGGAGAAAAACCCAAATGACAGCAATTGTTGATATCAAAGCGCTTGAAGTACTGGACTCTCGTGGTAACCCAACGGTTCAGGCCGAAGTGATTCTAGAGTCTGGCGTACGTGCAAGTGCTTGCGCGCCTTCTGGTGCTTCAACAGGTTCCCGTGAAGCTCTGGAACTGCGTGATGGCGACAAAGGTCGTTACCTGGGTAAAGGTGTATTAAAAGCTGTTGGTGCGATCAATACATCTATTCGTGAAGCGCTTCTGGGGATGGATGCTGCGGATCAGCGTGCTCTGGATAACAAAATGCTGGAGCTGGATGGTACTGAAAACAAAGCCAATCTAGGTGCTAACGCTATTCTGGCGGTATCTCTGGCTGCAGCTAAAGCAGCAGCGGCCGATAAAGGTCTGCCTCTGTATGCCCATATTGCTGAGATCAATGGTTCTGCCGGTCAGTTCTCCATGCCTGTGCCTATGATGAACATCATCAATGGCGGTGAGCACGCAGATAACAACGTTGATATCCAAGAATTTATGGTTCAGCCAGTAAACTTCACTTCTTTCTCTGAAGCGCTGCGTTGTGGTGCTGAGATTTTCCACTCTCTGAAAGCCGTTCTGAAAGGTAAAGGTCTGAGCACAGCTGTTGGTGATGAAGGTGGCTTTGCTCCTAACCTAGCCTCTAATGAAGAAGCTTTGGTTGTGATTCAAGAAGCAATCAGTAACGCAGGTTACGAGCTAGGTAAAGATGTGACTCTAGCTCTGGATTGTGCTGCGTCTGAGTTCTACAAAGATGGCAAATATGATCTGGCCGGTGAAGGTAAGGTTTTCGATGCTGAAGGTTTTGGTGATTACCTAGCTGCACTGACTGAAAGCTATCCTATCGTTTCTATTGAAGATGGTCTGGATGAATCTGATTGGGACGGTTGGGCATACTTGACCAATAAGATTGGTGATAAAGTTCAGCTGGTAGGTGATGATCTATTTGTAACCAATACCAAGATTCTATCTCGTGGTATCGAAGAGAATATCGGTAATTCTATCCTGATTAAGTTTAACCAGATCGGTTCTCTGTCTGAAACTCTGGATGCGATCCAGATGGCAAAAGATGCAGGTTTCACTGTCGTTATCTCTCACCGTTCTGGTGAAACAGAAGATACTACGATTGCTGATCTGGCAGTAGGTACTGCTGCAGGTCAGATCAAAACAGGCTCACTGTGTCGCTCTGATCGTGTTGCTAAGTATAACCGTCTGTTGGAAATTGCTGCAGAACTGGGCGATAAAGCGGTATACAATGGTTTGAAAGAGATCAAAGGCCAAGCATAATTTGCAAGTTTGATATCTGATCATGAAAAGAGGGGGAGCCAACCGGTTCCCCCTTTTTTTGATTTTATTATTTTTCTTTTTAAATATTTTTACTTTAAAATTTTTTGTTCAAAAGCTTTGTAGCGAGAGGCTTTTTAACAAAGGTTTTTCAATCGTATTTACTAAAAAGCCAAGACGGGCAGAGATAACGCATGTTTCGTTTTTTAAATTTAGTCTTAGGTTTGATCATTATCCTG
Organism: Oceanospirillum sp.; assembly: GCA_047518265.1. Taxonomy (GTDB): domain Bacteria; phylum Pseudomonadota; class Gammaproteobacteria; order Pseudomonadales; family Halomonadaceae; genus Oceanospirillum. Next base: position 116,142 of record JAKZRG010000061.1, read on the forward strand.
CTGCAGGTTCGCTTGTGGTTTGGAGAAAATAGTTTGCCGGAAACCCGGCAGCTGGCCCGACAGATTGCTAAACAACAGATAGAAACTGATAAGCTGGGTGAACGTAATGCTGAGCTGTTTGCTGAGGTGAAGGATCTTCGCAGTGGTTTGGATACCATTGAAGAGCGTGCCCGTTATGAATTAGGCATGGTTCGGGAGAGTGAAACCTTTTTCTTGTTGAAAGGCTCCACTGGTACGGCGGTTATGACGGAAGCTTCATTACCCTCTGTTAGTTTACCCGCGAAGACTTTATCCAACGATACTCCGTCTTCAGAGGCTAACAATGAGTAATAAAGTTTGGCTGCTAGTACCTGCCGCAGGTGTGGGATCACGTATGCAGGCGGATAGGCCTAAACAATATTTATCTTTATTGGATCGTCCGATTATTGAGCACACGTTGGAGCGCTTAATCAGTGCGCTACCTGATGCCAATGTAGTACTTTGCCTTAATCCTGAAGATCCTTACTGGCCTCAAACGCGCTTTGCCCAAGAAACGGTTTTTTCTCAGTTACAGGTCGTAGCGGGTGGAAAAGAGCGCTGTGATACGGTCTTAAACGGTTTAAAAGCGATTGCGGAACAAGCAGATGATGATGACTGGGTCTTAGTGCACGATGTCGCGCGTCCTTGTGTTCAGATTGATGATATCCACACGTTAATAGAACGGTTATCTGATGACCCTGTGGGTGGTATTTTAGCCCTGCCTGTAGCGGATACGATGAAACGTGCTCGATCTGCTCAAAGTGACGCTGATAGTACTGATGATGATAGTGCGAATGATAGCAGCACTGGTAATGATAGTGTAAATGATATTCCGCGTATTGATCAGACCGTTGATCGAAACCAACTCTGGCATGCCCTGACACCTCAGATGTTTCGTTACGGCTTGTTAGTCAAAAGCTTAAGCCAAGCCTTAGAGCAAAATATCACGATTACTGACGAAGCTTCTGCTCTAGAGTGGGCGGGGTATCAGCCAGGTCTAGTCTGTGGTCAACGAGATAATATCAAGGTGACTCATCCTGATGATCTTTATTTTGCTGAATTATATCTGAAGGCCCAAAAAGAGAGCCTCATCTAAAGGCTCAAGAGACAGGGCGCAGAAGTAAGGAGTAGACATGCGTATTGGTCATGGTTTTGATGTACATAAATTTGGCCCCGGTGATCATATCGTTATCGGGGGCGTTACTATTCCCTATGAGCAAGGGTTAGTGGCACACTCTGACGGCGATGTTCTGATTCATGCGCTTTGTGATGCTTTATTAGGTGCTGCAGGTTTAGGCGATATCGGTAAACATTTTCCGGATACAGACCCTGCATATAAGGGGGCTGATAGCCGTCAGCTTTTACGTCATGTGGTACAGTTGCTACAGACAAAGGGCTGGCAAGTAGGGAACATTGACAGCACGATTGTGGCACAAGCACCTAAAATGGCACCGCATATTGAGCAGATGTGTGTGAATCTGGCTCAAGATCTTCAGGTGGACATAAGTGCGGTTAATGTGAAAGCTACTACCACAGAAAAGCTAGGCTATACCGGCCGTAAAGAAGGCATTGCAGCCCATGGGGTTGTTTTGCTGGTTGCCAATCATTGATATTTATCCCTTCATTGGATCGTTTGAATGAGTCATACAGAAACTGAAACTAGATGCCCGTTATCATTGGATTTTCCTTATGCTTGGGGAGGTCCATTAGCAACCGCTCGACTGCGTACTGAGCCGGAGGATTTTCTGGTTGAGGAGTTAATGGGGTTTGAACCAGAAGGTGAAGGTGAGCACCATTTTTTATGGGTGCGTAAACGCAGTAATAATACCGACTGGGTGGCTCGTCAGCTGGCGAAATTTGCCGGTGTGAGTTATTCCGCAGTAGCCTTTTCCGGTATGAAGGATCGCCATGCGGTGACATTACAGTGGTTCAGTGTCCATATTCCTGGCTTGGAAGGCCCTGATTGGGCGCAGTTCTGCATTGAAGGTGTTGAGATTCTAAAAGCGGTACGCCACCGTAAAAAGCTAAAACGGGGCGTACACAGGGCTAATAAATTTACTATTCGCCTACGGGACTTTAACCCAGAGCGAGAAGAGGCTGAAAAGCGCTTAGATACTATCGCTATTCAAGGGGTGCCTAATTACTTTGGTGAGCAACGTTTTGGTCGTCAGGGAAACAACCTAACCAAAGCGGTTGCACGTGTTGAGGCGGGTCAGTCTCTAGCGCTGAGTAAGCGAGATAAAGACAATAAGGCTATGTTGCTGTCCTCTTTGCGCAGTTGGTTATTTAATCGAACGCTGGCAGAGCGTATTACTCAAGATAATTGGCAGCAGTGGCTAAGTGGTGATATTGCTACTTTTTCCGGTAGCCGTAGTCAGTTTGCCATTGAGGTCGATGATGAGGATGTTCAGGTTCGTTTGAAAGAAGGTGTCATTCACCCGACGGGGCCAATGTGGGGAGCGGGAGAAAATAGTTTAACCGGTGATGTAGCAAAGCTTGAACAAGGGATAGGTGATGGGCATCCATTATTGCTTGAAGGCATTGCCAGTGCAGGTCTAAGGCATGAACGTCGAGCATTGCGCTTGATTCCGCAAAATTTACACTGGGATTGGCAAGGTGATGATCTGATTTTATCTTTTGTCTTACCTGTGGGTACGTTTGCAACTTCTATTTTACGTGAGCTGGCAGATTGGCAAGGTGTCACTGTTGATATTATTGAATAGCTCAGTCCTCTCGACGACAGCATGTTTAGATTTTATCTTTTGTAAGTCATCTTTCGTAAAAGCGTTATTTACTAAAAGAGTTACTGAGACAAGAGGGTGTTATGAAACTTCTATTATCCAATGATGATGGTGTACGTGCCGAAGGGCTTAGGGTTTTGGCCAATCGGTTACAGCAGTTGGCAGATAAAGTCACTGTGGTTGCACCGGATAGAGATCGTAGTGGTGCCAGTAATTCCTTGACGCTCAGCCGCCCTTTATGTCCTGAACAGATGGAAAATGGTTTTCACAGTATCGATGGCACACCAACAGATTGTGTTTATATGGGGTTGTCTGCGCTGTTTTCTGCCGATGCAGATTTGGTCATTGCCGGTATTAATCATGGGGCTAATCTCGGGGACGATGTACTTTATTCGGGCACTGTGGCTGCCGCGACTGAAGGACGCTTTTTAGGTGTGCCTTCCATAGCGGTTTCTTTAGTCGGTAAAACTCACTTTGCCAGTGCTGCTGAGTTTATCGCCCGGATTTTAAGCGGTTACCCTAAGCTGGATCTTCCTGTTGGTAGTATTTTAAATATTAATGTACCAGATCTTCCTTATGATGAGATCAAGGGGGTTCGATTAACTCGTTTAGGGCATCGACATCAGGCCGGTGAGCCTGTGCCGATGAAAGATCCTAGAGGAAAACTGCGTTATTGGATTCCTGCGGCAGGGCCAACAAGGGATGCAGGGCCAGATACTGATTTTTATGCGGTAGCTGAAGGTTATATCAGTATTACACCTCTGCATGTGGATCTGACTCAACCTTCAGCGTTTGACGCTTTAAATAATTGGTTAGAATCAATCGGGCATGTTTTAGAGACTAAGAATGAGCCCTGAACACTGGAATTTGAAAGGGATTGGTATGACATCCCAGCGCACTCGTGATCGTATGGTGCTGCGTTTGCGGGAGCAGGGCATTACTCATGACGAGTTGTTGCAGACGATGTCAGTATTGCCTAGACACATCTTTGTAGATGATGCTTTGTCTCATCGTGCCTATGAAGATGTATCTCTACCTATAGGTTCAAATCAAACCATTTCTCAACCTTGGGTTGTGGCCAAAATGACGGAGAGGTTATTGAAAATGCCTCAACGCCCTAAGCGCTTGTTAGAGGTAGGGACGGGGTCTGGTTATCAAACGGCGTTATTAGCCCAACTTTTTGATGAAATTTTTACGCTTGAACGTATAGGCTCTTTCCAGGTTAGGGTTAAGGCTCGCTTTGACGCCTTAGAGTTACACAATATACATATGCTGCATGGTGATGGTTTTTTAGGTTGGCCTGAGTCGGCACCTTATGACGCTATTATTGTGACTGCCGCACCGGTTGATATTCCCCAGCCATTAATTGATCAGTTAAGACTAGGGGGCTGTATGTTATTACCTGTTGGTGAGACTTATGATCAAAAACTGGTTCAGTTAACCCGTACCGCTCAAGGTTATGAATCAGAAGTATTAGCCCCTGTACGTTTTGTACCTTTAGTTGAAGGAGTTGTTTGATCGTGCGTAATCAACAGTATGTTGAGGTATTTATTAAAGGTATGGCTATGGGAGCTGCAGATGCTGTTCCTGGAGTATCCGGTGGCACTGTTGCTTTTATTACAGGTATTTATGAGCGGTTATTATCTGCTATTCGAAGTGTTAATCCAGGGTTGATCAATATCTGGCGACAGGAAGGTTTTGTGGCATTATGGAAAAAAATTGATGGTGCGTTCTTACTGACTCTCCTGTTAGGTATTTTAAGTAGTATATTGTTATTGGCCCATGTTATTAGCTTTCTATTGATCAATCATCCTATTTTGCTTTCTGCTTTTTTCTTTGGTTTGATTGCGGCCTCGGTTGTGGTTATTTATCGACAGATAGAGGCGCGAACCTTGGCGACGTCTTTTGGTTTACTTGCGGGTATGTTGCTTATTAACCTGGTTAACAGCCTGGTGCCTGATCTGAGCATTGATGAGCCCGTGCAAGTGTTTGTTGCTGGAGCCATCGCTATTTGTGCCATGATATTACCTGGGATCTCTGGTAGCTTTTTATTATTGATGATGGGTATTTATAGTGGTGTGATTCAAGCGGTAAAAGATTTTGAATTATTAATCCTTTCTTGGTTTGCTTTGGGTTGTGTGGCTGGCTTGTTAAGCTTTTCTCATGTACTAGGTTGGTTATTTAAACGTTTTCATAGTATGACCCTGACGGTGCTGACAGGGGTTTTAATTGGTTCATTGCAACAAATATGGCCATGGAAGCAATTGTTAGCTTATCGTTTGGATAGTCATGGTAAGGCAGTACCTGTCTCGCAAGAGAATCTGATGCCGGCGGAATATGAAGCGTTAATGGGGGTAGATGCCCAGCTAATACCGGTATTAATTCTAATGACTTTGGGGTTTTCTTTGGTTATTTGGTTTGAGTGGATCAATAAAGAAAAAAATTAATCCCTTGAATGTTTTAAAGTTTATCCTATCTTTATGATCTGTAAGGTTGTTTGCTGAAAATGTAACAGCCTTCTTCCCTTCTTTTGTTCTTTCTGAACATTCTTTTTTAATAAATTTTTTAAAAATAAGTTGCATTTGGTCATACCAAAGTTGTAGCGTGGTAGTACATAAGTTGAACCGAACATTGGGGGTAACTTATGTGTTGTGAAGCGTCTGTCAAAGATCTTTGGTAAAAACAAAATAAAATCAAAGGCTTAGGATTTCTTCGCAAAAGACCTAAACAATAGTGTATGCAGAAATGACTCAGAAACAGAAAAAGGCCAAAAAATTGGTCGTTGTGATCTGAAAATACACACACGGATGTAAGCGTTCACAACACCCAATTAAGAGCCTGTTATTTATAAAAATAATGGCTTCATGTTTCGCACAGAATATGAAGCGCAGGACAATGGGAATGCTGCTATGACGACTTTACAACGCGAACTTACTACCGACTTTGATAATGAATTTGCCAATTCTTCAACCACTGCCAGTACGATGAGTAATGCAGATGCTGAAGTGGCTTTTGAAAAAGCCTTGGCCCGTGAAGATAAATCTGAAAAGAATTTAGATGCTACCCAGCTCTATCTGAATGAAATTGGTTTCTCCCCGCTACTCAGTCCCGAAGAAGAGGTTTATTTTGGCCGTTTAGCCCGTAAGGGTGACGAAGCCGGTCGGCGCAGAATGATTGAAAGTAATCTGCGTTTGGTAGTGAAAATTGCCCGCCGTTACCTTAATCGAGGTTTAACCCTTCTAGATCTTATTGAAGAAGGCAACTTAGGCCTGATTCGAGCCGTAGAAAAATTTGACCCTGAGCGGGGCTTCCGCTTTTCTACTTATGCCACTTGGTGGATTCGTCAGACCATCGAACGAGCTTTGATGAATCAAACACGCACGATACGTTTACCTATCCACGTTGTTAAAGAGCTGAATGTGTATCTGAGAGCAGCCCGTGAATTGACCCAGAAATTGGATCATGAGGCAACGCCGGAAGAGATTGCAGAGGCTCTTGATCGACCAGTAGAAACTGTTGAGAAGATGTTAGGCCTAAATGAGCGGGTCACCTCCATGGACTACCCTGTGGGTGGTGATATGGACAAACCTTTGATTGATACGATTGCCGATACAGAAGAGATGGATCCGGCTCAAACTCTACAGAAAAATGATTTTAGTGAGCATATCGATCTCTGGCTAAATGAGTTGACTGAAAAGCAGTCGGAAGTCGTGGTTCGCCGTTTTGGTTTACATGGATATGAGCCTTCTACTTTAGAGCAGGTCGGTGAAGAGATAGGCTTGACCCGTGAGCGAGTACGTCAGATTCAAGTCGAAGCGTTGCGTCGTCTACGTCGAATTATGGAAAAACAGGGTTTATCCATGGATTCAATCTTTGACGATTAACACTTTAATTGCGTTTTAATGCTCTCTTACTCCCTGTTTTAATAGGGAAAACTAAAAGCCACGCTAACCACAGCGTGGCTTTTTTTATATCTAGTGTTTTGGTGTGTCGTTAATGGTGGGTGTCTTTGTAGGATATATCCTACAAGGCTTTAAGATAATAGCATTAAGTCGAGTTGTTATTAGATTGGTCTCTGTAAGGCAGCTAAAAATATCTATATTTTTCAATGTGTTATATATTTTGTTCTGAAAGGTGTATTTCTTATAACTGAATACATGTCTTTTTTATCGATAGAGATTTGCTAAAGTTTAATTGTGGTCAGGGACAGGTCGCAGCTAGCCAAGCAAGGATTTAAGGAGTCGCTTGGTTATTATGGAAACAGCCGGAGGCTGTGCAGACAGGGTGTCTGACAGGATATAGGATTTGGTCAAAGGATTGAAGCAGGATGCAAACAGGATGTGTTGGCTGACAGGAGTCAGGTTGAATAGGATGTTTAACTTTAAGTCATATTAATGGATTAAAGTAAGGATAACTCGGGATGAGTGAGCTGTCATGGAAAAGATAGCAAAAGGATAGGGATAGTATTAAGGATTAGGATTGGATTAGGTGGTGGACAAGGAGCGCAGGAAGCGTGAGTCATCATAGGCCACAGGGATAACTCAGGATGAGTTAGCTGTCATGGAAAAGATAGCGCAAGGGATTAAAGGGCGGCAAGGCCGCCCTTCTCATTTCTAGGGTAAACTCTTACCTTATCTTCAAGTTGTTAAATTACTTCTTTGTTATTGATCGAAAAACTCTGATAATTCTCTGTCGGCCGTTATAGATAGTAGGGACTCGTAGAGAAGATTTTATTTAGGGATTTAGATCTTCAGTACCTTCTAGTTTCGGTAGTTTATTAGCCATTCCATCCCATTTTTTTGCATCGGGTAGCGGATCTTTTCGTTCGCTTATATTGGGCCAGTGCTGAGACAGCTTTTCATTTAATTCAAAAAAATGCTCCATATTTTCCGGTAACTCATCCTCGGAAAAAATAGCCACTGCAGGACATTCTGGCTCACATAGGCCGCAATCAATGCATTCATCTGGATTGATTACTAGAAAGTTAGGCCCTTCATAAAAGCAATCCACAGGACAAACTTCAACACAGTCAGTGTATTTACATTGAATGCAGTTATCGGTCACGATAAATGACATGTTTGTCTCCGGTATTCGATACTAGGTATTAAATATTTATGATGGAGTGTACTTCCGGTCTAGAGACCAGAAGTATCTCAATTTAATGCTTTGTTCTAAATGCTAGGACCTAAATCTATCACTTTATTATTTGCTTAACTGCTTAAGTTGATACAGTAATTCAAGCGCCTGTTTAGGTGTTAGATCATCAGGATCAATATTATTCAATTTTTCTAGAGCAGGGGACGGTTCTGCAGCAAAAAGGTCATTTTGCACGGGAGAAATGACTGATACTGGGTTTTGGCCGGATTGGCTTTCTTGCTGCTCTAGTTGAATAAGCTTCTCTTTCGCATTATTGACGACATTCAGAGGAATACCTGCGAGCTTAGCAACCTGTAAACCATAGCTCTGACTAGCTGGGCCTTCCTGAACCTTATGCATAAAAATAATATTATCATTATGCTCGGTGGCATTAAGGTGTAAGTTGATCACACCATCCAGTTGATCCGGTAGATTGGTGAGTTCAAAGTAATGTGTGGCAAATAGAGTATAAGCATGTAATTGTTGTGCTAGGTGTGCTGCACAGGCCCAGGCTAGAGAGAGGCCATCAAAGGTGCTGGTGCCTCGACCAATCTCATCCATTAATACCAAGGAACAAGGTGTAGCATTATGTAAGATATTGGCTGTTTCTGTCATTTCAACCATAAAGGTAGATCGACCGCTGGCTAGGTCATCTGATGAACCGATACGGGTAAAGATACGATCAATAGGGCCGATAGTAGCCGCTGCGGCAGGTACATAACTCCCTGTATGTGCGAGTAATACAATCAGTGCAATCTGACGCATAAAGGTCGATTTACCGCCCATATTTGGGCCGGTAATAATCGCCATGCGGGATTCATTGCTGAAGTTCAGATCATTGGGGACAAAAGGTTGATCGCTAACCTGTTCGACCACCGGGTGGCGACCACCCTCAATGCTGATGCCGTTCTCACGAGTAAGGTTAGGGCGGTTAAAGTTCAGGCTTTCTGCGCGTTCCGCAAAGTTATTTAATACATCCAGTTCTGATAGGCAGACCGCTAGGTTTTGCAGTGCCGCTAAACTGTCATTTAATGTCTCGATCAGCGCTTCATACAATGCCTTTTCCCGAGCAAGTGCCCGGGAGCGACTACTCAGAACTTTGTCTTCAAACTCTTTTAGCTCTGGGGTGATAAAACGCTCAGCATTTTTCAGTGTCTGACGGCGAATATAATCTGCTGGTGCTTGATCGGATTGTGCGCGACTAATTTCAATATAATAGCCGTGTACACGGTTATAACCGACTTTGAGAGTGCTAAGCCCTGTGCGAGTACGTTCCTGCTCTTCCAAGCGGATCAGATAATCACCGGCATGTTCGCTCAGCTCGCGCAGTTCATCCAAATCTGTATCATAACCATCCGCGATCACACCGCCATCACGAATGACAACCGGTGGGTTCTCAATAACCGCTCGTTGTAACAGATCTGCTTCCTCTGGAAAGGGTACGATAGCGTTACGCAGATGATCCAGAGCGTTCTCATTGATACTGTGCAGTAAATTGGATAACTCTGGCAGTTCTTGTAAAGCATCTCTCAGTCTTGCCAAATCTCTTGGGCGAGCACTGCGTAAAGCCACACGAGCGAGAATACGCTCGATATCGCCAATAGCTTTTAGATGATCGTTAATGGATTGCCATTGAAAGCTATCCTGGATAGCTTGCACACAGGATTGACGCAGATGCAGCTGATCATGACAACGGATTGGGCGGTTGAGCCAGCGGCGGAGTTGTCGGCTACCCATAGCGGTAGCGGTATTATCCATCACTGATGCTAGGGTATTCTCAAAGCCACCGCTAAGATTGATATCCAGCTCTAAATTGCGTCGACTGGCGGCATCAATCTGAATGCATTCTTCACGGGACTCTGCCTGTAAGGCACGTACGTGGGGTAATCCCGTACGCTGAGTATCACGGACATATTCTAAGAGACAGCCTGCTGCACCTATGGCTACTTCTAAGTGCTGGCAGCCAAAACCGGTTAGATCACGGGTCTCAAACTGACGGCAAAGCTGAGTGGTAGCGCTTTCTAGGTCGTAATGCCAAGGTGGTAATAAACGGCAACCCTTGCGCTTGCTAATAGCTGGGTCAAAGCTTTCACCTTCATCTAATAGCAATTCTGCTGGGTCTAAACGTTGCAGTTCCGCTAACAGGGCACTGGTATCGCTGATTTCTTGTACGGTAAAACGGCCGCTAGTGACGTCTAACACGGCTAAGCCATATACCTCATTTTTCAGTGTTAAGGCTGCAAGCAAGTTATCCCGGCGCTCATCCAGCATGGATTCATCGCTGACCGTGCCAGGGGTTAATACCCGCATCACCTTGCGTTCAACAGGGCCTTTGCTGGTCGCAGGGTCGCCCACTTGCTCACAGATAGCGATAGAGTGACCGCCTCGGACTAAGCGTGCCAAGTAATTTTCGGCTGCATGAAAAGGTATGCCAGCCATAGGTATGGCATTGCCGCCAGATTTTCCCCGTGCCGTTAGCGTAATATCCAGCAACTGTGAGGCCTTTTTGGCATCATCAAAAAACAGCTCATAGAAGTCACCCATGCGGTAAAAAACCAGTTCATTAGGGTGATCTTTTTTGATGCTGAAATATTGTTGCATCATCGGCGTATGTTTTTCGCTGGACACGGGAGCTTCCTGTAATTGTATGGCTTATTTCAGGGTTTGAAATCGAACCGCGTATTCTACTGAAAGGGGAGGGGAGGTTATAGCCAAAATTTACAGAATATTTTCACTTATTGAGTAATTTTATATGACCCAATCCCATAGCGTGTTTTTGCTATATCCATAAGAATGTGATTGTCCTGGTTATTGAGGAGGCACTGCAATTGCAGTGCTATAGGTTGTTTCTTGTATCTAGAGTCTGAGGACGTTTGCAAGTTTATGGTTTCAGCTCTCCCCTAGGAATCTCCATTTGGTCTAAATTGAGTTATCTTTTTTTCGTTTTGAAAGAGCAGAGCGTTTAGCGATTCTGCTTAGGTTGTAGAAGTGTTCTTCCAGTTCTTCCGGCTGTTCCAGTAATTCTTGGATTGTTTCTTCAGTCCATTGATTGGTTTCAGCGCTTTCAGGGATAAGATGTGACGGATGTGTGTAAGCGTGCTCTTGCATAAAGTGAGCAATACTTGCGTCGCTATCACCCGATTTTTTTCGAAAGGCACAAATATTCCTTAAAGAATAAAGTTCTTGAGATTTTTTACATTTCGCTTCGATTCCAATGTCATCCTGAGCATCTGCTGTATTGATGATGCAATGGGTCAGGATCTGAGACAGTTGTTCTATTCTGCCCTTGTTACCCTCTTTTCTGATTTCTTCATAGCCCATCTGTTCTCCAAGCTGCATGAGTCGCTCATAGGTTGAATCATCTAAATGGAATTTGGTGAGTTTAAGCCCGGACTCTTTTCTTCTTTGTGTGATTTTATCCTGCCTCTGGCTATCGGTTTTTGCTGGTGTGGTGTGCCTAGCCATATCATTTTCCTGTGATTCTCACGTTTTGGCTATTTTTACTAAAACCTGTGTTTTTGTCAATATTTGTGAGGATCACGTTTTTAATTTCGACCTAAAGGTAGGTAGGGTTTTTATTTTGTGAGTCTCACGTAGTTATTTTCAATTTTATCGTGAGGATCACGAAATATATGGCTGTTAATACCTTTTAGGTGATCTGGAATATCTTCTGGGTAAGCGGGCAGTGTCTATTTAGCGATAACGTCTGTGGTGGGAGAAGAGAAGTAGGGGGGTAATCATGTAGACATGGATGCAGAAAAATAGAGGACTTGAGAGCGAATAAAATAACTCCCAAGTGTGACTTTAAGGCTGTTCAAAATTGAGGATGAGCTAGCTTGTGTTGCGATAGCAGTGTGCTTTTATGGGGTGTTACGTCGTTTATTATTTTTTACTGTAGTTGTTACTGCTTTTTGTTTTGCTTGTCTGGCTAGTTTTTCTAGAGCTATTTGTCTTATTTGAGCTGCCTGTTTTGCTATAATTACGGCGTTTTTTACGAAATGCGCCTTTGTTTTCTAAGCCTGAGAGACCGCTCATCTGTGCGCTTTTGGCTTGCTCGACCATGTTGTTAAGCTGACCCTGCATGGGTTGCATAAAGTCATCGTATTTGAGCGACTTCTGGCTGATTTTTTCTAGCATGGACTCCCAGTGTGCGGTCATATCCGGTAGGGTGGCGGATTCTGGTAGATTGTTAATCAGGGCTTGCCCTGCGGCTGTGGATAAAATGAGCTTATTTTGTCGCTGTAAAAAGCCGCGCTTAAAGAGCAGTTCGATAATACCGGCGCGGGTGGCTTCTGTGCCCAGGCCATCGGTATCTTTCAGAACCTTACGAATACTCTTATCTTTTACATAGCGGTTGATGCCTGTCATGGCAGACAACAGAGTGGCATCGGTAAAGTGCTTTGGGGGCTGAGTTTGTTTATCCAGTAACTCTCCATGACTACAGTGCAGAGTATCTCCCTTCTTTAATGCCGGTAGATGATGTTCGTCCGGTGTTTGCTCAAAAAGTTTTTTCCAGCCCAAATCAATATTCTGTCGTGCCTTAGCGAGAAATATGCCGCCATTAATATCAAATCTAATCTGCTGAGTATTGTAGCGATAGGCTGGGTAAAACTGTGCCAGATACTGTCGGGCCACCAGTTCGTATAATTTTAACTCTTGGGCAGACAAGCGTTCGCTACTTAGGTTTTTTGTTGTAGGGATAATGGCATGGTGAGCTTCCACCTTGCTGTTATTCCAGGCCTTGCTAACCCATTTTTGATCGGCCTCTTTGGCGCCCGTTTTTAAGCTATGGCTGGTTTGGCTGATGGCATTGATCACCGATGGCGCATCTTTAAGTTGTTCTTTGGGTAAATGGCGACTATCAGATCTAGGGTAGGTAATTAGGTTGTGCTTTTCGTACAGGGATTGGCAGAGATCCAGTACTTGCTGAGCAGAAAAACCATAGCGTTTATTAGCGGCAATTTGTAGTTGTGACAGGTTAAAAGGCAGGGGTGGAGATTCTCTTTTACTCTGTTGTTCGACATCAATAACCTTGGCAGTTTGTTGTTGAATACGGGTTATGACGTGTTCTGCCAGTTTTCGGTTAAGCACCCGCCCTTCGTCATCCATATGGGGCAGGCAAGCATCACTGGGTTGCCATTGAGCAGTAAACTGAATATTACCGGAGGTATCATCGGTGATTAGATGGGCCAATACCTCAAAATAAGCTTTGGCTTGGAAGTTTTTGATCTCCTCATCCCGACGGACCACTAAACCTAATACCGGGGTTTGTACTCGACCGACCGACAATACGCCTTTATATCCTGCTTGTTGCCCCTTTAAGGTATAAGCGCGAGTAAGGTTGATGCCATACAGCCAATCTGCTCGACTACGGGCCAGAGCAGATGTGGCTAGAGGAATAAAATCCCGATTACTGCGTTCCTGTTGCAGGGCTTTTTTAACAGCGCCGGGGTTTAAGTCGCTAATCAATACCCGGCGGGTGTTTTGTCGTTTGGTGGCAGGCGTTTTTAGGTAGCTGATAACCTCGTCCACCAAAAGCTGTCCTTCACGATCAGGGTCACCGGCATTAACTAAAATACTGGCTTGTTTAACCAGCTTTCTTAATACAGTGAGTTGCTTACGGGTTTTGGGTTTAGGCTCCAGCTGCCATTCTTTCGGTATGATGGGTAGATTTATCAGTTGCCATTTTTTTAAAGCAGGATCATAGGCTTCAGGATCAGCTTGCTCTAATAAGTGGCCAATACACCAGCTAACGCAATCGCCATTACCTGTTTCGATATAACCGTCGTGCTTCTTATGGGGCTTGGGTAATACGGTGGCAATGGCGCGGCCCAGGCTTGGTTTTTCAGCAATATAAAGTTTCATATATCTAAGCTTTCATAGTCTGTTTTGACGGTTATAATCTCAGCGTGTTTTCAATTCGGACGGCAATGTTTTTGACCGTCTACTTTGAACTGCAATCTAACTTATTTATGGATCTGCAATTTGCTTCAGTAAGCTGATATGCCTACTGTACACCTATACTGTTTTCATATACAGTATATTGCAGTTAAGGATTTCAATTAAAGGTGTGTCATGTCCGATCAAGATAATCGCCAAAAGGCTTTAGGTGCTGCCCTTTCTCAGATTGAGCGTCAATTTGGTAAAGGTGCTGTAATGCGCATGGGTGATCAGCCTCGTGAGGCTATTCCTTCCGTTTCCACAGGTTCTTTGGGCCTAGATGTGGCGCTGGGTATAGGTGGTCTGCCTTATGGTCGTATTGTTGAGATCTATGGTCCTGAATCTTCTGGTAAAACAACGCTGACACTGCAAGTGGTGGCGGAGGCGCAAAAGCAAGGCAAAACTTGTGCATTCGTAGATGCAGAGCATGCGCTTGATCCTATTTATGCAGAAAAACTGGGTGTCAATCTGGATGATATGCTGGTCTCTCAACCAGATACCGGTGAGCAAGCGCTAGAGATCACGGATATGTTAGTGCGCTCTAATGCCGTTGATGTAGTCGTTATTGACTCTGTTGCTGCTTTGACCCCTCGTGCTGAAATTGAAGGCGAAATGGGTGATTCTCATATGGGCTTGCAGGCTCGTTTGATGTCTCAGGCCCTGCGTAAAATTACCGGCAACATCAAGAATGCCAACTGTCTGGTGATCTTTATTAACCAGATTCGTATGAAGATTGGTGTGATGTTTGGTAATCCTGAAACCACAACCGGTGGTAATGCACTGAAATTCTACGCTTCTGTGCGTTTGGATATTCGTCGTACCGGTTCTGTGAAGCAGGGTGACGAAGTTGTCGGTAACGAAACCCGTGTTAAGGTTGTGAAAAACAAGGTTTCTCCGCCATTTAAGCAGGCTGAGTTCCAGATTATGTACGGCAAGGGTATCTATCATGCCGGTGAAGTGATCGATCTGGGTGTGCAGCACAAAATGGTGGATAAAGCCGGTGCTTGGTACAGCTATAACGGCAGTAAGATTGGTCAGGGTAAAGCCAATGCGGCCCAGCACTTACTGGATAATCCAGAAATCTTAAATGAAATTGATGGCAGGCTGCGTGAAATGTTGTTAACGCCTACACCTGCGGCTAAACCTGAGGCTGAGGAAAAAGGTGTTGATATGGCTACCGGCGAAATTATTTCTGATAAGAAAGTCGGTGCAAAAAAATAAGCTAGTTTTTCTCTCTATCGCTTTTATTGTTTTGTCGGTTTTACCGATCTTGAGCCAGTCAAAGTAATTTGACTGGCTTTTTTCTGTCTGTAGAAAGCATATATCTTGATATATTAAGAGAAAAGGCCATTTACAAAGATCAGGTTTAAAAGGCTCTCTTACAAAAGGTGATTAAAAGAAGGGAAGTAAATATGGCTGCCAAAAAACTGAGCACAGAGGCAGAGATTTACCATGCGGGCATCGATTTTTTATCCCGAAGGGATTATGCCGCAGGCGAATTAAAGCAGAAGCTATTGGCTAAAATTGATCCAGATAATGATGAAGTTAAGGCTATGGTGTCAGTTGTGCTGGAGCGCTTGGAGTCGTTGGGTTATCAGAGTGATGAACGTTACATTGAGATGTTGGTGCGGGCGCGTAAAGAGAGAGGTTACGGGCCTCAATATATTCGGCAATATTTACAACAATATCGGTTAGAATCCAGCTTAATTGAAGCGTATGTGGATAGCCGAAGTTTTGAGTGGAAAGAATACGCCTATCGTCAGTTGGAAAAGAAGTTTCATCAACCCAGCCGTGAACTAAAAGTGCGACAAAAACAACAGCGTCATTTATACCAACGGGGTTTTGATAGCGATCAAATTCGTTGGGCGATGGATCGTTTAGACGAATTGTCAGAAGAATAGTGTTTGCCTGTTTAGGGTATACGCCTAACAAAAATCCCCTCTAAGATCAAAGTAATACTACCCTTCCTGTGCGTAGGTCTTATAATATTGGCCTTTTAATATTGGGCTGCCTGTACCTGTTTTCTAGGTTTGGGTGGTTACCATGCCCGTTATTCGGGCCTTCGACCACGTATTCGCCATCGGACCAGTTGTATGAAAAGCGCAGATATTCGCCAGGCCTTTTTAAAGTTCTTTGAATCAAAGGGCCACCAAATTGAAACCAGTAG
Organism: Oceanospirillum sp.; assembly: GCA_047518265.1. Taxonomy (GTDB): domain Bacteria; phylum Pseudomonadota; class Gammaproteobacteria; order Pseudomonadales; family Halomonadaceae; genus Oceanospirillum. The sequence continues at coordinate 132,144 of JAKZRG010000061.1, forward strand.
TTCGCTGGTGCCTGCTGACGATCCAACCCTGTTGTTTACCAATGCAGGTATGAATCAGTTTAAAGATTGTTTTCTAGGGCTGGAAAAGCGCCCTTATACCCGTGCCACCACTTCTCAGAAGTGTGTGCGTGCCGGTGGTAAGCATAATGATCTGGAAAATGTGGGTTATACCGCTCGTCACCATACATTTTTTGAAATGTTGGGTAACTTCAGCTTTGGTGATTACTTTAAGCAAGATGCCATTAACTTCGCGTGGGAGTTTTTGACGTCGAAAGATTATATGGGTATCCCGAAAGAGAAGCTGTATGTCACTGTTTATGCGACAGATGATGAAGCTTTTGATATTTGGACCAAAGAAATGGGTGTGCCTGAAGCTCATATGATCCGTATTGGGGACAATAAAGGTGCCCCTTACGCGTCTGATAATTTCTGGGCCATGGGTGATACGGGGCCTTGTGGTCCTTGTACCGAAATCTTCTATGACCACGGTGCGGATATTGAAGGTGGTTTGCCGGGTACGCCTGAAGAAGACGGCGATCGCTTTATTGAGATCTGGAACGTGGTCTTTATGCAGTTTAACCGTACGGCTGATGGTGAAATGAAGCCTCTGCCTGCGCCTTCTGTTGATACCGGTATGGGTCTTGAACGTATCAGTGCAGTGATGCAGGACGTTCATGCTAACTACGAAATTGATCTGTTCCAGAATCTGCTAAAAGCAGTCGCTGATGCAGTGGGTTGTGCCAACGACGATAACCCTTCTTTGAAAGTGGTTGCGGATCATATTCGTTCTTGTAGCTTCCTGATTGCTGACGGCGTAATGCCGTCTAATGAAGGCCGTGGTTATGTGCTGCGTCGTATTATTCGTCGTGCTTGTCGTCATGGTAATAAGCTGGGTGCTAAGGGGTTGTTCTTCCATAAGGTGGTTGCAGCACTTGTGGCTGAGATGGGTGATGCTTTCCCTGAGTTGCGTACTCAGGAAGCGACCATTGTTCGCCTGCTGAAATCCGAAGAAGAGCAGTTTGCTAAAACTCTGGAGCAAGGTTTGAAGATCCTAGAGCAGGATCTGGCGGATCTGGATAGCAAGGTTATTCCGGGTGAGGTGGTCTTTAAGTTATACGACACCTATGGCTTCCCGATGGATCTAACGGCAGATATCGCCCGTGAGCGTGATCTGACCGTAGATGAAGAAGGCTTTGAAGTGGCCATGGATGCTCAGCGTGAGCGTGCTCGTGCCGGTAGTAACTTTGGTGTGGACTATAACAGCCTGATCTCCGTGGACTCGGATACCGTGTTTACCGGTTATGACGGTACTGAGGGTGCAGGTTCTGTTGTGGCTTTGTTCCGTGAGGGCAAAGAAGTTGAGACACTAAATGCTGGTGAAGAGGGTGTGATCATTCTGGATCAGACACCTTTCTACGGTGAATCCGGTGGTCAGGTCGGTGATTGTGGTGTTTTGACAAAAGATGGCGCCCGCTTTGATGTACGTGATACACAAAAATCCAGCGGCGCTTTCCTGCATCACGGTCTTATCGCTGAAGGCTCTGTCAGCAAAGGTGATAGCCTGAATGCGTCTGTAGAAGCAGATCTGCGTCAGCGTACCGCTCATAACCACTCTGCAACACACTTGGTGCACGAAGCGCTACGCCTTGTATTGGGTGATCATGTGCTGCAGAAGGGTTCTTTGTGTGACAGTCAGCGTCTGCGTTTTGACTTCAGTCACTTTGAAGCTGTTTCCCCAGAGCAGCTGGCGAAAGTAGAAGAGATCGTCAATGCTGAAATTCAGGCAAACCATAACGTTAGCACTGAGTTGATGGATCTGGAATCTGCAAAAGCTAAAGGTGCTATGGCACTGTTTGGTGAGAAGTACACTGGCGAAGTACGCGTTTTGAGCATGGGTGAGTTCTCCGTTGAGCTGTGTGGTGGTACTCATGCTAAGCGTACTGGTGATATTGGTTTAGTGCGTATCGTATCTGAAGGAGGCATCGCTTCTGGTGTGCGTCGTGTTGAGGCTTTAGCAGGTAGTGCTGCTGTTGCTTACACTCAAAGCCGTGAGGCTCAACTGAGTCAAGCCGCGGGTCTTCTGAAGGCTAAGCCTGAGCAGCTTGTAGAGCGTCTGACTGCCAGTCAGGATCGCACACGTGCACTGGAAAAAGAGTTAGAGCAACTGAAGTCTAAACTGGCCAGTGCGGCGGGTTCTGATATGGCGGGTCAGGCCGTTGATGTTGCTGGTGCGAAAGTGCTTGCGGTTAATGTTGAGGGTGCAGACGGTAAGTCGCTGCGTGACTTGATGGATCAACTGAAAAATAAGCTGGGCTCTTGTGCCGTGGTACTGGCTGCTGTGAAAGGGGATAAAGTATCCCTGATTGCCGGTGTCAGTAAAGACCTGACCGGTAAAGTAAAAGCCGGTGAGCTGGTCAATCATGTGGCGACACAGGTAGGTGGTAAAGGCGGTGGTCGTCCAGATATGGCTCAAGCCGGTGGTAGCGATGCTAAAGCGCTTCCAGGAGCGTTAGAATCTGTTCAGGCCTGGGTTGAAGAAAAGCTGGCCTAATCTTTTAGGATTGTTTGTGATCGCCTTAGGTTTGTTTGAATTGACGCTTAAGTCGATGCTTTTTGATAAATATAGACACAGGTTCGGTGTTGGACACCGAACCTAATCATAAACCCTGAATGGGAATGCTAAACAATGGCTCTTTACGTTCAAAAATTTGGTGGTACCTCGGTAGGTTCCGTCGAGCGTATCAAGGCCGTTGCTGAAAAGGTGAAAGGTTACCGGGCGGAAGGTCACGACGTTGTTGTTGTGGTGTCTGCTATGAGCGGTGAAACCAATCGTCTGATCGCACTGGCTAATGAAATTAACGAAGAACCGACACCTCGGGAAATGGATATGCTGGTATCCACCGGGGAGCAGGTGACAATCGCTCTGCTTTCGATGACCTTGAATACCATTGGTTGTCCTGCGGTATCTTATACGGGCTCCCAAGTGAGTATTGTGACCGATAGTTCACATACTAAGGCGCGTATTAAACGGATTGATAATGAAAAGATCCGTAACGACCTGACTGAAGGCCGTGTTGTCGTAGTGGCTGGTTTCCAGGGTATGGATGAGCACGGTAATATTACCACTCTAGGTCGTGGTGGTTCGGATACCACGGGTGTTGCGTTAGCTGCGGCATTAAAAGCGGATGAGTGTCAGATCTTTACCGATGTAGATGGTGTTTATACGACAGATCCTCGGGTTTGTTCTAAGGCAAGCCGTCTGGAAAAAATTACCGTTGAAGAGATGTTAGAGCTGGCTAGTCTGGGCTCTAAGGTATTGCAGATCCGTTCTGTCGAGTTTGCCGGTAAATACAATGTTCCCCTTCGGGTTTTGTCCAGTTTTCAGGATGGCCCAGGTACCCTGATTGTTGCAGAGGAAGTTGAAGCGATGGAAGATCCATTAATCTCTGGTATTGCGTTTACTGCGAATGAAGCCAAACTGACCGTACTGAATGCACCGGATATGCCGGGTGTTGCTTCTCGCATCCTAGGCCCTGTGGGTGATGCGAACATTGAAGTGGATATGATTGTTCAGAACGTTGCACCTGATGGTAAAACCACTGACTTTACCTTTACTGTGGCTCGTGGTGATTACAAGAAGGCACGTGCTGTATTAGAAGGCGTGGTTGCTGAGCTGGGTTCTGGTGAAATTTCTGGTGATAATGAAATTGCTAAGGTTTCTCTGGTCGGTGTGGGTATGCGTTCTCATGCAGGGGTAGCCAGTAAGATGTTTAAAGTGCTGTCTGATGAGGGCATTAACATCCGTATGGTATCCACTTCAGAGATTAAGATTTCCGTTGTTATCGACGAGAAGTTTATGGAGTTGGCCGTGCGTGCTTTGCACACTGCATTTGGATTGGATAAAGCAGAAGATTAAAAAACTGCTTTTGAAGTTTCTAACAGGGTCTACTTTAATTAAAGCAGACCCTGTTTTTTTTCTGCTGCTAGAGTTTATACTCTGATATGAGCTGGTTAATATCCATAGTATTATTGATTCTAGCTTTTCAGCTGGCTTTAATAACGTTGGTTTATAACACTGGTTTGTGACAGAAACTGTTACGGCGTGACAGGGATAAGCTTTGTTACAGGAAATAGTTGAGCTGAGTGCTATTTACAGCATATTATGCGCTCGATTTTATAAGGTGGCCTACATCCATCTATTTAAGCTTATGCGTTTTACAAGAGCGCATAGCGCCCCGAGGAAATAAGGAGATTCAACCATGTTGATTTTAACCCGCCGTGTTGGTGAAACCCTAATGATTGGTGATGATGTCACTGTTACTGTATTGGGTGTCAAAGGTAATCAGGTACGTATTGGTGTGAATGCACCAAAAGAAGTGGCTGTACACCGTGAAGAGATCTATCAGCGCATTCAGCGTGAAAAAGAGGGCTCAGAGCAGGGTGACGCCTAAGTTACGAGAATATAAATAAAAAATTTAAAAAAAGCGTAGACGTTTAGAAAATCTGTGGTATAGTGTGCGCCGTGTTTCGGAGAGGTGGCCGAGAGGCTGAAGGCGCTCCCCTGCTAAGGGAGTATAGAGTTTGTAGCTCTATCGAGGGTTCGAATCCCTCCTTCTCCGCCACATTATATTGCCCGCTCGTAGCTCAGCTGGATAGAGTACCTGGCTACGAACCAGGCGGTCGGAGGTTCGAATCCTCCCGAGCGGGCCATTCTTTTCTTAGATATCTATATTTAAGAAACGAAAATATAATGTGGAATAACATGGGGTCTGATCGACCTGTCAATTAATTAGATTTTATCTTTTTAATTTGGTTAAAAGTATCAATGCTTAAGTACGTTATATTTCTTGATGTAAGTATTAAAAGCAATTTGCCCGCTCGTAGCTCAGCTGGATAGAGTACCTGGCTACGAACCAGGCGGTCGGAGGTTCGAATCCTCCCGAGCGGGCCATTATTGAAAGAATTAGATTTTAATCTGATTTTTAAAAGTTGTATCGGAGAGGTGGCCGAGAGGCTGAAGGCGCTCCCCTGCTAAGGGAGTATAGAGTTTGTAGCTCTATCGAGGGTTCGAATCCCTCCTTCTCCGCCACATTATTACCCGCTCGTAGCTCAGCTGGATAGAGTACCTGGCTACGAACCAGGCGGTCGGAGGTTCGAATCCTCCCGAGCGGGCCATTTCTTTCTTTGACCTAGAAAGTAATGTTTAATGTGGAAGTTCGTGCTAAATGTACGAAAAAAGTGGTCATTTGCCCGCTCGTAGCTCAGCTGGATAGAGTACCTGGCTACGAACCAGGCGGTCGGAGGTTCGAATCCTCCCGAGCGGGCCATTACATTTCTTAAGACGTTTCAATCTATTTCTAAAGATAGCGTTTTAGGAGCAAAAAAGCCGAAGTATTACTACTTCGGCTTTTTTATTGCCTGTTATTTCTGTTTTTCTTTTATCTGGTTGTTTTCGCTTTCTTTTCTAGTGCTATTGTCTTGCCGGATTATTCTAATAGGTTTGTTAACTCACTAAATCCGTAGAGATTTCGACTCTATTCCTGCCTTTTTCTTTGGCAAGGTAAAGGGCTCTATCCGCTATACCGACTAACAGGTCTTGATCTTCACTTTGTTTGTAGGTTTTTTGCTGGTGCTGAGCGATACCAAAGCTGCAAGTTTGAGTTAGGGCAAGGGGGAAGGTGTGCGCCTCAATCAACTGTCTTAGCTTCTCCGCTAAAGCGATAGCGCCTTCGGTATTTGTTTCTGGACAAATAATTAAGAACTCTTCACCGCCCCATCGGCCTAAGATATCTAAGGTTCTAATGTTATATCTGAGTAGGTTGGCGATCTCGATAAGGATTTCATCGCCCACTTGATGGCCGTGAGTGTCATTCACCGCTTTAAAGTGATCGATGTCTAATAGGATAATCGATAGAGGGTGTTGATATCGGTTGGCTCGATTGATCTCTGTTTGTAGCGAGCTGTCCAGCTTCATGCGGTTATAAATCTGAGTCAGGCTATCGGTAATGGAGAGTTGTTCTACATATTTTTTATCCATAATGTCTTGCTGGATCGAGGTGTAGCCTGTGATGATCCCATCTGTGGATTGTACGGGTTCTATGCTGGTATTAACCCAATAATCCTCACCATTCTTCTTTCTATTTTTAAATTCACCTTGCCAGGGTTGTCCTGCTTGAATGGTTGTCCATAGCTCCTGGTAAACCGAGGCTGGTGTCTCTGAATGTTGAGTGAGTTTATAAGTGTTGCCTAGCAGTTCTTGTTCAGAAAAGCCTGATATTTGGCAGAAAGCATCGGATACGGTGATTATCTTACCTGTTGTATCGGTAGAGGATGTGGGGACATATTTATCCACAAGACTGACATAGCGCTGCAGTTCATTTTTAGCCCGCTCAAGTCTTTCTTGGTTCTGTGCCAGTTCCTGGGTTCTTTCTTTTACTCGCTCTTCGAGTTCTGCGGTAAGCGTCTGTAATTCTGCTTGGCTATGTCTTGCAAGGAGTAAGGATTGCTCGGATTGCAGTAAGGCTTTTTTTCTCTGTCTGACCAGAAAGAATAGTGTGATCACTAATATGGTCTGCAGTATAAAAATGATAATACCGGTAATGATCTGTTTCTTATAGCTCTGCCATAAGGAGTCGGGGCGATTGATCACGGTGCTATCGGTAGGTAATTGCTTTTCTTTTATGCCAAATCTCTGCATCACCTGATAATCAAATATTTTACTGGTTGGTGATTGCAGTTGTAATGGGATTTTGTCCACTGGTGTGCCGTTTAGGATTTGCACAGCCATATCGGCCGCAGCGGCTCCCTGATCCTTTCCGGTAACAATGCTGCCTCCCAGGGCGCCTGTACCTATATTGAAGCTCCAGAAGCCATAAGCGGGGAAGGGAGAGATTTTGCTAATGAGTTGGCTGTTTTCAACAGGCGTTAACGCTCTATCGTCTTTTTTGTCGCTGGTTTGGCCAGAAATAAATAACAGGCTATTTCCTGGGAGTTGTTTAAGGCGAGATTCAATCTCGTTAAGAGGTAAGTCCTGCAGTAAAACAAGATTAAATTTATCCTGATATGCAGGGAATACGCTCTTTTTGGCAATTTCTAAAATACGTTTGCTGCTAATATCTCCGGTTGAAACAATAAAAGCTAGAGTCTTTGTGTTGGGTTGTACCGAGAGAGCAAGATCTATGGTGCCCTTGAGATCGACCTCTTCATTAACGCCTGTAATATTACTTAGACCGGCTGTGTTCTCAGGCCTTAGGTTATTAAATCCGCAAAAGACAATGGGGGTGTTGGGAAAGAGCTTGTCTCTGTTGTTGATAGCGAAATCAAAAGCCGCGTTATCCGATGTGATGATAAGATCAAAGTGATATCCCCCGTATTTTTCGCTCATCAGGTGAGTGAGTCTGTTTTCCTGATTGGTGAAATTAAAGCGGCGGCTATCTAGATATTCAGTGGAAAGCTCTATTTTTCCATGATAGGTGCTTAAACCCTCTTTTAAGCTGTGCTCAATATTATCGCTCCAGCTATATCCTCTATGGTAGGCGTTTAGGTAAAGCACCTTGTTTGTTTTATCGGTTATATTTTTTTCTGTTGTAGCAGAGGCGGTATTTATTGTCGTAATAAGAGGGAGGGCCAGCGTGAGCCAAAGTAAAAGGGTTGTCCTTTTTCTCTTAAAAAAAGATCGTGCATGAGTTAAAAATAAGATTTTACTCCGCATGGAATACCCTTTTTCTGATACTTAGTCTACGGAAAAGCGATGTGTTTACAAGGAGTTATAATGTCTATAGTGACAGAATTACTCAAGTGTTTAATTTAGTGTTAGGCAATGTGCGAAATGCCGCTCTTGCTGGCTGCTCTGAAACAGTAAATTAAATACATCCTGACTATTATTGCATACCCTGACTTGGTCGAATAAAGCTTGTACGTCAGGATTATTTTTATTCATCATTCCTAGCCATTGCTTGCTGCGTGATAGTAGAAACTTTTCGGGGAAGCTTTGCTCTGTCGCTTTTAGATAGCGATACAAAACCACAGTAAGATCTGCCAGTGTTGGTGTCTGTTTTATGTTATAGCGAATACGGTGTCCTAAGTAAGGGTCCGCTAACAAACCTCGACCAATCATCACATCTTTACAGCCACTGATATCTCGGCAAGCATGGTAATCTTCGATATTCCAGACCTCACCATTGGCGATAATGGGAATTTGGGCTTTTTCCTTTAGGCGCGCCAGCCATTGCCAATGGGCGGGCGGTTTATAACCTTCTACTTTCGTACGTGCATGAACGGTCAATTCTTTTGCCCCGCCTGCTTCAATAGCCGCCATATTCTCAAAGGCTAAACTCTTATCTTCGTAGCCCAGGCGCATCTTTGCGGTCAATTGGGCCTCTGAATCCTTCAGTGCGTTGGATACCGCTTGTACGATCTGATGGATCTCTTCCGGGTATTGCAGAAGAACAGCTCCTCCTTTGTGACGATTGACAGTTTTTGCAGGGCAGCCAAAATTCAGGTCGATAACTTTGGCGCCCATGTTTGCTGCTTTGGCTGCGTGAGCGGCTAGTAACTCGATATTGTTACCGAGTAATTGCAGATGAACCGGGGTGTTATGGCTTGTTTGGCAATCGTGCTGAATTTCAGGGCAGATTTTTTTAAAGGCTTTATCCGGTTGCAATTGATTGGTCACCCGGAGGAATTCTGTAACACAAAAGCTGATGCCGCCAATCTCGCTTAATAATTGACGCACATGGTAATCCACCACGCCCTCCATAGGGGCAAGGGCGATCCGGTCTGAAGGTTTGATGCGGGAGTCGAGCGTCAAAGTTGTGGCGTTGGGCATTGGATGGTCGCTGTTGGTCAATGGTCTAAGGAGAATAGATGTTATTGATAGAGGTCAAGCTCTGATCGGGTACAGCAATGATATAACGTTTGTACCATAAGGGAATCTTCAGATGTGCCTTAAAGTGCTAGAACATACGCTTTCTCATAAAGAACTCATAAAGAAATCGGTACATGTTACGCAGATCGTCAAAGAGACTTGAACGGTGAAAAGCTTTTTGCTTAACCGCGTAATATGATTTTTAGTGCTATCAAAACGCGTTGATTTTGTCGACGTTGACTTATTAGTCCTGATAATTGTCTACAATTTCGGGGATTATATTGCCTGACATACAGATTCAAGGTAAATTAGCTGCGCCTTTGTATCTGTGTGATGGGCGAGAGCGCAGATTTACAAAGGCATGCTGCAAGAGGCAAAAAAAATAGGTGGTAGGCTCTTAGTCAAAGTCTAACCCATCCAAGAACTAAACGAGGAATGGCTTAATGCAATCTTCTGAGCTGATTTCCGAAGGCATTAACTTAATGCTTTTCGGCATGGGCTTTGTTTTTGTGTTTCTAACCCTGCTGGTCTTTGCTACACGCGCAATGTCTTCCATTGTGAACAAGTATGTGAAACCAGCTCCGGTAGTGACATCAAACAACCCGGCTCCTGCAAGCGCACCTGCTGCTGGCAATAACGATGAATTAGTTGCTGTTATGACAGCGGCGGTTCACAAGTATCGAGCGGGCAAATAAGAGCAGACGCTTTTTTAGCCAATAAAAAACTCATTATTATGGAAAAGGCCAATACCCATGACCGAGTCCAAAAAACCACTAGGCATAACTGATGTCGTTCTACGTGACGCACACCAGTCTTTGTTTGCGACCCGCCTGCGTCTTGATGATATGCTTCCCATGGCTGAGAAGCTGGATCAAGTAGGTTTCTGGTCCCTAGAATCCTGGGGCGGAGCAACATTTGACTCCTGTATCCGTTATCTAGGTGAAGATCCTTGGGATCGCATTCGCGCATTGAAAAAAGCGATGCCTAATACCCGTCAACAAATGCTACTGCGTGGTCAGAACCTTCTGGGCTACCGTCATTATGCTGACGATGTGGTTGATAAATTTGTAGAGCGTGCCGCTACCAACGGTATTGATGTGTTCCGCGTATTTGACGCGATGAACGATCCGCGTAACCTGAAGCGCGCGCTTGAAGCGGTAAAACGCACAGGCAAGCATGCTCAAGGCACGCTGTCTTATACCACCAGCCCAGTACATAACCTGGAAGCCTGGATTAGTCTGGCGAAGCAGATCGAAGATATGGGTGCAGACTCTATCGCGATTAAAGATATGGCGGGCATTATGGCGCCATACGATGCTTACGAGCTGGTATCTCGCCTGAAAGCGGAAACAAACTTAGAAGTTCAGTTGCATGCACATGCGACCTCGGGTTTGTCCGATATGACCATTCTGAAAGCAGTAGAAGCCGGTATTGACCGTGTTGATACAGCGATCTCTTCCATGTCCATGACTTATGGCCATACGGCAACAGAATCTGTTGTTGCTGCGCTGAAAGGTACAGACCGTGATACGGGTCTTGACCTGCTGTTACTGGAAGAAATTGCGGCTTACTTCCGTCAAGTGCGTAAGAAGTATGCGAAATTTGAAGGCGCTCTGCGCGGTACAGATTCCCGTATTCTTGTGGCACAGGTTCCTGGTGGCATGCTGACCAATATGGAAAGCCAGCTGCGTGAACAGGGTGCAGGAGATAAGTTTGATGAGGTATTAGCTGAGATCCCACGTGTACGTGAAGATCTGGGTCATATTCCTCTGGTAACGCCAACCTCTCAGATTGTCGGTACGCAGGCCGTACTGAACGTTTTGACCGGTGAACGTTATAAGAGCATCTCTAAAGAAACTCAGGGTATCCTGAAAGGCGAATACGGTGCAGCACCTTCAGCTTACAATGCTGAACTGCAAGCCCGTGTTCTGGATGGTGCTGAAGCGATCACTTGTCGTCCGGCAGACTTGCTTGAGTCTGAAGTGGATAAGCTGACCGCAGAACTGGAAGCATTGGCAAAAGAGAAAGGCTTTAAACTGTCTTCTGAAGTCATTGACGACGTTCTGACCTATGCACTATTCCCGCAAATCGGTTTGAAGTTCTTGGAAAACCGTGGCAATCCTGATGCATTTGAACCTGTTCCAACCGAAGAAGAAGGTACTAAAGCTGTGAGCAAGAATACTGGTCCTGAAGTTTACACTATCACTGTTAATGGTCAGAACTATGTGGTTCAGGTGACCGAAGGTGGTGATATCACTAACGTTCAACCTGCTGCTCCAGTTGCTGCAGCGCCAGCCGCGGCTCCAGCGGGCGGTGGTGAGCCTGTTGGTGCTCCTCTAGCAGGTAACATCTTTAAAGTTCTGGTTAATCCAGGTCAAGCCGTACAGGAAGGTGATGTGATCATCATTCTGGAAGCGATGAAGATGGAAACTGAAGTACGTGCTCCACGCGCCGGTACTATCGGTACGGTAAGTGTTCGCGAAGGTGACGCTGTCACTGTTGGCGATACTCTGGTGACTCTGTAAGTCCTGCTAAAACAACGAGGTTGATCAAATGGAACAACTTTTGAGCTTATGGCAGGGCTCCGGGCTTTACAATCTGGGTTTTGGGCAGTTGACGATGCTTCTCATCTGTCTGGGCCTGCTGTATCTGGCAATTGTAAAGAACTTCGAACCTTTGCTACTGGTTCCGATCGGTTTTGGCGGCCTTCTGGCCAATATTCCGGAAGCGGGACTGGCCTTGTCTGCGGCTGAGCAGGCGGTACATGTTGCAAAACCTGAAGTTTTGGCAGCTATCGCCCAGGCGATTGGTGCTAATACGACTGATCCTGCTGAGTTAATGCATCTGGTACATGATGTGAACTCCAGTGCTTACCAAGCGGTTCAGTTGGTAGCACAGGATGCGGGTTATTCTAACGGTATGCTGTACAGCTTCTACTCTGTAGCGATTGCCAGTGGTATTGCGCCTCTGGTCATCTTTATGGGGGTAGGTGCCATGACCGACTTTGGCCCTCTGCTAGCTAACCCTAAGACCTTATTTTTGGGTGCTGCAGCGCAGTTTGGTATTTTTGCCACTGTACTGGGTGCGGTAGGTCTGTCCGCTATGGGTGTGATGGACTTCTCCGTTCAGCAAGCCGCAGCAATCGGTATTATCGGTGGTGCAGATGGTCCTACGTCTATCTACGTAGCCAGCTTGTTAGCCCCTGAACTGCTGGGTGCTATTGCGGTGGCATCTTACTCTTATATGGCTCTGGTGCCTCTGATTCAGCCGCCAATTATGCGCGCACTGACGACGCCAGAAGAACGTAAGATTGAGATGGTACAGCTGCGCACCGTATCCAAAGCTGAGAAGATCGTCTTCCCGCTGGTTCTGCTGGTGATGGTCGCTCTGTTGCTGCCTGATGCAGCACCTCTGCTGGGTATGTTCTGCTTTGGTAACCTGATGAAAGAGTGTGGTGTGGTAGAGCGTCTAAGCGATACGGCACAAAATGCACTGATCAACATTACGACTATCTTCCTGGGCCTATCCGTAGGTTCCAAGCTGATGGCTGAGAAGTTCCTAGCGGTTGAAACCCTGGGTATCCTGTCTCTAGGTATTGTTGCATTTGGTATTGGTACCGGTTGTGGTGTTCTGATGGCTAAACTGATGAACAAACTGACCGATACGCCAGTTAACCCTCTGATTGGTTCTGCCGGTGTTTCTGCTGTACCTATGGCAGCCCGTGTATCCAATAAACTGGGTCTGGAATATAACCCTCACAACTTCCTGCTTATGCATGCCATGGGCCCGAACGTTGCGGGTGTAATCGGTTCTGCGGTAGCAGCCGGTGTGATGATCAAATATCTGGGCGGTTAATTTTACGCGCAGTGTTTAGATCCGAAAAACCCCATGGTAGCAATACCATGGGGTTTTTCTTTGTCTTATGGAAAGCTAAAGCATAGATATTGTTATTATTGGATTCAGTTTTATCAAAGGAAATGAGAAATGGAATACCATATTGATGCTAAGCTTTTCAGCCGTCAGCAGTCAGTTCAGTTGCGAAATGTTTTACCTAGCCATCTTTGCAATGAGTTTATTGCAAGCTATAAACAAAATAGTGATAACCAAACCTTAATCGAAGAAATAATTCAGACTTGCAGACAGGTCATCTTTAAGGGTGATCTTGATGAGCTACTGAAAGAGCATTTTGAAGGCGACTATCAGATTTTTTGGACCTCCTATGACCGGGTAGATTCTCAGGCTGAAGATTATAGTTTCAATACTTATTGGCACTTGGATTATGGTCTGGAAAAATCTTTGAAGTTATTTGTCTACTTGAATCCAGTATCTGAACATGGTGGTAATACTTTAATGATTGATCAGGAGAGAACAGAAACTGTAAGGAATGCTGGTGCGTTGCCCATAGATCCTGATCGGCGTTATTTTGATTTAACGGAGACACTGCAAAAACTAGGGCTGGGCACAGAAGTTATAGGTTATGATCTGAAAGAGGGAGATGCGTTATTGTTTAGCCCATTCATCCTGGCCCATAAGTGTGAACCACCTCAACCGGGTCATGAACGTCATACGATTTGCTATACAATCACTCCATCTCTTGAATAAGGGTATAAAAGTTTCTCCACATATAACCACTGCTTTCTCTGACAGATAGCCGGAAAATATCGGAAGTTTATGTTTAGATATGTATGAGCTGTTTTTAGTAATCTTGATCTTGTGTTTGCTAAGGTAATCAGTATGACTCAGCTTATTTTGTCTAAGAGCCTGTTGACCATTTCCAGTAACCCTTTTTCCCGCCATAATAGGCTTTTACTCTGACAAAGCGACTGTTATGGATCTGATAAATGCTTTATCACCTCTGACACTGGCCGTTATTCTGGTTATTGCCTTATTAACCGTCTATTTCCATGGCCCTGTGTATTCTTTGCGTACGGTGAATGCTGCTCCCTCTATTCTGACCAGTATTGGTATCTTTGGTACCTTTCTCGGTGTGGCTCTGGGCCTGATGGATTTTGATAGTAAGGATATTGAAGGCAGTGTACCGCCTCTGATTGAAGGTTTAAAAACAGCCTTTTGGTCATCTATTGCGGGTTTGCTGGCGGCTATGACCATTAAGCTACGTCACGTGATTAAGCACGTGCGTAACTATGAGGCCGAGACTAAATACACTGGGGCTACGGTGGATGATTTGGCCTCTTTGTTGGGAGATATCCGCCATGTACTGCATAAATCTGGTTTAGCGGATATTGGCAGTCGAATGGAGAACAGTACCCGAGGTATCGAACAGCATCTAGGGCGTTTGGAACAAGTGATAGGTCGCTATCAGCAGGAAATGGTAGAAGCTAACAGCAATGCGCTGACAGAGGCCATTACAGAGCTAATGACCAGCTTTAATGACAAGATTACCGTGCAGTATGGCGAAAACTTCCGACAGCTGAATGAAGCGGTAGGTCAGATGCTGGAATGGCAGGATAATTACCGAGATGAGCTAGCAAAACTTCTGCATCAGCAACAAGCTAATGGAGAAGTTTTAGATAAAGCTGCTGATGCCTATAAAACTATGGTGCAACATACCCAAGCCTTCAATGATGTCTCGGAAAAGCTGGGGGATGTGATGACAGGTTTACAGCAGCAATCAGAATCTTTGGGTAGTTATCTTGATAGCCTAGCTAATTTGGTGAGTAAAGCTTCAGATGGCCTGCCAGCTTTAGAAGGGCGTATCTTAACCCTGACCGAAGAATTAGCCTCAGGTATCGAGATGAGTCATCAGCAGATGAATCAGTTATTAACACGTACGGCCAATACCATTGAAACCACTGTGATCACGGTGAATCAACAGTTGATCGATGATATGCAGACAGTGAATACCAATCATAATGATATGGTGGTAAAAATGCTGGATCGTAATGAGCAGCAGTTGGTTAGAATAGACAGTGCCATGGAAAAAGAGCTCACCCATGCCTTGCAAACCTTTGGTTGCCAGCTAACCGCATTATCAGAGAAGTTTGTTAGTGATTATCTACCGTTAACCGAGAAACTAAAAAAAGTAGTGGATATGGCCCATAGCCTGCCCAATACAGCTGAACGGAAATCTGCTAAGTGAATCGATTGGATCAACAGCAAGATGAAGAAGAGAATCTAGGCGCAGAAGAAGGGGCTCACTGGGTTGCTGTGAGTGATCTGATGGCCGGTTTAATGATGGTCTTTTTGCTTGTGGCGGTTGCCTATATGGTGATTCTGGAGCGAGAAACGGAAAAGATTAAAGAAGTGGCTATCCTCTATCAGCAGTTAAGGGATGAGCTCTATCAGGATTTGTACGAAGAATTTAAGGAAGATCTTCCCCGTTGGGGAGCAGAACTGAATGCTGAGGATTTGAGCCTGGAGTTTTATAACACTGATGTGATGTTTGATATCGGTAAGTCATCTCTCCAGCCTGAGTTTAAAGATATCCTTGCCGATTTTTTTCCTCGTTATACGCGTATTATTACTTCAGAAAAGTACCGCAATGATATCTCTGAGGTGAGGATTGAAGGGCATACGTCCAGTGATTGGACAAACGCGAAAACCCTTGATGAAGCCTATATCAATAACATGCGTCTCTCTCAAGCTCGTACTCGTTCGGCTCTGGGTTATGTTTTAGCCTTGCCTAAAGTTGAGCATGAAAAGGATTGGTTGAAAGGTCGATTAACGGCCAATGGCCTCTCATCTTCAAAACTGGTGTTAAACCCCTTTAATGAAGAAAATAGCGAACGTTCCCGTCGGGTAGAGTTCCGCTTGCTAACGGATGCTGATTCTAGGATTCGAGAAATCCTAAAAGGTTTCTTAAAGGATGATGCTTAAGGTGTTGGTGTCATGAAACTACCGGATTTTACTGAATTTGAGCCTATCCTGGATTTGCGACGTCAAATGGCCGCCAAAAAACAGGGACACTTTGAGTTATTTGATCCAGAGCGTCATTTGACCGGTGAAGAGCGTTCTAGGTTGGAGAACCGTGGTCGCTTGGTACAAACCCATCAATTAAGGTTTTTACCGGATCGAACCTTGGCTATTAAGAATGGTCGAGTGGTGGTTTTTGCTCAGGCTCATACTAAGGGAACAAAGCAATATTTTCATGTGGCGGACTGTCCGGTTTTGATGTCATCTGAAGGAGAGCAGTGGATAGCAACTACCTGTCAAAGCTCTCCCTTCCCCGTACTTGATAGTCATAAACGGCGTAGCTTATCGGTCTGCTCGGAGTGTCTTACCCTTTTGGGGTATAAAGGTTTTAGCCTGACCCGAAATCGACGTATTCGTTATAGTGAGCAGCTATTGAGGCATTTCGAATTAGCAGAGTTTTTTAAAACCTATCCCCTATACCCTGTTATCAATGCCCAATTAATAATCGGTTCCAAAGAGCCTGCAATAATGGATAGCAGTAACAATGGGAGATTATCAAGACGTCGACGTTAGGTCGCAGCTGTCATGAGAAATGCTGAATAGTAATATTGAAATATACTAAAAAGTGATAGGCACAAAAAAGCCCTGTAATTCTATGAATTACAGGGCTTTTTGTTTGTATTCATGGTGGGCCCAGTAGGACTCGAACCTACGACCAATGGATTATGAGTCCACTGCTCTAACCAACTGAGCTATAGGCCCTGAAAACGATCAGTATTGTACAAAAGCTTTTCCGCTTATGCTAGTACTTAAATAAGGAAACTGTTTGATATTTCAGTGAAATTTGAATAAATCTGCATTTGGTGTAGGGCTTCAACATAAATACTCTATTACAGGTGTCGCATTTTGGTTATAGCTTGATAAACATTGAAATATTTTTATTTAGAGATCTAGGATTAGTAGGGGGGGTAGAGACATATTATATGAGGGCTTATTGTGTTTCCTATGTTGGCATAATGGGGGATAGGTATATGGCAAACAAATTGCTGCGGCTAATGTCTCTAAAAGGTATTTCTTTGTTCTGTCGCTATCTCTCTTAGCGGAAAGGTTTGGATAAATAAAAAACATCACTTTTTTGGAAAAAAGTTAAAAAACTAGTTGTAAAGAAATAAAGTCATGCTCTAATAGGGGGACTACATTTAGAATGTAGTAGTTAATGATGGTAGGTCGTTCAGGCTTGTCATGTAAGATTTTTTCCCGGGCTGAGCCGGGTGTAGTGAGAGAGAAGAGGACGTTATGTCAGGCATTATTACTGGTACCGTTAAGTGGTTTAACGACGAAAAAGGTTTTGGCTTTATTTCTCGTGAAGGTGATAGCGATGTGTTTGTTCACTTCCGTGCTATCAACGGTACTGGACGTCGTAGTCTAGAAGAAGGCCAGCAAGTGACTTTCGAAGTGACCCAAGGTCAGAAAGGCCCACAAGCTGAAAACGTAACTGTACTGTAAGTTTTACTTGCAGCAGTTCGTTGAAATACCCGCTTTTTAGCGGGTATTTTTTTGCCTTTTTTCATAACGTCTGGTTTGTTGTAATGTCCTTTTGGACAAAGAGGGGAGTGTTTAAAACTCTACCCCTTCAACGCAGGCCTGTAATTTATCAGAACCTTCTTCGGCTATACCCACCGTAAAGCGAACATTGGCTTGTCCTAGCTGCACTCCATAACACTTTTCTTCTGCTTTGGATTTTCGATAGGCCGGTCTTGGGTCTTGTTGTAGCACTTGTTCAACCAAGGCTCGAAAGTCTCCGAATTTAGCTTCATAGCGATGTAAGTCTTTTTGCGCTTGTAGGCCCCAAAGTACGGGTAGAAGATCTGGCGCCTCTTCCGCCATGGTATTGCTGGCCTCTTCAACCTTATCTACATAGGGAATATAGGGTTTTATATCCAATATCGGTGTACCCTCAATCAGATCTAAGCCGCTTAAATGAAGTGTAACCTGCTGTCCATTCGTTTCAATTCTATCCAGCTTTACCACGGATAAACCAATGGGGTTGGGGCGGAAGGTTGATCGGGTAGCAAAAACTCCCACTTTTTCGTTGCCGCCTAAACGAGGGGGGCGAACGGTGGGTTTCCAGTTTTGTCGTAAGCACTGATGGAAAACAAACTGGAGCCAGATATGACTGCTGCTTTCCAGTCCTCTCACTGCATCGGCTTGGTTAAAAGGCGCAACGAGTTTGAGTTGACCTGTGGCATCAGGTGCTAGACCGGGTTGTCTGGGGACACCAAACTTCTCTTTATAACAGGACTCAATAAAACCAATTGCCTGAAACTGAAAATCCATTGTGCGATGCCTACTCTTGACCCAAAAATACTATTATCCAGAATGAAGGCTTATTAAGGCAACCCATACCCTTCCTGATATTTCTTTATAAATTGGTATCAGTATTATTGTCATCATAAATAAGCTTGAGCAAGAAAAATTAGCCTAATACTTGTCTGTTTTTGGACTTATGGGAAAATAGCAGTAATTTGGGTTTTCATATCCGTTGTTGGGCTTCTATCGCCTGTGAGGTATACCGTGATTGATTTAGCAATCTATGCTGCAAAATCCCAAGAGGTGATTGCGGCAGGACAATTCTTATACGCTGAAGGCTGGTCTCCGGCCACCAGTAGTAACTATTCTGCTCGTATTGATGAGCAAAACCTAGCCATCACGGTATCGGGTAAGCATAAAGGTCAGCTGAAAGCCGAAGATATTATGGTCGTTGATCTATCGGGACAGCCTGTGCAATCAAGCCTAAAGTCCTCTGCTGAGACCCTATTGCATTGTGTTTTGTACGAGTGGTGTTCTGATATAGGGGCTATTTTACATACCCACTCTCAGGCGGCAACGGTATTAACCCGTCTAATGTCAGATCAGGATGCTTTGGTTCTGGAGGGTTACGAACTGCAAAAGGCATTTCCTGAGGTAGAGAGTCATGACGGGCAGGTGGTTATCCCGATTTTTGAAAATACTCAAGATATTCGTACGCTGGCAGCTCAATCTTTGAGTTATTTAGAGGTCAACCCTAATACTCCTGCTTATCTTATACGAGGGCATGGTTTGTATACCTGGGGCGCAACCATGGCAGATACTTTACGTCATATTGAAGCAATGGAATTTTTGATGGCCTGTGAGCTGGAAACATTAAAGGTAACCCGATGAGTTTTTTGAATATTTATCAGGCGGATACGCCGAAACAAGTGAAACAGTCCATACAAGATGCAGCGCTGATACAAAGCACTTTGGCGGATAAAGGCGTACGTTTTGAGCGTTGGCAAGCCAATGCCCCTATTACGACGGGTGCTGATCCCGTCAATATTTTGGCGGCCTATGACAAGGAAATACAACGTCTAAAAAATGATAATGGCTTTCAAACGGCAGATGTTATTTGTTTAACGCCGGAGCACCCGGATAAAGCAGCACTGCGGGCCAAGTTTTTATCAGAGCATATTCACAGTGAAGATGAGGTGCGTTTTTTTGTTCAGGGCTCGGGCTTGTTTTATATGCACCTTGAAGACGAGATTTTTGTGGTGGGGTGCGAAAAGGACGACCTAATCTCAGTTCCTGCAGGTACTAAACATTGGTTTGATATGGGGGATGCGCCAGACTTTACCTGTATTCGTCTGTTTACCAACCCTGATGGCTGGGTGGCTCAGTATACAGAAGACAATATAGCCGATAATTTCCCTCGTTTTGAGGATCTTCAGGTATGAGTGTTTCTTCCAATCATAGCTTCAACAACATAAAAGCTATTGTCACGGATATCGAAGGCACAACAGGTTCTATTAGCTTTGTGCATCAGGTCTTATTTCCTTATGCAAAGGAGCATTTACCTGAGTTTGTGCGTAAACAACAGGATCGTTCTGATGTTGTTGAGCAGATTGCAGCTGTTAGAGCTGAAATGGCTCAGCCCTCCGCTGATATTGAAGCGGTTATCGCTCAGCTTTTAGCCTGGATTGAGGCGGATAAAAAAGTCACGCCATTAAAAGCCTTACAGGGACTTGTATGGGAAAATGGCTATAAAACACAGGCCTATAAAGGTCATGTGTATGACGATGCTTTTCAGTGTTTACAGCAGTGGCAGCAAGATAACCTGCGTTTATTTATTTATTCGTCGGGCTCAGTTTATGCTCAGAAACTGTTGTTTGGTTACAGTGACTTTGGCGATCTGAATCCTTTATTTGAAGGGTATTTTGATACAAGGGTCGGCGGTAAAAAAGAATCGGCTTCTTATCAGGCTATCGTCGATAATATTGCTGTGCCTGCGGATCAAATCTTATTTTTATCCGATGTAGTTGCAGAATTGGATGCAGCTAAAAAGGCTGGTCTACAAACAGTGCAGCTGGTTCGTGAGGCTGGAATGGAAACCGGTGAACACCTGCAGGTGGGGCGTTTTGATCAGATCTCTATATCTGATTCTTAAGGGATCTTTTATAAGGTAAATTCGCTCTCAGGATAGACAAGGCTTCCTCGCTTTTTAATAAAACGGAGTAATCTGATGTTGCTCCGTTTTTTACTCTACTTCATTATTCAACCTTATAAGCTGCGCTCATTTAATTTGACCTTATTTCCCATCTGCTTATCTTTAATCTGGCCATTGAATTTCCCTCTGTTGTATTTAAATAAAGCCTGATAGACTGCTTTTTTAGGTACTAGGAAGAAATTATGGGCCAGTTAAAAGTGCTTGTGAGTGCATGTCTAATGGGAGAGCGTGTACGTTATGATGGCTCCTCCCGTCCGGTATCCCACTCTATATTAGATCAGTGGCAAACGGATGGCCGAGTCGTGGCAGAGTGTCCAGAAATGTTGGGCGGTTTATTGGTCCCAAGGCCTGCAGCGGAAATTGAAACCGGCTTTGATGGTCAAGATATTTACCACGAACAAGGTAAAGTGATTACTAAGCAAGGGCATAATGTTAGTCAGTATTTTGTCCGAGGTGCTCGTCGGGTTGTTGACCGAGTAAATGATCAGAATATTAAAATTGCAGTGATGAAAGCGAATAGTCCTTCCTGCGGTAACGATCAGATTTATAACGGTCAATTCGAACGTATAACGCGACCTGGTCAGGGAGTAAGTGCAGCGGCTTTAATAGAAGCAGGTGTAAAGGTCTTTAATGAATATCAGCTGGATGAAGCGGCAGCTTACCTGCAGCAATTAGAGCGTAATGTTCAAGAGAGTACAGAACTAGAAACAGCCTAAGGGCTGTTTCTATTAACGTCTATATTGTCGGCGAGCAATTAGATCTCAACCAGACGCATCGACAGATCCACTGCATTACAATCTTTGGTAAGTGCACCTATAGAGATGTAGTCCACACCTGTTAGGGCGATATCCCGCAGCGTTTTATGGGTTACGCCACCGGAGGCTTCAAGCTTGGCTTTACCATCGGCAATGGCGACAGCTTCGCGCATCATCTCAAGAGAGAAGTTATCCACCATGATAACATCTGCGCCTGCAGTCAGAGCCTCTTCCAATTCATAAAGATTCTCCACTTCGATTTCTACAGGCTTTCCTGGAGCCACTTCGTGAGCCCGTTCAACGGATGCCTTAATAGAACCGCAAGCCGTAATATGATTCTCTTTAATCAAGAACGCATCATACAAGCCAATACGATGGTTAAAGCAGTCGCCACAGGTTACCGCGTATTTCTGAGCTAAACGTAAACCTGGAATGGTCTTACGAGTGTCCAAAAGCTGTACCTTAGTATCGGATACCATATCAGCGTATTCTTGGCAGCGGGTAGCTGTGCCAGACAGACTTTGCACAAAATTTAATGCACAACGTTCACCGGTTAACAGCGAGCGAGCGGAGCCTTCTAGATAAAACAGCACCTGATTACGAATCACTCGGTCACCGTCTTCGGCCTGCCAGATAATTTTGACACTTGGGTCAATTTGGCGAAAGACCTCTTCAACCCAAGCCGTACCGCATAAAACCGCATCGTCTCGGGTGATTACACGGGCTCTAGCCTGACGTTCTTCCGGAATTAATTGAGCAGTAATATCCCCACCGCCAACATCTTCAGCAATTGCACGGGCAACCTGAAGGGGAATATCTTGTTCTAACAGGGACGGCATGGACATAATCAACCTCAGGCAGTGTCACAATCTTAATAGGGGCTAGCTAAATCAAGCGCGGCCCAATGAATGTTATGCAAAAAGCGCAACAGACCACACAAAATAAAACAGGCATTATAAAATAATGCTGCAAGTACAAACAATCATTGAAGACAATGGTTTTAAAAAATATAAGCCCCGTACTAGGAATACAGGGCTACAGTTTGTGGCTGGCTGCGATCTTCCTGATCATTTAAACTGAAATTACTGACGATTAACTGATCAAAGAAAATAAAAGAGCTTATCTATGACCGCAGATATTTGGTTGCATCAAGCAAGACGAGTTCCTTCGCCAAACTTTAATGATCGACCCGATCAAGCGCTCGATCTTCTGGTTATCCACAATATTAGCTTGCCACCGAAACAGTTTGGCGGTGCTTATGTTGAGCAGTTTTTTACAAATTGTTTGGATAATGATTTGCACCCTTTTTTCGAAGAAATTCGTGATGTAAAGGTATCTGCACATCTGTTTATTCGTCGAGATGGCGAGGTCGTTCAGTTTGTGCCATTAAATAAAAGAGCTTGGCATGCGGGGCTATCCTGTTTTAATGAAAGGGATAACTGTAATGATTTCTCCATTGGTATCGAGCTTGAGGGCTATGATGATTGTCCTTATAGCTCAGAACAATATCAAAGCTTAGTGGATGTGACTGTGGAAATTACTCGACTGTACCCCGATATTTGTTCAGAACATATTGTCGGTCATAGCGACATTGCTCCAGGGCGTAAAACGGATCCTGGATTAGCCTTTGATTGGTCACGCTATCGTCAGGCGTTATATCAGTCCGCCACTCAAGAGAGCTAATCGATATTATCGGTCAGTACGCTTTAGCCCAAGGTTTAGAGTCAATGAGAGTGTAGAGATTTAAGATCTGTCAGTAAGGGTTGGCTGACAATAACAATAATGACAGGAGCAGCTATGGAATTTGTTGTTTTGGTAATTGCCTTATTGGCCCGAGTTTTATTATCTGTTATCCCCGCCAAGAAACATGATCTTTGGTTTAATCGCTGGTGCGAGGGATGTAGCCGAGGATTCTCTCAAGTAGAGCCCGCCGGTTTCGAAGAAACAAAACGGATACAAACTAAGTGGGGAACTGGCACCTTTTTCTTATCGGTTATTTTTCCTGTGGCTGCATTAAGTGTATTGATGGATCTATTAGGGCAAGTGGCATGGGGGTTACCTGCCTTAGGTTTATCCTTGGCGGTACTGCTATATAGCTTTAGCCGTAAAGAATCAGATGATTGGTTTAAAAACTTCCAAACGGCTTGGCGACATAGCGATCCACAAGCCGCTTATGAATATGCTCGTGAAGTGATTCCTAAACATAATGTTAAATCACAATATGAACTCTTTATCAGCGTTTTTAAGCGTTTGTTATATCTACGGTTTTGTGATTTTTTTATGGTGGTTTTCTGGTTTATGGTATTAGGCGCAGAAGGTGCACTACTCGCCCGTTTAAGCCAGTTAATGGACCGCAGTCGAGTGAGTTCAGGTGTCGTTCAGTTTCGTTGGTTATTGGAATGGTTACCGGCTCGTTTGTTGGGACTAAGCTTTATGTTAACGGGTAATGTTCTTCGGACAAGTCGAGTTTGGTTTAGCACACTCTTTAACCGTAATATTCCAATGGAAAACCTATTATATCGTTATGCTTGTGCTGCAATGGGAGCTGAGTTGGAAAAAGAAGCCTCTTCTGAAGAGGCTCCTGAGACACTAAAGGAAGAAGATAAAAAGCTACAACGCCTTGAAAGCTTTGTTCAGCGCAGCGTTACTCTCTGGATTGTTGTGTTAGCTGTGATGACTCTTTTTATATAAAAAATATGTTGAGATAAGGCTACTCGATTAAAACCGTTTAAGGGTAATTCGATTTTATGTCGGATGGATCGACGCATCAAATGCGCCTGTGGACAATGATGGCTGTGATAGAGCGCGAGGGCGATCAGCTTTATAACAGTGCTGTGATTGTTGGGCCTGAAGGGCTAGTCGGCAAACATAGGAAAGTGAATTTGACTCCGCCTGATATACACTATTTCGGCCAACCGATTAGGTATGGATCATGATACTGGTACGGGTGTGGCTTTTATTGGTTCCAGCTTGATCGTTAACCCAGAAGGCGCAGTGCTTGGGCGAGCGGGTAGTGATGATCTACTGGTAGTGAAAAGTATTGATTTGTAGCGCTTGGGAAAAGGCAGGCACCATGCCTGCCATATACTTTAAGCAAAAGAGACTCCTGTCATCTCCTGTAGCTCCGCTCTAACTTCTGGCTCATATTGAGCTCTTCTTTCAGCCCTTATTTCCGCTGAATTAACCCACTCCATCAGAATATACACGCCTTTTAATTCCACGGGATAGAAGCCTAAGCGCTTATAAAAAGACATGGCAGGGTTAACATGTTCAACATGAATTGTCAGACGCTGTTCGGGGTCTAAAATTTCCTGTTGAAGAGCTGTGATCAATTGTTCACCAATTTTCTGATTGCGGTATTCAGGAAATAAAGCAATATCGACAATAATCACTTGTTTCTCAGACCGATCGACATAGAGGCGACCAGCAATTTCCCTACCTACTTCAATCAGGTCAAAACTGGCAGCAGAATATTGCTCCATATAGAAGGTATGTTGCGCTTCAAACTGGCTCTGCAAAAAGTGATCAATCTGCTCTTTCGGCCAGCCGGAAAGATTCATCTCTTCTTGGCGAGTTGAGGCATATAATGCTGCTATTGTCGCCATATCTTGATCTGAATTTATATCCAATGATCGAAGTGTCGGGATTGTGGTAGTTATCGTCATGCTATATTTCCTGAAAAATGGCTTAGCCTCGGCTTGGGTAAAGGCCAACTAGAGCAATTATGTAATTCAAGGTTAGATATGGCTGCATATTATTGTGGGCCTGCCCACCACCAGTGATGCCTATAGACGACGAAGCCATACTTACCATATTGGATGCGTTGTCACTGTAAAGACTAACGCTAACAGAACCTTTACCACTTCCTGCTAAGCCTTCAGCCAGTGTGACTGATGGGGAGGGTACATTTTCTGTGCTGGGTGTTTTTTGTACTTGGTAGCTATGCTTGTGGCTGGGAATTTGGGCCTCGCTTAATGTAACCGTTTCAACCCCTGTCCTTTCTCCAAGGCGTCGTGCTGTTAGGCCGGGGCCTCGACCTGGGTGCATAGGCGTTCTACCCTGAAGATTAGGCAGGGCCGTTGTGGTGCGGCCATCACCACCATAGGTGGTGCCAATCAATGAAAATAGAGCAGTATTTTGTGCAATAGGCAGTAGTTGGCCGTCACAGAATGCCCAGCCTCTGGGGGCAAAATTCCCCGCAAATATGCGGATCTCAGCAACAAATGGTTCAGACATATGGGTTTCCTCAATTTATCCTTAAATTATTGGCGGGACGGGTAGATACCTACCAGCGCAATAATGTAGTTAATGCACAGTGCTGGCATCAGATTGGTATGTGATCGGCTGCCACCAGTATCGCCGATAGTGGTAGAGACAAGCGATACATGAGCTCCTGATACGGGAGCATAGATTTCATGATTACTTGGGCTGCCTAATACACGTCCCTGGGGCGAAGATTCATTGGCTGCAGAGGTGGATGCTTGAGCATCATGACGATGAGACGGCATTTCATTAGTCGTAAGAGTTTCGTTTTCTAATCCGGCTCTTGCACCTAACTGATGGCGGGATAGTCCTGGGCCTGTTCCTTGGTGAATAGGGATGCGACCGCGCATCTCTGGTAGGCCGAAAGTGGTTCTGCCATCACCGCCATAAACTGTACCCAGCAGGGAGAACAGTGCATCGTTTTGGCTGACGGCAAGTAACTGGCCATCACAGAAAGCCCAACCTCTTGGGGCAAAGTTACCGGCGAACATACGAATTTCGCCAACAAATGGTTCTGACATACTGAGTCTCCTTTAGTTGCGACTAGGGAACAAGCCCTGTAGTGCGATGCAATAGCCAACGGTGATATAAGGCTGCATATTATTGTGCGCCTGACCGCCACCTGTTTGGGTGGTTGTACTACCTGCTAAATTCTTTAGAGCAGAGGGTGCTACATAGATAGGATCCAGTGACGACGGTGTTCCCGCTTCAGCCAGTGCATAGCCTTCGAGAGGAGCCATCTGGTTCGCTACATTCGTAGAGGCCCTCATCTCGTGTGTATGAGCTCCGATCTGGGCAGCGGTCAGAGTAATCGTTTCTGCACCGCCTTTTCGCCCTAGCTGATAACCATCGCCACGATGTATCGGGGTGCGACTTCTTAGATCGGGTAGCGCAAAGCTGGTACGGCCATCACCGCCATAGGTGGTGCCAAGTAAAGAGTATAAGGATTGGTTTTGGTTGATTGGCAGTATTTGACCATCGCAATACGCCCAACCTCTAGGGGCGAAAGTGAACCCCACAATTCTAATCTCGGCTAAGAATGGTTCAGCCATAGTTTTCTCCTTCTGTTATTAAAAAAGGCACTCAGGTGTGCCTGCTAATACGGGGATCTATACCTTTTGACAAATATACAAATCACCTTTCACCCATTGGTTCTGTTCTTTTCTAATTGTTTTTACTGCGGATGAAATGACGTTAAAGCCCGACTCTGTTAGCTGGGTTGTTATATAGCTAGGAGCGTGTTGATAACGGCCATTGGTTTGCAGTACATAATCTTTGTTTTGAGATCTTTCTGTAGAGAAAAGAAATAAACCATTATCTTTAAGTGTTAGATTAATACTGCGAAATAGACTGGAAACATTGCCGGTGTAGTTGATGACATCAATAGCTAAGCAAGTATTAAATTGTGTTTTTTTCTGACAGATAAAGTCTGTAATATCATTAACTACCAGTTTGTCGTATATAGCTTTCTCGTGGGCTTTTGCAATCATAGCTTCTGAGAGATCGACCCCAGTCAGAGAGCTTGCATAAGGACGAAAGGGCAGGCCAGACAGACCTGTACCACAGCCCAGATCTAGAATATCGCCCAATTGATTGCCTAGGGCGTCGGTAGATAGCCAGAGACTGTGCAGTTGCTTAGGTGTTTGATAGTGAAGCTCGCCTGATAAATGCTGATCAAAGCTATTGGCATAGCCATTAAATAGGTTTTGTATATATTCCCGTGGGGCCGACTCAGTTGTCTCTTTTTTAAGAGAGGCGCAGAGATGCTGGATATTGGCACTTTGTGGGTTATGGTTGAGGCAATGTTCTAATACGGCAATGGCTTTATCTCTCTCGCCTTGCTGCTGATAGAGATTAGATAAAATCAAATAATTATCTTCGGTATAAGGGTAGAGTTCTGTCAGTGTCTGCCAATATTGAGCCGCTTTTCCATGCTGTTCGCGTGTTTGGTAAAAGGTTGCCAGATGATAGTGGGCTAGATAATGTTGAGGATTGGCATTAATGGCGGATAAAAAATACTCTTCACAGGTTTTATCTTCATTTTTTTGCCGGGCAATAATAGCTAAGCCGACATAGGCATCCGCCATTTTAGGCTGTAGTTGTATCGCTTTTTGGTACGCTGACTGAGCGGCTTCCTGCTCTTCTTTATCTTTTAGTATATTGCCCAAGTTGTTGTAAGCAACAGCATTTTCAGGTTGTAGATTAATGATGTGTTTAATCATTTCTTCTGCCTGATCCAGTTGTGACAACTGGTAGTGGCAGATGGCTTTATCCATGTAACTGACAATCTCTTCGGGTACCAAAAGCTGAAAATTATCAATTGATATTATAGCCGCTAAGTAATTCTGAATTGCCATATAAGATTTATAGAGAAAATAGTGGCTTTCTTGATTGTTTGTTAGACTAAGGTCGTTATATTCTGCCTCTTGGGTGAGCTGTTTATATTTACCGGCGTAGAACAGTATTTTATATAGAAATGATAAATGCTGACTCTCTTGACTTCCTTCCGACAGTATTTGTCGTATTGATTCTTCTGCTTTATCAAAATGACCGATAGAAAAGAGATGGTTGGCATTTATTAAAGGATCAGTGGAAAGAGACATGCAGTGACTCGCTTAGTTTGTTTTTATGCATGCTAGCACTATTTTGTTAAGTTTGAAAAAACTAAAATAATTATAACTTGTTGTTTTAAATGGTTTTATTTTATTTGAAATGGTATGTAATGAGGTGTAATAGGGTGTAATGTAATAAGGGGTTACTATTATTTTTATGTTGTTATATCCTTATAAGGATTTTTCAAAATAAATGTATTGGTTGATCTGTTTTTCATGGTTGGTATTGGTTTATAACCTGACTGTATTTGTCGGGTTTTTTGGTTGATTAAATCAAGCCTGTGGGTATGGGCAGTAAGCCGATATATGAAACAACCATACTAGCGTATAAAAAGCACCAAGAATAAGGTTAGAGGATAGTATAGTGAGTGATAATAACATCGATTTTTTCAAAAACTATCAAGGTCAAAATGTCTCTGTAATTTTTGATGATACATCTTATGAAATGATGTTGGATGAAGTTGCAGAACAGACTCATAAGTCAATTGATGGTAGTGAACAAGCGAGTTCTTTTTCTTTATTCTTTGTGTCAGAAGATGAGCGCAGTATTGTTCAGGGTGTTTACAGCTTAAAGTTTGGAGAGCAATATAAAGATATTTTTATTGTTCCTGTGGGTACTGAGAAAGGGCGGTCGACGTATCAGGCTGTTTTTAATTAAGTATTAAATTCAGGTGATACAGTGAAAAAGCTTCACTTTATTTCAGGGTTGCCCCGTTCGGGTTCAACTCTATTGTCTGCTATTTTACGGCAGAACTCTTCATTTTATGCGGGTATTTCCAGTCCGATTGGCAGTTTGTTTGATGCACTGATCTCTCAATTGAGTGTCGGTAGTGAGTTTGCTTCTCAAGTGAATGATCAACAGAAACAGGCATTACTTAAGGGGCTTTTTACCGCTTATTACCAAGAGCAGGCCCATAAGCAGGTGGTTTTTGATACGAACCGAAATTGGAGTGCTCGCTTACCTGCACTAAATAGCTTATTCCCTGGTTCTAAGGTGATCTGCTGTGTACGTAATGTCGCTTGGGTTATGGATAGCCTTGAACGCCAGTATCAACAAAACCCTTTTGAAAACACCCGATTGTTTAATAACGCTGTAGAGCGTAATACGGTATACAGCCGTGTGGATACTTTGGGGCAAAGAGATCGATTGGTTGGCTTTGCATGGTGTGCCTTAAAAGAAGCGGTATATGGCCCTTATGCAGACTCTCTTTTATTGGTGGATTACGAGCTACTAACTCGCTCTCCCGAGGCTGTGATGCGTCTAATTTATCAATTTATTGATAAACCTTATTTTGAACATAACTTTGAACATCTGGAATACGATGCGCCTGAGTTTGATCAAGGTATTGGTTTGCCCGGTATGCATAAGGTAAATGCAAAAGTACAACGGAACAACAGAGACAGCATTTTGCCGCCAGATCTATTTGAAACCTATTCCGATATGTCTTTTTGGTTAGATTTAAAAGGTTCCAAAGCGAACATTATTGCCCCTGAAAAATATAAAACTCAATAGGTCTGTAGGCTTATTGACACGTTAAACCTATAACGACATTGCCTTATAACGCTCACCTGATCTTTACAGCTATTTCTAGAAAAATTCAGGTATAACAGGATGACAATACCCATGACCTCCCCAGCGAAAAGTTCCCCTTATTTTTTTATTGATAGTCGAGTGGAAAATATTGACCAGATTCTGGCATCTCTTCCTGAGGATGCTCAGGTTGTGTTACTGGACTCGAATGAAGCAGGGTTAACACAAATAGCCGATGCCTTGAGTGAGGCAATTGATATCTCAGAGATTCATCTTATTGCCCACGGCTGGGAAGGTGATTTGTGGTTGGGGAGTAGCTATTTATCTTCAGAAAATCTAGCCGATTCAAAAGATATATTGGCTCAGATTGGCAGCCACATTTCAGAAGACGGCGATATTTTACTTTATAGCTGTAATACCGCTGCCGGTGAAACGGGATTAGAGTTTGTTGAATCCCTAGCGGAATTAACAGGAGCAGATGTTGCCGCATCTGATGATAGAACCGGCAGTGACAATGGTGATTGGCAGCTGGAGGTGAAAACTGGTCAGGTTGAGGCCGAGGCACTTCAGGTGGTTAACTATGAGCAAAGTCTGGCAACACTAACGGTTACGACTGATAGTGATTCTGGAGCTGGCTCTCTACGTCAGGCGATTATCAGTGCCGGTGCTGGCGATACCGTTACCTTCGATGCGGATTACAATATCCAGCTCAGCAGCGGTGAGCTGGATATCAATAAAAGCCTGACCATTGATGGCGATTGGGACAATGACGGCGCTGCGGATATCACTCTGGATGCTAACTACAGCAGTCGAGTATTAAATATCTCAACAGGAACAGTCACCCTAGATGGCTTGATTATCCGAGAAGGTCTGTCCAGTGGTGACGGTGGTACTGCAAATGGTAATAATCCCGGTGACGCGGGTAAAGGCGGTGGTATCTATAACCAGGGCGTCCTGACCGTTATCAATAGCACGTTGACACATAACTATGCCACCGGTGGTGGTGGTGCTGGTGTTTATGTTGGTACAGGTTCCACCGGTGGTGGTGGTGGCTCCGGTTACAATGGTGTCGGTGGCGGTGATGGTGGTGACGGCTCTGGAGGTGGTGCAGCCGGTGGTTCTGGTGCTTCGGGTGTTGGCGGCGGCGGTGGTGGTTATCAGCAAGGTGGTCAAGATGGTGATGATGGTTCTGCGCCGGGTGAAGGTGGTCTTGATCAGGATCCAGGAAATCCGGTAATTGGAGGTTCAGGTGGTTCTTCTACTTCCGGTGGTTCAGGGGGGGGAGAGTGGAACACCCCTGGTGTTAATGGTGGTGATGGTGGTGATGGTGGTTTCGTTAATATCTCTGGTGGCAATGGTATTGGCGGTGGCGGTGGCGGTAGTGGTTATAAGGGCGGTGCAACTACTATAGGTGCTGCCGGTGGTGATGCCGGTGGTGCTATTTATAACGAAGGTACGCTGACCATTACCAACTCAACACTGTCAGACAATGCAGCAGCGGGCGGCGGCGGCGGCGGCGCAGGTGGTTCTACAACTGGTGATGGTGGTGACGGTGGTGATACCGGTGCGGGTATCTTTAATGCTAGTTCCGGTACGCTGAATTACAACAATACCGTAACATTTAGCGGTAACTTGGCTACCGGCGGTAGTGGCGGTGCTAGTGTTAGTGCCAATGCTGGCGCTGCAGGCGATAGCCAGACAGAAGTTTTTAATGACGGTGGCACGGTAGACTCGGCGTATGCACCGCCAAATACAGCCCCTACGATAACCCTTGATAGCAGTGGCGGCGGTAATAATTACAGCACCAGTTGGACAGAGGGTGGCTCAGTCCCAGCTATTGCTGATACGGATTCTGATATTGTTGATACGGATAGTGATACTGAGATCAGCACGGTTACTGTGACGTTAACCAATGATCAGGATGGCGCTGCTGAATACCTGACCGCTACGGCCAGTAATGTCAATGTAACGGTCAGTAATGACAATACAGATACCATTACCCTGACCAATGCTGGTGGTGCATCAACCGCTGACTTTGAAGCGGTATTAGAAGGTATTCAGTGGACAAACACCTCTGATGATCCAGATGAGACCAGTCGAACAGTAACCGTTGTTGCTAATGATGGTACAGAAAATAGTTCAACAGCGACTACAACGATTAGTGTTACTTCAGTCAATGATGATCCTACTGTTGCTACCAATACCGGTTCCAGCCTGAATGAAGGCGCGGTGGATACCATTAGTAATACCGAGCTGAACGAAGGTGATCCGGATGATAGTGATACGGGCCTAACCTATACGGTCACCACGGATGCCACCAATGGTCAGCTATTCCGTGATGCTGATGCTGATGGCGTGGTAGACAGCGGTGAAGAGATCGATCTGAACGATACCTTTACCCAAGATGATATTGACAATAGCCGTTTGAAGTATGCCCATGATGGTGGTGAAACCACGTCCGATAGCTTTGTCTTTAGCTTGGCCGATGGCGGTGAAAATGGTGCCAGTGCAGTTACGGGGCAAACCTTTAATCTGACCATAGCCGCACAGAATGATTCGCCGACCGTGGCTACCAATACCGGTTCCAGCCTGAATGAAGGCGCGGTGGATACCATTAGTAATACCGAGCTGAACGAAGGTGACCCGGATGATAGTGCGTCGGGCTTGACCTATACGGTCACTACGGATGCCACCAATGGTCAGCTATTTCGTGATGCGGATGGCGATGGTGTCGTAGACAGCGGTGAAGAGATCGATCTGAACGATACCTTTACCCAGGATGATATCGACAACAGTCGCCTGAAATATGAACACGATGGCGGTGAAACCACCGCTGATAGCTTTGTCTTTAGCTTGGCGGATGGTGGTGAAAATGGTGCCAGTGCGGTTACGGGGCAAACCTTTAATCTGACCGTCTCGGCACAAAATGACTCCCCGACCGTGGCCACCAATACGGGCTCCAGCCTGAATGAAGGCGCGGTGGATACCATCAGCAATACCGAGCTGAACGAAGGTGACGTGGACGATAGTGGGTCGGGTCTGACCTATACGGTCACCACGGATGCTACCAATGGTCAGCTATTTCGTGATGCGGATGGCGATGGTGTCGTAGACAGCGGTGAAGAGATAGATCTGAACGATACCTTTACCCAGGATGATATTGACAATAGTCGCTTGAAGTATGCCCATGATGGTGGTGAAACCACGTCTGATAGCTTTGTCTTTAGCTTGGCCGATGGCGGTGAAAATGGTGCCAGTGCAGTTACGGGGCAAACCTTTAATCTGACCGTCTCGGCACAGAATGACTCCCCGACGGTGGCTACCAATACCGGTTCCAGCCTAAATGAAGGCGCGGTGGATACCATTAGCAATACCGAGCTGAACGAAGGTGACCCAGATGATAGTGCGTCGGGCTTGACCTATACCGTCACCACGGATGCTACCAATGGTCAGCTATTTCGTGATGCGGATGGCGATGGTGTCGTAGACAGCGGTGAAGAGATCGATCTAAACGATACCTTTACCCAAGATGATATTGACAATAGCCGTTTGAAGTATGCCCATGATGGCGGTGAAACCACATCCGATAGCTTTGTCTTTAGCTTAGCTGATGGTGGTGAAAACGGTGCTGCTGCCGCTTCGGGGCAAACC
>JAKZRG010000062.1:0-40070 GCA_047518265.1 Oceanospirillum sp.
TCTAACTTCCTATGGCTTCCTTCAGACCCCATCGTTGGCCAATGGCGCCCTTGCCATTCGGATTATCTTCCCCTCAGTCGGGGTGATACTGCTTTCTTTCAAGCAGTCGGGTTTGCTGGCTTCGCCGAGCAAACAAAAAAAAACCTGCAACAAAGTTGCAGGTTTTTAGAATAATGGTGCCCGGAGACGGAATCGAACCGCCGACACGAGGATTTTCAATCCTCTGCTCTACCGACTGAGCTATCCGGGCAACGGCGACTATTAAACAGTTACCGGATAAAAAAGTCAACGGAATTAATTGCTTATCTTTTAATTTTTTTCTGACTTAATTCTGGAGTGAATCACATTGGCATTCAATAATACTTGTCCAGTGCTATTTGTGATCAAAATAGTACTGGCATATTTATCTTTCCCCACAAAACGATCCTTCATCATTCCAGAAATACCACCTAAGTCCAGCTTCCATATCATGGTTCTTTTTTTACGATTCCAGCGACCATGCCAAACAGCCACGCCGCCATTAGAATCAAAAATCCATCGTTGATAGTTACCTTCTTTCGCATTATAACGCTGCATAATATAGCTTTCATGGCCCGGACTACGCACAGTAATTTTCTGAAACTGCTGTTTTAGCACCCACTCCACTTTCTGCAGTTCAGTACGCTGTCCTCCCTGAGGAAACCATTTGGAAGACTCCATCACAGTGAATGAACTCCAACCACCTCGCCATTGATTCAATACCTTGAGGCCGATACTTTGCTCTGCTAGGGTTGTTAATGGAATAAATAGCAATGCATAGAAAAGTAAAAAATGCTTCCCCATAAACAACCCTCTTATTTGATTCTGTATTTTAGTCAGCCCTTGGAACTAAAAAACTATTTTAAGAAGCCTTAAATCGGTATTTTTACCTCAAAATTGTATTTGCTTTCCTAAATATGCTCCGGCGCCTCTCCCAAGTGTAGCGCTAACCAGATAGTGGGGCCTTTATTTGATGTCCATTCCACCCGATGACGACAATGGGCAGGAATTAAAATAGAGTCCCCTACGGTCATAGTCCGTTTTTCTTGACGAATTTCTTGATCCTTTCCTAATTCCAATAATAGCTCCGCCTCCCCTTGCAAAATCATGACCCACTCATCCCAAGCTTGATCGTACCATTCTCCTTCTGGCGTTGACTGACCATTAGAGATAATACGCTCTAGTTTAACTCCGGGCTGAGTCAGTAAGTTTTCAAACTGCTCCTGTTCTATATCGCTCGGTAGGTGATGCAACAGGTTAATTAATGAAGGCCCCTGTAATAATGTTTTATTATCCATTCTCTATGTCATCTCTCATCTCTGCTAACCATTGCTTCACTATAGAGGGTCACGATAGCTATCACTAATGACTATCCAGCATGACCCTATGTTACAAGGGTTCAGATATCTCCTGCACTTGATATACAGAGCACTTTAAATCATCACTCCAGTGATTCACCGCCAAGCCAGCCTTATGTTTTAAATGTCGAATAAACTGTTGCGGTTCAGGGAGCTGCTGCCATACCTGAGGTAGAAACGTCGCTTTAAATCGCCCCTCCTCCAAGACCAGACCATCAATATTAGGTCGCAGCTTTTCGATCAGCTCTGCTTCACTTGCAACAGTCAATACAACAGCGGGAGTTAAAATAGAGATTTCAATCTTAATATGTCCAAACTCTTCTTGAGTTAATGGCTGAAACCGAAAATCCCGAAAAGCTGCATTCACCGCATTATGCTGAAGACCTTCCCGTAAAGATTGATAGGCATCCAGGCAACCGATGCAGCCTTTCAACTCACCTCTAAGCGTTAAAGTAACAAAGGTTGCACTTATCTGCTGCCACCAACCCTCTTCAGGAGCATCTTGTAAGGAAGCCTCTTGCCCAAATTGTTCAGCAATGCTTGCCCGAACTAACGCTAACATCTGCCTCTTCTGTTGTGGTGTGAACTGAAAGGCTAGAGTTTGAACATGATCCTGACTATTAAAGGCTTTTCGAGAACAAAGTCTGTTATTTTTAGGGACGTGACTATTTTTAGAAAAATTAGTAGACGGCATAAGCGGCGTACCCCACAACACAGTGTTTATCTCCCCCACGATCTCCTGAGTTACACTTATGCAGTAAATGCATACGATAGCCTGTTGTCGTTAAAGCTTTTTGCAGACCATTTAAGCCCCTATAACCACAGGCCTCATCCCCATGAATATCACATGCCCCTGCTAAGATACGTTCGTGGGTATAACGATCAATCCCCATAGCCTCGTCATAACCATGATAATGACTCATGTCCGTGCTGATAATCGTCAGCACATTCGGATCATTTAAAGCCGGAGAAATAATCTTTGCTATCTGTTCAGGCGGGGCATTTCCAACAACGACAGGCACTAAGGGCCCACTTATTTGTCCTCTCTGCAAAAATGGCAACATCACCTCTAAACAGTGTTCCTGTTTATGAGCTAAGTCATGATAATGGACTTTCCCCTCATAAACCCATTTCTGAATAACGCCTTGAGCCAGAGGCATATCCCCTAAAGGTGTCTGAAAATACTCGCACCGAGGCACCGCCATACCCTGAAAAGCCACATGATGGCTCGGCCCAAGTAAGAGGATATATTTATACTGCCCCTCTACAGGAAGACAGTTAAAAGCAATAGCGGCAACATCCCCAGAGTAGACATATCCTGCATGAGGTACCACCAAGGCTCTCACACCTTTTTCCGGTGGGCGTTCGGATTTCAGTAACATTTGATCTACTTCATAAGCGAGCTGATCAGGCTCAGCAGAATAAAATAAACCAGAGACGGCAGGGTGGCGAGTATCCATAACCAGCTCCAGATATAGGACATATCAAATCATTAAATCAAAGGAGCCGGTTAGGTTGCTGTTTGTTAAACCAACTTCTAACCTTTAATTATAGAAATAGATTTACCATCTCAGCGCTAAAACATATGGTTTTCTGCAAAAAAACATATGCGGAAAGTTAAGGGCCCTTCAAAAAAGAAAATTTACTGAATGGCCAAGGAGCCTCTGAGGAAATACTTTCTGTCTCAGGCTCCCTAGAAATAGGCTTAATTTTGAGGCAACTTAATATGGGGATTATCAAAGTAGGCTTCTGGCACACAACAGACCAAGGTAAAATTCAATGCGAACTTTGCCCCCGATATTGCAAGCTCTCCGATGGACAACGGGGCCTATGTTACGTACGGGGCAATGAAAATGGTCACATGCGGCTCTATACCCACGGCCGTTCCAGTGGCTTCTGCATTGACCCTATTGAGAAAAAGCCCTTAAATCATTATCTACCTGGTACTCCAGTACTCTCCTTTGGCACTGCTGGCTGTAACCTTGCCTGCAAGTTTTGTCAAAACTGGGATATGAGCAAAGCACGGGAGATGGATACCCTAACGGATACCGCTAGCCCACAGCAACTTGTGGATTTTTGCCTGAAGAATAACTGTCGCTCGATTGCCTATACCTATAATGACCCCGTCATCTTTCTGGAGTATGCAGAAGATATTTCACTGGCATGCCGAGAACAAGGCATTAAATCCATTGCCGTTACCGCAGGCTATATCACGGAACAAGCACGCCCTCGCTTTTTCCAAGCCATGGATGCTGCAAATATCGATCTGAAAGCTTTCACAGAGCGGTTTTATAAACGTATCTGCGGTGGCAGCCTAACACCGGTTTTGGATACCTTGTTATATCTAAAACAAGAAACCAGTGTTTGGTTTGAAATTACGACACTACTGATCCCCGGCGAAAATGATAGCAGTGAAGAACTGGAATCACTATCTCGTTGGATCTATGACAACTTAGGCCCAGATGTGCCCTTACATTTTAGTGCCTTTCATCCTGATTGGAAGATGCGGGAAACACCACAGACACCTCCTCACACCTTAACCCGAGCCCGTGAAATTGCCATGAAAAATGGCTTACGTTACGTTTATACCGGTAACGTCCATGATACAGAAGGCAGTTCAACCTATTGCCATCATTGTGGCTTAAGATTGATTGAACGAGACTGGTATCGTTTAGGTGAGTGGAATATAACTGAAGGTTACTGTAATCGGTGTCATACACCATTACCGGGGCATTTTGAAAATGTACCAGGAGATTGGGGCGCATATCGGTTGCCGGTTTATCTACAGGAAGGCTAGGGAGAAAATATGCGTCTTTTTATCGCCATTGATCCACCAGAAGAAATCCGCCAACAGCTCAGTGAGCTACAGTTTCCAGCCAAGAATATTCGCTGGAACAAAACAGAGCAGCTGCACCTCACTTTGGCCTTTCTGGACGAACAGCCTCAAGGTAATCTTGATAATATTTGTGAAGCCTTAAGCGACATTGACCTCTATCCATTTGAATTAATCACTCAAGATGTTGGCTGCTTCCGTCACGGCGCTATTTGGCTCGGATTTCAAGCCTGCGAACCTCTCAAACAACTACAACACAAAATCACCCATGGGATGCAGAGCTGTGGTGTTCATATGGAAAGTCGTCGTTTTCATCCTCATATCACCCTAGGGCGTTGCAAGAACCCTGCATCAGTAGTCGAACAACTTCACCATAGACTTGATTACCAAACATTCTGTTTTTCTGTTGATCATTTTGTTTTAAAAAGCAGTCGTCTGCACTCAAATGGCGCTAACCACTTGATTGAGGCCGAATTTTGGTGGGAACAACGTAACTCACCTTCATATTCTGAGAAAAGCGACTAAACTTTTAAATACAACCCTCTTGCACTACAACCATAACGAATGATTTCGCATGACTTAATTTATCATTCATCTCTATCTAGTCTAACTTTAGATAATTACTGAACCTGAAGGAAAGCTAACCATGACGATGAAATGTATGTTTTGTGATAAAGACATGCTGAATTATGACGGTAGTATGGGTTTGCCTGTTACCTTACCAGGACGAGGGATTGCTCACACTTATTGTGCGGAACAAGATCTCTTCTCACGTCGAATTTTTGGCTCTATTCATATCAAAGACCTACCTAATGACGACCTATACGAGCTACGTGAATTAGTCTTGGCTGAAATTAATGAGAGGGAGGGCTTAAGCCAAGAACCTGAACTATTTTAGTTTTGATAATCAAATAACGCTTTAACATACGATTTAACACTCTATCAGACCATCACCTCTGTACCAATCCAGTGCTAGCGCATACAATTAGCCTCATTTTTCAAGAACCTAAAGATTTTTTGCTAGGGACCGTTCCGATGCGAGCCAGTCAATTACTGATTTCCACTTTAAAAGAAACACCTTCAGATGCGGAGGTGATCAGCCACAAGCTGATGTTACGTGCGGGCATGGTCCGCAAACTGGCGTCTGGCCTGTATACATGGTTACCGTTGGGCTTACGTACTCTACGCAAAGTTGAGCGTATTGTCCGTGAGGAGATGGATAAAAGTGCCCAAGAAGTATTAATGCCAGCAGCACAACCGTCTGAGCTGTGGCAGGAATCGGGCCGCTGGGAACAATATGGCCCAGAACTGCTACGCTTCCAAGACCGTCATGGTCGTGATTTCTGTGTGGGCCCAACCCACGAAGAAGTTATTACTGAAATGGCTCGCAAAGAGATTAAAAGTTACAAGCAGCTGCCGGTTAACTTTTATCAGATTCAAACAAAATTCCGCGATGAGATCCGCCCTCGTTTTGGCATCATGCGCTCACGTGAATTTGTGATGAAAGATGCCTATTCTTTCCATTCAACGCAGGAATCCCTACAGGATACCTACGATGTGATGTTCCAGACCTACTGTAACATCTTTGATCGTTTAGGCCTGAACTATCGCCCTGTACTGGCCGATAACGGCTCTATCGGTGGTAGTGGTTCTCATGAGTTCCATGTATTAGCATCTTCTGGTGAAGATGATATTGCATTCAGCAATGTCAGCAATTACGCCGCAAATATCGAAAAAGCAGAAGCTTTGGCACCAAAAGAAACGGCTGATGCCCCAACTGAAGAGATGCGATTAGTCGATACGCCAGATGCAAAAACTATTGATGCACTGGTTAAACAGTTTGATCTGGATATCGAAAAAACAGTTAAGACCCTGATCGTACACGCATCAGAAGAGTCTGACGCTCAGTTTATCGCCCTGATCGTACGTGGCGATCACTCTCTTAACGAGATTAAAGCGGCCAATTTACCAGAAGTTGCCTCGCCTTTAACCTTTGCCACTGAAGACGAATTTAAAGATGTTATCGGCGCGGGTGCAGGCTCTCTGGGCCCTGTTAATCTATCAATTCCGTGCATCGTTGACCGTTCTATTGCTGTTGCTTCTGATTTTGGTGCAGGCGCCAATATTGATGGCAAACACTATTTCGGTATCAACTGGGGACGTGATGTCGAGCTACCGCAAGTTGCTGATATCCGCAATGTTGTTGAAGGTGATGCTAGCCCAGATGGTCAAGGAACTCTGTCTATCAAACGTGGCATTGAAGTAGGCCATATCTTCCAGCTGGGTACAAAATACAGCGAAGCGATGAATGCCACAGTTCTAGGGGAAAATGGCAAACCTATTCCAATGGCCATGGGTTGTTACGGTATCGGTATTTCTCGTGTTGTGGCCTCTGCCATTGAGCAGAATAATGATGAAAACGGTATTATCTGGCCTGAAGCGTTAGCACCGTTTGAAATTGCAATCGTACCCATGAATGCCCACAAATCTGAAATGGTACGTGAAGCCAGCGAAAAACTGTATAACGATCTAAAAGCTGCAGGCTATGATGTGCTAATGGATGATCGTAATGATCGCCCTGGCTTTAAGTTTGCTGATCTGGAGCTAATTGGTATTCCACATCGCCTAGTTGTCGGTGAACGCGGCCTAAAAGAAGGTCAGCTGGAATATAAAGGACGTCGTGATGAAAACAACACCATGATCGCTCAAGACACTGTGCTTGATTTCCTACAAGAAAAATTCCAGAAGTAAGCTAAGAAATAGAAATTCATTATATGAATTTTAATCTTAGACAAAAACAACAGCGCACCGGTTCTCGGTGTTTGCTGTTGTTTCCCACCCACCTTGTTTTAATACTTATATTTACTCTCTCTGCCTTATCTACAGCTCAAGCAGCAAGTAAACGCCCTCCTGTTGCACTATTACAAGCGCTTCGAGCAGCAGCCTCTGCACAAAGCTTTAGCGATCAGTTTTCAGCTCAAGTCTGGCTAGTGGATATGAGCCAACGCCTGACAAAGTACATGCCAGACGCTCAATTGAGACTTAAATTTCTAAAGCAAGTACATATTGAGGCAAACAAGCATCAATTAATGCCAGAACTGGTTTTAGCCATCATTGAGGTTGAGAGCCACTTCAAAACAGATGCCGTATCTGTAGCAGGAGCCCAAGGTTTGATGCAGGTCATGCCGTTTTGGAAGAAAGAGATCGGCCGTACCAGCGATAGCCTATTCGATATGCAAACCAATCTTAGCTATGGTTGTACTATTCTCGCCTATTATTTGAAAAAAGAACAAAACAACCTTACACGGGCATTAGCACGATATAACGGCAGTTTAGGTAGAACCCGCTATCCTGAAAAAGTAATGCGCGCTTGGACAAGACATTGGCAGCCGGGTTAAATGATAGTTTTTAGCCTAAATCACTTTTTAAACCCAACCTAAGCCGGGTATGATAACGCCATAAAAAATAAAATAATTTTAGGCAATAATTCCAAAATATGATGGCGATGATCCCCTTTTTGTTTACCAATAAACTAGGACAAGGTAATGAATGAGCAAAACTTGAGCATTCTGTATGACATGGCCTTGTTAATGAGCTCTGAAACATCAGAGAACCCTTTAATCCAAAAGCTACTTCAACGTTTGTTAGATCACACGGGGATGCCAGCGGGATTATTTTTGCAACAGTTGCAAAAAAAGGGGGCAAACAAAACAGAGTTACAAGAAGGGCAAGCAGATGAAAAAGATAGCTTTAAAATTAGTCATGCCATCGTCAATAGCGAATTCCTTTTGGATCGCCGTCGCCTCTATCAAATAGATACAGCATTACCTACAAAAAACCAGCTGATCTATGGCAAACAGACCACCATACAAATTGATCCTAAATTGGAACAATACCATTACATCTTATTTTTACCGGTAGGCGAACAGGATGGTTTTTTATTACTTGCAGAAACAGAGCAGCAACTACAATTACCAGGGCAGCTTTTTAGCCCTTTATTGACAAACTTCGCAAAAACCCTCGAACTTTGTCGAAACAATGAACAATACACTCTTAAACTGCAAGCTGAGATAACTGAAAGAACTCGCGCTGAACAGATGCTAAAACTAGTACTGGATCATATTCCAGCAGGGGTTTACTGGCAGAATTTACAAGGAGAATTACAAGGGGCTAATCGTTGGCTTATTCAAGATCTCGCCAGCGGTATCCAAAAGCCTGAAGAAAAATTCGACTTGTACAAAGTGCTGGATCTTAAGAGTATCCAACAATTACAGAAGAGTGATTACCAAGTATTACAATCCGGCAAAGAGCTCCACAACGAAAACTATTACCTCCATCGCAATGACGATAGCTATCTCTGGGCAGAGATTAATAAGGTTCCCATTAAGGACGCAATAGGAGAGATCACTGGACTGCTAGGGACTTATAGAGACATCACAGGTCGAAAGCTTATGATGGAAGAACTCTTACATGCTAAAGATAATGCTGAACAAGCTAATCGCGCTAAAAGCTCCTTCCTTGCCAGTATGAGCCATGAGCTAAGAACCCCGTTAAACGCAATCCAAGGCTATACTCAGCTAATGGAAATGGATAAGGATGATCTATCAGAGGAACACTTTAGTCACCTGCA
Source organism: Oceanospirillum sp. (assembly GCA_047518265.1). Lineage (GTDB taxonomy): Bacteria > Pseudomonadota > Gammaproteobacteria > Pseudomonadales > Halomonadaceae > Oceanospirillum. Next base: position 8,840 of record JAKZRG010000062.1, read on the forward strand.
AGAGATTCGTGGCGCCAGCCGTCATCTTTTGCAACTGATAGATGAGATTCTTGATCTTTCCAAAATTGAAGCAGGTCACATTGATCTACAAATAGAGGCTATAAGCGTATCACCGCTATTGCAAGAAACTCTATCTTTAACAAAACCTATGGCAGATAACCTAAGTATTGACCTAAAGGGACGTACTCCGAACTTAGATGACATTATCAAAGCTGATAGCAAACGTGTCCGACAAATCCTACTCAATTTAATTAGTAATGCTATTAAATACAATCAAGTAGAAGGTAGCGTAGAAGTCCACACTGAACAGCAACAGCACGACTATTACATTCATGTGACAGACACAGGGGTCGGTTTAAGCGAAGAACAGATTAGTCGATTATTCCAACCCTTTGAACGTCTAGGTATGGAAACAACCAGTCGTCAAGGTACAGGAATTGGCTTAGTTATTTGTCAAAAATTAGCGGAAGCAATGCATGGCAGAATATCGGTAACCAGCACCCCAGGTCAGGGCAGCACCTTCAGTCTAATTCTCCCTGCATATCAAGAGGAACATGCCGTGAACTCGATTGAAGGCAAAACTAACAATAATCCCACCTCTGAAGCGTCTAATACCGAACGGACAGTGACTCTATATGTAGAAGATAATCCTGCAAACCGTTTATTAGTAGAAAAAATATTCAGTAAACGCCCCTCTGATAAGCTATTGACGGCAGCCACTCCAGAAGAAGGCCTAGCAATACTACGTCAAGAGCAGCCAGACCTAGTCATTCTAGATATTAACTTACCCGGTATGTCCGGCTTCGATCTACTAGAACAGATCCATGATGAAGGCCTACACTTACAGAAAGTCGTTATTGCGCTCAGTGCTAATGCGATGCAAATAGATATAGATAAAGGATTAGCAGCTGGTTTTGATGCCTACCTAACCAAGCCACTCAATATTCCAGAATTTAATCGTCAGCTTAACCTCTGGCTAGATGAAGTCTAGAAAAACTAAGAGGCCGGAGAAAACCCCGGCCTCTTAGTGATCAAGATATCTTTCTCTACTATTTCGCAGCTGAACCAAAGCGACTAATCAAACTAGCAAGATCCTTAGCTTCTACCAGAAGCTCATTACTATCCGCTACCATTTCCTCATTAGCTGAGGTTACCGCACTGGCTGCATTATGTACTTGCTCTAAACGCTGATTCATCTCAAGCGCTGCTGTACTTTGTTGTACCGTAGCAGCGGCAATCTGCTGATTCATCTGTCCCAAATGGGCAATAGTCTCTCGCAAGTTAACCAATACTGATTCAGCTTCTTTAATTTCAGCGACAGTAGAATCAGCTTGCTCCTCACAAGTTCCCATAATCTGAGCAACCTGCTGAGTTTCCTGCTGGAAGGTTTGCAACAGAGCCTGAATCTCGCCAGTAGACTTCTGAGAGCTTTGTGCCAAATTACGTACTTCATCCGCCACAACGGCAAAACCACGACCTTGCTCCCCGGCACGGGCAGCCTCAATAGCCGCATTCAATGCCAGTAGATTGGTCTTTTCAGCAATACCATTAATGACATCCAAAATAGATTCAATATTTTGACTGCTCTCTTCCAGTGCATGAATTACTTCCATGGAATCGCGCACATCTTTTGCCATACGCTGAATTGAGCGTTCACTACGCTCTACAATCTCACGTCCTTTCTGGCTAACCGTGTCAGTTTCTTTTGCAACATTTACAGCTTCTTCACAACTTTGCGCAACCTGCTCTGTCGCTACGGTCATCTGCTGCATCGTACTAGCAGCGTGGGCAATACCGTCTAGCTGACTATGAGTCTGCTGACTAACATCCTGGGCCTTTTCAACAACATCCGATGTATGTCCATGAATTTGCTCGGAAGCATTCTCCAAACGGTTAACCACAGTTTTCATCGTTAAATTAAGGAATTTCTGGGTTAGCTCTAACTGACCTAATTCATCATAACGGCCAGTAAACACCATTTGTGCCACAGGATTGGAAAAGGTCTCAGCACTTTTCTTAGCCAAACGGGAAATAGGTGCGGCCAACCACCAAGCTGCAATACCGCTCATAGCCGTGGCGCCTGCAAATAAAGCCAGAATTTTTGGCCAAGAAGCATCATCAAACAACACACTGACTAAAGCCAGCATAGGTAACATAATTAGAAGAATCGTAGCCCAGGTACGACGAAAATAACTAGTAGAAAAGAAGCCCTTCAGGCGTGCCCATAGACTGGTGTGCTTATTGGCATTAATTGCAGCATACAAAGCATCAGCGCGTTTGACTATTTCTCTATCTGGGCAATGGCGCACCGATTGATAACCAGTAATCTGACCATTCTCAAAGATAGGTGTTGCATAAGCATCAACCCAATAGAAACCACCATCTTTAGAACGGTTTTTAACCACGCCAATCCAAGGTTTTCCTTGCTTGATAACATCCCATAGATCCTGAAAAGCCGGAGCAGGCATATCAGGATGCCGAATTAAATTATGCGGAGCACCCAACAACTCTTCTTCGGAAAAACCGCTCATCTCCACGAAGTATTCATTGCAATCAGTAATCTGCCCCTTTTTGTCCGTGGTGGAAATAATACAGCGATCAGAATCCATTAATCGCTCTTGACCGGTCACGGGGAGATTTCGCCGCATAATAATAGTACCTCTGTCATAACGCCTTCATTTACCAGATCTATTGTATCTCATATAAAAACACAAGCGGATCAACCCTTTGGCTCAGACGAACCCTTTAAAGAACATTATAGTCCTTTAGTACACCTAAGTGGGTTGAAATAATAATTCAATCCGAACGTTATAAAAAGATTATTTAATATGCTTTTTTGGTCATACGGATAACACGATACAATCCGTTACAATAAAATCTCATTTAAACAAACCTAATATAATAATAAATCCTTATACATCAAAGAATTACTCATTAAAGGCAATACATTAGTAGCTTTTGCACTAATTACATTTAATTACAATAATGTATCTAAAAAATATAATCTCCGGTTAATTTAAGACATAGTTTTTTACAAAAAATTAACCAACCGGAGATCCCAAAGTATTCAATTACGCTTGTTTTTCAGCAACCTTTGCTAAAACACCGTCTTGATAATCATCAAACGCTTGCTGAATTTCCCCCTGAGAATTCATCACAAATGGCCCATACTGAACGATCGGTTCCTGTAGCGGCCTCCCCGCAACAAATAAAACACCTGCTTTTTCAATGCCAGGCAGTGTTTGTAATTCTAATTGTTCACCAGAAAAGACTAATAGCTCACCCTGCTTCAACTCCATATTGATATCAGGCAATATAACATCCCCCTGATAAGCATAAATAAAGGCTTGATGACCTGCTGGAATAGGGTGCTGAGCCACAACACCATTAGGTAGCATTAGATCAACCATCAAAGGCTGGGTTGCTGAGCGCTGTATCGGTCCGAAGACCCCCTTTGATTCACCCGCAACGACCTTACGGACCACGCCATTATCTTCAACCACTTGTGGAATCTGCTCTGGGGTTAAATCCTGATAATAAGGGTCAATCATCTTATCTTCTGAGGGGAGATTTAGCCAGAATTGGAACCCCCAGAGTAAGCCATCTTCTTGCATCGGCATTTCAGAATGAATAATGCCAGAGCCTGCTGTCATCCACTGTACGCCACCAGAAGACAATAGCCCTACATTACCCATATGATCTTCATGACGCATAGAACCGTGCAGTAGATAGGTTATCGTTTCAAAACCACGGTGAGGATGAGGCGGGAAACCAGCAATATAATCATCCGGTTGATCACTTTTAAACTCATCCAGCATTAAAAAAGGATCTATATGGCGTAACTGAGACGTTCCTATCACACGATTTAATCGTACCCCTGCACCGTCAGAGGTAGGAACACCTTTTACTTTTTGCAAAACCTTAATGCCTGGCATGGCTCTTCTCCGCTATATCTAAGTTTTTACGTAGCAAGTGCTACTGAGTTAACCAAACTATAACTGCGAAAAAATTGATTAAAAATCACAATATCAGGGTAAAAGCATTCCATTTAATAGAAAGGTTTGCATGATAGTAAAGAGCTATTCATAAATTTAGCTCTTTCACTACCCAGTAAATTTGCTATTTTTTATTCACCCAATACACCCCCCATACCGTAATGGCCATCCCCGCCAAAGCAATCAAGGTAAATTGCTCATCAAACAATATCCAAGCTTCAATCGCGGTGAACGGGGGTACAAGATAAAAATAACTGGCTGTTTTAGTCGCCTCTCCTGCTTGTATCATCAACATCAGCAGCATAATCGCTCCTACCGATAAGACCAAAACAGACCAAGCCATAGCACCAATAAACTCAGGATGCCATTCAACTATCCCCTCTTCCCAAAGAGCAACACAGATCAAAGTAATAGCAAGAGTTGCCAAGTATTGGATAAAGCTGGCAGACAATAGCGACTGAGGTTCACAGTACTTTTTCTGGTACAAGGTACCCAAAGTGATCCCAAACAATGCTAATAAAATCCAACCAAACTCTGACAAGCTCAGTAGATCTCCGCCCAACAAATCAGCCTGCCCACCGACTAAGACTAAACAAACACCAGAAATACCCAGCGCCAAGCCCGTCCATTGCTTCATACTTGGCGTATTTTGATAGAGGAATGCCATTAAAATAGCCACTAAGATAGGCTGTAAGCTCACTAATAAAGCCGTAAGACCCGCTGAAGCACCGGTTTCAATAGCAGAGAAAACACCACCCAAGTAAGCCCCGTGAATCAGAGAACCTGCTATCGCTTGCTGCAACCAAAGCTTTGGTTCTTTAGGAAAAGAGACTTTAAAGAGTCGCATCAAGAGTAAAAATACAGCAAGATTACCCGCCATGCGCCAGCTTAAAAAAGTAAAAGGCTCACTATATGGCAAACCGTATTTAGCACCAATAAATCCTGTACTCCAAAGTACAACAAAGATCCAGGGTACCAATCTCAAAACTCTGTCAGATGAAAGTTTGCTTGATAACGATACTTGCATGATACCTCCTAATGATGAGATTTATCTGTCACTGAAATGAAGATTTACCCTAGACCTTCAAAGCCTTTCTTGGCTCTTCTCCGATGCATCTGTACTATAAAACTGATCAATAAATTTAAAAATAGACAGATAGTTTCTATTTCTAGGGGTACAGATGAGCACGTTCCGCTACCAAACGATTGCATCACTTTTGATTGAACGTATCCAATCCGGTGTTTATCCTTCCCACCATAAGCTCCCTTCTATTCGTCAGCTCAGCCATGAGCTTGCCGTTAGCAAAGGTACCATTATTCGCTGTTATGAATATTTGGAAGATGAAGGCTGGATTACGGCAAAAGAGAAGTCTGGTTTTTTTCCTGTGTACGATCCATCCCCAAACACATCGTCTCTAATCGATGCAAAACAATTAGCCCAATTGCAGCCAAGAACTGTAGATAATAAAAGTATGGCCATTGATATTGTGCGTTCTGCAGGACAAATGGGGCAGATACCCTTTGGATCGGCTAACCCCTGCGCAACCTTTCCAGCAGTACGTCAACTCTATCAAGCACTAAAGAAGCAAGTTCAGATAGAACAACAACAGCTAGAAAATAATATTCTATCCAACTATCAGGTTCCTCCTGGAGATCCCATACTGGGACAGCAGCTCAGCTTACACTTGGCAGAAAAAGATATTCAATCGCTCCCAGAAGAGATCGTCATTACTAATGGTACACAGGCAGCGATCACCTTAGCATTACAGGTCACCACAAAAGAAGATGATATTGTTTTAATTGAATCCCCTTGTTTTTACGGGATTTTACAGTGCTTACAGGCACTCAATCGACAAGTAGTAGAAATCCCCCAGTGCTCAGAAGGTGGGCCAGATCTCATATTATTAGAAGCGGCGTTAACAACCGGACAAAAACAACAATGGCCGATAAAAGCTATTTTATTGCAGCCTACGGTTAATAACCCCACGGGCAGAACCATGCCACTGGCCCATCGAAAAAAACTACTCCAACTGGCCAACCAATATGATATTGTTGTAATAGAAGATGATGTGTTTGCCGACTTACATTACCAACATAAAGAAACAAAGCCGATTCCCCTAAAGGCGATGGATACTGAAAACAGAGTGCTTTACTGCAGCTCCATATCTAAAACACTAACGCCAAAACTACGTATTGGATGGATATTGGCTGGGCGCTGGCACGAGGCTTGTGAGCACTTACAATTTGTTAGCAAGATGGGCTTGCCAAGCCATACTCAAAGAGCTTTGGGTAATTGGCTTGCTACAGGAAAGATGAACCGGCATCTGAGATTGATTCGACGTAGCTATCAACAACGAGGAGAAAATCTTCAAGAAACCCTAAAGCAATACTGGCCAGAAAACATCGAATACACACCACCATCAGGAGGGTATTTAGCTTGGGTAAAGTTACCGGAGGATTCTAACGCCTTAGATCTGTATCAAGATGCCCAAGCCAAAAATATTAGCACAACACCTGGCCCTCTATTTAGCTGCCAAGGGCATTATGGACAATATATTCGACTCAACTTCGCCATGTTTCAAAATCAGCCAGAGTATTTAAAGGCAATGGCATACCTTGGCCATATGATTAGTGATGCAGCATCTTAAAATAAACATCCAAATCATTTCTCTCCCCTTCCTACAGGTTAGGGGAGAGAAATCAAAATAGTTTTATTTAAGAGTCTATAGAGACATCATTTTAAAGTAGCAATACCAATAGCGGCCTTTTCATAACATAGTGAGTCATCGCTATCACACGTATGAGTAATAGGGCCATCATAAGTATTAGAGAATAAAATATCCTCATCATTAATAGCCACTACAGATTTAACTGCCACATTTCTTGGTTCTGACATAACAGAACGCTTTAGCAATTCACCGGCATGATTAACCTCGACAATCAAACCACTACCATTAGAAACCTGACTGTTAGAGTCTACTTGGATATACCCTGTACTACCGGCAAATATAAAATTACCATTGGGCAATACAGTAAAATCAAATACTGAATCTTCCTTGTCAAAATTAACCAGATGATAATCTGATACCGCACCATCATTAGGTAACGCAGACATCAAAAAAAGATCCCATTCGCTAGTACTCTGTGTCGCATCCTGCTTCTTATGACGCACTTGCCCACCAAGCCAAAGCTTATTGTCTTGATAAACGATCCCCGTTAAATTCTCGCTGTACTCATCTTTTCCAAGTAAAACCGTTTGCTGATACTGACCATCCGTTAAATAACTGGATATAGCAATATCACCTAAATCATTCGTCTTATTCAGAGTTCGATTGAAGTGCATTTCATATATATCGGCATCCGTATCAAACAATTCAAAAGCAACAAATACTTCCCCTGCATCATTTACAGTAAACGAAACATTATTCTGTATTAAATGAGTCCAAAGCCAAGTATGCGCAGGCATAACCTGAACATCCCATTCACTGTTCAGGCTCGAATCAAATCTATAGAGCTTAACACCATAGGTATAAGCCATTAAATAGATCGAACCGTCATGCCATTGCAAAGACACTTTTGACGTACTGGCTAATACAGGAGATCCATCAAGAGTAAGCTCAGATAATACCTTTCTAGAAACCTCTTCACCGGGAGGTGCACTATAATAGTAAAGCTCCTCCTCACTAGCAGCGTCTTTTAGTATCTTTTTCTCTAGTAGATCGCCAGTATTTGAATAGACACTCAATTGTAAAAAGAAAAAATCAATACCATCCTTTTCTACAGCATCTACTAATTCAGCAATAACAATTTCACCGTTATTACTGAAAACAATATCTTTAATAATGCCTTTTCCAGCACGTGAATAATCTATAATAGAGTTATTATCAGCAGATAAGCACTTGGCTTGGCTATTCCAATTAGAAGGATCTGCCGTAAGATCACCTAGAGAGGCCTCCCTTAATACATAACATATTTCACCATTGGGGCCATAAGCCAGTGAGTCTATTTCAGTTTTATCGGATTCCTGTATGCCTTGATAAACAGTATCATCCCCCCAAAGCTCAGTTTCGGGGAAAATTGTCAAAAAGTCCCTCTCTTTAGGATCTGATTTTGAACCGCCACCGCCACCACATCCAACACCAATTAAACTAATAAAGAAAATCAAAAATAGCTTCATATCCCTGCCCAATTTTACTTTTATAGGAAAATAGAGCTAATACTGATCTTTATCACCAAGAATAATTAATCACTTAAATCTAAAAACAAAAATCTAATAAATAGTAGGGACAGCTGATATTTTTTATAATGAAACTGTCACCATTAACAGAAAACCTTAATTTAGAAATATCTTTTTTACTCACAACAAATACTAAAGTTATTTTTGATTCAACAACTTCAACATCATATCTCGGATTTTATGCTGATTGGCTGTCTGAATAACAGCATTTTCATCCATCAACCAAAAAAGGTCATCGAATAAGACATCCTGCATACTATCGTAATCATCTTGAGCTAAAAACGTTTGAGCTAAGTTCCAAGCAGATTCCGTTACCTGAGGGTGCTCTATAGGAAATAACTGCTTCCTTTTAGTCAGTATTTCTTGCTGCAAGACGCGGGCTTGATCAAACTCTCCCATGGCTTTTAGTGTCGAGGCCAAATTATTCATACAGATTAGAGTATCTGGATGATCATCACCCAAGGCAGCCATGCGCTGCTCTAAAACCTGTTCTTCTGTGTTTTTTGCCCCGATCAAATCACCTATTTCTCTCAAGACGGAAGCTAGGTTATTCATCGCGATTAGGGTCGCATCATCTATAGGCCCCAATACTCGATGGCATATTTCAATCTGATGTTTATACAGTTTTTTGGCATCCTCAAGATTCCCCAACTGACGTAAGCTTTCGGACAGATTATTCATCGCCGTCAGAGTATCTTCATGCTCCTCACCCTGAGTTTTTTCCATATAGTGATAAATAGTTTGCCAACTTTCCGCGGCAGTCACTGTATCGCCATTTTGAAAAGAGAAATCAGCTAACCAGATCAAAAGATCACATTGGGCATCTGTATCCGCATGAGCCGTTAGAAAACGTATATGTTCCAAATCGGAAGCTAATAAAGGCGCATTAATCTGGCCATCAACTGCCAATGTCAAATATTGCACGGCTTGTTGTTTTAACTGTAATGCTTTTTCTTCTTCTGATGGTGATAGGCTAATAGCTATATGAGAGGCTACTTCACCATCAATCTGCCAAAGACCCGATTCCACTTGAACGGCCAAATTTAACCTTTCACAGTCAGCCAAAGCATCAACAGCGGCAAAGGATTGCCCAGACTGTTCAAATACCCATTGTAACAAAGCAGCTTGAATAGGAACCGCTGCCATTTGAGCGGCTAGATACAATACCGATAAGCCACCTTCACTCAATTGTTCCGTTAATAGTCGCAGGTTGTTATCTAATACCGGTGCAGCCATCTGTTCGGCACCACTCTGACGATTAGCTGTAGTCTCTGTCATATCTAAATCCTTAAGCGAAGGGTTCTTGCTCTATTGGATTACTAAGCACATCTTATGCCGATATTTAAATTTACTATTCCCTCCTGCCATTAAAACGTAAAAAGCCTCGGCCTATTCAGGCTAAACCGAATAGACAGAGGCTTCAGATTACATATTGCGATCTAATACGACATACAGATCGAACTTATCCCTTTCGACGCTCACCTGCTTTCAAGAAGATAGGATCAACAACCTTCAAGTGCAGCTTGGCAATTATCCAGCCCGGTATCAAGGCCAGTATTCCTGAGGCAATACCACACACACTGCGCTTTTGTTTCCCCCCAGCAACAAAGGTCACAACGATGAGCACCAGAGCAAGCAAGGCCAGGTGGTACAGCGTCGGCACAGTCACAGCCATCAATACCAACACATACAAGGCAGAAATTGCTGCTACGGTTTTAAGCTTGCCTGAGAAACGGAATGCCTTAAAGAAGCGGTGACGGCCGTTTTCCAATTGCTGCTTCAACCCCGGAGATCCCGGACTATTATCAGCCTGACTGTTCGTCAGCTCACGGGCGATCTCAGTAAAACGCCACTGAGTATTATCATGATCATCTTGCTCTACATCGTCGGTTTTCAGCTGTTCAGGCAAATTATAAGCCGTCATCTGATAACCGCTGTACATTAAGGCATAAGCCTCTGTATCAGTAAATGAATCCAGATCTGTACGCATGCCTGCCAGTGCTTGTTGATACTCTTGCGGAATATCGTAATCAGGCTGACCTGTCTCTTTTAGTTTGATTTCACCGTTTACATGCACCTCTTTAGCAGCAATACCCTGCTTAAGATGGATAAACATTAGATCCTTAATCAGACCGCTATCGCGTTTCGCTTCAAGCTCTTTATATTGAGCCGTACGTAAACGGGCCTGAAGAATATCATTAGAGCGTAGCGTGCTAGCAACAGGACTAATACTCGGCGTATCTTCTGTACTGATCTGACCACAAGCATCGCTGATCAATAAAATGTCACAACCTTCATCTAACAGAGCCGCGGTGCCTTGATTATCGTAGATACCGCCGTCGACTAGCTGTACGGTATGGCCATCATAGAGATCCGGTAATGACATCGGTTGAAAAATACCCGGCACACAAGAGGATGCTGCTACCGCCTTATCCAGTGGGTAGTTTCGATACTTCTCATCCCGTGCCCGATCATAACTAAACCAGTTTAGATGATCATTTCGGTTAATCTCTGGCTCTAGTCCCCATGGCGCTTCACCCATTTTACTCGTGGTGAACTGCCAATTATTACCCGTATTAAGGTTGGCAGCATTCAGCACCATAATCGGAGCTTTAGCCGTTAAGCGCCAATTATCACGACGAGGACTAAAGTTATTTTTATCTTCCCCTACCGGAAAGATTTTTTGCTTTGATAAGCTCAGGGAGAAATCATTACCCCTGTCTTTAAATTGATCGTATAGGTGGCTATCAAACAGCTCTGCCAAGCGATCCGTACGGGAATAATCACCGGAGCGAATCATCTTCCAGGTCGAACTGAAATCAGTAAAAACCTGAGTACTGATATTCTGTTGAACGGCTTCTAACAGTTCACGTTCGATCTCTTGCACAATGCGGATATAATCGGCTTTACCCACCTTGGCTTGAGACTTGTCCATCAGTAGCCTACGTACCTTCATATAATAGTAAGCACCGACAATCGAACCGCCAGAAACACATGACAATACTTCTACTTTACGCAGTACATCTTGTTCTGCTAGACGGGCTAGCATACCCACATGGTAAAATGCAGCCCGGAAACCACCACCCGATAACGCCAAACCTATTTTACCGTTCAGCATGGACTCTAGGGCTGTATCACTGCCCAAGAAGGCCTCAATAACGGCTTTTGCTTCGCTGTGCTCATAATCCGCAATCAGGCTACTTTGCAGGTTGAACAATTGAGCCAACTGGCGACCCGTACTCTCTTTTTGCCACTCTTCAACTTTATCCTGCAGCGCTTCTGATTGTTGGAATAACTGCCCCGATAGTGCAAACTCTTGCAAACCAAACAGTGCTTCCGCCAGTGTCATCAATGTCCACCACTGATCACTAATCTGCTCTTTCGTTAATTCACGAGTTACCGCGTTATCGACACCTTCTTCCGATTCTTCGGTATTGGCTTCCAGTTCGGGGGCCGCTAGATCAATGACAGAATCTTTTAAACCTGCAATCAAGGCTTGACGAATAGCGCGAGCTTCTTCAATCAGATCGGCCACTTCAGTCTGATTATTTAAATGAAGCGCCTTGTCTTTCTGTAACAAGCTGGCTTTCATATCTAACAAGAAAGCCGCATTAATGCCGTTATAACCCTGATCCGATAACTCAGTACCAGATTCCTGGTGACCTTTACGGTAAAACGCCAGTGCTTGATCTAAAAATTGAACTTGTCCACTGTATTGCCATTTACGCTTATAGATAGCTCCAGCTAGGCCTAATGTTTCATGATTGTCGGTATCGGCTAAATTGAGCTGACTGAGTACTTGTAACGCCTCATCCAAACGCTGACCAGGATGACGTTCAGTGTCTTTATAGATAGACCTGGCTTGTTGTTGAATCTGCTCTGTCGTTTGGATTTTTTTATCTTTCTTAGAGGTCATATAAGCTTGTCCTTAAATATCCGAAAATTCAGAATTAGAATTAAAAGAACCGAGTAAAAAGGGGTTCCCGGAAGTCTCGCTATCTAGAAATTTAAATACACATAAGTCTTAAAGGGTAAATGGGGGCTAACACGATCATTCGCAAGGGAATAAACCAAAAATATGCTCCATAATTTCCCTCTATTCTAACGGTGAGATAGAGCAATACAAGCCGACCAAGGGAGTGGTTCCACCAAGCCTGCAAACTTTAAAAAGATAGAACATATTAGACTAAAGTACAAATCCACACCGATTCAGTCATATGGCTATTTAACTGACAAAAACCTATCGCTGAGCACTGTTCGGGCTAATAGTGCGATACAAAGGCTTGCAATGCGATATAAAGGCTTGTCCAAAAAAAATGCCAATCAACAGAGTTAATTGGCATTTTGAGATCGTTACCACAAAACCTACATTCTATTCATAGCAGGATAGAATTATTGAGCGGCATCCAGCACTTCAACTCTTGGCGGCTGTGCATCAAACTTCTGCCCATTTTGTTCCTTACTCGCAGGCCCCATAAGATAAAGATATGTCGGCATAATATCTTCTGGAGTACGTAGAGTAGAAGGATTTTCACCAGGGAAAGCCAGTTGGCGCATGCCTGTTCGTGTTGCACCAGGATTAATGCTATTAACGCGCACATGGGATAGGTTTTCTTGCTCATCAGCCAGAATTTCTACCAAACCTTCGGTCGCAAACTTAGAAACGCTGTAAGCCCCCCAGAATGCCCGTCCTTTACGGCCGACACTGGAAGACGTGAACAACAGACTGGCATCTTTAGAGTTTTGTAGTAGAGACAACAAAGACTGAGTCATCAACAAAGCAGAGGTAAAGTTTACCTGCATTACCTGTTCCCAAACCTGAGGATTATAAGCATCAACTGGAGTAATGGAACCTAAAATCCCCGCGTTGTGCAAAATACCATCCAGATGACCAAACTCTTTTTCCAGCAGCTCCGCCATTTCACCATAATCTTTATAGGTGGCGGTTTCGAAATTCATAGGGAAGATTGCAGGTTGCGCACCACCTGCATTCTCTATCTCATCGTAAACTTCTTCTAATTTTTTAATACTACGGCCAACCAGAATGACCGTTGCACCGTGAGCGGCATAAGCCTTAGCAGCCGCACGACCAATACCATCGCTCGCGCCAGTCACCATAATAATACGGTCCTGCAACAGATCTTTTGGTGCTTGGTAGTCAATTTTGCACAACATGCTTATCCCCTTAATTCCCTTCCGCACATCTTTTTATTATAGATGTCCAAATATAACTCATACTCTGTGCTTACTTTTGACAGAACCACTTACTGATAACGAGTGGGATCTGCAACAAGTGCATCCTCAAAGCCCTTAGCCCGTAAACGACAACTGTCACAGCGCCCACAAGCTTGGCCGTCATCATCTGCTTGATAGCAAGAAACCGTCAAACTGTAATCCACCCCCACTGAAATACCCATTTTGATAATTTCAGCTTTGGTTAATGACATCAGAGGTGTTTGTATCTTCAGTTTATGACCTTCAACGCCTGCTTTAGTTGCCAGATTTGCCATAGTTTCATAGGCAGCAATAAACTCTGGTCGACAATCGGGGTACCCAGAATAGTCCACAGCATTCACACCAATAAAAATCTCACTGGCATTTAAAACCTCAGCCCATCCTAATGCCAAAGATAAAAATACGGTATTTCGCGCAGGAACATAAGTAACCGGAATGCCTTCGGTCTCTTCTTCCGGTACATCGATACTATCATCCGTTAAAGCAGAACCACCAAAATCATTCAGACTTAAACGTACCACCTTATGGTCTTTTGCCCCATGTGCTGTTGCCACAGCGCGGGCCGCATTCAACTCAGAAATCTGACGCTGACCATAATCAAAACTTAACGCATAACACTCGTACCCCTGCTCATTAGCAGTGGCCAAAACAGTAGCGGAATCCAAACCACCAGAGACTAAAACAACGGCTTTTTTTATTTCTGACATCTTAACAATAACCTATTACACAGAACGGGGGCTCACGCACAAATCTAGATAAAAATGGCAATTACCGACCTTGAGCATCATCCCAAAGAAGCTTATGCAGCTGTAACTGTAAGCGTACCTGTAACTTATCCTGCAAAATCCATTCTGCTAATTCTGTTGCACTCAACTGACCATGGCTAGGGGAAAAGAGTATCTCATCGACTTTACCCGCTAACGCCAACTCTTCCAATTTAAAGCGAGTCCACTCGTAATCTGCTCGATCACAAATCACAAACTTCACTTGGTCATTGGCTTTTAAGTGCTCAATATTTTGCCAACGGTTTTTCGACAACTCACCTGAAGCAGGCGTTTTAATATCCAACACCATACTGACACGAGGATCTGCAGGTGAGATATCCATTGCACCGCCAGTTTCGACAGATACCTCATACCCCGCATCACATAGACGATTTAACAGTTCAAAACAGTTTTTTTGCGCCAATGGCTCACCGCCAGACACGGTAATATGACGTGCACCATAAGTGGCTGTTTGTGCCAAAATATCGTCAATACTCACCACGTCTCCACCGGAAAACGCATAGCTAGTATCACAATAGGTACAACGCATAGGACAACCGGTTAAACGGATAAATACCGTCGGTAGCCCTACAGTGCGAGTTTCCCCCTGAAGGGAGCAGAAGATTTCGGTAATACGGAGAGTAGATTCAGACATTCCAGCACATCTATGCAAAACAAACGGCGCATTGTAACGGAAAGCGCCGTTTATCCCTAGCCTGAAATTTAACTTAGTGAAGATTATTCACCCAAAGTGAATAGGTAAGTATTACCTACCCACAAATAATGCAAAAAAAGGCTACTTACACCGACTCTACTTGAGCAGGGTATTGTGGCTGGTACATCTCAATAGAACGCTCCAGGGCTGCAACACCAGCAGGAATATCAACCCGATGTTTTAAGCCATTAAGACTAGAGCCCAAAGCATGAATCGTTCTAAAAATATTATGAGTACGACACTGCTCTCCCATCTGACCAATACGGACAATGTCTAATCCAAAGGCTCCGGCAATTTCGACACCGTATTCACTGGAAATATAGCGTAGTAACTCTTTTTGATTCAGGCTATCCGGTAGATCAATACCTACAACAGAGTTAAGACGTGCCGGCTGATCCACATAAAGCGATAAGCCTAATCCCTCTACTCCGGCCTGCAGTGCTAAAGAGCATTTTAAGTGCCGATCAAAACGACGAGGCAACGTCTCTTTACACACCAGATGCAATGCTTCATGAAGCGCAAGAATACCTGAGACAGGGGCCGTATAATGGTAGGACTGTTTATACCAAAACTGATCGGCCAATTTGGCATCCAAACACCAATGATGCAGAGTATCTTCCCTTTTAGAGATAAGATCCCAAGCCAGTTCAGAAAAAGCGACTAAAGAAACACCGGGAATAGAACTCAGGCCTTTCTGACCACCCGTAATAACGGCATCGACGCCCCAGTCATCCATATTCAATGGCATCGTACTTAGCGTACAAACAGCATCCACTACCACCAGACACTCAAGTTCATGAGCCACTTGGCAAATTTCAGGTATACAGGCGTTATAAACCGTATTTGATGTTTCACCTTGAACAATCGTCAAAACTTGTGGCCGATGCTCACGTAGGGCCGCAATGATCTGATCGGCATCCGCAGCCTTACCGCCTTCAATATTCACCCGAACAACATCAGCATTAAGACGCTCAGACATCTCCGCCAAACGAGTACTAAAGAAACCATTACAAACGGATACCACCTTGCTCTTGGGAACAACCAAGTTGGCAATGGCCATCTCCATTGCCGCTGAGCCAGGGCCAGCAACACCCAAAATATGTTGTGACTCCGTTTGAAAGACATAACGGGACATCATTTTAACTTGCTCAATAACACGCGCCATCGTATCGCCAAGGTGATTAATCACGATACCGTTGGCTGCCGCCACTTTGGCAGGAATGGGCACCGGGCCAGCACCCATCATCAACAGAGGTTCATCGGGAAGAATAGCATCTAAAGTAGAAATAACTGGGACTGGATGGTGCATTTGCAACTCCATGGTTTGCAAGAAAAAAACAGCATTCGATTATGGGGCAATCTCTTAAAAAACAATAGCCCTCAAGAGGTATTGAATCTAAATAATGTCACTTCCCTGTTATGCCAGAAACTGTATGATTCCCATATACTTTACAAAACGAGTCCTTTTTAATATCCCCTAAAGTGATCTGTCATATATACCCAACCTCTAAAAGGTAACCATCAACCATGCACTCTACCAATGCAGTCCAACCTCTTGCCATTTATAAAGGACAAGTAGAAGACAAATATGGCTTGCAAACAGCCATTGATAAAAAGTCTATTCAAGGAAAAATCCTGTTGTCATTTAACGGATTGGAAGGGGATGAGTGCGCCGATACTGAACATCATGGTGGGCCAGAAAGAGCCTTACACCAATACCCGGTGGAACATTACACCTATTGGCAGCGTAAATATCAAAAGGTAAGTGATTCAAAACAACCGGAATGGCAGGCTCCAGGCATGGGAGAAAATATCAGCACACAGGGTATGTTGGAAGATACCGTCTACATTGGTGATCAATATCAATGGGGCGATGCCATCATAGAGGTAAGCCAACCTCGCTCACCTTGCTTTAAACTCAGCTATCGCTGGAATATCAAGAATTTTTCCGTTGATATGCAGGAAATTAGTCGTTGCGGTTGGCTTTATCGCGTCATTCACCCCGGAAATGTCAGTAATCAGGACGCCCTTATACTGATCCATCGTCCAAATAACGCCCTAAACATCAAACAAACCTGTGATCTATTTTTTACAGACCCACTCAATCCTGTAGGACTAGAGCAATTAAAAAACCAACAAGCATTATCCATGAGTTGGAAAAATAAAGTTGAGCAACGTCTATCTCAAGGCGTTATTGAGGATTGGAACTTTCGTTTATTGGGCCATAAATAGCATCTCTAACAAACGTTTCTCTTTCCGAGTAATTTATCTACTTTTTCACAAAGAGAGTCTGTAGAGAAAGGCTTAATAAGGAAATCATTAACACCTGAAGAGATGGCAGTTTCCACACTGCCTCGGCTCATTTCACCCGTTAGCATCATAAAGGGCATATCCCGATAACGTGCCTCGGCCCTTATTTTTTTGAGTAAGCTTAAACCATCCATAACCGGCATATTCCAGTCTGAAATAATACAATCAATACGATTCTGTTTGATGACCTTAAGTGCCTCTAAACCATCTTCTGCTTCCAACACCTCATAACTCAGTATGCTTTCAATGGTTTCTTTGACCAAGTCTCTCAAATCAGGGCAATCATCCACAATGAGTATAACCTTATCATTTTGAACCACTCGACCCCTCCCGATACTAATCCGAGTATTCTTGACTTCCAGAATCAGAAAATTTGCCCCCTCCTAAAGTAAAGGTATAAGCCAAATGCTCTGACAAGTAAGTGTTTCCAAACATCACCATAGCAAAAAATAACAACACTGAAGACCGTATTAAATTAATCAGATATATCAAAACCATCTAATCAAAAACAAGGAGATCAACCTATCCCCCCTCTCCTCAATAATAGAATATTTATTTGATACCTTGGAAAAATGCTTCCCCTAGAGCCTACAACAGGCTCCGATTTAGTTGATTGAGAAAGCCGTGATATTCTGTCGGGTCGCTTTTTGTTTAGAAGGTTAAGTAAGGGGTTATCAATAAACTGTCTTATGCCGTAACAGATCTTAAAATCCACTGCTGAAAGCCTCGTACCGATGCCTCCTGCTTTTTAGCCGTGGCTCCTACAGAAAAAAGAGGTGATGCCAGAGATTTTTGTTGCTGTTCGCAAACAAAGACATCTTCCGCCATAAAATCACCGCTCATCATAGGGTCATCAATCTCAGCACCTTGTTTATATTTTCCACCTTTGTCTTTGTAATACTGATAACTGCGCCACTCCTGCTTATAAAAAGACCAGTTTGAAACCGGCATCACACGGGTGCGAGTAATCACCTTAGTTTTGTCCGGTGCCAAGGGAATAATATGAAAAATAGACCAAGAGGATTCTGATGCACCAATACCCAAATTAGGAAATAGCAGGGGTACATAAGCACCTATAGGGTTTTCCTTATCAAAATGATCAATCACAGGTAGAGGACTACGAGTCTTAAGGTTTTTTTGATAAGCCTCAGTCAGAGGCTCGTAAAACATAAAGTGTGGCCCAACAAAACCCGTTTCCTGTCTCTGATGATCATACATATCCAGTGTCGCTGAGTGCAGGTGAGCCAAGTGATAGCCATCAATATAGTTTTCTGCAACAATTTTCCAATTGGCCTGTATTTCATGCTCCGTGATAGAATCCGGATCTTCATAGAGTTCCTCTACCCGGTGCGGTCCTATGTAATCCTCAGCCCCTTGCAACCAATGTTTCAGACTTGGAGCATCCGGTTCAGGATGTACCCAAATCATACCGAGCCAAGTCTCTACCGAGGCTTTGTGTAAACCCAATGTCTTTTTATCCAGATCAGGAAACTCTGTTTTCTCTTGAGGTACTGCAATCAGATCACCTTTAAGAGAATAGCTCCAATCATGATAGGGACAGGTCAATACTTTTCCCGCTTTACCACAAGTTCTAAGTAGCTGAGTACCACGGTGACGGCACATATTATGGAAGGCCCTGAGCTGTTCATCTGGCCCTTTCACCACAATCAAGCTATATCGCCCTACCTGAACGGTTAAAAAGCTACCCGGTTCAGGTAGATCCTCGATAAAACCCGCGAATTGCCAGTTTTTTTCGAAGATCTTTTCCTGTTCTAACTGGAACCATTGTTCTGAGGTGTAGGCTTTTTTAGGCAAGTGAATTACTTTGTCATCGGACATTGTCTAACCTCTCTTAGATACATACCTAAGCAAAAATATTTCGATATATTCTATCTGTATGCTCTCTACAGAAAACTTGAACTTAACCCTCCTAAACGACACAACATCATTTCCGATCAGATCGTCTTTCGCTTTTATAAATATTCTCAATATGAGCTTTCAAAATCAGCTTAGAAAACCACATAAGATAGTTAGGATTGGATTGTTTAGCCTGATCGATCAAACCAATACATGGGGCTGCGTCTTTGATGGGCAAGTGCCAGCACTTGAATTTCATCCTCTGTATCACGAAAAATAACTGAAAAGGGAAATTTTGATAATAAAGCCCGGCGGATATCAGGAGTACGCTCAACTTTATACTTTTTAGGCGATTGGTAAATGCTGAATACGGTTTGCTCAAACTCTGATAAAAAGGCTGCACCAAGCCCTTTCGATTGAGCCTCATAAAAAGCTATGGATTCCAACAACTCTGCTTCCGCTGCTGGATGGAATACATATTTCATATTGATAACATCCTGTTATTTTAATAGCTCTCTAGCGCGCCTTAGCACCTCTTCAGAGGAAACTCCCTTTACTCTTCCGTAATCCAAATCTGAAGCCCGTCGCTGAGCTTCATCCAGCCAATCATCCTGTAGTTCAGAATCCGTGTATTTGTCTAGGCTAAGCACTAATTTACGAACTAACTCTGCTCTCTCCTTTTCAGGCAAATGCAGCGCTTCGTATTCTATCGTTTTTAAATTCATCTGCAGTATCCGATTAGGCTCCGTAGTCTTTATTGTATTAGCCTATGCTGTCTTTACAATCTCTTGAGCCCTCTTTCTGATGATTCGCAAGGAATAAGATAGAGATCCGCAGCCCTCCCCTCTCCCCCAATAGAAAGGACTACTTTTTAGAGACCCTGCTTGCAAAAACTAAGACTAAACGGAAATCACGCCCAGAGGTAAAGCTTGAGCAGGATCTGCCATATTGTAGAAATGTTTTAAGTTCGGAAACATCAGCGGTAAATCACGACGTTTAATGCCAAACCATAATGCCAACTCGGCATAGAGTTGATCCGTTGCAGTCGTTGGGATCAAGACACCATCTCCGACATCTAAAGGATTTTTATCTCCCAAGTTTAGCTCAGGGTACTGGCCATAGACCTTGCCTCCAGCCACACCATTACCCATAACCAAGGTATTTCCACCCCAACCATGATCAGTACCGTTACCGTTGGAGGTTAGCGTACGGCCAAAATCGGAGCCGGTAAAGGTAATCACATTATCCGCCAAGCCCATATCATCCAGAGCACCTTGGAACTCACCCAGAGCCTTGCTTAATACCTGTAGCATACTGGCGTGATTATTCAGCAGTTCATCATGATGATCCCAACCGATATAACGCAGGAAAAACGTTTGCTGAGGGGTATTCAGATCATCCGCTGCCTTGATACTTTGCGCGACTTTTTTCAATTGCTGAGACAAGGGTGTATCGGAAAAATCCCCCGGTATCTGATGTTGTTCTACCGCTTGCTTAAAGGTTTGATGTTGCTGTTGAGCTTCCCAGGTGGACAGCAGATAACCCTGTTTAAAAGGATCATTGTGGTAATCCGCAGTCATTAGATCATTAAAACTGGCCAGAATCGTATCATTCAGTGCATTCGATTCTTCCTTCACAATCAAACCCACACTGCCTTTATCCGTAATGGAATAGTGGGAGGTTTTCAGGCCATTCTGCATAATATTGCTGCCGGACAAGGAGATATTCATAGGAATATCAAAGGATGCCCGATTGGGCTGCAGGGTATCGGCAAAACGACCAAACCAGCCCTGATTTAACCGTTGCCCCGGCATAGACGTTTGCCAATGTTTAAATTGATCCGCATGGGACATCAGCCCCAAGGGTAAAGCCGCACTGCCATTCTGGAAGTTTTGTTTATTGACCGGCTCTATCATAGGCCCCATATTAGCCACAAAGGCCAGCTTTTTCTGGCTAAACAGAGCCTGTACCTCTGGCATGCTGTGATGCACTGAAAAGTGACGACCCTGTTCATCCATAAAGTCTTTCAATGGTAAGAGTTGATCCTTTGACAGCGCCAGATTACCGCGCGTTTGTTGGTACTGCTGATAATGTTTTGAATTGGTAGGTACTAACATATTAAAACTGTCATTACCGCCATCCAACATAATAAACACCAGAGCTTTTCTCTGCGCTGTAACCCGCACGGGCTTTTTCACTAACTCGCTGCCTGATATTGGCGCGGCAAAAGCTGGTGCGATCCCCGTCAATCCTAAACCTGAGGCTAAACCCAGACCTGCTGCAGTTCCCGTTGTTTTAGCACCGGCTTTTAGAAGATCACGACGATTAAGTAACTTGTTTAACATGATTAAACCTCCTGCACGGTAAATTCAGGGGAGACCGCCAACATAAAGGCGATGGTTTGTACCACCCACTCAGGATTATCTTGGTAGAGACTAAAAGCCGATTTGATTTTGTCTTTAATGGACAGATCTGTTTTACCGGTTAATAGCAAACTCATATGATCAATTAACTCATCATGACGGTAAGGGTCTGCTGCTAGCTCTAACTCATACTGAAAATTCAGCCGTAATTTATCCTTGCGGTAGTGCTTTAATACCTCAGGATCTAGCTCTGCAATATTGGCCTCCGTGGAACTGATTTTGCTGCTGACACCAGGTAAGTATCCGGCAAAAAACCAGTAATACATCAGGTTAACGTAAGCGATTGAAGTAGCTGAGGTATGCAACTCAAACTCCGGCGCTTTTAGCGATACCGCTTCTAATGGCCCATGAGGAATAAAGTCTGGTTTATAAAAATTAAAGACCGTCGGCGATGACAACGGATGCTGCTGTAATATCTCTTGTATATCGTCCCCGATAAGCCATAAACGCCCCGACCGGTTGTAAGCACCAAAAGCTCTTAATAACTGGGTTACTCGTAGCAAGGGTGATTTTAGTTTTTGTGACTGAACAGCTTTACCCTGATCAAAATATACGGAAGGCAACTGGATAGCCGAGACGGTATGGCGTAAGGGATAGGTCAAAATCTCTTTAACCACGGCTTTTAGATCACCCTTAGTACCAAATCGACTGGCTACCGCTCGAACATAGGCCGGAGACGGATTAGAGGTCACCAACTGATTAATCAGATTTCTGGCAATAAAGGGCGCTGTATTAGGGTGAGCCACTAAGCGATCAATCACCGTCCGTATCTCATCCTCACCGGATAAACCCGCAGGTAAATTAATATGGCCCTTTAATAGCTGTTTTGCCTGACGGTCATGATAGTCCTCATGCACCACCATGGGTTGGGTCATATTCACAAAAGGCACGGTTTTATAGCTTTTATCGATGCCATCCTCAAAAGATACGAGATGACCGTTATAATCATTGCTCCAAAAGCTGGTTTTCCATTCATATTGGTAGTTATTGGCGGTTAAACCGGTAAATACCCGTGCTAGTTGCTTAATGTCCTGATTATCATATGAAGGTATCCATTGCCCCTGAGCATCCTTCTTGCGGCTGCCGTCCGAGTTCAATTGATACAAACCTATGGTAAAGAGCTGCATCACCTCCCGAGCATAATTTTCATCTGGATGAATATGTTGTTCTGGCACAGCTTTTTGATTATTCATATGAGAAAGATAT
This sequence comes from Oceanospirillum sp., assembly GCA_047518265.1. Classification (GTDB taxonomy): domain Bacteria; phylum Pseudomonadota; class Gammaproteobacteria; order Pseudomonadales; family Halomonadaceae; genus Oceanospirillum. Next base: position 31,582 of record JAKZRG010000062.1, read on the forward strand.
ACACCCATACAAGGATGCATGGAAACCTGATACAGAAGATCTCCATAGTTACCAAAGGCATGCTGATACAAAAGATCGTAGTAGTTAGCCATGCCGATGGCATCCAATTCCAAAGAGGAATTATCGGAAATCACCAATATTTCGCTTAATGCCTGCGCCACACGCTGACGCAGTAAGTGCTGACTCTCTTCACCTTGGTTCGTCGTACTGTTTTGATAGGCATTACCGTTTTGATCCGTTGTATCAGAGGCCAGAGTTTGCTGCCACCAGGCCATATGGAAATACCACTTATAGGGCAGAGCTGGATTATTACCGTCACCGTTTAATGCGCCCTCCCCATAAGCCTTGGTTAAGCGGCTGCGAAAATGCTGCCAGATCCATTGGGTATTATTTTGATAGGTGTTTTTTTGCTCTTGAGTCAGGCCAGTATTGAGCTGTTGCTGTAACCAGTTCTCTATGCCCTGTTCAGCCACCTGTTTTGTCAGGGCGTCGTTGGCCCCCAGCGTCGCTTGCATTAAAAAGCGACTGGTCTTATTTAAGGATTCCATGGGAAAGCTCTCTTACTATAAGTGAAGCTTTTTTTAAAAGCTCAGTTCAGCGCTATAACAAAAGTTATCTACAGAAAACTGATACCCGTAGCGTGGATAAGCCAGAAGCGCATCCGCGAATACTCCGTCACAGCTAAACTTAATGATGAGAAAGGTTTTGTTTTACTACGTTAGATGCCGTTATTTCGTGTTGGATGCTTCTATGGGCGCTTTACGCCCATCAGTGTTGCTTTCGTTTTAGGTTTCCAGCCTGGGCCTCTAAACAGATATCCCATAAACTCGGATGGGCTCTCTGCCTGCTTCAAATCTTTGTATAAACGAGGGAACTCATAAAACTGTACGGTGATCGGGTTCTTACTGGTCATTGGCGTTGTTAAGCCATAGATTGGCAACTCTTCCTCTTTCTGGAAAGTGCCAAACATACGATCCCAAATAATCAGAATACCGCCAAAGTTTTTATCGATATATTTAGCATTAGCACCATGATGTACACGATGATGAGATGGTGTATTAAACAGCCATTCAATAGGGCCTAACTTTCCAACCATCTCATTGTGTAACCAGAACTGGTAGGCCTGTACCAACACTTCAGCAGCAAAGATCAAAATAGGATTAACCCCCATCAACACCAATGGCAGATGGAAAACCGCGGATAACACAGGATCAAACAGGCTAAAACGAAATGCTGTCGCGGTATTCATCATGCCGGAGCTGTGATGCACAGAGTGGGCTAACCAAAGTAAACGGATTTTATGAGCAAAAAAGTGTTCGATATAATAAATAAAATCCGCTAATAACAGCACCAGTAATGCGGTATAACCGTTAATGGGCTGCTTCCAGGGAATGTATTCATACAGAGTAAAGTAGCCATATACTGCTGCAGAAAAGATCACCATTTCGGTAAAATAATAGGGTATCTGGGTAAGGCAACTGGATAAGGTTTCCATCAGGCGCTCACCATTTAAGCGACCGGTAAACATCTCATCCAATAATTCAAGGCCCAGAAAAAAAAGTGCAAATACCAGCACCCAATCATAGGTACTAAAGGGGGCAAATTCTAAATAAGCCAACCAATCTGCTTCGCTCATGACTTGATTCCTCTTCTATTTCGGCTGTTCCAAACAATCTTTTCAGCACTAAACTTGAAACTGGCTCCCACGCTCCTGCGTGGTAGTCCATGGCTATTTATTACCGCGCAGAGCGTGGGAAAAGGAATAGCTCCAAATATCAGAATACTTCTGCTCGGCAACTTAAAAACCAAGATAAAACATCCAGTTATCCACCCACTCAGACACCAATAACTCTGCATCCCAAGCCAGAAAAATAAACATGCAAGGCAAAGCCAACAGATAGACACCACGCAGTAAAAAGTTATGTTTCGGTAACGCCATGATCTTTCCTCCTTAAACCTGCCAATAGAAACACGATAACGCGACGCCCAGCCAAAGCAGCCAAGTTAACCAATAAGCCCCAGGCTCTTCACTGCGATGAAATTCCCTGTGCAACCAAACACGGCCGTTAAACAGGTCGTATGCCACCCATAACAATAAAAAAACACCTAAAATTGCAGTCCAAGCCATCTTGTTTACTCTCCTCGTTGAGGTTTTAAATTCTTGATCAACAGCTCTGCTGCTTGTCGAGCGGGTTGACGATAAATAGAAGACATATTCAGCGGTGCCAAGGAATCCAGATTGAAATACAAGGAGGTCAATCCAAAGGACACTGCTGCCAGTACATCGCTTTCAGCTTCTGGAAAATCCCTTTGCAATATCTGAGCAATATCATCGGTAAAACCTTTTACCCATTGCTGCATTTTTCCTTGCAGCTCCTGATCACGTCCGGCAGCAAAAATTAAAGACTCGATCACCAGAATTGATTCCGGCTGGCTGTATTGCTCACTAAATAATCCCTCCAATAAACTCGGAACCACATCTGTTGTAGGCAGATAAGTCAGAAACTCCGCCCACTGTTGATCCGATTGCTCAATCACTCTATCTGCCAGTTTTTGTACCAACTCTTCGCGGTTACCCACAAAGTGCCGCACCAGGCTGCGCTTTAAACCCGCCTCATCTGAAATCCGTTCTAGCGTGCTACCTTCTAAACCAAAGTGAGCCACACAACGCTGAAAGGCTTGCAGGATCTCTTCGGTTCGTTCTTCTTTTTTACTGGGACGGCCCATAACGTTTCTCCGCTATCTGCTTAATATCTGGAATGATATTCTCTCAGTAAATTGTCATTAATGACAGTTTACTATTCGACATAATAAATTGTCAAATATGACAATTTAAAAAGTGAGAACTAAATCACAGAAATGCTTAGATTAAAAATGATGGAAAAATAACGATGCAAAAGGAAAATATTTAAAGAGGGCTGAAAAACGGTTGCCTGTTAAAGATGCATCTTACGGAAGTTTCAGAAGCGACGTAAAAGAAGCACCTTAAAAAAGAAAGAGCCCAAAGAAGATTAGGCTCTATAGATAGCAGAAGTGACTCGATGTTTAGCCGTATTAAGCGATTTTCTACAGCCTTTTGATGACTTATACCAATCCCGATAATTCCTTATAGGTGAAAAATAAGGACAAACCGGATTACTCTAGATGTCTTCGGAGGTTGTTGTCACGAACAACTGATCGGGAATGGTATTAGTATTTGATCAAATATCAACAAGGAATAGAGATTATAACCTTTAATCCTCCTTTCGATTCATTCTGTAGACTCACCTGACCACCGTGCAATAAGGCAATACTGCGCACAACACTAAGGCCTAACCCCATACCTCCAGTACTGCGGTTACGTGATCCTTCAACTCGATAGAAGGGGGTAAACACCTGTTCGAACAATGACTCATCAATACCAGGGCCATCATCAATTACGGTAAGGATAATCGATTTATTGCAACTGCCTGTTTCTGTCGTACGTTCCAGTTTCACCTTTGCAGAATCTGCGTACTTGACGGCATTTTCCAGCACGTTACTGATCATTCGACGCATACCCACGGGACGACATTCGCAAACCAGTCGCTGGGGAAGGTCAACCTCAATATGCGCACCGTTATCGGTCAAATCATCACATAAACTTTGCACCAGACTGGCAAGATCTGTTGGACGGCTTTCTTCACTCTGCACATCATCACGGGCAAAATTCATGGTCGCGTTGAGCATGGATTCCATTTCGCTCAACGTACTAAACATCTTGCCTTGAATCTCCTGATCCGTGACAAACTCAGATTGCAGACGCAGCTTAGTAATGGGTGTTTTTAGATCATGGGAGATAGCGGCCAGCATAAGCACTCGGTCTTTAATAAATCGCTGCTGGCGCTCCTGCATACGATTAAAGGCTTGGATGGTACTTCGTACCTCCTCTGCCCCTTCCTCTTTCAAGGGGGGGGCATCGATGCCACGACCAATATTATTAGCAGCCTGGGCCAATTTCTGTAAGGGACGTGTATTACTGCGCAATAGCCATAACATCAGTCCGATAACAAGTATTCCAATAACCAATAAACTGACAGCAGAGCGCCAGTTCCAAACTGGCAGCTCGTCAGTATTGCCCGCTCGAATATTGAGCCAGTAATTATTAGCCAATAGGATAGAAACCGTCATGTCATAGGGACGCCAGTTCTCTCCTTTAAAACGGTTAAACCCCCTAGAGTAATCGTGTTTATCACGTCTATCATGACCGTATCCATCATAGGATTCGTCATAAGAACCATCCTCCCAGGAGCCTTTCTTATTTTGCCAGTAGGCATGCCCACTGCCCTGAAAGTAACGCCCTGCTTTCCCTAATCCCTCAAACTCCCCCATTTCACATTCAAAATCATCTGGTACAGGATAACGTTCATAGGTTACCCGTATACTCTGTTCCGGCTGACGCTGAGTTTTACGGTACAGTTTTTCCTGCATATCCGCAGCGGGCCCTGTAACACTACCAAGAGAGATAAGAGCTTCCTGACTTATTAATACGGCTAACTGAGGGTTTTCTGTGGCCTTTAGAATGGCCTCGTATTGAAAAGGTTCAGATTGATCCATCAAACGCACTAAAGCCACAATACGCTGCCCCAATAAGCTGGAGCTTGCACTATTAATCAGATGATTCCTATCTTTCAGGTAAACGAGAATACTGACAAACTGCACTAAAAAAAGTGTCAGTAGGGTTAACAATATTAAACGAGCACGGAGAGTTTTAGGCTTCAACATATTCAACGTCCGTCGAAAATATATAACCACCACCCCAGATAGTTTTAATTAATTGAGGCTGTTTAGGATCAAGCTCTAGCTTGCGACGTAAGCGGCTGACCAAGGTATCAATAGAACGATCAAATAACTGGGAATTGCGTCCACGGGCCAGATCCAACAACTGATCTCTAGACAGTATTCTCTGAGGGTGCTCAATAAAGGCTTGTAACAGATCAAATTCTGCCGTGCTCAAAGATAAGGTAATCCCCTCACCATCAATCAGCTCACGCTTTTGCAAATCAAAAATCCAGCGATCAAAATATACTTTTGCCTGCTGGGGTTCTGCATCCTTATGTTTATGGCTTTCTGGTAGACTGTTTGCTCGGCGTAATACAGACTTAATACGAGCTAATAACTCTCTGGGACTGAACGGTTTAGGCAGATAGTCATCGGCCCCCATTTCTAATCCTATGATTCGATCTGTTTCCTCACCCATAGCCGTTAACATAATAACCGGGATATTGGACTGAGCTCTCAGCTTACGGCACAACACCAAACCATCGTCACCAGGCATCATCAGATCTAAGACAATCAGATCGATATTAGCTTGCGCTAACACCCTTTCCATCGCCTTACCTTCTGCAGCTATTGAGGTGCGATAACCGTGACCTTGAAGAAAACGGCTCAGCAGCTCTCGAATCTCTTGCTCATCGTCCACAATCAAAATATGGGGGCTTTCGGGGCTCAATGAAATCACCTGAAAAACAATCGAAAAATATACGGGGCTCTATTTCAAACCATGTCATAAAGCGAACTATAACCGAGATAGAGCAAAAAACTTTGACAAAGTATGTCAAACCCTAGCTTTGACACAGTTTGCTATAAAAAAGGCCTTTTTTGACAAAGTTCTGAGACATCTGTTCGTTTAAATAGCCTCATCAAAACAGACATGCCCAAGGGCAATTTTCAGAATGATAAAGGTGAATAAAATGAATAAACGTATTTTAACGGCCGTTGTACTCTCTAATGTTTTATTGATGAGTTCACCTGCTATGGCCGGTTGGTTTGGCGGTGACCATGATGGCGAGCGCTGCCGTGATAAAGCGGGCAAACATTCTCAGCAAGAGAGTCGTTATTTCCATAAACAAGGTAAACAAGATTTGGCCTTAACGGCAGACGAAGTGCGTACGCTAGTCGCTTCCCGCCTGATCTATAAAGGCAATGACCGCTTAAAAGTTGGAGAGATCAAAGCCGGTGAGAAAGACACCTTTACCGTTGAGATCACCACCTTAGAAGATTCTCTAGTGGAAGTTATCACCATCAGTGGTGCCACAGGCTTCCCTGTCGCCAGCAACTAATCTCTTCAGTGATTGACCTCTGTCACTAAGAACAGAGGTCTATTAAAACGATAACGACTGGATGATCGTTTTAACTCAACGATACAACCTGAAACTGATAATTTTTGTGACCGCCCAATCAGGGACTTTGATGATGAGTAAAAACAAACAACAACTGACTAAGATAACTCTTAGTCTCCACTGGATTGTAGGATTGACCATTATTGGCCTATTAGCGGTAGGCATCTATATGGAAGAGAACGAAGCCTATCATCTATATGATCTGCATAAGTCTGTGGGCGCTATTATATTCTTCTTTATTCTGGCCCGTGTGGTGTGGCGCATCCGTCAGGGCTGGCCCGAGCCTGCCAGTGAATACACCAAGATTGAACAACAAGTATCAAAAATCATTCACTATGCACTCCTGATTGGCAGCGTTTTAATTCCTCTATCAGGTATTGTAATGTCTGTAGCCGGTGGTCATGGACTGCATATTTTCAGTTTAGAATTGCTGGCCGCCAATCCCGATCCTGCTGACCCTTACGGTGTCATTCCTTTAAACGGAGCTATAGCAGGCGCCGCTCATGGTGCTCACGGTTTAATCAGCAATATACTGATTCTGTCTTTGGTACTGCATATTGTTGGCGCACTAAAGCATCATATGATAGATAAGGATTCCACACTTAAACGCATGCTGGGCCGCACCAGCCAAGATGCGGTTTAGGTTAATTTAACTCAGTGACAGCGGCTTCTGTAGAAACGGGCATCTTATTAGTGCTTATATAGACCTCGCTATATAAGCACGACTCAAGATCTTCGATTATTAACAGCAGATTCATACGGCTTGCTCTTTTAGAATCCTTTATTAGAAAAGTGCAGGCCGTAATAGCGATAATCAAAGCAGCATTTTTCCAGACATTAATTCAGACTAACTGGCCTGAGCATTGCCTGCGGTGTACGTATCCATCGTTATATTAACGCCCCAATAGATTTAATAGATGCTGTCGCCACTGCGGATAATTTGTCACATAATTATAACCACAAACCACACTGAGCTGACGCTCACCGATAACATCCAATAAGCGTAATATTCCGGCACGAATCTCATCAGGATTACCAAACACATTAAGTTTCATATCTGGGCCAAAACCAAAGATATAATCACAAATAAACAGGGCATCATCATCTATATAAGCCGTAAAGCCCGGCGTATGACCTGCCAAGTGCCAAGCTTCTAAGGAGCCTCTTTTAAAATCCCCTCTAAAGGCATGATCCACTTGATGATCCACTGCTAAGGGGTGGGAACAATCTGCTTCATGTAAATAGGTTTCTGCAGCCCAGTAATCTCGATAAAGATCAGACGCCCCCATAAAATCCCCGTGGCTGTATAGAATGGCATCGACAGGTTCTAACTTATTATCGAAAACCGAAGGGCAATCAATCCATACGGGACCATCAGTGGTTTCCAAGCGATACGCTCGGGTGCCGATACCCGGTTGAGTGATCAACTGAGAAACAGAGTCCGTTACTTTAACCATACTGATGTTATACAAATGGGGAGTCTGTTCAGACTTCAAGAACTTATCACTATCGGCATAACAAAAGGGACAACGAACAGGGATATTATCAACAGCATTATAACCACAGCCGGTACAAACAAAAGATTGCATAAACCACCTCAAAATATGTAGTGGCCGGGGAGTTTACAACTTAAACTTAACTTTAAGTCAATATTTGTTTTATAGCGGTAATAGGAGAGAGTCTGATGGCTAAAAATACCCGTTATTTCACCATTGGAGAAGCAGCCGAACGTTGTGATATCAGCAGCTCCGCTTTGCGATTTTATGAAAAAAGAGGCTTAATTCAATCAGTACGAACCGGGGGGAATCAAAGGCGCTACCATCCTTCTATGCTCCGTAAAATATCCGTCATTAAAGCAGCACAAAATCTCGGATTAACACTGGAAGAGATCGAAAAAGCGTTATCAAGCTTGCCCGATAACCGAACTCCAACTAAGCGGGACTGGGAGCGTTTATCGACAAAATGGGGCAAACAACTGGATGAGCGGATCTTGCAGATGCAGCGTCTACGGGCCAACCTATCAGGCTGTATTGGCTGTGGCTGTTTATCTCTGCGTAGTTGTACGCTATTTAACGCAGAGGATCATATCGCTTCACATGGCAATGGCCCTCGCTATCTGATTGAAGGGATTCCTGAAGAGGAATTTAATATCAACTGAAGTGCACCTGTTTCGTAAAAAACAAAAACCCGACTAAAAAGTCGGGCTCGATTGAACTCACTAATATAAGTCTCCATTAAAAATAATCAGAGACTTATATTTAAAGAAAAGAAAAGTTTAAGACATAATAAAGTCCCACTCCTCTTTCGCCAGATAAACACCGGACAGCTCAGCAGAATCCACTAAACCTT
>JAKZRG010000063.1:0-2961 GCA_047518265.1 Oceanospirillum sp.
CGTTATGAAGGTTTTTGGCAGACAGGATGAAGATTAAAGGCAGAAAACAATCCGTTAAAGCGGTCAACATCCCTTCTGGACAAAGAAGAACAGTAAGGTTGTGCGCAATCCATTACAAATAGAACCACGCACTGTCCAGTAATCTTGAGAAGTGCTATTACGTGAAAGGTTTAGTGCAACATCTGAGATTGAAACCTTATCTTCCATATTGTTTGGGGGTATCTCTTGTTCACTAGGCGGAAGAGTTTTGCCAATAGAGGGGGCTGCATGTTTATTGAAGGTGACAGAATGAGAACTATTTGCTTCGAAAACTGAAAATGCCATTCGAATAACTCCTTGATGGGTATAATAGTCATACATACCCAAACAAAAATGTTTCGATACTTTTTAGCCTGCTACCAGCAGATACAGGAGCCATTCTGTAGAGAAATTTTTGTTTGGGTGCTTAATTACAGCGCCTGTTCTTGGGTTTGTGCATTTTGCTTCATTAAAGTGTTGAACAAGAAACTGCCGGTTACATAAGCAGGCGCACAAAAGTTTTTCGATACCAGAACCGTGCATTTTCTGGCCATTCGGCAGGAAAATGACGGAATAAATCTATTTTGCTGCTTATGTCGGAGAATTTCTGTTCAAATACTTCACCATACGAGGCACTGATTTTAATAAATTATTCTTGTTTTGATCTGCTTTATAGGTACAAAGTCAATAAAATTTAGACAGAAATTGACCCTTATAAGCTAGTCAGTTATGAATGGCTACGGATCTCAGCAAATTTAAGCTTTAAAGACCTCTGCCAGTCAATGAATGACATCCTGACCGGCTACGGAGAAAATATCGAATTAGTTTTGTATGAGTGCTTAGGCGTTGACGATGATAAAGAACAGCCATCAAATCTTGGACGGATTGATGATTCCTGCCTACGCTTAATTCCAATCAAGGAACGCAAAGTGATTCAGGGAGGAAAGCATCATGACCCGTGCTCGCAAGGAACAGATCAGCCCATCAGATACCCCTTATTATCACTGCATAGCTCGTTGCGTACGTCGGGCATTCTTATGTGGTGAAGATCAATTCTCAGGTCAATCTTTTGAGCATCGCCGTCAATGGATCATAGAGCGGCTAAACGCACTGGATCAGATGTTTGCCATTGATGTCTGCGCTTACGCCATTATGTCCAACCACTATCATCTGGTGCTTTATATCAATCAGGATCAAGCTACTCAGTGGTCAATTGATGAGGTGATTGAGCGCTGGCTACTGCTATTCAAAGCCCCAATGCTGGTGCAGCGTTATCAAAAAGGGCAGTGTCGCTCTACCGCTGAGTTGGAGAAGGTATGCGAGATTGTCGAAAAGTGGCGTGAAAGACTGGCCGATATCAGCTGGTTTATGCGTTGCCTGAATGAATATATCGCCCGTAAAGCCAATGACGAAGACCGCTGCACAGGCCGATTCTGGGAAGGGCGCTTTAAAAGTCAGGCTCTGCTGGATGAGCAAGGGCTATTAACCTGCATGGCCTATGTCGATCTCAACCCTGTACGAGCAGCAATGGCCGATTGCCCCGAGAACTCAGATTTTACTTCTATCCAGCAAAGAATCAGGGAATATGCGGAACAGGGAACAAGTGCTGATTCTCCTCGCTTAAAACCCTTCTCCGCCAAACAAAAAGACAGTGGTCACTCAATCGCATTCGATTATGCGGATTACCTGGAGTTGATCGATTGGACAGGGCGATGCTGTCGAGAAGACAAGCGAGGACATGTTCCAATGCACCTACCGCCAATACTGCAAAGGCTCAATATTGATCAAAATGCCTGGCTCAAAGCAATGCAGCCAGAAGGTTTGCAAACGAGTCGAGCGATGGGGCATATCAAACGCCTTAAACAGTTTGCACGGGATAAAGGGCTGGCCTGGATATCATCAGGGAATCAGTTTAAAGCTTTGTTTGTATAAGAGTACTTCAAGAAGTGGTCTACGCATTCCATCGTAAATCTACAGTTTTCATTCTTACTGAAGTGAAAAATAGTGCTTCGGCGTCGTTTTATTCCTCTTAAATATTGTAACCATTGGTTATCTGAGTTTCTATATGCGACATATACTGTCGATATTGCTTGGTTAGGTATTTTTCTAAATAATGGATGTCCTGATTTGCTTCTACTGATTTGCTTCTGGATTCAGGCATTACTGGTGTCGAAACCTGTTTGCAAAGTGATCGTGGCTTTAGCGAACAAATTAGCCAGAATACTGTGGGTCGTACTGGCTAAAAAGGAAAACTATCATCCCGCTTAAATAGGGTAACGAGGATAGTGTTTTTGAAAGCAGTAATCAGGAGGTAGTCCTATCTGATGGTATATAGCACTGATGAAAAGAATGGTTTAGCGTTACTTGGAACCTGAGTCGGGACATAGGCCTAAGAGGCCAAGTGGGTGCCAAGGTCAAGTAACGCGTCTTAGATCTCATCAAGGCTCGGACAAGGAGCGTTCATGAAAGAAGCCGGATATATGTACAGGTGCCATCTATTTTTCAGGCTAGAAAATCAGATAGACAAGATAGACATTAAATAAATAGCGTCAAGCAACTGGACATTGGCGAGGTGTCCATATATGTCCTCATTTTGGCCTTAAAAAAAGTATGAAAAATGAAAATTAGAAAGTCAATGATTTATACCGCTATAGCATCAGCAATGCTATTGATAGGATGTGGTGGGGGTAGCAGTTCTTCCACCAGTGATAGTATCCCTAATGAAAGTGATAATATAAAAGAAGCAGAAGAAACTAAAAAAACTGGCAGCAAGGAGAATCCTATCAAGCTTGAATTGGATTTAGCAGAGGTATATAACGATCTTATACCTGTTGCGATAAAAAGTGAATATGAAACAGAAGTAGAATATTCGGATAGGATTAAAAGCTACACTGATGCTGCTGAAATAATATATTTTGAGAGTGATGTAAGCAGTATATACGA
>JAKZRG010000064.1:0-51754 GCA_047518265.1 Oceanospirillum sp.
TCAATCTAGCTCCGTCGGTGAGTTACTTTATTAGGATTGATATATCGTAAAATCTAGACAAAAAAATGCCCGACGGAAGGGGATCCATCGGGCGAGACCGTGATTAGCTTGATGAGGAGATAAACCAATAAAGTAAGGAACCTGAACCTATGATTTGCTGGTTTAAAACTTGCTTATCGCTAAGCAATGACTAAATAATAATGGTTATCATTTGTGGTGTAAAGTGTTTTTGAGAATAATTTTCATTTGGTTGTTGTTCTTATTTTTGTTCTTAAGTGTCGCTTGTCTAATAAGGAAGTGAGATGGGGTTATCAGGCAAGAAAAAAGCCGATAAAGCGTTTTATCGGCTTTTTATCTATCGCTTATATCAACTGATTTTTAGTTGATGACAATGCGAGTAGCACTTTGTTATTAAGCTTCAGCAGCCTCCGGCATAGGTAGGCCCGGCAGGTTATAGCCTGCCAGATCCAAGCAATGCTGATAATAGAAGCGACTCTTGCTGTTACGGCCCAAGCTGGCGTATAACCGGCTTAGTTCAGCAGCGGTCGTCGCCAGAGGTGATTGATTAAAGCTGGCCTCCAGGTATTCTGCTCCTTTACCCCATAATTGGTTACGTAGGCAAAGACGACCTGCTGTTAGTAGTAGATTGGCACTATCAGGGTGTTGTTTTAACCATTGTTCGGTTTGATCCAATTGCTTTTGGCTATCACCCTTGCTAATCAGGCCATACACTACTACTAGGTCATCAGACCATTGCTGACGGAGTTTATCGCAGATAAAGCGTTCTAGGATAATTTCCGCGCCACAAGCCAGTAGGCTACGGGCATAAGCTTCAATAATCTTATCGTTACGTTTTAGATCGCTAGGTGTATTTTGCCAAATGGCTTGTACGGCTTCTCGGCGTGTATCGTTATCCTTGCCTTCAGTGCTCTTAAATAAAGATATGTGCAGAGAGACCAGTAGTTTCTGACCCTCTTCGTCGGTAATCACTTTGTTTTTAAGCAGCTGTGGATAAAGTTGTTTTAAGTTATCCCAGTCTTCTAATCTGCGATAAACCTTCAATAGGGTTTTTAAGACCCAGCGATGGCGAGGGTTCTTTTTCTGTAGGCGTAGCAAAGAGGCAAGGCATTGTTCATATTGTCCCCGTTCGTACTGAATCTCAGCCTGAGAAATAGAAACCGCCGTTTCAGCGCTAGGGGTACTTTCTAGGGCTTTCTGTAACAGTTGGTCGGTTTGCTCATTACGACCCTGATTATGAGCCGCCCGCGCTGCTGCCAGATAGTTAATCAGCGGTGTACCGGAACGATCCGCACTTTTATCCAGCAGGCGTTCTGCCTTGCGCCACTGGCCCTCTGCCAGTAATAGCAAACCTCGAACCGTGGATTTTAATGCTCGCTTATCCCGACTAGCGCTAGAAAATAGATTCAAAGCACGAAGAGGGTGGCGTACCCCAGACAGGAAACGTAAGAATAAGTGGAAGCCCACCAGTAAAACAAACAACAGAACCAGAGCCACCCATAGGGACATCTCAACGGTGGTCTGTCCCCAGCTGAAAAGCACGTAGCCAGGGTCTTGGCGCATGACTAAACCGGCAAACATACCGGCAGCCAGTGCGAGCACGGCAGCGATATAGAGGCGTTTCATGCTTTAGTCTCCTTAATCACAGCAGGGGAGAAGCGTTGTTTCTGCAGATCACGCAGTAATTGCAGAGAAGCTGAGATATCCGGTCGTTGATTATGGATACTGCCTTTTGCCAGCTGACCCAACTCTTTCTGTACCGTCTGAGTAAGGTGCTGCTTGGTATCAAAGTGATCACCAACCCAGTCTGAGGCTTGCTGCATCAGTGTTTTATACAGAGGGTTATCTTCTTTCATCAAGGCAATCTGTGCTTGTTGCAGCGTCAGGCGCAGATTATGGCGCAGATACATGCTCTCCTGTGGTGGCAGCAGAGGGGTAATCGCTTCATCTCGATGGCGTACCACAATTAGAGATTTGGCTTCTTGCCACAGGGTTTGCCAAATAGGTGTTTCGCTATCCGCTGACGCTTTGCCCAGGCCTGAGTTCACTGAACTACGATCTTCTGGGCCTAAAGGCAGCGGTAACTGATCAATGCGGTTTTCTAAAGCGGCAATGGCAAAAAACAGACCGCTTTTATCCACAGGTGCTAGAGCAGATAAGCTCAAACGCTCCTGAGCAATGGCTTCTCGTACGGCAAATAAGCTTGGGTTGTCTGCTTCTTTCAGGCGTTCATCGGCATTACCAAGTAGTGTTTCTGCACCCTTGATATCCCCTTCCAGTTGCAGTCTGTGGTTCGCTAAGCGCAGCAGGTATTCTGCTTCTGCCTGTAGCCAATCGCTGGGTTTAGGGCCTTGGGTTTTAGCCAATTCACCGGCCAGCTGAATCATTTGCTGACGCTGTTTATCCTGCTCACCGGCCAGCTTTTGTGTCTGAGATGGCAGCTGTTTTAGGTTATTCAAGCCGTTGAGTTGTTGAGCCTGTTGCTGCAGTTGCGCTTGTAACTGACTATTTGCTTCGCTCAGTTGTAGCAGTTGCTGATTGGTTTGGTTTTTCTGTAACCAAACACCATACCCCGCGGCACCTGCAGCGCCTAGAGATAGTAGGATTGCGACAGCTGCTAGGGTTATCGCTTTTTTACCAGCTTTCTTTTCTTTATCCTCAGTACCTTGTTTACCTTTTGCTTCGGGTTTAGCGGTTGGCTTAGGTTCTGATTGTTTATCCGTCTTGGGTTCTGACTTTTTATCGGCCGGCGCTTTGTTCTCTTGGACGCTCTCCGTTTTAGAACTGGCTGAAGTCTTCACGCTATCCACTTTATTACTGTCTTTTTTTACGGACTGATCCTGTGGCTTTTGTTCCACAGATTCTTTTTGCGTATCTTGTTCCGTCATACTTTTTTCGGTCGTGCTTTGTTCAGGTTTGTTTTGCTTATCGCTCATAGCATAGCCTCATGCTTAGCTCTGGCTGGCGATGGATTCCAGTGCCGCCAGCTGCCATTGAGTTCCTGCTCCTTTAGCCTGGACAATCTTTTTAAAGCCCAGGGTGCGGGCTTGTTGTCGTAGGCGAGGGCTGGAGACGAGTATTGTTTTTTCTAGCAACGGGCCGGAGTTTCCTGCCAGTTGTAGCAAATTAGTTAATGCTTCCGAACTGTTCACTATAATCACATCCAGTTCGGCAAATTGCAGTATGTCTAATTCTGCGCCGAGCAGATTGGGACAGGTTCTGCGGTATAACACCAGTTCGGTCATACTGGCGCCACGCTCTGTTAACGTATCGGCAAGCAGTGGACGACCACCTTCACCTTTACAAAGCATGATTTTATCGCCAACTACTTCATTTAACTGAGGTAAATCTAACAGGGCTTCACTATTGTCCCCCTGTTCAGGATATACCACAGGTAAGGCAAAGGCTTCCAGAATCTGTGCTGACCCGGCTCCTGGTGTGAACCAATACACTTCGACAGGAGGTTGTGGCCAATACATATCCATACGATCCACAAACAGTCGGGCCGCATTAGGGCTGATGCAGATGACCTTATTAAACTGATCAAGGTTCAGCAGGTTTGTGCGATCAACCGGGCTTTCTTCCAGCTCTTCAATGGCGAGCAGAGGAATATGCACAACCTCTGCACCGACTTGAGTCAGACTCTGTTGTAGTGCATCACCCTGACCTTCTGGACGGGTGATGATTACGCGCAAAGGCTGTTGATCAGACCGGCGATGCAGCGCATCTGGGCGAATCCCTTGTTCAGCCACGGTTATAGATCCGGTCTAGGATAGTTTTGGCACCTTGAGCAATCAAGGCTTCCGCTACGGCAACACCTAACGCTTCAGGGTCTGTCACTGGGCCGGTTTGTTCTGCACGCAGCAGTTGGCTACCGTCAGGCTCACCGACTAAAGCGCGTAGTCGGATATTAGCACCATTATCAATCAGCTCGGCATAACCACCGATAGGTACCTGACAACCACCCTCTAAGTGACGGTTCATAGCACGTTCTGCACGTACCGTATTCCAGGTATCTTCATCTTTCAGAGGTTCCAGCAGAGCAACAATGGCATCATCACCGGCACGGGTTTCAATACCCAGAGCACCTTGACCCACAGCGGGTAGGCTGAGTTCTGCTGACATCTCTTGCTTGATGCGGTCATGCATCTCCATACGCTGCAGACCTGATGTGGCCAGAATGATGGCATCAAACTCACCGGCATCGAGCTTACCCAGACGAGTCTGCACATTACCGCGCAGGCTCTTAACAATTAGATCAGGGCGGTTATTACGGGCTTGTAGCTCACGGCGCAAACTAGAGGTACCAAGAACAGCACCCTGTGGTAGCTCTTCAAAGCTATCGTACTTATTAGAAACAAAAGCATCCGTTGGTTCATGGCGTTGGCAGATTACCGGCAGATCAAAACCTTCCGGCAATACCATAGGCACATCTTTCATAGAGTGTACCGCGATATCCGCACGGCCTTCCTGCATCGCCAGCTCCAGTTCTTTAACAAACAGACCTTTACCGCCGATCTTTGCTAATGGCGTATCCAGAATTTTATCGCCCTGAGTACTCATAGGCACCAGTTCAACGGTTAACTCTGGGTGCAAGGCTTCAAGACGAGCCTGAATATGTTCAGCCTGCCACATAGCAAGAGGGCTTTTACGGGTAGCGATACGGATTACTTGTTTGCTCATGGAATCGAGAACTCTGCGTTTAATCATGGCAGATCCGATCATTTAGAAAGGCCGCCAGAAATAAGTTGGAATACAATTGCTTCTGATTCTAACAAAGCCAACTCATTTAGACACCGATACTATGGTGATGGCGTCGCAAAAATGACCGTTATCGCCTTTTAAACACAGAATATAACCAATGGCTCAAAGCCAATGTGAAATAGCCTGGAAATTTAGGTGTATTTTATGGGGGCAATATGACTGCTTTTGGTATTCGCTCTCAGAGCTTTGGCCGACACCGTCAATGGTTCAGTGTTTTAACTGAGGGAAATGTTGATTTGCCGCCATTAACTCCGAGCATCTTCCTGTTGCGTGTCTGAGCTATTGGTCTTTTTCATTTGCTCGGCTATGATTCTGGTGATCAGTAACCCACTTCTTTCTGGTGTTTCACTGCCAGAATAACAGCAGTATCCCCATCGTATCGATACATAGCGACATAGCCGCTACTACCAAAATCAATAAGCCACTCTCTGTACTCTGGGGTCATGCCTTCAACAGGGCGACCGGCTTCGGGTTGTATGGATATGGTTTTAACCGTCTGCCGAATCGTTTTAACGGCTTTTTGCGCCGCTTGTGTATTCTGGCTTTTTAAAAAACGGTAAAGCCTTTGTACGTCTTTCAGTGCCGGATCAGACCAGATTAAACGTGGCATTCAGGCGGCTCCATATCATCACCAGATTCTAGTTTTTCTAGCCAATCATCGGCTTCTTCCATCGTGACGTGTTGGCCTGTGGTTTGGTATTCGTTCCAGGCGTTCATACCGGCTTGTCGGTAAGCTTCCTGTTTTTCTTCACGTTCAACGTATTGTTGAATGGCTTCTCGCATTATCCAATGTGCGGACCGTTGACGAGCTTGGGCCAGTAAGTCAATTCTGGCTTTAATTTCCGGGTCAAGTTTGACCGAAATAGGACGTGCTGCATTCATGGTCTTTATCTCTACAATAATAACAAGGTAATACCTAGTATATACCGAGTAGTACTTTACGTCTGCGATCCCCATCTTATAGCCTGCGCTCTATGGGGCTAACCGCACCTTGCTGTTATAATGCTGAAAAATATTAGTGAGCCTTCGAGTTTTGAGTAAAACTTGGGCGATGACGCATGAGGATTTGTAATGAGTGATAATGCCGGTCAACCAGAGAGCACAAACCAGCAGTGGGGCGGTCGTTTTAGTGAGCCTACGGATGCTTTTGTGGCACGTTTTACCGCGTCGGTTGATTTTGATCAGCGTATGGCGAATCAGGATATTCAGGGCTCTGTTGCTCACGCGACCATGCTGGCTAAAGTGGGTGTACTGACGGACGAAGAGCGTGATCAGATTATTCAGGGTCTGACTGAGATTCGTGAAGAGATCGCCAAGGGTGAATTCCAGTGGTCGGTTGAGCTGGAAGATGTGCATATGAACATCGAAGCACGTCTGACACAAAAGATCGGTATCACGGGTAAAAAACTGCACACCGGTCGCTCTCGCAATGACCAGGTAGCGACGGATATTCGTTTGTTCCTGCGTGACGAGATCGATCTGATCAGTGCGGAGCTGACCCGTCTGCAAGACGGTATGCTGGGTCTGGCAGAAAAAGAAGCCGATACCATTATGCCGGGTTTCACTCACCTGCAAACCGCACAACCCGTGACGTTTGGTCATCACTTGATGGCTTGGTTTGAAATGCTGCAGCGTGACTTTGAGCGTCTGCAGGATTGTCGTAAACGTATCAATATTCTGCCTTTGGGTGCGGCGGCTCTGGCGGGCACCACTTACCCGATTGATCGTCATATGACGGCAGAGTTACTGGGTTTTGATCGTCCAACGGAAAACTCTCTGGATTCTGTTTCGGATCGTGACTTTGCTATTGAGTTCTCCTCTGCGGCAAGTCTGATCATGATGCACCTGTCTCGTATGTCCGAAGAGTTGGTATTGTGGACGTCGGCTCAGTTTAACTTTATCAATCTGCCGGATCGTTTCTGCACAGGCTCTTCTATTATGCCGCAGAAGAAAAACCCGGATGTACCTGAGCTGGTACGTGGCAAGAGTGGTCGTGTCTTTGGTCATCTGTTCTCTTTGCTGACGCTGATGAAGTCTCAGCCATTGGCCTACAACAAAGACAACCAGGAAGATAAAGAGCCGCTGTTTGATGTAGTCGATACACTACAAGGTTCTCTGCGTGCGTTTGCCGATATGATTCCTGCCATTGAGTCTCGCAAAGAAGAGATGCGTGAAGCCGCTCTGCGTGGTTTCTCCACCGCGACGGATCTGGCGGATTATCTGGTACGTAAAGGTATCCCGTTCCGTGATTCCCATGAGATTGTCGGTAAATCCGTGGCTTATGGCGTTGAAACCAATAAAGATCTGGGCGAAATGACGTTGGAAGAGCTGCAGCAGTTCTCCGATGAGATCACTGAAGATGTGTTTGAAGTACTGACTCTGGAAGGTTCGGTCAGTGCCCGTGATCATATTGGTGGTACCGCGCCGAATCAGGTGCGTGCGGCGGTTCAGCGTGCTCGTGATGTTCTAGCTGCTCGCTAATAAATTAAGCATAATCATGCTAAAGACGACGAAAATGCTGAAAACAATAAAGGTAATGGTAGTGGGCGGATTGTTAATGACCGGCCTATTACTGACAGGTTGCGGGCAAAAAGGCCCGCTGTTTTTACCGGATACATCAGGTGTGCCTGAGCAAGCTTCCACCCAGAAGAATGCAGACTAGATTTGGTAGCGACAACGATAGCCTAAGCCATTGATTATCAATTGAAGTCATAAACAGAATTTTTACAAAGCGGTTTTAGTCGGCGGGGGAATAATTTTTCGCCTATCAAGCCGTTTTGTTCACAGAGCAGACAAGCAATATGGATTACTTTAACTATCAGGGTGATTCCCTGTATGCAGAAGGTGTTTCTGTCAGCCAGTTAGCTGAGCAGTATGGTACACCGCTTTATGTTTACTCCCGTGCGACGCTAGAGCGTCATTATCGCGCTTATGATGAAGCTTTGGCTGAGAAAGATCATCTGATCTGTTACGCCGTTAAAGCCAACTCAAACCTAGCCGTATTGAATGTATTGGCTAAGCAGGGTGCGGGTTTTGATATTGTTTCTGTCGGTGAGTTGGATCGGGTTTTAACCGCAGGCGGTGATCCGGCAAAAGTCATCTTCTCCGGTGTGGGTAAACAGCCTCATGAGATGCGCCGTGCGCTGGAAGTGGGCATTAAGTGCTTTAATGTTGAGTCAGAAGCTGAGTTAGAGCGTCTGAACGAAGTAGCGGAGTCTATGGGCGTACAAGCATCGATCTCTTTGCGGGTTAACCCGGATGTGGATGCTCAGACTCACCCTTATATCTCCACCGGTTTAAAAGAGAACAAGTTTGGTATCTCCATTGACCGAGCGGAAGAGGTTTATCTGAAAGCCGCTAGTCTGGCGAATCTATCGGTGGATGGTGTGGACTGTCATATTGGTTCTCAGCTGACCCAGAGTGAGCCATTCTTGGATGCATTGGATCGCTTGTTAGTTTTGATTGATCGTTTGGCGGAACACGACATTACTATTCGCCATCTGGATCTGGGTGGTGGTTTAGGTGTACGTTATGACGATGAAACCCCGCCAGAGCCCGGTGATTACGCCAGCTTGGTTCTGAAGCGTTTAGGGGACAGAGACCTAACGTTAATTATGGAGCCGGGTCGTTCCATTGCTGCCAATGCGGGTATTTTGCTGACACGGGTTGAGTATCTGAAGCCAACAGAAGCCAAGAACTTTGCGATTGTTGATGCCGCTATGAATGATCTACTGCGCCCGTCTCTGTACAGCGCTTGGCAGGCGATTATTCCTGCGGAACAGCCTAGCCCAGAGGCTGAGAAGCTGAATTATGATCTGGTGGGCCCTATTTGTGAAACCGGTGATTTTATCGGTAAAGACCGTGATCTGGCTTTGGAGCAAGGTGATCTGTTAGCGGTACGTTCAGCGGGTGCTTACGGTTTTGCCATGTCATCCAATTACAACAGCCGTAACCGTGCGGCAGAAGTGATGGTATCTGGCGAAGAAAGCTTCCTGGTACGTCAACGGGAAACTTTTGAACAGCAGATTGCTGGTGAAAGCGTTATCCCAGGCTAAGACAATCGCTAGGTAAGTAAAAACGGAATTTAAGTAACCAGACAGGTCTTAGCCTGTCTGGAGGAGGCACAAGATGCTGCTAAAATTTTCCAAAATGCATGGCTTAGGCAATGACTTTATGGTTGTTGATCTGGTTTCGCAGCGGGCACGTATTTTCCCGGATCAAGTGCGGGCATTAGCCGATCGTAACTTTGGTATTGGTTTTGATCAGCTATTGATTGTTGAACCACCTGGTGATCCTGATATGGATTTCCGCTACCGCATTTATAATGCGGATGGCAGTGAAGTGGAACAGTGTGGTAACGGTGCCCGATGTTTTGCCCGCTTTGTCTATGACAAACGCCTGACCAGTAAAAAAGAAATTAAGGTAGAAACCTCAGGTGGCAATATTGAGTTGCGTCTGACCGATGATGGTTGGGTCACCGTTGATATGGGGCCGCCGAGGTTAGTACCGGATCAGATTCCATTCGAATCAGATCTGCAAGCCAGTGTTTATCCCATCGAAGTGAATGGTCAGCCTTATGAGATCGGTGCGGTTTCTATGGGCAACCCCCACGCGGTATTGGTGGTGGATGATATTGATACGGCTCCGGTTGAAACCCTTGGCCCTGCTATTGAAAGTCACAAACGCTTCCCTAACCGGGTTAATGCGGGCTTTATGCAGATTATAAGCCGCAATGAGGTCAAGCTCAGGGTTTATGAACGGGGAGCCGGTGAAACTCTGGCCTGTGGTACAGGGGCGTGCGCGGCTGTGGTTGCCGGTCGAGTTCAGGGGCTGCTGGATGATGAGGTGAAAGTCCATCTTCCCGGTGGTACGCTAAAGATTCAATGGCAAGGGGATGGCTATCCTGTATTAATGACAGGGCCAGCCACACGGGTTTTTGAAGGACAAATCTACCTATGATTGATGCTCAGGCAGTAGCGGATTATCTGAAACAACATCCAGACTTTTTTCAGCAATACGATCATCTATTGTTGGAGCTGACACTTCCCCATCAAAGTGGACGAGCCGTGTCATTACTGGAGCGACAGTTAATGTTACTGCGTGAGCGTTTGTCGGAACGAGAAGATCACCTGGATCATCTTCTTGATACTGCCCGTCATAATGATGGTCAGTTGGCCCGTGTCCGACGTTTAATTCTGGCGCTACTGGAGTGCCAGGATTTTAATGAACTCTCCTCAACTCTATCTGAACAACTCAGCAATAGTTTTGGCACCAATCATTGTCGTTTGGTGCTGGTTAACTTACCTGAATCGGACTGTATGAATACGGGACAGTTGGTCGTACAGCCTGACAGTGCTTTGAAAGCGCTGATTCAAGCTCTGTTACGATCTGATCATAGTTTCTGTGGCTCTGTTTCTGCGGAACAATTGGAGCAGTTGTTTGATCTGGGTATGGTGGCGGATGGTTCAGCGGCATTAATCCCGCTGAATCAGGGAGAGATCACCGGTTATCTTATTTTGGGCAGTGAGAATCCTGATTATTTCCAAAATGAGATGGGTACTGAATTTGCTCAGTATGTGGCAGATGTTATTGCCCGTTTACTTAACCTGCTGACCTAATATTTTCTGATCTGATGAGTATTTTATGGCCGGAGATTGATCGGTATTTACAAGAGTTGGCCCAGTTGCGGCAAGCTTCAGAGCACACGGTCAGTAATTATCAGCGAGATCTTAAACAGTTTACGGTTTATCTTGATCAGGAAAACCCTATTTCGAATTGGCAGGATTTAACCCGCCAACATCTG
Source organism: Oceanospirillum sp. (assembly GCA_047518265.1). GTDB lineage: Bacteria > Pseudomonadota > Gammaproteobacteria > Pseudomonadales > Halomonadaceae > Oceanospirillum. The sequence goes on from JAKZRG010000064.1 coordinate 10,586, forward strand.
CGTCATTATCTGGTTTATCGACATCAACAGGGGTTATCGCCTCGTTCGTTACAGCGTCAGCTCTCTTGTGTTCGGGCCTTTCTATTTTTTCTTCAGCAACAACACCTCATTACTGATAATCCCGCTGATGGATTAAAAGCACCTAAGACAGGGCAGCTATTACCTAAACCGGTAGATATTGATCAGTTGCAACATGCTTTGGATCACGCGGATGATGGCCAAACGGAAACAGAGCTGAGGGATAAAGCCATACTGGAGCTGTTTTATGCCTGTGGTTTACGTTTGGCGGAATTGGTTTCTATGGATCTTGCTCAACTGGACTTTCAACAGCGGCAAGTACGGGTTTTGGGCAAGGGGAATAAAGAGCGTTTAGTGCCTTTTGGTCAGCAAGCGAGTTTAGCGCTACAAGCGTGGCTTAAGGTGCGCCAAAATTGGTTAAAAGATCTTGATGATCAGGCGCTGTTTTTAGGGGTTCGAGGGAAGCGTATTAATCGAGCCACGGTACAACAGACTTTAGCCCGTATTGGTCAAGAGCAAGGATTAAGTGATCGATTGCATCCTCACCGTTTAAGGCACTCGTTTGCTAGCCATCTGTTGGAGTCCAGTGGTGACTTACGGGGGGTGCAGGAGTTATTAGGTCATGCGGATATCAGCAGTACTCAGATCTATACACGCTTGGATTATCAACATCTGGCTCAAGTGTATGATCAGTCCCATCCCAGAGCACGACGAAAAAAATCGTCCCGTTGAGCATGTACTGTTAAGCTCGTCTCATTAGGTGTATTCCGTTAAGTACGTTCTGTTAAACGCACTCCTTTAAGTCTGTTCTGTATAACAAATAATAAGCGATAGGAAAACAAGATGAGCATTAAAGCCGTAGTCTTTGATCTGGACGATACTTTATGGGATGTAAACCCTGTCATTCGTCATGCAGAGAAAGTGCATTATCAATGGTTAAATAATCATGCCCCCTTGCTAACGGCACGTTTTACTCCCCGTGAGTTAAAGGGTTATCGGATCAGCTTATCCCGTCGTCATCCGGAACTGCAGCATTTTGTCAGTCGTTCCAGAATGCGTGCGACTCATGAATGTTTATTGCTCTCTGGGTATTCGGAGGCACAGGCTAGAGGATTGGGCGAACAAGCCTTTGCGGCATTCTGGCAAGCCCGTAATCGGGTAGAGCCTTTCCCATATGCCATGGAAGCATTGGAAGGGCTTAAACGGGAGTATCAGATTGGCGCGTTAAGCAATGGTAACGCTGATATTTTTCAAACACCTTTTGGAGAGTGGTTTGATTTTGCCTTTAGCGCAGAAGGCTTGTCAGTGGCTAAACCGGATGCCAGAGCCTTTCAGGCGGTACTGGATCATTTAGGCTGCCGGGCTGATGAGATCGCATTTGTGGGCGATAACCCTGAACATGATATTGAAGGTGCTGCGGCGATGGGTATGAAAACCATCTGGGTACAAGTCAAACCCTGGCCAAACCTTGAACAGCCTGTGGCTTGTGATGTTAAGGTTGATTCCTTACACCAGCTACATCAAGCGGTTAAAGATCTTGGCTAAAGACATAGGTAAAACAACACTCTGGATCAGGTGTACTGATCCAGGGTGATCTTAAGCTAAACTATTTCAATCGAAACAGAAGGTTTAGCTTTCAGAGGGGGTATCAGGAGACGCTTCTGACGACTCTTCAGAAGGTACTCCAGAAGAGACGGCTTCTATCTCATGGTCAACCGGGTCGGCCATCCACATATCCAGCTTTTGACGCAGTTCCTGCACACCGTCTTTCTTCAGCGACGAAAAGATCTGAATGGTGACTAGGTCTTCCCACTCTTTCAAAGTATCTTTGATGCGGAATAGCTCATTTTTGGCCGGGCCTCGTTTCATCTTATCGGCTTTAGTCAGCAAGATGTGTACGGGTTTATTTACCTCGTCGGCCCATTTCAGCATCATCTGGTCAAATTCAGTCAGCGGGTGACGGATATCCATTACCAGAACAATACCCCGTAAACTTTCACGGTGCAGTAAGTATTCGGACAGGTGTTTCTGCCATTCCAGTTTTACCTTTTCAGGCACCTTGGCAAAACCATAACCCGGTAGATCCACTAAGCGTTGATCTGTGCCGTTGTGCAAACCAAAAAAGTTGATAAGCTGCGTGCGCCCTGGGGTTTTACTGGTACGAGCCAGGCGGGAGTTATTGGTCAGTGTATTAATAGAACTGGACTTGCCCGCATTGGATCGACCGGCAAATGCCACCTCTGCACCAATCTCAGGTGGACACTGGGCCAGAGTTGGTGCACTGATCATATATTGAGCAGTTTGGTAGTTAAGCGTAGGGATAGAGCTAGTATCGGTCATAATCTATTCAACTAATGGGGCAAAGATCGGATTATATGGGGCGTTCACGTTTCGCTACGGATTAGTATATAATGCCACCACTTTTTAGATGGTAGTGTACCATTTCGGTTGATTTGGCACGAATTGAAAACGTGCTTAGCCTGAAAATAGCATCAACTGGTCACTGCCTAGGTTTTCCGGCGGGAGCCTCGTCGACGGTTTCGGCTACCGGGACAGTCACAACGTCTTTTGGTAAGCCTCCAGAAAACAACAGTAATCAACTTAATAATTAGCAAGATTGGATTAGCGATGAAGAAATTACTGGTAGGTCTGACAGTTTCTCTTAGCCTGGTAAGCTTTGCCCATGCGGCAGGTGATGCAACAGCAGGAAAAGCAAAAGCGGCTGTTTGTGCGGGTTGTCATGGTGCAGAAGGCATTGCGATGATTCCTAACTATCCAAGCCTGGCAGGTCAGCACGAAAGCTTCCTAGCCAAGCAGATTATGGAAATCCGTGATGGTGCACGTAACGTACCTGAAATGACTGGTATGGTTGCGGGCTTCTCTGATAAAGACGCTCAAGATGTAGCAGCATACTTTTCTGCTAAGCCTAAAAACCTAGGTCAGGCTGATCCTGCTCTGGTTGAGCGTGGTCAAGAGCTATACCGTGCAGGTGATATGGCGAAAGGCATTCCAGCCTGTTCAGCTTGTCACTCACCAAATGGCATGGGTAATGCTCAAGCGAAATACCCTGCTCTGAGCGGTCAGAACCCGGCATATACTGAAGCAGCACTGAAGAAATTCCGTGACGGTTCACGTACTAATGATCCAAACAACATGATGCGTGCTATCGCGGCTAAAATGAGCGATAAAGATATCCAAGCGGTATCTAACTATGTGTTTGGTGTAAACTAAGGGTTTTGAACCCAGCTTAAAAAGCTAAGTTTAAACCTGCAGAAAAGGGGCCTATTTTAAGGCCCCTTTTCTGTTTTTAGCATTTAATATTGATTGGAAAAGGAACTTTTTCCTTTTCTTGGCGTATTGATACTATTGAGAAATTTTTTTGTTCGTTGAAAGCAGATCTCTTTGCCGACAACCGAAAACCAGATTGTTATTATCGGTTTAACCAAAGATAACAGTCATAAGTCCAAACAAGGATTCTTGTATGTTTATGCGTATCGCTAAACGCATCAGCCAAGTGCTGGTGCTTGCTTTATTCAGTAGTCTAGCAATGGCCGCTGATTTTGTTGAAGGCAAACACTACGTCAAGCTGGCGACACCTGTTGCTGTGTCTGAGCCAGGTAAGATCGAAGTGGCTGAACTGTTCTGGTATGGCTGTCCACACTGTTTTGAATTTGAACCTTATATCGAACCTTGGATTAAAACTCTGCCGGATGATGTGCGTTTTGAACGTGTGCCGGGGACTTTTAGCAAGCTATGGAAGACTCATGCATCGGCTTTCTATGCGGCAGAAGCACTGGGTATCGGTGAAAAACTACATGCCGACTTTTTCAACCGTATTCACCGTGACAATCAGCGTTTAGCGGACAATAACTCTCTGGCTAAATTCTTTGCTGAATATGGTGTGACTGAGAAACAGGCGAAAAAAGCCCTGAAGTCTTTTGGTGTTAAATCCCGTGTACAACAGGCGGGTGCTCGTTTACGGGGCTATCAGGCTATGGGTGTTCCAGGTATCGTAGTTAATGGTAAATACCGCATTGATACCGGTATGGCGGGTAGCTGGACCAATATGCTGAAGGTTGCTGAGTTCCTAATTGAAAAAGAACGTAATAGCTAAGATAGATATCCATTTAGCAGATCTTGGTTTAGGTAATATTTGCTAAGGGAGCTAAGTAGTACTACGGATTGTCTATTTTTCTTAACAAAAAACCGGCGGATCAGCCGGTTTTTTTATGTCTGATAAGCCTTTATGAACTTTTCTCATAGGGAAAACAAAAGGTATGATTAGATCAGCTATTCTAAAACGTGAAGACGATATAAATCGTGGTCTTTTGTTTTATCAGCAAATCATTAGAACCCCCAATCTAATAATAAAAGAGGTCAACCATGACAAATGGTACTGGAGCTCTCGGTCAGGTCGTTAAGAAAATTGACGCCCTGACAGAGCTTGTCGGACGATCTATTGCATGGCTTACCCTAGTCATGATGGTCGTCATGTTTGCGGTTGTTGTACTGCGCTACTTATTTAATACCGGCTCCATTGCCATGCAGGAGTCTGTGATGTATCTGCATGCCACCATTTTTATGGTGGCTGCCGGTTATACCTTAAAACACGACGGTCATGTTCGCGTTGATATTTTTTATCGTGAGATGTCACCGAAAAACAAAGCCATAGTGGATCTGCTCGGAACGGTTTGTTTGCTGTTGCCTGTGATGGGTTTTATGGGCTGGATCAGTTTTGATTATGTGCTGAACTCTTGGAGTGTCATGGAAGGCTCTCAAGAGGCCGGTGGTCTACCTGCCGTCTTTTTATTAAAAACGCTGATTCTCTTGATGGTGAGTCTGCTGATGTTGCAAGGCATCGCAGAAGGTTTACGTAACCTGTTACTGCTGTTGGGCAAAACCGATGGCGTTGAACACCATATCAATGAGGAGAAAGTATAGTGTTAGAGTTTCTTCCCCTAATTCTATTTGCAGCAGTCTGTGGCGTACTGATGCTGGGTTATCCTGTTGCTCTGTCATTGGCCGGTACCGCGTTAGTATTTGCCTTTGGTGGTGCTGCAACGGGCGTTTTTGATATGGCTTTCCTACAAGCTTTTCCAAATCGCTTGTATGGCATTATGACCAACCAAACCCTGATTGCGGTGCCCTTATTTGTTTTGATGGGGGTACTCTTAGAGAAGTCTAAGGTTGCGGAAACCCTGCTGGATGCCATGGCGATGTTATTTGGTAACATCCGAGGTGGCCTGGGTATTTCTGTTGTCGTGGTGGGTATGTTACTGGCTGCTAGTACCGGTATTGTGGGTGCGACGGTGGTAACCATGGGTTTGATCTCCCTGCCAACCATGCTCAAGCGAGGCTACTCACCTTCTCTGGCAACAGGGGCTATTTGTGCCACGGGTACTCTGGGTCAGATTATCCCGCCATCTATTGCTCTGGTATTACTGGGTGATGTCTTGTCCAGTGCCTATCAGCAGGCTCAGTTAAATATGGGTGTATTCAGCCCTAAAACAGTGTCAGTGGGTGATCTATTTGTTGGTGCTATGATTCCAGGCTTGTTGCTGGTACTGGCTTATATCATCTATATGGCCACTGTTGCTTGGCTAAAGCCTGAATCTGCACCGGCTGTGAGCCGTGAGCAGATCCAAGCGGATCGTGATGTACACGAGCCTATGATGGTGATTCTGTTAAAAGGCCTGGTGCCACCGATCGCACTGATTGTTGCTGTATTGGGTTCTATCCTGACCGGTGCGGCTACGCCAACAGAAGCTGCCGGTGTTGGTGCTTTTGGTGCGGCGATCTTGGCTGCAGCTCAGCGTCAGCTTAATATGAAGATGTTATCTGAAGTGGTGCGTTCAACCACAAATGTTACCGCCATGGTCTTTATGATCCTGATCGGTGCGTCTATCTTCTCGCTGGTTTTCCGTGGTTTTGGTGGTGAAGAACTGATCCATCATTGGTTTGAGCAGATGCCTGGTGGTGTCGTGGGCGCCATGATCATCGTGATGTTGGTGATGTTCCTGCTTGGTTTCATCCTCGACTTTATTGAGATCACCTTCGTCGTTGTGCCGATTGTTGCTCCAGTATTGATGATGATGGGTTTAGACCCGATCTGGTTAGGCATCATGATGGCCATTAACCTGCAGACCTCCTTCCTCACCCCGCCCTTTGGTTTTGCCCTCTTCTATCTCAGGGGCGTGGCGCCACCTTCGGTGCCCACCTCTGCTATTTATAAGGGTGTGATTCCCTTTATTCTGATTCAGATGTCCATGCTATTGGCATTAACCATCTGGCCGGAGTTGGCTACTTGGTTACCGAGTGTGGTTTATGGCGATTAAATCTAAGTGATCATTAAGTGGTAAGTTGAAAAAATAAAACCCTGGTATTCTTACCGGGGTTTTGTTTTTTAGAGCTTGGTTTGAGTGCTGAATAAAGGGTACTGGCAGGAGTGAAATTGAAATGAAAAAGCGTGTTCTGATATCGACAATATTAACCCTGTTATTGAATACAGGAATGCCTTCACATGCTGCCAACCCTATCTGGCAGGAAGGTAAAACAGATCAAACCTACGATATTCAGGTCTATCACAGTCCTTCTTGTGGTTGCTGCAAAGGCTGGATTGATCACCTTAAAGATCATGACTTTAACGTGGAATCCATCGAGATGCATGATGTCACGCCAATCAAGCAGAGATTGGGAGTACCCGCTCAGGGCGCGTCCTGTCATACAGCCACGGTTAATGGCAAAGTCATTGAGGGCCATGTACCGGCTCAGGATATTAAGCAGTTACTGAGTTCAACGAGTGATATTCGTCTACTGGCTGTACCGGGAATGCCATCCGGTGGACCTGGAATGGATATGGAAGGTGCTCGAAAGGATGCCTTTAAGGTTTATGCCGTGTCTGAAGAAGGTAAGGTGAGTACATTTAATCACTATGATCAGTACTAATATGAAAATATAAAACAGCCCTGAGAGCGTTTCCTCAGGGCTGAAATACGCTAAAACTTAAGCATCAATACGCTTATATTTCACACGCTTAGGCGCGTCATTACCGACACGCTTGTGGTAATCCTCTTCATACTCGGTGTAGTTACCGGTAAAGAATTCCACTTTGGATTCGCCTTCATATGCCATGATATGCGTGGCGATACGATCCAGGAACCAACGATCGTGAGAGATCACAAAAGCACAGCCTGGGAAGTTCAGCAGCGCTTCTTCCAGTGCCCGTAAAGTTTCGATATCCAGATCGTTTGACGGTTCATCGAGTAGCAGTACGTTAGCACCCTGTTTCAAGGTTTGTGCGAGGTGCAGACGACCACGCTCACCACCGGACAGGTCTTTAACGAACTTCTGTTGGTCATTACCTTTGAAGTTAAAGCGGCCAGCATAAGCACGAGAAGGCACTTGGTAGCTACCGATGGTTAGGATGTCCTGACCGTCAGATAGAGATTCCCATACGGTTTGGCTGCCATCCAGATTTTCGCGGCTTTGGTTTACAAAGGCCAGCTTAACGGTTTCGCCAATTTCGACATTACCCGCATCAGGCTGTTCTTCACCAGCAATCAGTTTAAACAGTGTGGATTTACCCGCACCGTTACCACCGACGATACCGACGATTGCACCCTGAGGAACACTGAAGTCCAGATTATCCAACAGTAGTTTTTCGCCAAAGGCTTTACTAACACCGTTAAAGTTAACCACTTTATCGCCCAGACGAGGTCCAGGTGGGATATAGATTTCATTGGTTTCGTTACGGTTTTGGAAGTCTTGAGACTGCATCTCTTCAAAGCGAGCCAGACGTGCTTTGCTCTTCGCATGACGGCCTTTAGCATTCGAGCGTACCCATTCCAGTTCCGATTTCATGGATTTCTGGCGGGAGGCTTCTTGCTTGGATTCCTGCTCTAAACGGGCTTCTTTCTGTTCCAGCCAGCTAGAGTAGTTACCTTCCCATGGAATACCATGGCCACGGTCTAATTCCAGAATCCAACCGGCAACGTTATCTAGGAAGTAACGATCGTGGGTGATCGCCACAACAGTACCGGCATATTCATGTAGGAAACGTTCTAACCAAGCCACGGACTCTGCGTCCAAGTGGTTGGTTGGTTCGTCGAGCAGTAGCATATCTGGGTTAGATAGCAGCAGGCGACATAAAGCGACACGGCGACGCTCACCACCGGATAGGTGCTCAACCTTGGCATCCCAGTCTGGTAGACGCAGGGCTTCTGCTGCAACTTCCAGCTTACGTTCAAGATTGTGGGCGTCTGAAGCTTCGATGATATTTTCTAAGCGAGCCTGCTCAGTTGCTAGCTTATCAAAGTCTGCATCAGGTTCGGCATAAGCTGCGTAAACGGCTTCTAGTTGAGTTTGAGCATCTTTAATTTCAGATAGAGCTTCTTCAACCACTTCCCGTACATTTTTGCTGTTATCCAGTACAGGTTCCTGTGGCAGATAACCCACATTGATACCTGATTGAGCGCGGGCTTCACCGTTAAACTCGGTATCAACACCAGCCATAATACGCAGTAGTGTGGATTTACCAGCACCGTTTAAACCCAAAACACCAATTTTGGCACCTGGGAAAAATGACAGGGAGATATCTTTTAAGATTTCACGTTTCGGTGGGACAACTTTGCCCACGCGATTCATGGTGTAAACAAACTGAGCCATGGCTGCAATGTGCTCCTGATCGTGAGTATGAATAAAAAGGAAGACTCTATAACCCTAGCAAACAAGTGCTAGAAGACTGAGAGATCTTAAATAGAGTGCTTTAAATTAAGAATGCTTAAGCTTGAGAGCTTCTGACTTTAGGGGCTCTCAATGCTGAATATTGGTAAAGATAAGGCTTATCATACCGCAGGGGAGGGATATCACTAAGTAGGATTACGCCTGACTCAGTGATATATCCATTAGAGAGATACAAAAAGGCTTAATCGTAAAGGCTGGCTTCACCTTCGGGGCGGGTTTTAAACCGACGGTGCATCCACATATATTGATCGGGATGCATTCGAATGACTTTTTCTAGTACCTCATTTATCCGGGTGGCATCTGCGATATCATCACCTGAAGGGTAATCCGTCAGTGGTGGGAAAAACTCCAACTGATATTTATTATCCGCAGTACGACTAATGCTGACAGGAAGAGGCACGCTACCGGTCATTTTTGCTAAACGACCTGTGATACTAACCGTTGCTGCTTCGACGCCAAAAAAAGGGGCAAAAACGCTGACTTTAGGGCCAAAGTCTTGATCAGGGGTATACCAGAGAATATTGCCTTTTCTTAGGGTGCGAATCGCCTTTTTTAGATCTTTTTTATCGATGGTATCGCGATAAATTTTCTCCCGACAGCGGGTCATAATATGTTCAAACAACGGATTGTTATGTTTACGATAGAAGATATCGATATCGTAAAACTGCCCACTGACAGCTCCTGCCAGATCTAACGTACTGACATGAGAGCCTAAAATAATAACGCCCTGTCCTTTATCAATAGCCTCTTGCATATAGTGACCATTTTTGACCACAGAAATATTTCTCAACTTTTCTTTCGGTCGAAACCAGGCTGTGGCAGTTTCAAATAAGCCTATGCCGTTTTGGATGAAAACATCTCTTACCAGATTTTTCTGATCGACTGGGTTGAGTTCAGGAAAACAAAGTTGAATATTTTTTTCTGTGACTTTTCGGCGACTGTGGGCAACACGAAGAATAAACAAGCCGATAAGTTTGCCTAGGCGGTACTTCACTGGCCAAGGCAGATAAGCGCAGATCCAGACAATGGCAAAACCCAGCCACGTGGGCCAGAAAACGGGGTGCCAAAAGCTATTGGGATATTTTTTACGAGCCATGAGAGTTCCTGTCAAAGTTCAGCCTTTATTTTAAGCGCCGAAAGCGATCCTAGCAAAGGGACAATACAGGAAAAAAACAAAGGGAGGGAAATACTCTATTTCAACTTGTCGATGGGATTTCTCTTTTGCCTATTTCTGTTGATAACTTTCTGATCTGGAAGGGCTGTAATAGCGTGTAATATTTTTAATAACCGACAGAGGCTAGACTTGCCTATGTGGATTACCTTGCCTCTTTTCGCCTGATGATTACGTAAGAGAGGAAAGGAAATGGTTATATAAAACACTAAGATTCTGAGAGAATCAGTCCATCGGTTTGTTTAGAGCGGTGTTATCAGGGATGAATCGATTGTAGGGAGGCAATTTTATATCGTTTGATGGCATCACGGTTTAGATCACTATGAATATAAGAAACACGTCAATTTCTATTCGCATATGGTTAGTGCTCGCATTATTTACCACTGGACTGGTATTGAACACTTACTTGGAATTGAGCAGTACCCGCACCGAAATTCAAAGCTGTTATGCTTCTAATGTTGAGCATATGGTGGAATCTGCTGGGAGCATCTTGCAGCATTTCTACCAAAAAGCTGAGGCAGGAGAGTTAACTCAGCTTGAAGCCAAACAGCGTGCCCTCGAAGCTATTTCTGCTATTCGCTATGATAATGGTAATTACATCTTTATGGGGGATAAGGACGGTATCTCTATTAGTAATGGTATCAAGGAATTAGTGGGTACTAATATTATGGGGATACAAGACCCGACAGGTCTGCCTCTGGTGAAGGAGCTTTACCGGGTTGCATCTGAAGGCGGTGGTTTTGTGGGCTATCAATGGCCTGATTCACTTAATAAAAGTATTTTATTACCTAAAACCAGTTATGCCGATCAGTTTGAGCCTTGGCAGTGGACTCTGGGCACAGGTCTTAACATGGCTGCCCTGCAGGAAGATCTACTAAGAATTCAGGAAACCAGTCTCATTAATTTAGCCTTGGTTATTGTTAGTATTGGTTGTTTGATTTTTGTCTTTATGCGCAGTATTACCCGTCAAATATCCCGTGTTGTGCACGCTTTGACTGATCTAGCAGAAGGGAGAAGTAACCTGAGTTACCGCCTAGAGAAAAAAGGGAGTAAGGAATTAGTCGAGCTGGCGGGCAGTTATAACCAGTTAGCGGAGGCTCTGGAGAAGGTATCGTTACAGGTTCAAGCAGACGGCGAACGGATTTTAAAGGCCAGTGAGGCACTCAAATTAGATGGCAGTACTGAGTTTTCCGTGCAACCTGCAATTCACCTGCAAGATCTATTGGGCACGATGGAAACCATTACGGAACAAACCGCTTATCTACAACAGGCTCATCGTAATTTGCAGCAGCTGGCTGAAAAAGACTCCCTAACAGCATTACTCACTCAGCAAGCGTTTGAATTCCAAGTTGTTTCTGAATTAAGCCGCTTAAGTGGTGATGTACCACACAGTTTTTACTTACTTGCTTTTGATAATGATGTTGAGTTGGCCACTCATGGCGCTGAGCTATTACCGGAAAGATTAAAAACCATTGCTAATGAATTAAAGCAGGCTCTACCGCCAAATATGCGTATCTGTCGTAATGGCGAGACCAGTTTTATGTTTTGGGGCACTCATACGGACTTTAGTGAAGGTATGAAGCTGGCAGTGAAAATACATCAGCTGTTACAGGGGCTGCAACAAGATTGCTCTATGAGTCTAGGTTTAAGCTCTGTAATTGGTGAGGAGAAGCGTTATGAGCTTCTGTACAGTGAAGCAGAACGTGCCTTGTTAAGAGCTCAGTCTGACGGTGGTGCTAAGGTTTATGAGTATTGATCGTTATCTCTATTGATGAGGAATTGATGGGAAAAAACCAGGAAGCACTTCACAGTGCTGCCCTGGCTTTTATAATCGACTAGCCTTAAGCCATAATATGGTGGCCTGCATCAACATAATGTAAGCCACCCGTGACCGCAGAAGACAGTGGGCTGACTAGGAAGCTCACCATATTACCGACATCTTCAGGTGTGCCTAAGCGGTGTAATGGTGAGTCGTGTACCGCACTGTGTACCAGTTCGTCAAAATGATCGATGCCGGAAGCTGCACGAGTCATCATAGGGCCAGGAGATACACTGTTGACTCGAATATTTTTCTCGCCCAGTTCTGCTGCTAGGTAACGTACAGAGCTTTCTAGAGCAGCCTTAATCGGTCCCATCATATTGTAATGATCCACAACCTTTTCTGAACCGTAATAACTCATGGCAATAATAGAGCCACCATCTTTCATTAAGGGTTCGGCCAGTTTTGCCATGCGAATTAGAGAATGACAGGAGATATCCATTGCCCGACAAAAGCCTTCGCTGGTTGAATCAACCACACGACCATGAAGCTCGTCTAAAGGTGACCATGCGATGGAGTGTACAATAAAGTCAATCTCGCCCCAGGTTTCTTCTGCTGCTTTAAACAGATCTTCTAATTCATTCTGTTTAACCACATTACAAGGCAAAAATAGACGGGCATCTAGAGCTTCTGCCAGAGGAGCAACATATTGGCGTGATTTCTCATTTTGATAAGTCACAGCCAGCTCTGCGCCTGCTGCTTTTAACGCTTTAGCACAACCGTAAGCGATACTCTGTTCGTTTGCGATACCAACGATAATGCCCTTTTTCCCTTCCAGAGACAGCGTCATTTTTTTCTCCATAAAGTAAGTATGTTTTGCAGATATTGTTAGCTCTTGATGCGGTGCAGTATAAGTCAGTGTGTATGTCATTGCATTGACAAATTTTAGACAATTTAATAACCATTTTTTTATAAAAAACAAAGATCTATCGAGATCGTTTTCTTAGGCGTTTTAACGTGTTTTTTATCTTTCATATCAATTAATTTGTAATATCTTCACTCAATGCATCGCCAATGTAACGGGTTCGCTTACGTTCTTTTACTTGATGAATATCCACTAAAATAAAACCATCAATGCAGTAACCAAAGTCTGCATCTACACTGAAATCCATAAATTGGATGCCACCGGTTTCGCAGAGCTCGGTATATTGTTTATATAAGGTTGGAACCGTCATACCCAGATGACCCAGTTGTTCCCGCAGGATTAAAAAGTCTGCCTGAGCATCATTGCCTGAAAAAAGCTGATACATCTCTTTTTTAACATCAGGGGATAAAACATAAGGCGCATTAGCCCTAGCATAATTGTGTTCTGCACCATGGTAGTGGCTGTAGTAATAAACAATCATATCTTTGGCCGCTTGTGGGTAACTATTACTTAAACTCACTGGGCCAAACATATAACGGATTTCTGGATGGTGACGCAGGTAAGCGCCAATGCCGAACCAAAGATAGTCTAAGCTGCGTTTGCCCCAGTATTTAGGTTGGACAAAACTGCGACCTAGCTCGATACCTTGGGACAATCTTTCTTCCAGATGAGGGGAGATTGAAAATAATTGGCTACAATACAAGGCCTCTAATCCTTGTTCTTTAATTAGCTTCCCCGCTTCAGCGATGCGATAAGCGCCAACGATTTCGAGTTCTTCTTCGTCCCATAAAATAATATGGCGATAATAGCGATCATAAAGATCTAAATCCCGCTTTTCACCACTGCCTTCCCCAACTCTGCGAAATGAGATCTCTCGCAACCGTCCCAATTCTTTCATCGCGACGGATGTTTTGGGCGCATCAAACAGATAGATCTGCTTGCTGTCACGAGTTTCACCCAATAATTGGGACTGTTTGAGTTCCTGGCGCAATGTGCGTCTATCTTCTGGGTGAGCAATACTTTTATCCGTTTGAAATAACGGCTTTCCATTCTTACTGAGTCGATAGACATGCTTTTTAAGCAGTTTGACCTTATCTCGATTAGAGAGATGCTCTATATCCAGTTGCGACATAGGGATGCTTTGTCCGATACGCGCCGGTAGGCAAACCTGACGCTGTTTGAACATTTCTCTTAACAGCATCAAGGTGCCCAAGGGTTTTGCCAGTATGGACAAACCATAGAAAAGGGAGGAGTTACGGCCACCCAGATAGATAGGTAAAACAGGGCTATTAGTTTTACGGGCAAAATGTAAGAAGCCACTCATCCAGCGACTGTCCTTGACCCCAGAAGCTCCTGCACGGGACACTTCACCAGCAGGGAAAATAATTACAGCTTCGTCATTGGTCAATGCATCAATAATCTTGGCTGAGCTCTGTTTATAACCCCGCTGAGTCATATTATCCACAGGCAGTAAGAGAGGCTGTAACGGTTCAAACTGCATCAGAATATCATTAGCAACAATACGTACATCGCGACGGACACTGCGTACTAATTTAAGCAGTGCTAGGCCATCTAATGTACCGATAGGGTGATTAGCAACAATAATCACTCGGCCTTCAGTGGGAATGTTTTCCCGCTCGCTATCACTGACGGATAAACTGAAGTCGAAGTAATCTAATACCAAGTCTACAAACTCTGCCGCTTCAACCTCCTGATGTTGGGCCAGAAAGCGGTTAATATCCTGTTCTCGACATAGCCAGCGTAGAAAACGAAACAGACCATTTTTTACTACAGGAGCCCGTTGGTTTAGGGCAGGATATTTATCACTAACCACCTGTTCGATATTCACCACGGATTAACCCTTAATAGACTCTTTTATGGCAACTCTAGGCTGTCGGCATGACAAAAAGCTGACGTTGAGATGTCCATTAGGTGACAAACCGTTATCGATTTATTAAAGGGCGTAACCTGAAGGGGCGACGACTTTTTCAGAAGCTCCTTAATACTTGAGTGAAATAGTTTGATTTTGATCAAGGTACGTTTTGCATAAAAACCGATAAAATTAGTCAACTTTTATCTTAATCTATTAAGACGGTTCAGATAGAAGCAGAAACAACCGTAAGGCGCTGTTTCAGTAGAAAAACGACAGGAAAAAACAGCTGTTGTTATAACAAAATATCAGAGAGGCTAAACCAATGAGCGATATCGCTGGTTATATGACAGGTATTCACCGTGAATGTGATGAGCTATTTGTCCAAGCGGAGCAAGCTATTGCTAATGAGCAGTGGGTCGAGGCAGGTAAACAATTAGCCACTTTTGTGCAGGATTTGGAGCATCACTTACAGCAGGAAGAAAACGTGCTGTTTCCGCGTTTTGAGCAAGCCACAGGTATGACTCAGGGCCCGACAGAGATGATGCGTATGGAGCACAGTCAAATGCGTGCCCTATACCAGGAACTGGAGCAAGCGGTGACAAATGAAAATAAGTTGCAGGGTTTAGGTGTCTGCGAAACACTGATGATTCTGATGCAGCAACATAATATGAAAGAAGAACAAGTACTGTACCCTATGACGGATCGTACCTTGGCAGACAGTGATGCTGTTGTCAGTGAGTTAAAAGCGTACTGAAAGCAACATGATCCATTTTATATAAGAAGACTTAATGACAGAGCAAATCGTTAAAGAACAGGTGCTGGATGTTCGGATGTTGCCAGCACCGGAGCCCTTCCAAAAAGTGATGCAAGCCCTTGCTGTTTTACCGAAAAATCGAATATTGCGCATGGTGCATCGTCGAGAGCCTTTCCCTTTATTTAAAGTGTTATCAGAAAATAATTGGCACTACAGAACATTAAATTTATATCCTGATGAGTTTGATATTTTAATCTGGCGAGGTGATGAGCCAAGCAGTGAGCTTTATTGTCAGCAGCCCGAAAGTCAGTTGAAGCGGCCTTAGATTTAATTGGGACAAAACCATGAATATGAGCCAGCTCGATACCCGATTTATACCGCCTTTTTTGGTTCCGGTACGTTTTTTCTTAACCGCGCCCTTCTTTGCCGTTTTGGGGGCTTGTTTACTATTTTGGCAACCGGATGCGATCACGCTAAGCCGTTGGACACCGCTCACCTTGGCTTTTGTTCATCTGATTACACTGGGTGTACTTTTGATGAATATGACAGGAGCGGTGATGCAGGTGCTGCCTGTCTTGCACGGTAAAGCTTTTCCTGCGATTAACTGGCTACCCAGATTATTACACCTGATCTTAATTGCCGGTGTTCTAGGGTTAACTGCAGGCTTTACCTTTGGTTTGAGTGAGCTGCTTATATTGGGCGGTGGTTTGCTGGGTTTGAGCCTTTTACTCTTCAGTAGTAGCTTATTATATGTCATCGGTAAACCCTGGCAGGCTGGCACAAGCGCTCAAGGGATCGCACTGGCGACGGTTTTACTTCTTTTGACATTATTTTCTGGGCTTTGGTTATTACAAGGATACCTACCTAGTGGGCACTGGATCAGTAAGGAGGTCACTCAGCTACATCTAACACTGGGTATTAAAGGCTGGTGTCTGTTATTGATTTTTGCCGTGGCACAGCAAGTGATTCCTATGTTTCATGTCACGCCTAATTTTCCTAAGCCTTTTGTTCGTATCTGGCCCTGGATTTATTTTTCGGTTTTATGCCTTTATATTATTAGCACCTTACTCAACTTGGTTGAGATAAGCCTTATTTTACAAGTGCTAGAGCTCTGTTTAAGCAGCTTTTCTGCCTTATTGATTTTGCACTTAATCCAGCAAAGAAAACGGAAAATCCCTGATACTACCCGCAGCTGTTGGCAAATAGGTTGGAGCAGTTTATTACTGGGCAATATGCTGATGTTATTGCAGCCGATCTGGCCTGAGGCTTATTTATATCTTTGGCATTGGTGGTTGGGAGTCTGTTGGTTGGCTGGTTTTGTCCTGACCATTATTAGCGGTATGTTATTAAAAATTATGCCGTTTTTGTCTTATCTACATCTGCAACAACAAGCAGGTATGAATATGCAAGCCATGATGCTGGTACCTAACATGCATCAACTGATCGATCAAAAGCATAGTCGATATTGCTTTTATCTATGGTGTAGCTGTCTTGTGTTATTACTATTGGCCCCGTTAGCCAGTATTTTGGCTCAGTTGATCGCACTTGTTTTGGCGATAAGTTTTATTTTTTCTGCCTGGTTATTGTTTCGTTGTTGGCAAAATTACTCCAATTATCAGCAGAAAATAGCGCAAGAGATTAACGCTTCAGAGGATTTATGAAACAAGAACATTTTAGCAAGCTAGAGAATATGTACCTTTCTGGCCGTTGTAATGAGCTTTATCAACCTTCAATTACGGTTGAAAAGGGCGAATCAACGATAGAGTTTGCGGTACAAGAGCAGTTCTTTCATGCCGCAGGCGCAGTGCATGGTTCGGTTTATTTTAAAGCTTTGGATGATGCGGCTTATTTTGCCGCCAATTCTCTGGATACGAACTATTTTGTTGTGACCTCTAGCTTTACCACTTATTTTTTACGCCCTGTGAATAAAGGTCATTTAAAAGCCGTGGGCCGGGTGGTTAATCGCAGTAAAACACAGATTATTGCTGAAGCTATTGTCTATGATGATAGAGGTAAGGAAGTGGCCCGTGGCAATGGCACCTTTGTGCGCAGTGCCACGCCGTTAAGTCCAGAGATAGGTTATTGCTAAAGGTGATCCGGACTCTTTCTGTTTCTCTCAGTGCTATTTCTCTCGGTACTATTTCTCTCGGTACTCTGTTGTTTGTCTTATTGGTTTGGTTTTTTCAGTAAGACAACATCTTGATCAATCACTTCCAGAGTTAGCTGATAATGTTCTGCAATCCAGTGAAAACTGGCTTCAGAAAAAAACGTAATATGTGTCGGGTCCAGTTTATAGTGCCAACGGGCAAAAGCTTCGGGGCCTTTGACGCGTTTTGTCATAATGCCGAGGTATCCACCGGGTTTTAGAATGTCTAATAACTGCTCCAGAACTGTTTTAGGATCACCGAGATGCTCAAAAACCTCTGTGCTGGTAATAAAATCATATTCCTGTGTCAGTCTTTCTGGATGATTGGCAAAATAAAGATCGTAGATCTCCATATCATGGCCTTGTTCCGTCAACATGATAGACAAAGTCGGTCCTGGTCCTGAACCAAAATCCAGTCCTTTACTGTTTGGTTTGATACGTGCTTGTATAGGGTCAGCCATGCGACTTAAAAATTTCCGATAACCCTGATCATCTGGGTTATTTTCATGTTGCTGGTAAACTTGTTTTTCATCGTCAGCCGAAAGATGTTGTAAAGCATCGACAAATACCAGATCACAACTCTGGCAGTGCCAATAATGACGGGTTTTATCCTGATGATATTCCGTTGCTGAGCGAGATAAGCATAAAGGGCAGCAAATAGCTGGGTGAGAATCGGCTGGTGAAGACAAGGGCAATAACCTATTACTTAAAGGAAAGGCAAATCATAGCCTGAGAGCGGTTAATGCAAAACCCAAAGCGCTATCCTATTGCGACAAAAACCTTGCTACACATAGCAGTATGGGTATCTATTGTCATTTTACTGAGTACCAGCGTTGCTTTTGTACATTTCAGGAATAATAGCGAAACCCTCTATTTAGCCCAAATTGAACTCTATATTAAGGAGCGCTTAGCCCGTGAGCGGTCTATTTTTCTATTGGCCGAATCTAATTTAGAGATAATACAAAGACGCTTTATTCAGCGCTTTTCTGCTATTTCTCGACAGGAATATCTCACGGAATTTGATCAACTCTTTGAGCAACAAAAAGATAATACTTGGCGTAACAGTGCCCGCTATCTTGATCTAAATGAATACGCCGGTAATTTTATTGATGATGATACGGCACTCACGGAGGATATAAAAAAGAAGGCTGTACTGTTTTTCCAAATTGCGGATCAATACGGGCCTGCTTGGCAGCAGCAGTTCGCTAATCTCTATCTGATAGGCCGAGAGAATTTTCTGTCCGTGTATTGGCCCGAGGTACCCTGGACCCAATCTGTCGATACCAGTATTGAGTTGATGCAAGAGCCTTATTACTTTAAGCAGAAACCCAGCAACGATACACGAAAGCCTCAATGGACAGATGTCTATTATGACAAGGTTGCTGGAAAGTGGTTGATCAGTGTTATTGCCCCTCTTGACCTTTATGGTGAACAGATAGGTACCGTCGGTCAGGATCTTTTAGTGAACGATATGTTGGGGCGTACATTAACCGATACCTTTCCCGGTGCTTTTAATTTTATTTTTACCCGTTCAGGTCGGGTGATTGCTCATCCTGATTTAGTGGAAAGTATTTATGCTGCTGAAGGGCAATTAACGGTACAAGAAGCCAATAATGGTTTGTTGTTGCAAGCCTATAAACAAGCATTGAAACATAATAGTCAGTCCGTTTCTGACTACGAGAGTAGCGACTTTTATCTAGCGATTAGTCACTTGGCTGAACCGGACTGGTTTATGGTTGTGGCCTACCCGAAAGAAGCCGTTGCGTCTCAAGCCATAGAAGATGCCAAGATAGTATTACAGTTGGGGCTTTTATCCCTATTAGTGGTGTTAGCTCTGGTTTACGGTGTGCTACGTCGCCAGGTCAGTCGTCCTCTACACTCTTTTATTCATACTGTTGATACTATTGCTGATGGTGGTAGCAATATTCATTTGGATCAGCAGTGTAGCGAGGAGTTAAACCGGTTAGCAAATAGCTTTTTGGCCATGCAAAAGATGGTTAAAGATAATATGGCTCAACTGAATCAGGAGGTCAGTGAAAAGAACGTCGCTCAGAAAGAACTGGTTCAAGCCCATGAAGCGTTGAAAGAAGCCAATGATCAATTAGAGCTTAGGGTTTTACACCGAACCGCTTCTCTGCATGCGGCCAATGATGAATTATCCTCTGCTTTACATAAATTACAGGATACTCAACAACAATTGGTTGAGGCGGAAAAGATGTCATCACTGGGAGGTTTAGTCGCAGGCGTTGCTCATGAAATCAATACACCTATCGGTATTTGCTTGACCGCAGCCAGTAGCCTGCAAGACGATTTGATGGCATTAAGTCGTTGTTATAAAGCAGGGGAAATGACGGAGCAGGGCTTTCTGGATTTTTTACAATTGGCAGATGAAAGCTTACAGATGTTGCTTAGTAATAATCAAAGAGCCGCCCAGTTAATTCAAAGCTTTAAGCAGGTCGCAGTGGATCAAAGTAGTGAAGACAAGCGTCACTTTTTACTAAAAACCTATATCCAAGAAATACTCTTTTCCCTACAACCTAAATTGAAAAAGACCCAGCATAAGATCAAGGTATCTTGTGACGAGAGCATTGAATTGGAGTCGTACCCAGGCGCTTTTGCTCAGATATTAACCAATCTGATTATGAACTCCTTAATACATGGTTTTGAACATAAGACCCAAGGCAATATTATTATAGAGGCTCATCGAGAAGATGATCAGGTCTGTATTTTATATCGGGATGACGGTTGCGGGATGAGCCAGGAAGCGGTGCAAAGAGTGTTTGAACCTTTTTTTACCACTAAACGTGGCGGTGGTGGCAGTGGTCTAGGCTCTCATCTGGTCTATAACTTAGTGACCCAACAGCTTAATGGCAGTATTCACTGTAGCAGTGAACTGAGTCAGGGGGTTGTTTTTATCATTCGCATTCCATTGCATATTTAAGGGGCCTCTGAATACCTCAGGTTCTTTGGGCCTTAAATGGACCCTCTTGTTTATCCAGGGATTAACAAAAGGATCTCTAAACCCTGTCTCTACAAGAGTTACTGCAGAGAGCGTTCTAGCTCTTCTTGGGCTTTATAGGCTTTAAACTCTTCATACATTAAACGTTCTGAGGTTGGGTTAACTTGTACCTTTGAGGCCTCCATCACGCTGTCAAAAATATCTTTGGTTTTTTGCTGACCAAAGGCCACCATGGCACAGTATTGGTTTTTATCATTGATTTTATAGTAGCCACCTTTTTCTACTTTACTACCACGTAGGTTCTGTTCTGTGACCTGTTTGGAAACACTTTCAAAAGTGGAACCTGAGCTCATAGACTCTTCGCTCTCAGTCACTCTTTGATAGGTTTTATCCATGGCTTTAATGCGTGTCTCAATAGATTGAGCGATCATGGCACGGGCATTGGCTGTGGCACGTTTTTTATCCAGAGTCATATTACCGCTGGAGCTGACACAGGCACTTTCTGCAATACCGTCTTCAACAACGGGCTGATCGATCCATGCGGGATAGTCTCGTTGAGCTTCTGGTGCTTTTTCATCTTTTTTAGATGAGCTACTGCAAGCTGTAAGGGCCAGAGCGAGAGAAATCGCAGTAATATTAAATAGGGTTCGCTTCATAGTGAGATCCTAATCCTTGAGGTGTCAGAGCCAGAGATTCACTTAGGATATCTCTGAGAATATAGTGTGCAGATTAGCAAAAAAGCCCAATATCGGACATAAAAAGGGCTAACTTATTTTAGGCTTTGTCCTAAGAACAGTGGTGTGTTTTTTCATAACTAGACTCATGTTGCTTGTGGCACTTTCCTCCATAGCCTATTAATTAAAAGATAAGGACGTTTTATAGGTTACTGATATGTTAGCCAAATACGGCGACTCTATCGCTCGTAGAGCACTGTGGTTTATTGCTCCATTTATTTCTCTGATGGTTATTGTCGGTGTATTAACCATGTTTGAGCACTTTCGAGCCAGTACACAGGCCCTCTATCTGGATCAGATCTCTCTCTACGTTAAAGAGAGGGTTTCTCGTGAGCGTATTCTATTCCAGTTAGCTGAATCCCACCTGAACAAGGTGCAGGATGACTTTATTCAGCGTTTTAATAGTTTGGATGATGTTGATTATGAGGCTCGGTTTACGCGCTTAATGCAGAAAGAATCCGATGGAGCCTGGCGTAATAGCCCTCGTTTTGCCGATCTCAATAAGTTTTCCGGTAACTTTATCGATGACGAAACAGAGGTAACCCCAGAGTTAAAGAAGAAGTTGGTGATTTTTTCGGATATTACCAATCAATATGGGCCAGGCTGGCGGGAGCTATTCCCCAATCTCTTTATTATCGGTCAGGAGAATTATATGTCAGCTTATTGGCCGGAAGTCCATTGGGCCAATTTCGCTGATACCGATATTAATCTGACAC
This sequence comes from Oceanospirillum sp., assembly GCA_047518265.1. Classification (GTDB taxonomy): domain Bacteria; phylum Pseudomonadota; class Gammaproteobacteria; order Pseudomonadales; family Halomonadaceae; genus Oceanospirillum. Next base: position 32,383 of record JAKZRG010000064.1, read on the forward strand.
AGCAAAAAAACTATTATCACAGTGCTCTGGAATCAAATACTGGTCTCCGTGCAGAAGAAAAAGCGAATAAAGAGATCAAGCTCGCCTTTGATGAAGGGAATAGAGCCTCGGCAGAGTGGACGGATATTTATTACGATAATGTTTCCAGTAAGTGGCTGATCAGCAATATTAACCCTCTGATACTGAATCAACGCCAAGTGGGGACTATCGGCCATGACCTTTACCTGAATGAAATTTTTCAGCGCACGCTAAATGAACGTTATCCCGGTGCTTTTAACTTTATTTTTGCACGCTCAGGTAAGGTGGTGGTTTACCCTGGGTTAATGGAAAAGTTGTTTTTAACAGAAGGTTTGCTTGAGGTAGCCGATGTGACTGAGCCTCTATTAATAGAGGCCTTCCAGAAAATCCAAGAGGGTCAGGATTGGCTGGAGTATGAATCAAAAAAAGATGATTACTTTTTAGTTATTAGCTATTTGCCTGAACCTGACTGGTTTTTTGCCACGGCATATCCTAAAAAAGAACTAACAGAAAAAGCGTTAAAGGAAGCGAAGCTTGTTCTGCTATTAGGGGCGTTATTATTAGTCGTTACTCTGTTGATGGTCTATTGGCTATTACGATGGCAGGTTGCGAAGCCTCTACAACAGTTTATTCATGCGACGCACAGTATTGCGGACGGAGATCGGAATATTTATCTGGATGATACTCGTCATGATGAATTAGGTAAGCTCGCCAATAGCTTTTTAGAGATGCAAAAAGCCATTACAGCCCATACCTCACGATTGACTCGTGAAATTTATGAAAAAAACCAAGCACAAAGCAGCTTAGAGGCGGCTCATCACAGCTTGCAGGAAGCTAATGATCAGCTAGAGCTTAGAGTTTTACAGCGTACAGAGTCTCTAAAACAGGCTAATGATGAGCTCTCATCAACCTTAAACCAGTTACAACAGACTCAGGATCACTTGGTTGAGGCAGAGAAGATGTCATCTCTAGGTGGTCTAGTAGCTGGTATTGCCCATGAGATCAATACACCAGTGGGGATCTGCTTAACCGCTGCGACTAGCTTGCAGGACGATCTAAGTAAATTGAAAAAGCAGTATCAAACAGGAAAAATGACGGAGACAAGTTTTCTGAGCTTTTTACAGCAAACCGATGAGTGTTTGCATATGTTAGTGAGCAATAATCAAAGAGCCTCTGAATTGATCCGTAGTTTCAAGCAAGTGGCCGTGGATCAGAGCAGTGAAGAGCGGCGTACCTTTATCTTAAAACCCTACATTGAAGAGGTGCTGCTTTCCCTGCAGCCTAATATCAAAAAAACTAAGCACCATATTGATCTGCAGCTTGAAGATGAAATTACCTTGGAGTCTTATCCTGGTGCCTTGTTTCAGGTTTTGACCAATCTGATTATGAATTCTCTGATTCATGGCTTTGAACATCAGGAAAAGGGACTGATTGTAATTGCCGCCTCTCAACAAGGGGAGTTCCTCAGCTTAACGTACCAAGATAACGGTTGCGGTATGGATGATGAGGGGTTACAGAAGATATTCGATCCCTTTTATACCACCAAGCGTGGTGAGGGAGGCAGTGGTTTAGGGGCGCACTTGGTCTATAACTTAGTCACACAGCAGTTAAAAGGTTCTATAACTTGTCAGAGTGAACCGGGCCAAGGCGTGAGGTTTACACTGAATATCCCTTTAGTGGCTTGAAATATTAACCTTAATATTTATCGCTATGACTTAGCAAAAAGCCCGAATCACTGATGTGAATTCGGGCTTTTTAGTACTCTAAAAACTCACCCTAATCAGAGTGAGTTTGGTATTAAAGTCATTTTCGGGCGCTAAGTATTAAAGCTCTAAGTATTAGAACAGTACTCGGGCGCTAAGCATTAGAATAATACTCGGGCACGAATGGTGTGTTCGATCGACAGCAGCGCTTTCAGAGCTTGAGAGCTGTACTCTTTATCCACGTCTACTACCACATAACCCACTTTTTCATTGGTTTGTAGGTACTGGCCCGAGATGTTGATATCGTTATCGGACAGTACGGTATTGATTCGGCTCAGTACGCCTGGAACGTTTTCATGCAAGTGCAGCAGACGGTGCTGACCCGGATGAGATGGCAGTGCTACCTCTGGGATGTTTACCGCACTGGTGGTGGTACCGTTATCACTGTACTTGATCAGCTTCTCGGATACTTCTACACCGATGTTTTCCTGAGCTTCCATTGTGGAACCACCCACATGAGGTGTCAGGATAACATTGTCTAAACCACGCAGAGGAGAGATAAACTCATCGTTGTTAGAACGAGGCTCAACAGGGAATACATCAATCGCAGCGCCCAGTAATTTGCCACTTTTAACCACTTCTGCCAGAGCTTCAATATCCACTACCGTACCGCGAGCAGCGTTCAGGAAGATAGAACCTTGCTTCATGTCAGCAAATTGCTCAGGGCCCATCATCCACTTAGTCGCTGCCGTTTCAGGCACGTGTAGGGACACGATGTCGGCAGTGTGCAGCAGTTCTTTCATGCTACCCACTTGGCTGGCATTACCCAGAGGCAGTTTAGTGATTACATCAAAGTAGATCACCTTCATACCCAGAGATTCAGCCAGAACAGACAGCTGAGAACCGATACTGCCGTAACCGATAATACCCAGGGTTTTACCACGGATTTCGAAGGAGTTCTTCGCGGACTTCAGCCAGCCACCACGGTGACAAACGGTGCTTTTTTCTGGCACGCCACGCAGCAACATAATGGATTCAGCCAGTACCAGCTCCGCTACGGAACGAGTATTGGAGTAAGGTGCGTTGAATACGGTAATACCGCGAATCATCGCTGCTTTCAGATCCACCTGATTGGTGCCGATGCAGAAACAACCTACTGCAACGAGTCTTTCAGCTGAAGCAAAAACGGCTTCGGTCAGCTGAGTACGGGAGCGGATACCCACAAAGTGAGCATCTTTAATAGACTCTTTTAACTGCTCTTCCGGCAGTGACGCAGCATGATATTCAATATTGGTGTAACCGGCTGCTTTAAAGTTATCAACTGCAGACTGGTGCACCCCTTCAAGTAAAAGGATTTTAATCTTGCTTTTGTCAAGAGACGTCGTAGCCATGGTACTGGAATCCTCTGAGATCACGGCACGTTGCCGTTCTGAAGTATGCTATAGCGAACAAGTCTGTTGTTGCAGGGCGAAAAGATACCGGATAGAGGTTGGTCGACAGTTTATGTGAGAATCTGAAAGTCGCTTTTAAAGAGTGTCGCATACGGATATGTACCGTATTGTTGTCACGTCATTTCAAAAGCTATGTCGATCATCTTCAAATAGTGTCGTTTTATGATAACTGTGTGTGCAACCTCAAGGGTGTATACCCGAATATCAAAAGGTTTAAACAAACCCAAAGGCCGAGTAACAACAGGGGCGCTATGTTACCACAAGAAAATGTAATATCCGTTCAAGAATTACTCATTTTCATAATGAATAAGCCTCATAAATGAAGGTTTTTTACCAAATATGCAGCAAAACGGACTGAATTGAACTATTACTGATCGACTATTTTTATGGATAAATTACTCTATCGCATCCGGCCAAAGTCTGTCTTTAGGTAAACGACCCGAGGCTGAAATCAGTAATCCTTCGGCTATTAAGCGGGCACTTTGTTCGCCGCTTCCATGAAAATCAGATACCTTAAATTGACTATTTACGACACGGTGCCAGGGTAACGCTGTACCGTCAGGTAACTGAGATAAAATACGCGCCACCTGCCGAGCATGTACGCCGGGCAACATATTGGCCAAGCGACCATAGGTGGTAAACCGGCCTTCTGGCACCTCATGGAGCAGTAAATAGAGTTGATCTTTAACGGGGATATCCATGCTGTTTAATTTATTTTCCGATAAATTCTACTAATAAGCCTGATTTTTACAGGTGGATTATCGACCTATAACTCAGATGCGGTATAGTCATGGCCTAATTAAGTATCACCTTGCTAGTACAAATCTTCCGGTACAACCTTTTTGAGCATATAAGGTTATAAGCCAATTCGGTTTATAAGCATAGGGATCTATAACAATATCATGTCGAGTACATCGGCAGGCTTTTCCTAGCTGGAGCACATTATGCAATTAAACGCGAAACTGAAAAAATGGGCGGCAGGTTCACTATTAGCAGCTGCAAGCTTAACCGCGAGCTTTGCAGCGCAAGCAGAATCTTACGTAGCGATTACCCAAATTGTTGAGCACCCGTCCCTGGACGCCATCCGTCAGGGCGTAAAGGATGAATTGGCCGAACGGGGTTACACCGAAGGTAAAAACCTGAAGTGGAATTATGAAAGTGCTCAGGGTAATCCAACCATTGCGGCTCAGATCGCGAAAAAATTTGCCGGTGATGAACCGGATGTCATCGTAGCAATTACCACGCCTTCAGCACAAACCGCTGTTTCTGCCACTCGTGGTATCCCAGTGGTGTTCTCTGCTGTAACCGATCCTGTGGGTGCCAAGCTGGTTAAGGCTCTGGATAAACCGGGTCGTTGGGTAACCGGAACGACCGATATGCTGCCAATGGGCAAACATCTGGATCTGGTGAAGCAGGTTGTACCGAATGCTAAGTCTGTAGGTGTGATTTTTAACCCAGGTGAAGCCAACTCTGTAAGCTCCGTTAAAATGGTACATGCCGAAGCGCCTGCTCGTGGCCTGAAAGTTGTTGAAGCCGCAGCAACCAAATCCTCTGATGTACAGGCTGCTGCCCGTTCTTTAGTGGGCAAGGTAGATGCAATCTATCTGCCTATCGATAATACCGTCATTTCTGCTCTGGAAGCGGTATTGAAGGTTGCTGAACAATCGGATATCCCCGTGATCTCTGGCGATACGGACTCCGTTAACCGCGGTGCTATCGCAGCAGTTGGTTTTAACTATTATCAAGTGGGTCGTCAGACTGGCGTAATGGTTGAACGTATCCTGAAAGGCGAAAAACCAAAGCAGATGCCAGTAGAAGGCATCAACAAGATGGAGCTGGTCCTGAACCCGGGTGCGGCTGAGCGCATGGGTGTGACTCTGCCACAAAGCTTGATTAAGCAGGCAAAAACCGTCGTAAAATAAATTGAATCAATCGCTCTTTTGAGCGCTTTCTGGTTGGATTATGAACCTCAAGAGAGACCGATGCAGTGTGCTAGTCTTTGTTGGGGTTCGCGCTTTTTTTAGCTGAGTGTATTAGAACTCCGAGAGCGCTCAGCCCAACCTACACAAGCCTCACTTCGAGTAATGATCTTGGGGTGCTGGCAGATACTTTATCTGACTCAGCGCTAATCTAAATAACGTTTAAACAACATTAAGCGGAATCATCGTGAGTGCAATAGCCTTTTTTGGTGCCATTGAATCCGGCCTGTTATTTGGTCTGGTGGCGTTTGGTGTCTTTATCGCCTTTCGGGTACTGGATTTCCCCGATCTTACCGTAGACGGTAGTTTTCCACTGGGTGCAGCCGTGGCGGCTACCCTGATTGTATCCGGCTGGAATCCCTGGATGGCAACAGCCATGGCGCTGGTCGCGGGCTGTATGGCGGGGGCTCTCACGGCTTGGTTAAATGTGCGTTTGCAGATTATGAATCTGCTGGCCTCGATCCTAACCATGATTGCGCTGTATTCCATCAACCTGCGTATTATGGGCAAACCCAATGTGGCTTTACTGGGCGATGAGACCGTTTTAACCCCCTTTGAAGATCTGGATATCGCTTTTTATCTGATTTCGCCTATCTTATTAACCGTTGTCGTTTTGGCCGTATATTTTCTGCTGGTGCGTTTTATGACCTCAGAAACCGGCTTGGCGATGCGTGCCACTGGCGTCAATGCCAAAATGGCCCGTGCTAATGGCGTACATACTGGGCGTTTAACCATTATGGGAGTAGCGTTGGCCAATGGTTTGGTGGGGTTAGCCGGAGCTCTGTTTGCTCAGACTCAGGGTACGGCAGATGTCACCATGGGCGTGGGAACCATTGTCGTAGGTCTTGCAGCGGTAATCGGTGGAGAAGCGATTCTCTCCACCCGTACCATCGCCCGTTGGATTTTTGCCTGTTTAATCGGTGCTATTTTGTATCGTTTAGCCATTGCCGTTGCTTTGAATACCGACTGGTTAGGTTTAAAAGCTCAGGATCTTAACCTGATTACCGCCGTACTGGTGACATTGGCTATTGTGATGCCGCGTATGAAGTTGTTAAAGCGTAACGGAGGTCGGGCATGATCAATGTTAAACAACTGAACGTGACCTTTGGTCAGGGTACACCTCTGGAAAATCATGCCCTACGGGGTATCGATCTGAATATCCCAGAAGGTGAGTTTGTTACCGTAATTGGCAGTAATGGTGCTGGTAAATCGACCTTTTTGAACTCCTTAGCGGGAGAGGTTTTAGCGGATACCGGCAGCATTACTATTGATGATCAGGATGTCACTCGCTGGCCCACTAATAAACGAGCTTCTCTTGTCGCGCGGGTGTTTCAAGATCCATTAGCAGGCACCTGTGAATCTCTGAGTATTGAAGAGAATATGGCTCTGGCCCTAAAACGCGGTCACAGCAGAGGCCTAAGCCGCTCCCTGAAAAAGGAGTATAAGGAGCTGTTCCAGGAACGTCTGAGCCGTCTAGGCCTAGGTCTGGAAAAGCGCCTGGGTGATCGTATGGGGCTGTTGTCCGGCGGGCAACGTCAAGCAGTTAGCCTACTAATGGCCACTCTTCAGCCCATGAAAATCCTATTATTGGATGAACATACCGCTGCTCTTGATCCTAAAACAGCAGCCTTTGTCCTAGAGCTAACCCGAGATATTATCGAAGAGCAAAACCTAACAGCCCTGATGGTCACCCACTCCATGCGCCAAGCTTTGGATGTCGGAGACCGCACCCTAATGCTGCACGAAGGCAATATCGCCTTTGATGTACAAGGCAAGGAACGGGAAGGCTTGGATGTACCGGATCTGCTGGCGCTATTCTCCCGTAAAAAAGGCGAAGAGCTCAGTGATGATAGCTTGTTGTTGGGGTGATTTTTAATCAGCAAGAAGAGCTTTAACTTCTTCACCTGACATTTTCACTCTGGTGGTTAATTTTTCTGCCAGAGTGAAAACTGAGCCTTTGAACCATTCTGATTGAATAATCTCGATAGACTCTTTTTCAACTACTTCTTCCCGAACTAAGCGCTCTTTTTGTGTATACCAATGCTTACCCTCTTCAATGCGATGAGATTTCTCTTGCAGCATTGATATCGAACCACGAGCACATATGGATAAATAGCGACTAACACTGTCGTAATCTGTTGAGCCGACATACTTATTCACATCTTGGTAAATTTCGTATTCAGCTTGATATCCGGCTTGAGTGCAAAGTGATAACCTCCAGTAAAAGTTGAATATTTCCTCTGTAATATTGCCTTCTTCCATATCCTTTTTTATGTCCCTATCTATACTGTATTGCTTTCTTTTCCAACCTAATGGAATTTCAAGTCGTTCAGAGCTATGACTGATGCCTCTTTCTAAATTCTGTTTGTGCTCTTCTTCCGCTACTAAATCCACCCAGACTTCATCTGTCTCAATCCCTTGGTAATGAGCCATAACTGCATGAGCTGCTTCATGAATAAACTTTTTTTGGTCTTCAATTGGCAGAGATTTCAACGACATTCATTTCATCCTTAAAATACATGGTTATAACGTATTGCGTTATAAGTGGTAGAGTTTTATGCTGAGGTATGATCATATCATTCAAATCTAAAGAAGCTGAGTTGATCTGGCTTGGGCAGGGGTCACGCAAGTTACCGCAACAAATACAGAATGTAACGCGTCGTAAGCTGAGAATGCTTAATAATGCCTATACGCTAGATGACCTTAAAATTCCCCCTGCTAATCGGTTAGAAGCATTGAAAGGGGATAGATCCGGTCAATACAGTATTAGAATTAACAACCAATATCGTATCTGTTTTGTCTGGCAAGATGGCCGTGTAATGGATGTTGATATTGTTGATTACCACTAAGAGGAAGGTGTGATGTTAGCCAATATTCACCCTGGAGAAATTCTATTGGAGGAGTTCCTGCAACCCATGAGCCTCAGCCAAAATGCTTTGGCGAGAGGTATTGGTGTTCCTCCGCGTCGTATTAATGAGATTGTTTTGGGCAAGCGAGCTATTACCGCAGATACAGCGGTGAGATTGGCCAAGTTTTTTGGTACCAGTGCTAAGTTCTGGTTAGGTCTACAAGATGATTTCGACCTAGAAGAAGCTGAAAGCAAAGTCGATTTACAATCGATACAGCAATATCAATTGAGCTGTTAATCATATTACTTAAAGCCGAATCCCTTCGGCTTTAATATTCTTTATGAGCCTACCTTGTCCTAGGGAAAAGTCTTACGGCAAACGCTGTACAACCCTAACCAGTAACTGCCAAAACTCTTCTACTGATCGCAGCTCTACTCGCTCTTCTGGTGAATGAGCGCCGCGAATCAGCGGGCCAAAGGAGATCATATCCAGTTGTGGATATTTTGAGCCGATAATGCCGCACTCAAGACCTGCATGAATCACTTTTACATTGGCTTCTTCACCAGTTAGGGCTTTATGGCTGGCTTGGAAGTGTTGTAGCAGTTCTGATTTAGCATTGGGTGTCCAGCCGGGATAAGCGCCGTCAAATTCTACCGCTGCTCCGATCAGTTGGAAGCCACTACGAATACGTTCTGCCAAAGCTTGAGTGGCGCTGTCTTTTAGTGAGCGTACCAGCAGGCAGGCTTCCAGTTCGGCCTGTGTTTCGGTTTGAGTCAGTGTCACTATGCCCAGATTATTGGAGGTTTCCACAACACCGGTAAAACCGCTATTACTCATTTGCTCCACACCACAGGGGGCGGCATTTAATGCATTGATTAATCGGCGACTATCTTCTGTGGATAAGGCCTTTGAGACCTCTACAGTGTCTGTATTAAGTACTAACTTATGGTCTGTTTCGGATAATTCTTGGTTGAAAATATCAATCTGTTGTTTGAGAGCGCTAACAAACTCATCTTCTTGCCCTGTGGATAAACTAATAACCGCTTCTGCTTCACGGGGGATAGCATTACGCAGTGTACCGCCATTAAAGCTGACCAGCTGGAGGTTTATGCCTTGTTGCAATTGATTTAAAGCGCGCACTAACAAGCGGTTAGCGTTTCCTCGCCCCTTATCAATATCCAAACCGGAGTGACCACCACGCAGTCCCGTGATCTGAATTTTTAAGCCTGACGGGTTTTGCACGGTTTCCAGCGCAAATTGATGATTTACATTAACATCAACGCCACCGGCACAGCCCACATAAACATCACCACGATCCTCAGAGTCCAGATTCAGTAACCATTTACCGGTTAACCATTCCTCTTGTAACTCTAAAGCGCCGCGCATGCTGCTCTCTTCTTCAATCGTTAGCAGCAGTTCAATGGGCCCATGCTGAATATCATCAGAGGCCAAAATAGCCAGACCAGCGGCAACCCCTAAACCATTATCTGCACCAAGGGTGGTATCTGTTGCTGTTAACCAGCCATCAACAATCTGAGTTTTAATAGGGTCTGTCACAAAGTTATGGTCAGAATCCTGATTGGCTTGGGCCACCATATCCACATGACCCTGAATAACGATGGTCTGGCGCTGTTCGCAACCTGCCGTAGCGGGCTTACGAATCAGCAGATTACCGGCGGTATCGCGTTCATGTTTAAAGTTTTGGCTGTCGGCCCAATCCTGCAGTTTTTTTACGATAGCCGCTTCGTGTTCTGAGGGACGTGGTGTATCCGCCAATAACTGAAAAAATGACCATAGAGGTTGTGGCGCCAAAGTAGACAGGTGTGCATTGCGGTTCATAAATTTTCACTCATGTTTTGTGCGGTTAGCGCAGATGGGGAGTATTGGGACTTATTGTATACAAAATTGGATAGTTGTCAGATCCAGCATAAAACTCTGACTGGCAGATTTTTTATACGGTCATAGGAAATATATCGAGTTGCCTTAAGAAAGGATAAAGCCTGTTGGCTTCTATCAAGTTTAAGATACCCAATAGAAGCCTACGGATAGGTTAATTACTTTTTTGGATATTAACGAACCTGCTTCAGATAACGGTTTTCCAGATGCTGACGGAAGTAGTTAGGGTTTAAGGCTTCGCCACTGGCTTGTTGCACCAACTCTGGCGTGGTTAAAAAGCTGGCTTGCTGCCAGATGTTTTTATTTAGCCACTTGCTCACTTGGCTCAGATCACCGCTTTCAATCTGATACTCCACGTCGTTAATCTGTTGTTGCATGCAATGGAACCATTGAGCCGCATACATAGCCCCCAGAGTATAACTTGGGAAATAACCAAAACTGCCATCGGTCCAGTGGATATCCTGCATGCAGCCGTCTTTAAAGTTACCCGTGGTATCGATACCCAAGTAGGCCTGCATTTTTTGCTGCCATAAGTCAGGAATATCATCCACCTCTGCCTGACCTTCAATCAAAGCGCGTTCAATTTCATAGCGCAGCATTACGTGGGCAGGGTAGGTCACTTCATCCGCATCCACACGAATAAAACCCGGTTCTACTTGAGTATAAAATTGATAGAGGTTTTCCGGTTCAAAAGCAGGTTGATCACCAAAAACATTAGTGATTTCCGGTGCCATATGGCTTAAGAAGCTACGACTGCGGGCGATCTGCATCTCAAAAAACAGACTTTGGCTTTCATGGATACCCATAGAACGGGCACTGCCTACCGGTTGCGCTAGCCATTCTTTAGGCAAATTTTGTTCATAGCGGGCGTGACCGGTTTCATGGATGACGCCCATCATGCTCTCTGCAAAGCTGTCCGTATTGTAGCGAGTGGTCAGACGCACATCTTCCGGCACACCGCCACAGAAGGGGTGGCTGCTGGCATCCAAACGACCGGCTTCAAAATCAAAGCCCAATAGCTCCATGGCGTATTGGCCCAGCTGCTTTTGCTGATCAATACTAAAGGGCCCTTGGGGCTGGATAATACTTTGAGTTTTTTGCTGCTCTTGTACCGTTTGAATCAGATCCGGTAACCAAGTACGTAGATCACCAAATAGACGATCCACCTCCACAGAACGCATACCGGGTTCATAGAGATCCATTAGGGCATCGTAAGGGGATAAACCGGTTTTCTCTGCCCGAAGCTTGGCTTCTTCCCGGCTGAGTTTAACCACCTCTTTTAGATTTTTGGCAAAGCCTGCCCAATCGTTTTCTTCTCTTTGCTGACGCCAGGCGTGTTCACATTGGGAGCCGGCTTTGCTTTTAGCTAATACCAGCGCTTCTGGCAGAGCATGGGCGCTTTCGATCTGGCGCTTAATCTCTCGCAGATTGGCTTTTTGATCCGTATTCAGCGCTTCTAACTCGGCTTCTTGCAGCCAATCACTGACCTCATCTGCTGTGGCTAAACGGTGGCATAAACCACCCAGCTCCGCCATAGCATTGGCACGGGCCTCATTACCCTTAGCAGGCATCATCGTCGCTTGATCCCAACCGGCAATGCTTAATAGGTGGCCATAGTTGTGCAGTTGTTGGAAACGTTCGGTCAGTTTTTGATAGTTTTTCATAATGGGTCTTTCTATTTTATAAATTTTAACTGAGTGTAATGCACCCAGTGATTTAGACAAAACTTGTTGGATATGACACACGTTTACTCATTTACTTAATTGAAATGAGGCTTGTGTAGGTTGGGCTGAGCGCTGCTCTGTACCACCCAATAATGAAAATATTGAAGAGCGCGAACCCCAACATTTTGTTGCCGTTTGAACCTCCCTTTAAATGAGAAATAAAGCCCAGAGGCTATGAGGGAATCGCTCTTTTTTTGATGATTTAAAAGATGGAGCAGATACGTAACGCGAGAGATTTTCGAATAACGTCGAATGAAGGCGTGAAGGATAAATGTTGGGGTTCGCGGTCAGCTATTGATAAAGATTGATAGATCGAAACAGCGCTCAGCCCAACCTACACAAGCCTCACTTCGTAGAGGGTTTGGGTGATGTTATTCAGGCTTTAACAGGGTCGGTTAGGACTATCTTAGGATTTGATCTTAAGTGGAATCTTATTTAGTCTTTAAAGGTTTGGTTACTTGAATATTTTACCTCCCTCGCTGGATTAATAAGGCTTTAAGGACGATATCTGTGGCACATGTGTTTTTGAGTTATTCCCGTAAAGATCGTCATTTTGCTGATTTTGCTCGACGCCATCTTGAAGATGCAGGGGTTAAGGTTTGGCAAGATAGACATAATTTACGAGGTGGGGATAACTGGGGAAAGAGAATTGATCAGGCCATATCTGAATGCTTTGCCATCGTATTGGTTGTTAGCGAGAATTCGGAGTCATCCCAGTATGTAACTTATGAATGGAGTATTGGTTTAGGGAAAGACAAAGATATTGTGCCTCTGTTGCTAACTGAATGCGATGTTCACCCAAAGCTAAACTCTATTCACCATTTAAATTTTTCTGATGATGAGAGCTCACCTTGGGACGAATTAATTCAAGCGATTAAAGATATTCAGTTTCGATTAGACGAACAAAATCCAATTGAATTAACGCCAGAGCCAGAGACTATAATCACCGGCGAACTCGTTGATCCAAATGCCCCTATTATTCCCTCTTGGGCCAAAGGTGATCATGGCCAAGACCAATACGGTTACTGGGCGGCCTTCACCTTTAAAGGCATTAATCATAAATTCCGTTGGATTCCACCGGGTGAATTTATGATGGGATCGCCTGATACAGAAGAGGGTCGATATGATGATGAGGTTTTACATCCCGTATATATTAAAGAGGGATTTTGGTTAGGGGAGTTTCCGGTTACTCAAGAGCTTTATCATACGGTAATGAGTGAAAATCCAAGTCATTTTAGTGATGCTGGCAATAGCCCTCTACTACCCGTAGAACAGGTCAATTGGTTAGAGGCCAAAGATTTTACCGAAAAACTTAATAATCAAATTCCTAACTTAAATTCTACTTTGCCGCTAGAAACTCTATGGGAATATGCCTGTCGTGCCGGTAGCTCAACAGCCTTTAGTTTTGGTGATGAAATTAGCTCAGAGAGAGCTAATTATCAGAGGAATGTAGGCTCTACGACTGAAGAAGGACGTTACCCGGTAAACCCATGGGGCCTCTATGATATGCATGGCAATGTATGGGAATGGTGTCTTGATATTTTTAAAGATGATCTAGGCTCTAGATCCGTTCAAGTTACTACTGGCGAGGCATTAGAAAAAAACAGAATTAAGTCTATAAAGTCCGTTAAAAAGGATCAGAGTACTGCTATGGCGTTGCGCGGCGGCTGCTGGGACCACCACGGCCTGGGCTGCCGGTCGGCTGACCGTCTCATGAGTCTGGCTGTCTACCGTGGCCACCTCATTGGCTTCCGTTTGTCCAGGTCTGCAGAACAGTAGGCGGAGCCGATAGCCCGCAAGCGGAGCTTAAGGCAAGTGAGCGTTGCGGAGCAGCGAGTGGGGCTTAACTTGTGCAGCGGGAATTTTTTTCTGAGCCTTATTTTTACTTTCTATATTTCTATGCCTATTTTTTGTCGCAACATAAAAATTAATTTTTTGACCTATTTTGATAAAAAAATGCATTTAATGACAGAAACTCACAGGAATCTGTGAGAAGCTAAGTATTAGAAAGTTGTTATCTATTTTGAGAGAAAATGCCGTGTTTCGTAGCCTGTTTTTAGCCTCATTAATCCTATTACCCACGGAAGCTTGGGCGACTGCTCGACACGGTTATTTGGGAATATTTGGTGGGGCATTAGTGGTGGATGGTTTAGAAACGGAAAAAGCTGTCCCGCTTATTGTGACTCTGGGCCACCGTTTTAATTCTCGGGTGGCGCTGCAGTTGGAATATTCTGAAGCCAAGCCTTTTAGAACCCGGATTACGGAAGAGGGCAAAGAGGATATTCCTTGCGAGGCGGAGTACAGTTCTACTGGTGCTTATTTGGTATTGGTTCAACCGGCGGGAAACTGGATCGATGTGAATCTTAAGTTGGGTTACATCGATGTGGACTATAACTTTACCGATTCCAGCGTGGCTAATGCACAAAAAGAGCGTTTTAACAGTCAGAGTGAATCCTATGGCGGCGGTGTCACCATTAAGCTGAGCCGTCGCTTGGTGTTAACCACGGAATATACGCAACTTAAAGACGATGCTTACCATTTAAGTGCAGGGGTCGAGCTGTCGTTGTAGTGGGATTGAAGGTAGAAAGACTAAGTACTAGGACATCATTTTTTCTACAGAGTAACCGATACACGTAGCGTGGATAAGCCAGAGGCGCATCCGCGAATGCTCTATCACTCTTGAATGAGAATATGGAAAAGCGTTTGTTTAACGGCTTAGTACGGTTTTCTGTGAGTATCGATTTTAACAAGGCTTTCATTTTGAAAGCCTTGTTGCGTATTAGATTGGGATAATCGTGCCATTCGCGGATGCGCTTAGGCTTATCCACGCTACGATTGCATCTAGTGAAGCGATTCAATTAGTTCTATATTTTAGCCGTGATGTTCCAATAAAATCTTCCAGCCTCCAGCCTCCAGCCTCCAGCCTCCAGCCTCCAGCCTCCAGCCTCCAGCCTCCAGCCTCCAGCCTCCAGCTTCCAGCCTTTTATAACGCATCCAATGCTTCGCTAAATTTAGTTACGCCAATCACTTCCATACCTTCGATTCTATTTTTGGGCATATTAGCTTTGGGAACAATGGCGCGTTTAAAGCCGTGTTTGGCGGCTTCTCGGATACGTTCCTGACCACTGGGCACTGGGCGAATTTCACCGGATAGACCGGCTTCACCAAAGATAACTAAATCATGGGGTAGGGCTTGGTTACGCAAGCTGGAAACAATGGCCAGCAATAGGGCTAAGTCAGCACTGGTTTCCAGTACTTTTACACCGCCGACCACATTGACAAAGACATCCTGATCGCCGGTAAATAGGCCGCCGTGTTTATTCAGTACGGCCAGTAACATGGCTAGGCGGTTATTATCCAAACCAACACTGATACGACGTGGGTTAGCCAGATGGGATTCGTCTACTAAGGCTTGGATCTCGACCAGTAGGGGCCGCGTGC
The DNA here is from genome assembly GCA_047518265.1 of Oceanospirillum sp. Lineage (GTDB taxonomy): Bacteria > Pseudomonadota > Gammaproteobacteria > Pseudomonadales > Halomonadaceae > Oceanospirillum. The sequence goes on from JAKZRG010000064.1 coordinate 47,444, forward strand.
CTTCCCAGACCACCATGACAACACTGCCCGGTGTTTCTTCCTCTTCCCGGCTGAGAAAGATTGAGCTGGGGTTTTTCACTTCCCGCAGGCCACTTTCTAACATGGCAAAAACACCCAGTTCGTTTACTGCACCAAAGCGGTTCTTCTGGCCCCGTAGGGTTCGAAAGCGACTATCTTCTGAGCCTTCCAATAATAAGGAGGCATCAATCATATGTTCCAGGACTTTTGGTCCCGCCAAGGAACCGTCTTTGGTTACATGACCCACCAGCAGTAATACGGTACCGGTTTGTTTAGCAAAACGGGTTAGGGCCGCAGCACACTCCCGTACCTGACTGACACTACCAGGAGCAGATTGAATATCATCCAGATGCACCACTTGAATGGAGTCGATCACCATCACCTTGGGTTTCATCTGTTCGGCAGTGGCTATAATCGCTTCAACACTGGTTTCCGGCAGCATTTTTAAACCGGCCGTTGGCAGGCTTAAGCGTTGGGCGCGCATGGCGACCTGCTGTAAGGATTCTTCACCGGTAATGTATAAGGCAGGCATCTGTTGCGAGAGCTGACACAAAACCTGTAACAGCAGCGTCGATTTACCAGCACCGGGATGGCCGCCGACCAAGATGGCAGAACCGGGCACCATGCCACCACCTAATACTCGGTCAAATTCGCCGATGGTACTGCTAAAACGAGGGAGCTCTTGTAGGTTAATCTCAGATAGATCTTGTAATTGACCATCGGCGGCACCGGCATAGCCGGAGCGAGCGGGAGCAGAGGCACTGGAGCCGCTGCTATATGAGGTACTGCGTGAATTGCTGCCTAAGCGAACCTCTTGTACGGTATTCCAAGCGTTACAGGCCCCGCATTGTCCCTGCCATTTTTGATAGTCTGCACCACAGTCTATACAGACAAAGGCTGTTTTTGCTTTGGCCATTTTTCGGTTCCGCTTTCAATGATCTGCTGGGTGATATTTGTCTCGATAAGTTATCAAGGATAACAATATCCGGGGACACCTAAGTGATCTGGTTTTTCCTTATTTTTATCGATAAGGAATGATTAGGATCGGTATTATATGTATAAATATACACTGATAAAAACGTTGACGCGAACGTAAATACTATTGCAGCGCAGCTTATTCTATATCATGCTGGAGGGCGGCTAACGGAGACTGGGTGATGGCATTTACCCAGCAAATAATTAAAAAAATTGGATTGTTTAGAGAGGGTTGCATGAAACCGGAAACGATTGCCTTACACCATGGCTATACTGCGGATAATCAGAATGCAGTAGCAGTGCCTATTCACCAGACGACATCGTTCTCTTTTGATGATGCGCAACACGCAGCAGACCTGTTTGATCTTAAGGTTCAGGGAAATATCTATTCCCGTATTATGAACCCAACCTGTGATGTGCTGGAGCAGCGTGTAGCGGCTTTAGAAGGTGGTATTGCGGCACTGGCTGTGAGCTCAGGTATGGCGGCGATTACCTATACCATTCAGACACTGGCTTCTACAGGTGATAACTTTGTTTCCATCAGTGAGTTGTATGGTGGTACCTATAATCTGTTTGCTCATACACTGCCGCGTCAGGGCATTGAGGTACGTTTTGCAGACAAGGATGATTTCGCTAAGATCGAAAGCCTGATTGACGAAAACACCCGTGGTATTTTCTGTGAATCTATCGGTAATCCATCCGGCGGTGTGGTGGATATCCCTAAACTTGCCGAGATTGCTCACAAACACGGTCTACCTGTGATTGTGGATAACACGGTTGCGACACCTTTCCTGTGTAAACCGATTGAGTTAGGTGCGGATATCGTTGTGCACTCTGCGACGAAATATATCGGTGGTCACGGTACAACCATTGGTGGTGTGATTGTCGATTCTGGTAACTTCCCATGGGCCGATAACGCGGATCGCTTCCCGCTGTTAAATGAGCCGGATGTGTCTTACCACGGTGTTAATTATGCTCAGGATGTGGGCGCGGCGGCCTTTATCGTTCGGGCCCGTGTTGTTCCTCTGCGTAATATGGGGGCAGCTCTACCAGCACAAAGTGCTTGGAACCTGCTACAAGGTTTGGAGACACTGTCTCTGCGTATTGAGCGTATCTGTGAAAACACCCAGAAGGTGGCTGAATATCTGGAAGGTCACGAGCAAGTGAGCTGGGTGAAATACGCCGGTCTGCCAAGCCATAAAGATAACGCCCTAGCGAAAGAATACATGGGTGGCAAAGCCTCCGGTATTTTAAGTTTTGGCATTAAAGGTGGTCTTGAAGCCGGTGCTAAGTTCTACGATGCCCTACAACTGGTACTGCGTTTAGTGAATATTGGCGATGCGAAGAGCTGTTCGGCTATTCCGGCGGCCACCACTCACCGTCAGCTGAATGACGAAGAATTATTGGCAGCAGGTGTATCTGCGGATATGGTACGTTTGTCGATTGGAATCGAACATATTGATGATCTGATTGCAGACCTTGACCAAGCACTGGCTGTCGCGAAATAATAGCCATTCTTGTGTGAAAGCGGGGGCTATTTAGCCCCCGCTTTTTCGTTTGGGTGATCTTAATTAATCATGGAAGCGATTTCGATGCGTTATCTGCTATTACCGACAACACTCCTGACTCTTTTATCTTTACCTGTGAGTGCTTCAGAACCCCCTTCTAGTATTTGGCGCCTAGGTTTACCTGCGTCAGCATTGGCGATGGGGCTGGCTAATGTGACGGATGCCGATGCTATGTCGGTAGGTGTCGGACAATCTGATAATGTTATTTCCACAGAAATTGGTCTGCGCTGGAATTTAAAAGAACCGGAAAAATTTACTGAGACTTTTTCCTACGATTCTTACTTTCAGATCAACTACACTCTTTGGCAGATGCCCGATAGTGCTGTGAGTTTTGATACCACGAATAATACGATTGATGTGATACAGGGCTTTCGTTGGTACTTTGCCGAAGAAAAGAGTTGGCTGAGTTATCTCAATACTACCCTGGGTATCAGTGCCATGAGTAATAAAGAGATCGACGATAAAAAGCTTGGTGGTCACTTTCAGTTTACTCAGTATGCGGGCTTAGGCGGCTATATCACACCGAAATGGAATTGGGATTTTGGTGTTCGCCATTACTCCAATAATGATATGTATCGGGAAAATGAAGGCATTAACTTCTACCGCTTTAATATCAGCTATAACTACGATCACGACAACGACAGCGAGTAGTTTAAGCGCCCAAACAAAGCTTTCTCTACCAGCCTAGGGTTTCCTCTACTGGCTAAAGAGTATCGAAGTATTTGGGTTTGGGTATGCTCCCGTCTCTGCAATTCTTTATGGGTCAATTGGATAGAATTGACCCTTTAGTCATCTCTTGCCCTTGTTTATCGCTTATAACTTAATTACTGTATTTGTCATACAAATAATTATATGCGTTTTTATAAAACACTGGAGCAAGCCATGAGTCAGTCTTTAAGTCGTTTCCCTGTCCCTGAAAGCATCGATTCTTTACCGGACGATCTGAAAGAGCGTATTTTGACGGTTCAGGAAAAAGCGGGCTTTGTGCCGAATGTCTTTTTGATGCTGGCTCATCGCCCATTAGAAGCCCGTGCTTTTTTTGATTACCACGACGCGTTAATGGATCGGGAATCCGATAGCTTAACTCCGGCAGAGAAAGAGATGATTGTGGTCGCGACCAGCTCTCGCAATCAGTGTTTGTATTGTGTTGTTGCTCATGGTGCTATTTTACGTATCTATAGCAAGCAACCGACGATTGCCGATCAGGTGGCTGTTAACCATAAAACAGCTGATATTAGTGAACGTGAACGTGTCATGCTGGATTTCGCTATGTATATTTCTCAGGAAGTGGGCGAACTGAATGACGAGTGGGAACAGAAGCTAAAAGCGGTCGACTTTACTCAGGAAGATATTTGGGATATTGGTGCGATCACGGCTTTCTTTGGTTTATCCAACCGCTTGGTTAGCTTGACCAATACACCGCCTAACGATGAGTTTTATCTGATGGGACGGGTGCCTAAAGAGAAGAAGTAATCGTTAGAGTTTATTTTTCTCTTGGATTCCCTCTCTATGGGTATTGTCTGTTGTTATAGACGGTTTAGAGGGGGATGTTATCTGTCTAAATATTTTATTTACCATGATGGTAAATTCGCGGATGCGCCTCTGGCTTATCCACGCTACTCGTATTCAGATGTTTAGCCTCTAGCCTCTAGCCTCTAGCCTCTAGCCTCTAGCCTCTAGCCTCTAGCCTCTAGCCTCTAGCCTCTAGCCTCTAGCCTCTAGCCTCTAGCCTCTAGCCTCTAGCCGACAT
>JAKZRG010000065.1:0-6801 GCA_047518265.1 Oceanospirillum sp.
TTGAGCCACGCCTTCCATAGACAAGCCATTATCCAGCTGCTCTAACCAGTAATCCTTACCCACAGAGTCCACTTCACGACCTAATACAGTTTCGTACAATGTCTCTATTTGCTGCTCTTGGCTTTGTCCGAGGAAGTAAAAATCCTCATGACTGGATCGATACTCTTCTGAATCCAGCATACACAGCACCATACGACCTGCTGCTGTCCCTGTATCACCTTCATTAGCCCACCATTGGAAACCAGAAACATCCGCCTGACGCCCTAAGATCTGACCGTACAGCGTGGCCAGGATGCTATTGTCCTGATCATACTCGATGGCCATGGTTTGATCCGCAAACTGGACTTGTTCCACATTGATCAGAGTATCGCTGTCCGTAGCATCATCTTTACGGGTAATGGTCAGCACCCCATTTTCCTGTTCGATGGTGTAGTCATCCTTATTACCATCATAGGTCACTAAATCAGTATCAGAACCACCGTGTAGGGTATCCATGCCCTCACCACCAAACAGGGTATCGTTACCCGCATCACCAAACAGCAGATCATCACCGCCTTCAGAACCGACGATATCATCACCATCACCGCCGTGCAGTTCATCATCATCCTCACCCAGAATAATGGTTTGACTGCCTTCACCGGCATATACCAGGTTCTGACCTCCACCACCGGTCAAGGTTGCAGGGCCGATAACCACCGCAAATTCTACATCACTTAAATCCAATACCGTGCCCGGCGGTAGGTTAGAGGCATCAATCACCAAGGCCTCGATACCATTGCCACTACTATTACCTTGAATTGTAATCGGATTACTCGGTGGGGTATCACTATTGGTGGTTAGGGTAATTTCATTGGCCCAAAGCTCACTGCTATCCGCAGCCAATAATGACAAGAAGCTTCGACCGCCTGAGGTCATGGAATTCACTTCTCGAATACTGGCCACATCATTGATCATTCCGATCAAGTCACTGATGCCATTATTCTCACGAGCGGTATCATTGCCGTAAGAGGTAAATCCGACCCCTTCAGGCAGACTTATCGTCGTGACAGGTTCTCCATCATCATCAGAGTGCAGCGGGATATCAGCGTTATTACTGGTCTCATCGGTATCCTGGCGATCACTGCTGACCGGATCAACAGTGACAATCTCAACGTCCCGACCATCCTCAGTGACTGTTTCGGTTTTTACCTCAACACCATCCACCATATTACCATTGTCTGGTGGAGTCGTTTCTGGCGCTTTTGTAACCGAGATCCAATAATACCCCTCAGATTCATTACCTGCAGTATCCGTTACCTTGGCAGTAATAGTATGTAATTGAGCGGTATCATGATCCAACGCCCCATTAACCGTTACTTCACCAGTCTCAGCATCAATAGCAAAACTATCATTACTGCTATTACTTAGACTGTAGGTCAGTACATCGTCCAGAGTATCATCCGCGATCCCTACCGTACCAAGAGAGGTGCCCTCTTCTCTATCTTCCCGAACAGACCAACCAAAGACATTATCAACGTCTGTGATCGTCTGATCGATCACCATCCCATCGGTATTCGTCCCAGAATCACTGGTATTACCAGCCTTATCGGTCTGGCGAACACTTACCGAATTAGCGTCATAGATGCCTTCACCAAGAACAAAACTGCTACCTGTACCATCCTGCCAGCTTGTACCATCCAAACTATACTGCCAAGTGGCATCCGTTTCTAAACCCGAAACCGTAATGGTGCCATCATTACTAATATGATCACTATCGCTACTACCGGCATCGGTTTCTAAGGTACAGTTCGGCGCATCCGGTGCCGTGGTATCAATCACCATCGCATCAGCATTGCTACCAATCTCACTGATATTACCGGCCACATCAATCTGACGGATCAGCACACTATCTACAGCATAGGTGCCTTCATCCAATACAAAACTGCTACCCGTACCATCCTGCCAGCTTGTACCATCCAAACTATACTGCCAAGTGGCATCCGTTTCTAAACCCGAAACTGTAATGGTGCCATCATTAGTAATATGATCCGTCTCACTCAGCCCTGAATCCACCGCCAAAGCACAGTTCGGCGCATCTGGGGCTGTAGTATCAATGGTAATTGCAGTGTCATTACTACCAATCTCACTATGAGTACCGACACTACTCGTCTGCCTAACCTGTATATCGGCTGCAGTATACAGACCTTCAGCCAGCGTAAAGGATGCCCCTGTACCACTCTCCCAAGTCGTACCATTATCCACGCTGTACTGCCAAGTATTACCTGCTTCTAAGCCGGACACCAACACCGTACCGTCGTTAGAAATAAGATCGCTATCGCTCTGACCACTATCCACATCTAAAGCAAAGGATGGGGCATCCGGTGCTCCAGCGTCGATCACTAAAGTTCCCGCGTTGACAGATAAATCACTGGTATTACCCGCAACATCCGTCTGGCGAACCTGTACCTTATCCGCAATATAAGTACCGCTTGGTAGGGTAAAGGTGGAATCACTGCCATCTTGCCAGGTATCGCCTTCATCCAGGCTATATTCCCAAGAGGCATCCACTTCCAGACCTGTAACCGTTATTTCACCATTGCTGCTGATACCATCAGAATTACTGTCTCCGGTATCTTCGGTTAAAGCAAACGTTGGGGCATCCGGCGCCGTGCTATCAATTTCTACATTAATGCCCGGAATAGTGGTATTACTGGTATTACCGGCCACATCCGTCTGACGTACCTGTAGATCCGTGCCGGTATAACTTCCCTCAGGTAAAACAAAGAAATCGTCTGTACCATCTAACCAATTACTGCCGTCGATGGTGTACTGCCAAGTAGCACCGGCTTCCAAAGCCGATACCAGGAAAGTACCGTTATGACTGATAAAGTCAGAACCACTTGAACCTGTATCCGATTCGATAGAGAAGGAAGGCGCATCAGGATTGGTGGTGTCAACCACAATATCCGAAGCATTAGAACCAATACTACTAACCGTGCCTACGTAGTCTGTTTGACGTACCTGAATATCACCGGCATCGTGAGTACCGCTTCCTAAGGTAAAGGTTGAACCGCTACCTGCCGTCCAGCTACCACCATCATCTAGGCTGTATTCCCAAGTATTACCACTGCCAAGACCGCTAACCGTAATCTCTTCTTGATTGCTGATATTGTCTGAATTCGAGAGACCCGTATCTGTGGTTAAGGTTAAGCTAGGAGTTGTCACATCATCGGCATCAACAACCGTAATCGCCGAGAAATTAAGCTGTGACCGATCGTTACCAGCCAAATCATATTGAATAATCACAATATCGAAAAGGTTGTAAACACCAGTACCTAACACAAAAGAGTCACTCGTCCCTTCGGTATAAGAAGTACCGCTATTAAGGCTATACTCCCAACGGCCTCCTGCCTCAAGACCAGAAACAATCACCGTACCGTCAGTGGTGATGGCATCTGTCAGACCCGTATCATTCTCTAGGGCAAATGTTGGAGTAGTAGGATTGCTAGTATCAATCATCCAGGCAATACTATTACCCGTCGCAGCACTGGTATTATCCAGAGAGTCCTTCTGTCGTACCTGAACATCTCCAGCAGCATAGTCATTATCCGTTAGATCAAAGCTGCTTGTGCCCGTACTTGAGATAGAGCCTCCTACGACCCAATCAGTGCCTCCATTAATACTATACTCCCAGTCAGAACCATTAATACCAGAGACATTAATTGTATGGTTATTCGTTACACCATCATCATCATGGCTACCTGTATCAGTATCTAAGGCAAGCGTTAATGCATCAGGAGCCGTATTATCCAATGTATAACTGGTATTGTTGGTACCCGACGGCGTGGTATTTGTCAGCGTATTCGGCGTATCAGCGGTATCGGTAATATCCTGTGCACCGGAAAAGCTTAAAGAAACCACACCATCATAATCGGCCAGATCACCACCAGACACAGTAACATCGTAAGCATTCCCTCCTGCTGAAGAGACATTTGTTACCGTACCGGTCGTACCAGATACCGAGAAATCCCCCGTATCAATACTGGTTACCGCCTCACTGAAAGTCACTCGCCAAATCAGGCTATCGGCATTTGTTGTACTATCACTTGGGATTTGGCGATCAATGCTCAGCACCGTTGGTGCTGTATCATCAACTACAACGACAGTGAAACTCGCTGCAGTTGAAGAGCCTGTATCCCCATCATTCACTGTGGTAGAAAAGACCCGGCTACCTGCTGTCGTGGAGGCATATTTGAGATAGCCCAAAAAGTCTCCAGCAGAGGTAGGGTTTGCATCATCCGTAGTAAAATCAATACGTAGATCTGCACCGCTCTGACCGTTTCTATCGTCATCAACAGTACCAATCGCGACAAAAGGGCCACCATCAGAGTACCAAACCGTATCCCCTCCCACAGGAGCCCCGTCTGCGGCACCTTCTGTTGTACCAAATTTAATCGTAAAGTCATCAGGATCACTGAAGAAGGAGCCATCCGCCACACCCGAAGTCAACTCAATGAGGAGATAACCGCCATTAAAGTTGTCGGAATCAATATCAGTGATGGAAGCAGGCAAGCCTAGATCCTGATTATCAATATACTCGGAACCACTATCGCTGGAAGTGACAGAATCACCATCAAAATCAGCAATCACAGGGCGATCGTTAACAGCGACGATATCCAGATTCACCGCAGGATCACTGATCAGACCATCATTGCCATCCGTCGCACTAATCGTAATAGTCGCTGCATTATCACCGCTGGCATCTGCCGCACCGGTATATTGAATATTAGAAGCCGTATCCAGATAGGTATTAATATCTGCAGCAGAACCTACTAGCGTAATGACCGTATCACTGACTAGAGTTTCAACAACACCAGAAACACCGGTCAAAGCCCCATCAGCAGGCGATGCAAAAGTACCGGCAGAAGCGGTTAGAGTGACGGTCAGCACATCACCATCTGCATCTGCAAAAACCACATCCGACAGATCGATATTACCCTGAGTATCTTCCGTTAGCGTGGTGATATCAGCAGGCGTGCCTGTTATCGTCGGTACCGTGTTCAGAGTAACCTCAACAGGATTATTCACTGCATCGACAGTGATAACGCTGCTATCGGCACCTGTAGCCCAATCTTCGTCTGCACCCAGATTATAAGTGACCAGACCACCAGCCGAAGTGAACCCTTCCTGGTCAAATAAGGTATAACCTAAAGCAATATCCGCATCATTCAGATGAACGGTAAACTCAGTGGAAGAAGTGATATCGACATCGTCAGACGATAAGTGATCGAAACTACCTACCCCATTAAAAATACCGACAATACTCAGCTTACTGACATCAATATCATTAGCAGAACCATCCCGCTTCAGGAAATTCTCGCCGGTAACGACCAATAAACCTGTCGCTGCATTAAACGTCGCAGAAGTAATGGATGGTGCAACTACAGAGGATACGGTTAACGTATTGCTCACATCCTCTATATCCACAGAGGCTGCAGCCCCTAACATCCAATCTTCCGCAGCGTTTAAGTTGTAATTGGTACCGCCTGTGGATGCCGTACCATCCTTATTCAGAATCTGATTGATCGCATCTCGATCGGTGCTATCCAGAATCAGGGTAAATTGGGTATCAGATGTAATCTCAACATCACTGGTATTCAGCAGGGTATAGGTTTCGCCACTCTCACCGGTCAGAGTCAATGCACCAGCATCAATATCATTATTGTCACCGGCTTTTTTGACAAAGTCGGTACCTGTGACCACTAACTCGCCGGTCGTCGCATTATAATTTACATTGGTAATTTCAGGGGCAGCATAGTTGGAGACGGTTACCCCATTACTGGCCGATACAATCGTCGCGGCCGTTTCTGCTCCCACCATCCAGTCTTCGGCAGCATTAAAATTATAAACCGTATTATCCACCGAATCGGTGCCATCATTATTTAATAAGGCTTCAACCGTGGTTAAATCTTCGCCACTTAAGGCAATAGAAAACGTCGTTGCACTTTGAATTTCAACGTTCAAGGACGTCGTCAATGCGCGTGTCGCACCGCCTTCACCGGTTAGAGTAAATTTGCTGACATCGACATCATCACCCAAGCCGTTGGCAACAAAGTTAATGCCTGTGACCACTAAGCTATTCGTGCTGTAATCATAATCGACAGAGGTAATAGCCGGTGCCGCCAGTGTGGAAACGGTGGAACTAACAGTTAAAGCCACCGTATCATCGCCACCATTGGCAGTACCACCTGCATCCACCAGTTCTGTCAGGGTAAAGACACGGTCATTGCCATCCAATCCAGTACCGGAGTTACGGTATTGAATACCATCGATCAGGGTTTGCCAGTTCGCCGCTGTATCCGACTTGGTCACCGTTATGGTGGCAGTACCGCTAGACAACACCACAGCATAATTAAAACTGTTACTTATCGTTGTTGTACCTGAATTGGTATGGGTCAAGGCAAACTCAACACCATCCAGAGTGACTAACTCATTGGAACCATCACCTGCCACATTGGTTACGGTAAAGGTCAGTTCGGCGATATTCTGTCCAGCCTCAATGGCATCAATGGCTGTAGCACTAAAGACACCGACTGTATCTGCCCCCTCCACATAACTAGGGTCATCACCAGTAGCGGTTAGGGTTGGTTCGTCGTTAATATCGGTAATCGTCAGATTAAAGGTTTGCCCCGAAGCGGCAGCAGCACCGTTTTCACCACCATCAGCTAAGCTAAAGACAAAGCTATCGGATGTGGTTTCACCGCCATCATGGGCATACTTCAAACGGCTATTGTCAATATCATCTTGGGTAAAGGTATCGTT
>JAKZRG010000066.1:0-77820 GCA_047518265.1 Oceanospirillum sp.
TGTTGCTTGGGCTTGTGTTTGCCCCTGAGGCTGCGCTTGTGCTGGTTGAGCTGCAGGTTGCTGACCTTGAAGCTGAGCCTGTGCTGGTTGAACCGCAGGTTGCTGACCTTGAATCTGCCCCTGTGTTGACGCTTGTCCTTGGGGCGGTTGTGTTGGTTGGGCTTGTGTCTGCCCTTGAGCTGGTTGTGTTGGTTGAGCTTGGCCCTGTGCAGAGAGTTGCCCTTGAGGCTGCGCTTGTGCTGGTTGAGCCGCAGGTTGCTGACCTTGAACCTGCCCCTGCCCCTGTGTTGGTGCTTGTCCTTGAGCTGGTTGTGTTGGCTGGGCCTGTCCTTGTGCAGAGAGTTGCCCTTGAGGCTGGGCCTGTGCCGGTTGAGCCGCAGGTTGCTGACCTTGAACCTGCCCCTGTGTCGATGTTTGTCCTTGAGGCTGAGCTTGCGCTGGTTGAGCGGCAGGTTGCTGACCTTGAACCTGTCCCTGCCCCTGTGTTGATGCTTGCCCTTGAGCAGGTTGTGCTGGTTGGGCGGCAGGCTGTTGGCCTTGAACTTGTCCCTGTGTTGAAGCTTGCCCTTGAGCCGGTTGAGCTTGTGTTTGTCCTTGAGGCTGAGCTTGAGCCGGTTGTGTTGGCTGAGTCTGTCCTTGTGCTGGTTGGGCGGCAGGTTGCTGGCTTTGAATCTGAACTTGGAAAGCAGGTTGTCGTGCCGGTGCTTGGTTTTGTGGTAGAGGTATCGGTTGTGGCTGAGCTGGAGCCGCTTGCTGCGCTTTAGTTTGTGCTTGAACCTGAGCTTGAATTTGACCTTGTGTTGGCGGTAACTGTCCTTTAAGTGGTGCTTGGGATTGAGGCTGATTTTGTGATGAGGGAAGTTGTCCCTTTAATTGTCCTTGAGTCTGTTGTGCCTGATTATTAGTCGGCGGCAGCTGGCCTTTAGTTTCGCCTTGAGACTGTCCCTGTGCTGGAGGAAGCTGGCCTTTCAGTGCTCCCTGACCCGGTAGTTGCCCCTGTTTTACCATCTCATTTAAAGCTTGAGCCACTTGGCCTTCAGGGTTCTTTTGTGCCGCTGTTTGCACCAGTTGGACTATCGCTTGGGTCGTTTGTCCTTGTATCAGCCCCGTTTTACCGGTCACGCTGGATGATCGTACTTCACCTAATAAGGAAAGTAATTGCTGCTCTGTTTTAGCTTGATTGACCTGTTCTAACATAACCAACCTGTTTCCGGTAAACCAGACCTTGATGTAGGTCTGTGGCGCAAAAATGGGAATCGTAGTAAAGTGCGCACTCTTTTGATTATGTAGATATCGGCCGGTTCGTCAAAAAGGTTATTTTCAGTGCAAGAACTGCTTTCTGGGCAAAAGCTGGGTTGTGAGCGGGATGATCGCTTGCTTTTCAGTGAGCTAAATTTCTCTTTGAATTGTGGTGATGTGCTGCAAATCGCAGGGCCGAATGGTACAGGGAAAACCACCTTGCTGCGCATGCTGGCAGGACTGCTGCCGGATTATGAAGGAGATATTCTCTTTAAAGGTACCTCTGTTTATGATGATCCTGATACTTTTAAAGAAAATCTTCTTTATATCGGTCATCAGCCGGGAATTAAGTTAAACCTGACTCCAGAAGAGAACCTTCGTTGGTATCAATCCCTTTATCGACCCGCCAGTAAAGAACAGATACATCATGCTTTAGCTCAGGTACGTCTAACAGGTTATGAAGATGTGCCCTGTTACACCCTGTCGGCAGGGCAGCACCGACGTGTCGCGTTAGCTCGCTTATTTTTACACCCTGCACCACTTTGGATTTTGGATGAACCCTTTACGGCGATTGATCAAGGGGGCGTTAAAGAGATCGAGCAATTGATTGCTGATCATGCGAGTCAAGGTGGCGGTGTTATTTTGACCACTCACCATAATCTTTCCTTACCGGCGGAACTAAAAGTGATCAATCTGGGTCATAGCCCTCAGTGTGATAATGATAAAAGTCCGCAGGTTGAAACGGGAGCACAATATGACTGATGTCACAGACAGTCAGGTCAGCTCTTGGCGTGCATTTACCGGTACTTTACAACGAGATTTATTACTGGTTATCCGTCGAAGGTCCGATATTGTTAATCCGTTGCTGTTTTTTTCCATTGCGGTGAGCTTATTTCCTTTGGGGATTAGCCCTGAATCGGAATTTTTATCACAGATTGCGGCCGGTGTGCTTTGGGTTGCAGCCTTATTAGCGACTCTGTTATCACTGGATAGCTTGTTTCAGCAGGATATGGCGGATGGCTCTCTTGAGCAGTTAGTGATTAGCCCACACCCATTACCTGTTTTAGTTTTATCCAAGGTGCTGGTGCATTGGTTGGTTACGGGCTTGCCTTTAACACTTTTGGCGCCCTTGTTAGCCGTCATGATGTTCTTGCCTGATGAAGGGTTTAGCACCTTGTTTATTACGCTGTTGCTAGGTACGCCAACGCTGAGTTTGATTGGTGCTATTGGTGCTGCTTTAACAGTAGGGTTGCGTAAAACTGGTGTATTGTTGACGTTACTGATTTTGCCCCTGTATATCCCTGTGCTTATCTTTGGTACAGGCGCCGTTACTGCGGCAGCGAATGGCATGTCTGTTAGTGGACATCTTGCCATTTTAGGCGCGATGTTTATGGTCGCGTTGATTATGGCACCTTTAGCGGCTGGTGCAGCACTAAAAATTAGCCTTAATGGCTGATAGCCTCGCTAAGGTAAGGATGAAATACTGGTCTTAACTGCTTGAATGTTAAGTAGTGTTTTATAATCGGTAGCGTCTATAAACTGATGAGCTGTTATCACGGGTGAGCCGTTGTAGCTGATTGTTTAACCGATAAAAAATAGAAACAGATAATTGTGGTAACCGATAATGTTTGAAACGTTTAAAACCTGGTTTTACCGGATGGGATCTCCTAAATGGTTTTATGAGATTACCGGACGCTGGCTTCCTTGGTTTGCTACCACGGCAGCACTGCTGCTAAGTGTTGGTGTTATTTGGGCTTTAGCCTTTGCTCCACAGGATTATCAGCAGGGTAATAGTTTCCGCATTATCTATATTCATGTACCGGCCGCTATTTTAGCGCAATCGATCTTTTTTATGATGGCAATTACCGGTGGTATTGGCCTGATTTGGAAAATGAAGGTTGCAGATATGGTGGCTAAATCATGTGCGCCTATCGGTGCAACCATGACTTTTATAGCTCTATTTACAGGGGCCGTTTGGGGTAAACCTACTTGGGGAGCTTGGTGGGTCTGGGATGCGCGTTTAACTTCAATGTTGATCCTGCTGTTTCTTTATTTTGGCGTTATCGCCCTGCAATCGGCTTTTGATAGCAAACAATCTGCTGCTCGGGCCAGTGCTATTTTATCTCTAGTGGGAATGGTGAATATTCCTATTATTAAATACTCTGTTGAATGGTGGAATACGCTACACCAGCCTGCCACCTTTAAGCTCACCGAAAAACCGGCGATGCCAATGGAGATGTGGTTGCCATTATTGATAATGGTGATTGGTTTTTACTGTTTTTTTGCCACAGTGCTGATGATGCGCACCCGGAATGAAATTTTAGAACGGGAAAAGCGTACTCAGTGGGTTCAAGGTTTACTGAGTAATAAGTGATGCATTTTGACTCCTTTGCCGATTTTATCAATATGGGCGGGCACGGACTTTATGTCTGGTTAGCCTATGGCCTAACGACCGTATTATTTGTCATTAATTTTGTTTTGCCTGTGCTGCATAAGCGCCAGTTAGTCAAAGAGCAGGCGCGGAAATTGCGCCGGGAGCAACAAACCCAATGAATCCAAAACGTAAAAAGAAGCTTATTCTGCTGAGTTCCATGGTAGTCGCGGCAAGTATTGCTATTGGCTTGGTATTATATGCCCTAACAGAAAATATTAATCTATTTTATACGCCAACCCAGATTGCAGAGGGTGAGGCCCCTGTGGCTCAACGTATTCGAGCAGGTGGTATGGTGGTTGACGGTAGTATTAAGCGTTCGCCTAACAGTCTGGATGTGCAGTTTGCTGTGACCGATTACGAACATGAAGTGTTGGTGAAATATACTGGAATCTTGCCAGATCTGTTCCGTGAAGGCCAAGGTATTGTCACCATGGGCGAAATGAATGATCAAGGTGTATTCCAAGCGTCTGAAGTGTTGGCAAAACACGATGAAAACTATATGCCGCCGGAAGTAGAGGCCGCACTAAAAGCGAGCGGTCACGATGCGGCACAACAGTAGATGTTTGTTATTTGCTGTCCGGTAAGAGTTGAATTCTAATAACCCATCTTTCTGACAACACAGTCTTTGAGCTGTGTTGTGTTATCTGATCTACCGAGGTTGATATGACCGCACTGATGTTTCCTGAGCTGGGTCATTACGCGCTGATCATCGCGCTAGTAATGGCATTAATCCAGTCAAGTGTGCCCTTGTTGGGGGCTCAGCTGAAAATGACCAGCTGGATGAGCTTTGGTTCACCCATGGTTTGGGGACAGTTCTTTT
The DNA here is from genome assembly GCA_047518265.1 of Oceanospirillum sp. Taxonomy (GTDB): domain Bacteria; phylum Pseudomonadota; class Gammaproteobacteria; order Pseudomonadales; family Halomonadaceae; genus Oceanospirillum. Next base: position 4,494 of record JAKZRG010000066.1, read on the forward strand.
TTACCTCCTTATCATTTCTAGTTTTGACTTATGCGTTTGTGACGGATGATTTTTCCGTAACGTATGTGGCGAGTAACTCCAATAGTGCTTTACCTACGGCTTATAAAGTGAGTGCGGTATGGGGAGGGCATGAGGGGTCTTTATTGCTTTGGGTCTGGATTTTATCGGCTTGGACAATGGCGGTGACCTTGTTTAGTCGCAGTCTGCCAGAAGATATTCTTGCCCGAGTGTTAGCCATTCTGGGCATGATCAGTGTGGGCTTTATCTCTTTTGTTTTGCTGACCTCAAATCCTTTTGATCGTTATCTGCCGCAATTTCCTGCAGAAGGTAGTGACTTAAATCCTCTGTTGCAGGATTTCGGTCTAATTGTACATCCGCCTATGTTGTATATGGGCTATGTTGGTTTCTCTGTTGCTTTTGCTTTTGCTGTGGCCGCTTTGATAAGCGGGCGTTTGGATAGTGCCTGGGCCCGTTGGTCTCGTCCTTGGACCAGTGTTGCTTGGGCATTTCTGACTCTGGGTATCGCTCTGGGTAGTTGGTGGGCTTATTACGAATTAGGCTGGGGCGGCTGGTGGTTCTGGGATCCGGTAGAAAACGCTTCCTTTATGCCTTGGTTGGCCGGTACTGCCTTGATGCACTCGTTAGCGGTGACTGAAAAGCGCGGGGTGTTTAAAAACTGGACCGTTTTGCTGGCAATCTTCACCTTCTCATTAAGCTTATTGGGTACCTTCTTGGTACGTTCCGGGGTGCTGACCTCGGTACATGCTTTTGCCACAGATCCAGAGCGTGGTTATTACATTCTGGCCATGTTAGCCGTCAGTATTGGGGGTTCCTTCATTCTTTATGCGTTAAGAGCTCCTGAGATTAAGGCGAAAGTAGGTTTTACTTGGCGTTCCCGTGAAGCGCTATTGATGATCAATAATATTTTGTTGATGATCGTGACTGCGACAGTACTGCTGGGCACCTTGTATCCTCTACTACTGGACGCTTTAGGGCTGGGTAAAATTTCTGTTGGGCCTCCGTACTTTAATGCTTTATTTGTGCCTCTGATGAGTATTCTTGCGGTATTTATGGGACTGGGCTCTGTTTCTCGCTGGAAAGATATTAGCTGGTCTGTGTTGAAACAACGCATTTGGCTATCTGGTTTGATTAGTATTCTAACCGGTGCTGCCCTGCCCTTTGTCTTTGACGGCGAATGGAACGGTTATGTTTTTCTCGGCATTATGCTGGCCATGTGGATTACATTAAGCCAGTTAAGAGATATGTCCGATAAGCTGAAAAATAAAGGTTGGAATCTGGCAGGTTTACGCAGCTTAGGTCGCAGTTACTGGGGCATGGTATTAGGTCATGTAGGCGGTGCCATTACGGTTGTTGGTATGGCTATGGTATCCAACTATACCGTGGAAAAAGATGTGCGTATGACGGTAGGCACTATCTCAGAGCAGGGTGGTTATCGCTATGAAATGACCGAAATTAAAGATGTGATCGGCCCTAACTGGACCGCAGAGCAAAGTGAAATTAAGGTTTGGAAGGGCGATACCTTAGAAGCGGTGATGTATCCACAGAAACGCCGTTATACCGCTCGTAATCAGGTGATGACAGAAGCGGCTATTGATTGGGGAATTACTCGCGATATTTATATTGCTATGGGTGAGCCGCTGGAAAATGGTGCTTGGGCCATGCGTGTGCAGCATAAACCGTTTGTTCGTTGGTTGTGGATTGGTGGTGTGGTGATGACTTTAGGTGGTTTGTTAGCCGCTATCGATAAGCGTTACCGTCGTATGGCCGCACGGGAAGCAAAAGCAAACAGTCAATTGGCAGGAGCCTCTGCATGAATCGTCGATTAATCCTTTTTATTCCGCTAATACTCGCGTTGGTACTGGGTATTTTTCTATGGCAAGGTTTAAAGCTTGATCCTCGTGAATTGCCATCGGCATTGATTGGTAAGCCGTTTCCTGCATTTACTCTGAATACCGTAAAGGATGAGCAGGCTCAGGTTACTGAGAAAGCTCTAAAAGGTCAGGTCTCACTGGTTAATGTTTGGGCTACTTGGTGTGTTTCCTGTCGTCAGGAGCACCCGGAGTTGGTGAGTATTGCTCGTGAAACCGGTATCCCTATCTTTGGTTTGAATTATAAAGATACCCGACCAGAGGCTGTTCGCTGGTTAGAGGAATATATGGACCCGTATCAATTCAGTCTATTTGATGCCGATGGGCGTCTGGGTTTGGACCTTGGTGTTTATGGTGCACCTGAGACCTACATTCTGGATAAAGACGGCATGATACGTTACCGCTTTGTAGGTGTGATTGACCGTAATATCTGGCTGAATGAACTATTGCCGGAGGTGAACAAATGGCGGTAAATCCTTTAGCGTTAATGCGTTCAGGTATCATGCTTATTTTGCTTATGTTGGTGGTTACTGCCGCCCAGGCAAATATTGATGCCTTTGAGTTTAAAAATGATCAGTTGCAAAAGCGTTATCAACACTTGGCATTTATTCTGCGCTGCCCTAAGTGCCAGAATCAAAATATTATCGACTCGGATGCACCTATTGCCTCTGATTTGAGGCAACAAGTGCATCGTCTGCTGCATGAAGATTATACCGATGAGCAGATTCTCGATTTTATGGTGGCTCGCTATGGCAACTTTGTGCTGTATGAACCCCCGGTTAACTCGTTGACCTACTTATTATGGTATGGCCCTGCTGTTCTGGTGCTGATCGGCGCTCTGGTGGTGATTATGATGGTACGCAGTCGTAAACGTTCAAGCCAAGAGCCCAAGGTGCTTAATGAGTCGGATCGTGAGCGTTTAGATAAGCTACTGAAGAAATAGATTAAACCGGGATTATTATGACAACTCTCTGGATAGGTGTTGCTGCACTGACGGCTATAGCCGCTATTTTTGTGTTGCTGCCTCTTATACGTAAAAGCAATCAGGCTTCAGAGCTGACTGAAGCTGAGCGAAGCGAACAAAACGTTGCTATGTTCCGTCAACGTTTACAAGAATTAGAAAATGAATTGAGTCAGGGGAATCTATTACCTGAACAGTTTGAACAGATGAAGTCAGAGCTAGAGCAAACGCTACTGGACGATGTGGGCGATACTGATTTGCCTATGTTAAGGGCCACACGCCCTAGTTGGCTATTAAGTTTAGTTTTGATTGCGATGATTTCAGTGGGCTCGATCGGCTGGTATCTGGTCAAGGGTAATAGTCATACTCTAGAGGTGGCATTGGCTCGTACAGATGGCAAGGTGCCTTCGGTTGAAGAGCTGGTAGCTCGTCTAGAGCAGAGTCTGAAAGAGAATCCTGATAGTGCGGAAGGTTGGTTTCTATTATCCCGTACCTATATGAATCTTCGGCGTTTTAATGATGCGGCCAATGCTCTGGAACAAGTGCTGCGTATTGATGGCCGTAAAGCAGATGTTCTGGCGCAATATGCCCAGGCGTTATTTTTTGCCAATAACAACCAGTTAAATCCACTGATTGATGATCTATTAAGTGAGGCTCTTAAATCTGATCCTAATGAACCTGCGGCTCTAGGTTTACGGGGCATCTCTTCTTTTGAGGCCGGTGAATATAAGGCTGCTATCGCTTATTGGCAAAAAGCCCTGCCTAATATTACGGATGAAAATAATGCCAATGCTTTACGATCCGGCATTTCCGAAGCGGTTCGTCGTTTGGAAGCGGCGGGAGAAAAGGTCGATGGTGACTTGGTTGGCCCTAGAATCCGCATTGAGGTGGCTATTTCTGATGAAATGAGAGCCAATGCAAAGCCTGAAGATACCGTCTTTGTTTTTGCTCGTGCCCCGGAGGGTGGGCCGCCAATGCCTTTGGCTGCTGCTCGGTTAACGGTTGCCGATCTGCCGATCAGTATTACTTTGGATGATTCTATGGCGGTTGGTCCTATGGCGCGTTTATCCAGTGCTGAAGAGGTCAACTTAGTGGCCCGAGTTGCAAAAGCTGGTACACCGGAAGCTCAAAGTGGTGATTTACAGGGTAAAAAAGGTCCCTTCCCTGTGGGGTATAAAGATACCGTACGCTTAGTGATTTCTGATCGCATACAGTAATCACAGACAGTAAAATTGCAGGCATTATATTTATCCTGCAAAATGCGGGTATTTTTAAGCTAGAGTTTTTCTAGTGTATAGTCTGTAACGTAAGATCCATCAAAGCAGGGCTTTTTAGCCCTGCTTTGTCGTTTTTTGTTGATAACGAAGGCAGGTAATCTCAGGCTATGCGCCTTAAATGTATTCGTCTTGCTGGGTTCAAATCCTTTGTTGACCCGACCACAGTACCCTTCACCAAAAACATGACCTGTGTGGTGGGGCCTAACGGCTGTGGTAAATCTAATATTATTGATGCCGTGCGCTGGGTAATGGGGGAGAGTTCCGCCAAACACCTGCGTGGCGAATCCATGACGGATGTTATTTTTAATGGTTCTACAGCCCGTAAGCCTGTGGGGCAGGCGTCCATTGAGCTGGTCTTTGATAACAGCGATGGCACCTTAAAAGGTCAGTACGGCCAATATGCAGAGATTGCTCTGAAACGACAGGTAACGCGGGAAGGTCAATCGACCTATTTTCTAAATGGTACTAAGTGTCGCCGTAAAGATATTACCGAGATTTTCCTGGGCACAGGCCTAGGGCCGCGTAGTTATGCCATTATTGAACAGGGAATGATTTCTCGTTTGATTGAGGCCAAGCCAGAAGAGCTTAGGGTTTATATTGAAGAAGCGGCAGGCATTTCTAAATATAAAGAGCGTCGCCGTGAAACCGAAAACCGTATGCGTCGGACCCAGGAAAACCTAGATCGATTGCTGGATATTCGGGAAGAACTGGAACGTCAGTTACAACGTTTACAACGACAGGCGGAAGCCGCACAGCGCTATCGAGAGTTAAAAAGTCAGGAACGTCGCCTAAAAGGCCAGCTAAGAGCGATTCGTTGGCGCGATTTTGATTACCAGGTTCGTCAGTTTGCCAATGTGATTGGTGATCTAGAAGTCCAATCAGAAAAACACCTGTTTGCTTTGCGTCGTGCAGAGACTGAGATTGAAGACAGTCGTCAGCAGCACCAAGAAGCTAATGATCAGTTAGAAAAAGTACAGGCCTCTTTCTATGAGCTAGGTAACCAGATTACTAAGCTTGAGCAACAGATGACCCATCAAAAACAACGTGGTCAGCAGTTGCAAATAGATCTGGGAGATGTCGATCGTCATATTCAGGAAAACCTGCACGAGCAAGGGCAGGACAAAAGCCGCTTAGCAGAAGTGGAGCTGATGCTGGCTGAACTTGACCCTGAGTTTGAGATGCAGCAGGAAGCCAGTGAAGCCCTGGAAATGGCGTTGGAAGAAGCAGAAGAAAATGTTCAGCAGTGGCAACACCGTTGGGACAGTTTTAATCAGCAGTATCAGCAGTATCAGAGGGATGCTGAGTTGGCACAAAGCCGTATCCAGCAGCATGAACGTAGCCTACAAGAGTTACAGCAGCGTCAGCAACGTTTGCAGGATCAGCAACAAGGCTTGGAAGCGCCTGAAGAACAAGATGAAGAGCTGGAACTGATGCAGGAAACTGCTCTAGAGCATGAGCTGACTCTGGAGCAGTTAGAAGAGCAGGCCGAGGATCAGAAAGCTCAGTTGCAGCAATGCCGTCAACAACTGATACAAAAACAGCAGAATCTTGATCAAACCCGTGAGCAACAGCAGATCAATCGGGGACGTTTAGCGTCGTTACAAGCACTGCAAGAAGCCGCTCTTGCGGATGATGATCAGAATCAACAACGTTGGTTGGCGCAACAAGGACTGGCCAATGCACCTAAGCTTGCTCAGCAATTAAATGTCAATGAGCGCTGGGCGGTAGCGGTGGAGACCGTATTGGGGGCTCATCTGCAAGCGATTACTTGTAAAAGCTTACAGTTACCTGATTTAGCAAAAGATCTGGATCAGTTAAAACAAGCCGATCTGTCTTTTTATCTATTGGATCAGACTGAATCTGAGTTGCCCTTGGAACAGACCCTGGCTTCTCAAGTCACCGTATCCAATAGTATTCCAGAGCAGCTATATCGTGTGGTAATGGCTGAAAACCCAGAACAAGCCTTTGAGCGTATTGGTAAATTAGCAGCAGGCTATTCGGTGATTACGGATTGTGGTGTCTGGATTGGACCGGGTTGGTTACGTTATCAAAAAGGCAATCAGCAGGCCCAGGGTGTACTGAACCGCGCGAAAGATATTGAGCAGCTTGAGGAAGACCTGGAGCTGGCTGAAGAGCAACTGTTAGAGCTGGAGTCTGCCCAGGAAGATTTGCAGGCAGATCAGTTACGAATAGAGCAGCAGTCCTCAAGTGTTGCTGATCAGCGTATGTCGGTACAGCAGCAAAAGAGTGAGTTAGATGGTCAAATTCGTACTCGACAGTTAAAGCTGGAACAATTTAATGAACGCCAGCGTCATTTAAATGAAGAGCAGGCTCAGATATCTCAGCGCTTGGAAGAAGAGCGCGAATTGCTGGAACACTCGCGGGAAGAATGGCAGTTAGCTCTGGAGCAAAGTGAAGAGTCTGCAGAGGAGCGGGAGCATCTGCAAGCGGACAAAAATCGTTTCCGTGAGCAGTATGAACAGCAACGACAAATGGTACGCTCCGAGCGGGAAAAACTGCATCAACTGGCACTGAAAAAACAAGAGATGAGCGGTCAGCAGCAGTTGGCACAAAAAGGCATCGAGCGTATTGAGCAACAGTTGGAGCGTTTACGTGATAAACGGGAGCAGCTGATAGAGGATTTAGAAAACGTTCAGGAGCCAAAAGAAGATAGTGAAATTCTCTTGGATGAGCTGATTGAACGTCGTACTGATCAAGAAGGAAAACTGTTCCGTTTTCGAGATCAAGCTCAGCAACTGAACGAAGCCATGCGTCAACTGGAAAAGACTCGTAGTGAGCATGAACGTGAGTTGGAGCGAGTACGGACTGAGCTGGAAAAAATGCGGATGCAGCAGCAGACATTATCGGTGCAGCGTGAAGGCATTAATGAGCAGTTGGATGAGATTGGTGGTGATCTTGAAGAATTATTAAGAGAGTTACCAGAAGATGCTACCGCTAATGATTGGCAGGAACGTCAAAATCAAGTCAGTGAAAAGATCAAGCGCCTAGGAGCCATTAACCTAGCGGCTATTGAAGAATACGAAAGCCAGTTAGAACGTAAACAATATCTGGATGCTCAGAATGATGAGTTAGTAGAAGCACTGGATATGTTAGAAAATGCTATTCGTAAAATTGATAAGGAAACTCGTCAACGGTTTAAACAAACCTTTGATGAGGTCAACGGTTGGTTACAGACGCTCTTTCCAAAAGTATTTGGCGGAGGTAGTGCTTGGTTGGCGTTAACCGGTGATGACATGTTGGAAACCGGCGTGTCGATTATGGCTCGTCCACCCGGTAAAAAAAACAGTACGATTCATTTGTTATCCGGTGGTGAAAAGGCCTTAACGGCTATCGCTTTGGTGTTTTCGATTTTCCAATTGAATCCGGCACCATTTTGTATGTTGGACGAGGTTGACGCACCGCTAGATGATGCCAATGTCGGCCGTTACGCTAATATTGTGAAAGAGATGTCGGCTTACCTACAGTTCATCTATATTAGTCATAATAAAATTGCCATGGAGATGGCGGATCATCTAATGGGGGTAACAATGCAGGAGCCAGGTGTCTCTCGTATTGTTGCTGTGGATATTGATGAAGCAAGTGCGCTAGTAGACGTATAAAAGTTACTGATAGTAGCGTAAAATAGTGATAAATTGACGCTTTTTCTATTTTGTAGGGTTTTCTCCACATGGGTTTACGTGAGTGGCTGATCATTCTTGGCGGTGTTGTTTTGTTGCTGATTATTGCCGATGGTATCCGGCGGATGCGCAAAGATAAAAGCCAAGAACCAGAAGCATTAGATTTAGAAGAACTAGATCCAGAAGAACAAGCACGCCGGGAGCAGATTCGTCGAGAACTGCCCAACGGTGGGGCTAGAGTCATAAAGACTCATACCGCTGACACATTTAATGATCCTGTTCCGGTTTTATGCCGTGAAGTGGATGCACCTATGCCTGAGTCGTCAGAACAAAAGCATTCTGACATAGGTGATCATTTAGGCACAGGTCAGCGCTTTGATATGGATCAAGATGACTATGCTTCAGAGGATCGTGATACAGAAAATGATGTTGTAGCGCCTGATGGTCGATCTAAGTCTGATGCTTATACTGAAACGGATACTGTTGAATCATCTGAACATAATTCATCATTAGACAATACCGATAGTTCTTATTTTGATGCTTTTTGCCAACCGGATTATCCAGAAGCTGAATCGGTAGAGTCTGATCAGGTTAATAGTGAATCTGCTACGGCAGAACCTATAGCACAAGATGTTGCTACAGAAGAAACAACTACAGAATATCCCCTTGAGGAAGAAGTTGAGGACAATGATTTTGCCGAAGAAAGCGAGTTAGTGTCTGTTGATGCTAGAACTCCTCTAGAGGTTGAGGCAGAGTCCTTGGATGGTATTGATGTAAGCTCTTTCGATCAAAATGCATCAATCCCTGTTGCAGAAATGATGATGGAACAGGATATCCTGATGCCGGAAGCGATTCTGGAGGTTGAGGGTATTTCAGAATCTGAGCTTGGTGCGCAGTCTATGTCACCAAATACTGATTCAATGATAGGTATTGATGATCTGGAACCTTTGGAGCTGGAGCAGCCCAAAGTCTCAGAACAGGCTGAAGAGAGTGGTTTCGTTGATAACGAACGCTCCGATACTGAACCGCTAGATGTAGAATCATCAGAACTAGAGTTAGAAGCCGCTTTTGCAGCGGAACAAGCTAAGCTGCAAGAGGTTGCAACAGAGACTGTAGTAGAAGAGACCGTGGTCGAAGCGGTTCAACCTGATCCTGAGCCAGAAGATCCGGTAAAAGCTGCGGCTCGCCGTATTATGGGGAAACATACCGGGCCTCGGCCATCTGAAAAGATCGCTCTAGAAAATAAAAAACCTGTGTTGCCAACTCAAAGGAAGGATGGAACAGGTAAGGCTAAAAGAGTTCGAGCTGCCGACAGGGTTGCACCCGCAGTAAGAAAAGCTCGATCTGAGGCGGCTAAAACCCCTGCCCCTAAAACAGCAGTGCCTGAGGCAAAAACGCAAAAGGCGACACAATTAAAAGAAAGGCCAGTGGCTCATAAACCTCTGTTAACGGAAACTCAGGAACGGAGCCAGTTCTCGGATGCCTCTGAACTTCTGATCATACATGTTAAGTCGAAAACCCCTGAAGGTTTCGCGGGTTCGACTCTATTACACATTGCTCTGGCTTGTGGTATGCAAGTGGGTGAAATGCAGGTGTTCCATCGCTTTAATCAGATGAGTTCTGGGGCAAAAATACAGTTCTCTATGATGAGCTCTGTTAATCCCGGCACCTTTGATATTGATAATATTGATGACCTTTATGTACCTGGAGTGTCATTCATAATGGCCTTGCCTGCGCCTGGTATCAGTCAAGAGTGCTTTACCATGATGTTGGAAACAGCCAAGGTTATTGTGAAGAACCTGAATGGCGAGCTAAGGGATGAAAACCGTAGCGTGATGACTCCGCAGACCATTGAACATTACCGCCAACGTATTCAGGAATTTGAACGACGCAGACAGATTGCTGATAAAACGGTACGCGGTTAATTTTATAAAGGTATGATTATCAGTGTAATGCTGACACTGTATTAAATAGATAATCTATAAAATAAGTATCTTATTCACAGGCCACCCTAGGTGGCCTGTTTTAGTTTTATTCAATGATTGTTTGCCCTGAGTTTTTATTTTAAACACTTTATTCAGAACAGTATCGAGTTCCTCTCATGTCTCAATCCGATTTATTTCAGTCCGACTCATCTCCAATATCGACCTCTGCTGAGCAAGAAGTGGCTGAATTAAGTCAACAGCTCAATGAACATAATCATAAATATTATGTGTTAGATAATCCGAGTATTCCTGATGCGGAATATGATCGGTTATTACGTCGCTTACAACACCTGGAAACAGAACATCCAGAACTGCAGCGCCCTGATTCTCCTTCCCAGCGAGTCGGTGCAGCTCCTTTATCTGCGTTCAGTCAGATACAGCACAGTATTCCAATGTTATCTCTGGATAATGCTTTTGATGATGAAGAATTTTCGGCTTTTGATCAGCGCTTAAAAGATCGCTTGAAGATTGAAGATGAGATTGAGTTTGCTTGTGAACCTAAGCTTGATGGCATCGCTCTAAGCCTGCGCTATGAATCGGGTTTATTGACTCAGGCCGCGACGCGAGGGGATGGTCAAACCGGTGAGGATATTACTCAAAATGTGAAAACCATTGGTTCCGTGCCATTAAAGCTCGATGGTAAAAATATCCCGCCCGTGCTAGAAGTGCGAGGCGAAGTGTATATGCCGAAGGCTGGCTTTGAGGCGTTAAATAAAGCGGCTTTGGAAGCAGAGGAAAAGGTTTTTGTTAATCCTCGTAATGCCGCCGCCGGTAGTTTGCGCCAGTTGGATAGCCGTATTACGGCGACCCGGCCATTAGAGTTTTGTGCTTATAGTGTGGGTGAAGTAACAGAAGCCTATTTACCAACAAAACACGGTGAGATTCTACAGACCTTAAGCGGTTTGGGATTTCGTTTAAACCCTGAGTTAAGAGTGGTCACAGGTGTAGCCGCTTGTCTGGAGTATTATCAGGATCTAGGTCAACGCCGAGAGAGCCTTCCTTTTGAAATCGATGGTATTGTTTTTAAGGCCAATAATCTCGCTCAACAACAAGCACTGGGTTTTGTATCTCGCGCGCCCCGTTGGGCCATTGCTTATAAATTTCCTGCCCAAGAAGAGATGACGCTATTAAAAGAGGTGGAGTTTCAGGTAGGGCGTACCGGGGCAATTACACCAGTAGCACGTTTAGAACCGGTTTATGTGGGCGGTGTGACGGTCTCCAATGCGACTTTGCATAATGCTGATGAGGTGTCACGTTTAGGTGTTATGGTAGGGGATACGGTTATTATTCGCCGGGCGGGTGATGTTATTCCCCAGATCGTTTCCGTGGTACTGGAAAAGCGAGACGAGAACGCCGCTAATTTACAAGAGATCATTTTTCCGAATAGATGCCCTGTTTGTGATTCGGAGACAGAGCGCGCAGAGGGAGAGGCTGTCGTACGTTGCTCTGGTGGCTTGGTCTGTGCGGCTCAGCGTAAGGAAGGTATTAAACACTTTGCCTCTCGTAAGGCTCTGGATGTGGATGGCTTAGGCGATAAGCTGGTCGAGATGCTTGTGGATAAAGAATTGGTGCAATCATTGCCAGATCTTTTTCATCTCAATGTGGATGAGGTTGCAGCTCTAGAACGGATGGGGCCTAAATCCGCTCAGAATCTAGTGGATGCTTTAGAAATCAGTAAACAGACCACTTTACCGCGTTTTATCTATTCTTTGGGTATTCGAGAAGTGGGTGAGGTGACAGCCAGTCAATTGGCAAAATACTTCCTGACTCTGGATAAAGTATTAGAAGCCAGTGAAGAAGATTTATTGGAAGTACCCGATGTAGGGCCTATTGTGGCTCATCATATCGTTACCTTCTTTCGTCAGAGCCATAACCGAGAAACGCTGGATGCCTTGTTAGCGGAGAATATTCAATGGCCTGAAATTGAAGCGGCCCCGGAAAAAGAAAGTTTACCCATGGCAGATAAAGTATTGGTTTTAACCGGTACACTGACCGCGATGGGGCGTAGTGATGCTAAAGCTCGATTGGAAGCTTTAGGTGCTAAAGTCACCGGTAGTGTGTCGAAAAAAACAGATCTGGTTATTGCCGGTGAAGCAGCGGGATCTAAACGCGCTAAAGCTGAGCAGTTGGGTATCGATATTTTAGATGAAGAGGGATTGCTGGCCTTGCTGGCTGAGCATGAGTAACGTTTCTGCTAATAAGATGATTAGGAGATAGGATGTTTAAATCATTATTTATCAAACTGGTAGCCTTATCAGGCGTATTGTTATTAACAGGCTGTGCTGTTGCACCTCCTAAAAATACCAGTAATGCTTGTGATATTTTTACTCAGTATCCCGATTGGTATATTTCAGCCAAACAGTCGGAGCAGAAATGGGGTACTCCTGTCCCTATTTTAATGGCGATTATTAGTCAGGAATCTCGCTTTCAGGCAGATGTACAGCCTGAGCGTAGTACGTTTCTAGGTATTCCTGGCTTTCGTAAATCCAGTTCTTATGGCTATACCCAAGCATTAGACGGTACTTGGCGTGATTATCAGCGTGCCACTGGTCATCGTTCGGCCAGTCGGGATAATTTCCATGACTCGGTAGACTTTATCGGTTGGTATAACTCCCAGAGTCATAAGCTGAATAATATCAAGCGCAATGATACTTACTACCTCTACCTTGCTTACCATGAAGGGCATACAGGTTATAAACAGAAAACCTGGAAAAATAAGAAGTGGTTAAAAGAGGTTTCTGTAAAAGTGGCAAATCAAGCCATCACTTACCACGATCAACTGAAAACTTGCCAAGCAAAAATGAAAAAGGGTGAGAGTTGGTGGGTGTTTTAATACTAGAGAAGGGAACGATAGACGATGATTGAAGTGCCTTACCGGGAGATTTCTGCCGATGCACTGCAAGGATTGCTGGAGGATTTTGTTACTCGTCAAGGATATGACACTACGGAAGTTGAGCAAGGGTTAGAAGATTGGGTTGTGCAGGTTAAACAACAACTGATTAGCGGTCAGTTAAGCATTGTCTTTGACCCTGTAACAGAGTCAGTGACCGTGCTCACCAAAGCAGAATATCAAAAGCGTTTACAGGAATCTGGTATTTAACTGAGACTTTGGAATATTGAGCGACAAGCCGCTAGTCTTTAAAAATGGGAATACTAATTATCGGTATTCCCATTTTTTTTAAATGTTTGAATCTTTAATCTGTATTGCCGCGTATATCTGAACAAGTATCAAGATCAGAGCTGTATTGAATAACTCTAATGAATTTTGGAGTGACATTAACCACTGATCTGACAAAGTTTCCCCCGACCAGACGCACGGGATTGCTATGAAAAAAATTATTCTCCTTAGCCTAGTGGCTGCAATTATTGTTGCCTTTTTTGCTTTTGATCTAAACCAATATCTGACATTGGATAGTTTAAAATCAAGTCAGCAGCAGTTAGAACAATGGCAAACTGAATCACCGGTAATGACCTCTTTGGTCTTCTTTTTGGTTTATGTGGCTGTTACGGCTTTATCTCTGCCCGGGGCGACTATTATGACCCTGGCTATTGGCGCTGTATTTGGTTTGGCATGGGGACTGTTATTGGTTTCTTTTGCTTCAACAATTGGTGCTACTTTAGCTTTTTTAGCTGCTCGCTTTATTTTGAAAGACAGTGTGCAGAGTAAATTTGGTGATCGTTTATCCGCAATTAACCAAGGGGTTGAAAAGGAAGGCGCATTTTATCTGTTTACGCTGCGCTTAGTTCCCGTATTCCCATTTTTCCTGATTAATCTATTGATGGGCTTAACACCGCTTAAAACTCGCACCTTCTATTGGGTGAGTCAGTTGGGCATGTTGCCGGGTACCTTGGTATACGTTAATGCCGGTACACAGCTGGGGCAGTTGGATAGCTTGGCAGGTATCTTGTCACCGGCCATTATCTTATCTTTTGTTTTATTGGGTATTTTCCCAATTGTGGCGAAAAAGCTGTTGGATCAGATTAAAAAGCGTCGGGTCTATAAAGGATATCAGAAGCCGACTCATTTTGATCGTAATCTAGTGGTTATTGGCGGTGGTGCAGCGGGTCTTGTGAGCTCGTATATTGCAGCTGCAGTAAAAGCTAAGGTTACTCTGGTAGAAGCCCATAAAATGGGTGGTGACTGTTTGAACTATGGTTGTGTGCCCAGTAAAGCGCTGATTAAAAGTGCCAAGGTTGCTCAACAGATGCGTGATGCAGAGCATTATGGTCTGGAAACCACTGAGCCTAAGTTTAGTTTCCGTAAAGTCATGCAGCGGATTCATGATGTGATTGCTGCCGTAGAGCCTCATGACAGTGTTGAACGCTATACCAAATTGGGTGTTGAGGTCTTACAGGGTTATGCCACGGTTATCGACCCTTGGACTGTTGAGATTAAACTAAATAACGGTGGTGTACAGCGCTTAACAACACGTTCCATTATTATTGCTGCCGGTGCACAACCTTTTGTGCCCCCTATCGCAGGTATTGATGAGGTCGGGTATCTGACCAGTGATACCCTATGGCATGAGTTAGCGAAGGAAGATGATATTCCGGAACGTATGGTCGTTTTAGGTGGTGGCCCTATTGGTTGTGAATTAGCACAAAGCTTTGCCCGTCTAGGTTCCAATATTACTCAGGTTGAACGTAACCCTAGATTGATGATGAAGGAAGATTCTGAGGTCTCTGAACTGGCGAAAAATGCTTTAAGCAAAAGTGGCGTGACCGTCTTAACGGATCATGATGCAGTTCGCTGTGAATTGCGAGGTGATGAGAAGATCCTGATTCTAAGTTATCAGAAAGACGGTCAGAGGGCTGAGAAAGAGGTTGTTTTCGATCGCTTGATCTGTGCAGTTGGGCGTACCGCTCGTTTAACCGGTTACGGCCTGGAGAACTTGGGTATTGAAACCGATAAAACGGTTATTACCAACGATTATCTGGAAACCCTATTCCCCAATATCTACGCCGCTGGTGATGTGGCTGGGCCGTATCAGTTTACTCATACTGCAGCTCATCAGGCTTGGTATGCAGCGGTGAATGCCCTATTTGGTGAATGGAAACGTTTCAAAGTAGATTACTCCGTAATCCCTTGGACAACCTTTATTGATCCTGAAGTGGCTCGTGTGGGGCTATCGGAGGCAGAGGCTAAAGAACAAGATATTCCTTTTGAAGTCACTCGTTATGGTATTGATGATTTGGATCGTGCGATTGCGGACGGTAGTGCAGAAGGTTTTGTCAAAGTACTAACGGTACCGGGTAAGGATAAAATTCTAGGTGTGACCATTGTTGGAACCCATGCGGGTGACCTATTAGCCGAGTTTGTTTTAGCCATGAAGCAAGGCCTCGGCCTGAATAAAATTCTGGGTACTATCCACACCTATCCAACACTGGCAGAAGCTAATAAATATGCTGCTGGAGAGTGGAAGCGAGCTCATGCACCCCAAGGCTTATTAAACTGGGTGCAGAAATACCATAGTTGGAAACTGGGTAAGAAATCGAATCAGATCGCTGTTGAATCAGAAAATCAGGCCTAATAGTTCAGGTTTCAGAGCAGGGGGGAATCGTAAATGATGACTAAGCTTTTAACAGGATTTATGGTTCGCTTGATATCGTCCTTTTTCCTACTGCTCATGGCTTTTAATGTCTCAGCTGATAGTCGTTTTGATCATGGCGGCTGGCAACAGCTATTGCAAAAAAATGTTTATGAGATAAATAGCGGTCAAGCAACAGAAGTAGATTACAGTGCTTTTAAGCAGCAGGAAGCTGAACTGAAACGTTATTTGCAGAGGTTAACGGAAGTTTCCCAAGGACAGTTTGATCGGTGGCCAAAAAATGATCAATTAGCCTTCCTAATAAACGCTTATAACGCTTGGACGGTTGAATTGATTCTAAGTAAATATCCCGAGCTAGAGTCTATTAAAGATTTAGGTTCTTTGTTTCGTTCGCCGTGGAAAAAAGAGTTTATCCCTTTACTGGGAGATATCCGCTCTTTGGATAATATTGAACATGAATTGATTCGGGGTTCTGACCGTTATAATGATCCCAGAATCCACTTTGCAGTGAACTGCGCCAGTATTGGTTGTCCTGCTTTAGCCAGAGAGGCTTATACCGGCGCACATCTGGATCAACAGTTGGAAAGATCCACGGTATTGTTTTTACAAGACCGTAGTCGTAACCGTTTAAAAGGTGATGATTTGGAAATCTCCAGCATCTTTAAATGGTACCGGGATGATTTTAAACAAGGCTGGCGCGGCGCGGACTCTTTAGAGGCCTTTTTAGTCGGTTATTCTGAGGCCCTATCTCTAACACAAGAGCAGACAAAAGCCTTATTAGCAGAAGATATTGATATCGATTTTTTAAGCTATGACTGGCAATTAAACGATAAAAAGTCTTAATGAGACTTTCTAAAGCTAGCAGGAGTGACACGATAAAAGGCTTTAAAGCGATTGCTAAAATGACTCTGGCTGGAAAAACCGCACCGTAGGGCTATTTCAGCCAGCGTCAGATTTCTATCCTGTAGTAAGCGGGCGGCCTGATTTAATCGACGCTCAGTGACGTACTGATGGGGGGGAACACCAAAAGAGACCTTAAACATACGGGCAAAGTGGTACTCGCTTAAATGCACGGTTTCAGCCAACTGTTGTAGCGTTAGTGCCCTATCTAAATGACTTTCAATAAAATCCAGTATCTGTCGTTTTGCATAAGGTGATAAACCGCCTTTTGTATCCGGTAGTTTTCCATAATCACTGCAATAATGTTTCAACAGATGCACAAGCAGCATATCACTGGCGCTACTCAGAGTGATTTGATCCGCGTTATCCTGCCAATTCAGAGGCATAATAATTTGCTGGCATAAACTGCTGATCCAAGGGTCATCAATAAAGGTCAGATCCTGCAATTGCAAAATATCACTGCCTTTGTCTTGAATACGTTCCGCTAGGGCTTTTAGGTGGTTTTCAGCAAAATATAGGTGCAGAAACCTGATCTGACCATTTACATCCCAGTCGGATTCATGATCACCAGGCATCAAACAAATACGTCCAGGCCCGCCACCACTTAGGGAGCGTTTTTGATATAAACGGCGAATATCATGGCCACCGTCCAGATAACAGCTCAGGGTATGATGCCCTGGATGCTGATAGCGGGTCAGGTCAGATTCTTGTCTCTGCCAAATAGCGGCACTGGCACCGTTATAGAGCTCCGTATGGTTCTCCAGTTGGGCGCTAGTTTGAGATAAGCAATGATATATAGGTAAAGAGTCCGGGCATTCCGGTGGTATTTTTGGCACAACAAGCCTTTGTTGAAAACTCTAATTACTGGCAGGACATGCTACTGTCAGCCCGTTCTACAAGCAATATTCTCTATTAAAATACGCTAAATACCGAGTAAAAAGTAGGATTAGGTATAAAAGCGCAAGATTGTGCAAAAGCCGCAATAAACTGAAATCTTCTTGAGTATAGATCATGGATTATACAGGCTCATCCCCCTGTTATTACTGCTGATTGGGGAATAATGAGGAGATCGAGTAATGTTAAATATTGGTTTATATCTATCAACGGTTTTAATCTGGGGAACCACCTGGATTGCTATTAAGCTACAACTAGGTGATGTGGCGGTTCAAGCTTCTATTATCTATCGCTTTATTCTGGCAGGAGCTGTGCTATTTACTGTTTTGCTACTGAGTCGACGTCTACAGAAGCTGGATAGTAGGGATCATCTGTTTTGTTTGTTACAAGGCTGTTGTCTGTTTAGTTTTAACTTTTACTGTTTTTACAGTGCAACCGGTTACATTAGCAGTGGTTTGGCTTCAGTGATCTTTTCTATGGCCACTGTGATGAATGTTATGAATAATCGAATTTGGTTTGGCAAGCGCCCGACAGCACGAACACTTGCAGGATCTGTTGTCGGTTTGATGGGCATTACCCTATTATTCTGGCCTGAAATTACAGCTAATGGTTTTAACCAAGATGTACTGATCGGCATGGGATTAGGCTTGTTAGGCGTTTGGTTATTTTCCAGCGGAAATATGGTCTCAGTGCGTCATCAGAAAAAAGGGCTCAAAACAACATCGACCAATGCTTGGAGTATTTTCTACGGTGTATTGGTTCTGATGCTTGTTTCTCTTGTGCAAGGGGTCGAGTTTACCTTCAGTGCTGAGCCTCAATACCTGTATTCACTGTTGTATCTGGCCATTCCTGGTACGGTTATCGCCTTTACCACTTATTTGATGTTGGTGGGGCGTATTGGTGCCGATAAAGCCGCTTATAGTACGGTAATGTTTCCAGCGGTGGCACTCACGGTATCAACCTTCTACGAAGGCTATCAATGGACTCTATTAGCAGGTATTGGCTTTTGTTTGGTGATGATGGGGAATTTATTGATTTTTGCCAAGTTACCTCAGTGGCTAAAGCGTAATAAAATACCGGAGTTATGTGGTAGCTAAGTTTATGTAGGAACTTAGGGAGTCTCTGAAGAAGTACTTTCTGGCTCAGGCTTTCAGAGTTTCCTTAGGTTTCAGCTATTTTTGAAGCGAGTGGTAAATTTTTGTAGGCCAGCTGTAATGCTGACCTATTTTTCTTCTCATTTTTTGTGGCAATTATATCAATCCACAGACTTGATCACGGCCAGTATGCTTTGCCTTGTAGAGTGCTTGATCTGCGATCTCTAACATATCATCAATGCTATTAAATTTTTCTATATTCCAAGCCGAAATACCAATACTGACGGTAACCTTAATAGCTTGTTCTATATCTGGTAGTCTGATCTCCAGTTCACGAGTTGCCTGACAAACCCGTTCTGCCAGCTGATGCGCCTGTCTTAGGGAGGCATCTGGCAATAAAATGGCAAATTCTTCGCCACCTAAGCGGGCGACAATATCGGTTTTGCGTGCATTGTCGTAACAGACTTGGCAAAAGGCCTTTAGAACCTCATCTCCTGCTGCATGACCGAAGGTATCATTAACGTTCTTAAA
Source organism: Oceanospirillum sp. (assembly GCA_047518265.1). Taxonomy (GTDB): domain Bacteria; phylum Pseudomonadota; class Gammaproteobacteria; order Pseudomonadales; family Halomonadaceae; genus Oceanospirillum. The sequence goes on from JAKZRG010000066.1 coordinate 23,212, forward strand.
GTGATCCAGATCCAGCATGAGTAAGGACATGGGGTGATAGTGGCGTTCCAATCGGTTAATTTCAGTTTGAGCCTGTTCGTTAAATTTACGTCGATTAACCGCTCCTGTTAATGGATCTGTCGAGGCCAGCTTTTGATAGCGTTCTTTTTCCTGGATGCGACTTTGCAGCTCCACACCTTGCCGGCGGGTATTAACCATAAAGGTGATATCGGTACGTAATAAGCTGCGGCGACACTGCTCGTAGGCATTCACCATTTTACCTAATTCATCATTAGCAAAATGATCCACAAAACGAATGTCTCTATCTCCTCGTGCCAAATAACTCATGGCGCGAGTGATGCGTATCATGGGAGAAATAATGCTTCGATTGAGTAGCCAAGACAGAAGCGTTGCTAACAATAAAATACCCACCAATAATGCTGAGGTGAGATATAAGTTCTGTTTCTGTTGATTAAGTTTCGCGATTGCCAGAAGCTCAATGTCGGCGGATAGCTGATCGGCTAAGATTTTTAATTGGCCAATTTTATCGGTCATAACCTGAAACCATTGTTGGCTATCGAGGTTTTTAAGCTGCTTTTTTTGTATCGCAATAAATAACTTATGTTCCATTTTTCTGGCGTCTTGACTCGCATCTCCTTCAAAAAAAGGCAGCAATATATGACGCTGTTGTTCACTGGTGAATTGTTTAAATATCTTTAGAAAACTGCGCTGCTCGCCAATCAAGCTGGCATAATGTTCGTATTCTTCTGGACTAAATTGATCCTTTATAATGGCTCGTATGCCTAAGGCTCGTTGTAAACCTGAAGCCTCTTTCATATGCAGTACAGCGGAATAAGCCGTGAGCAAGTGAGCAAGTTCAGAATCAACCTGAAGTTGTACGCTATCTTCGGGGATTCTGAACAGTTCACTGACAAGATCAGCATAAAAGCTAAGCACCTGTTGAGGGGAAGACACTTGCTGATCTATTTGTGTTCTTTGATGATTAAGCTGTTGTAGTTGCGCCTGAGTGGCACTTATTTGCATGGAAATAACACTATCAATATTTAGTGACGTCAGTTGATTTAAGGCATCTGTAAAGGCATCGTAGGCTTGATCGGTTTCTTTTCTCTGATTTTTCAGCTGATATTCAAGTTGGCTATAGTTTGAGCTGATAACAGCCGTGCTTAAGCCTCGTTCTGTTTGCAATTTATGGCTGAGTTCATTCACTTCTTCTGTGATCTGGGTGACATTCAGTAGTTGCTCTATATCACTAAAACGTTGAAAGCTCATCCAAAACACTGTCATACAAAGCAGTGCAATACTGGTAATGGGGATAACGGCTGTCAGTATGATGCGCTGTCTAAGAGTAAGGGTACGGCCTAACCATGAGGTCACTTTGCGGATTGATGTGTTCTCTCTTTGTTGCTGTTGAGAGACATCAGCAAAGCCTTCGTCATAGGCTTGTTGGGCAAAAAGCATATCGTCGCCCAGAATATGATTCATCAACCAGTCGAATAAAAAGAGGTTAATTTCTTCTGCAGCTTCTCGTGAATCCGCTGCCAACAACTCCGCTTTAAGCTCTGGAACCTTACTGGTCAGTTTACGGTGCAGCTTAATATGTTCTCGAAGACCAGGGTAATGGCAGTCGCGCATTAACTGTTCTTCACGAGAAAAATGCTCAACCACATAGGCTTCTAGTTGGCCAAAGACCTCTTCTATAGCGGAGGTCTCCTCGTTCTTCTCAATGGCAAAGGAAATCTTATTGATAAGATCTAATAGGATTTTATGATCATTATCAATGGCCTCAACACCAACGCTAAGGCCTTCATTCCATTCAAGTTGTGGCATAAATTACAGGAGCCTCAAACGCTATCTTTGCTTCGATACCTATAACGTACCGGATATCTGTGGATGAGGCTACGGTCAAAATGCCTGCTGCATCAATGTTTTTGAAAAAAGCTTTTATCCTAGCGCTTTAGAGGCATTAGCCACCATCTGTACGACCCCATCATAAACAAATTGAATTGCCAGGGCCGCTAAAATAACACCAAGAAAGCGACGTAATATTTCGTCGCCGGTTCGGCCAATGATGACCTTTACAAAACCGGATAGCAGCATTAATACGAGCGTCAGTAGAGTAATTGTCAGAATGGCTAATACGATTGAAATATCTGCCGCCAGAGTATCAGCGTCTGAAAACATCAAAATGGCCAGAGTTAAAGAACCCGGTCCTGCCGTCAGAGGAATCGACATGGGGAAAACAGAGATATCTTTTTTCTCTGTGGTCACCGTGTACTCCTGATCCTGAGTGATCATATTAAAGGCGGTATAAAACAGTAATAAGCCACCAGAAATACGCAATGCTTCAATACTAATCCCCAGCTCTGCGAGAAACCCTTCGCCATAATTACCAAATATGATCAGTAATACCGTTGTGATCAGCATTGATTTGATCGCCATCAGGCGACGGTGGCGGATTTCTCCTGCGGGTACGAGGGAGTGAAAAATAATCGCTGCACCAATAGGGTCAATAATGACAAACAAACCCGTTAGGGCGTGCAGATAGACAAGTAAATCCATGATATTTCTCTGGGAATAATAGGTGATATTAGGCTAAGTAATCTGGCCATTAATGAGGTAATGATCGATGGGTTTGATTACATAGTCAGGGTGGTTTGCTCAATCGGGGCGGCACTATATCAGCTTGTATATACAATTAAAATGACTATTTAAAAATTTTATTTATATGCTTTAGGGAGCAGGGAACCAGTAATAAAAAGGGCAGCTTATAGCCGCCCTCTGATTAATCCTCGAATAATAAACCGGCTCGGTTGCAGTGCATTCAGTAGCTCTCTTTCCAAAGGTTGTGGGTTACCACCGATATAACCTGCTAAAACTTCAGCGCACAGGGGAGCACTGGCCAGACCTCGTGAGCCATGACCGATATTTAGGTACAAACCCGGATAATATTTAGGTTTTGCGTCAGGAATCTTAGTAGCATCGTGGCGTAATTGAGCGTAGCGCTCTAGATAGCTATCGTAAACGGGAGCGGGGCCTGTCAGAGGGGCATAATCAGGACTGGCGCAACGGAAGCCCACTTTACCATTTAAGCGTTCTATATCTGTCTCGCTATCTTTTAATGCCTGATAGTAATCAGGCATAGCGTCTTTTAGCAAACCTAAGTTGTGTTCCTGGTCGCTGTCTCTTAGTTCTGTTTCGTGATCTCTAAGATTAAAGCTCGCCCCGAGGCAAACTTGTTTGTCGATGGCCGGAGCGATATAGCCCTCATGGCATACCACCGCTTTTAATTCGGGGGTTTGCGTATTGGCTTGAAGATAAGTGGTTTGGCCTCGAATGGATTTTGTCGGTAACCATTGAGTTTGTTCAAAGTGATTGGCGCTGGCGGCACAAGCGATAATAACCTCGTTTGTTTCGATAATTACCCCACCATTTTTATCCAATAACTGCCAACCTTGTTCGGTCTGTTGCAGTTTATCCACAAAGGTATCCGTTAATAGCTGGATATTCTCGTGCTGGCTAAATTGTTGGCACAGTAAAGAAGGTCGAGCCCAACCCGCATTGGGGAAGTGCAAGCCGCTGTGTTTCAGTTCGGTGCCTGCTATCTCTGATGCTTGTTCAGCATCGACGCCCTGCAACAGTTGTTCCGGGAACTGATTTTTTTGCAAAAAACTCTGCTGACGTTTCTGTTCTTTTTCACTGGTGGCCAATTGTAGGACACCTGTGGCCTGCCAGTTTTCAGCAGAGACATTCTGCTGGAAGTAATGGCGGGAGAACTCAAACCCTGACAGATAGAAATGACTGTGGGGCGAAGGCTCCGCTCCCAGCTTGATATAGAGTACACCCTGACGATTGCCGGAACCTGCTAAGCCCACTCGACTGTTCTGTTCGATTAAGGTGACCTGAATACCTTGACGGGCCAGTGTCTGAGCCGTTGTTGTACCGGCAATGCCACCACCAATGACGACACAGGTTTTCTCCATCTTATTAGAGGAAGCTGTCTGAGCCGGTGGTTGAAACCAAGGTGTTTTTTGCCATGGCTGTGCCAGAGCTAAGGGCTCAATAATAGGGGCGTCTGGTGCTGGAATGCTTTGTACCGGTTGACCATTGTCGAGAAGCAATTCACCACAAACCATATGGCGCTTACGGCCAAACCCTTTGACCTTTTTGACTTCAAAACCAACAGATTTTAAACCGTTACGTACGATACCTGCAGCGGTAAAGGTGGCTACCGTGGTGTTATGATCACTGAGGCGACGAATCGCTTGGAACAACTCCGGTGTCCACATCTCGGGGTTTTTTGCTGGAGCAAAGCCATCTAGGAACCAGGCATCCACCTGGGCCTCCAAAGAAGAAAACAGTTCGCTGGCATCGCCTTGTAATAAGGTCAGTTGTACACGACTTTGATTATTTTTATCTGTAGAGTTTTTATTACTACAGTTGTTCTTTGATGATGAATTATCTGAATCGATGTTATCAACAGTATTAAAGTGCCGACGATGCAGACCGGGAATCGGTAGTGGATAAACTTCGATCAGTTGTTCCGCTAAATCTTTTAGCTCAGGCCAGAGGCTAAGTGATTTTTTCAGGTCTTCCTGAGTCAAAGGGAATTTTTCTACAGAGATAAAGTGTAGGCGGGCATCTGCTGGAGCCTGCTGTAGAAAAGCCTGCCAAGCACAAAGAAAGTTCAGGCCAGTGCCAAAACCCGTTTCGGCGATGACAAAGGGTTTCCCGCTACTGAAATCAAAGGACTGCCAGCGTTCAGGTAATTGATTATGCTGTAAAAAAACATACCGGGTCTCATCTAAGCCGCTGGCTTTCGAGAAGTAGACATCATCAAATTCACTGGAAATGGGCAGGCTGTTTTCATCCCAGTTCAAAGTGGCGTGTTCGAGCACGTGATAAGTGTTTTTACCGGCGTTCACAGAAGAGATTCCAGGCTAGAAGTGGTTAAAGATTGATCAATCTGAGGGCTTGCTACACAGGATAAGCCTCTTAGCTGCTTGTCCTATTGAGATCCACAAAGTTATCCACAGAATCTGTTGGAAAACTTAAAAAAGGTAAATAATTCAGTTGTTTATGAAACTAATTATTTGAAGTTTTATCTGGCCTATTACGTATAAATATGTATAGGCCAGAGATCGTCTCAGTATCGCTTTGGATTAAACTGTCAGATCAAGCTCGCAAAGAATTAAGGTAATACCTTACGAAACGGTTTAACGGTGACGCTTTCATAAACACCGGCAGCGTTATAAGGATCTGCATCAGCCCAAGCTTGTGCCGCTTCTAGAGAATCAAATTCGGCCACGACAAGACTACCAGTAAAACCGGCTGGGCCAGGATCTTCACTATCGATAGCAGGGTGTGGGCCAGCCAGAATTAAACGCCCTTCATCTTTTAGCTGGGTTAAACGTGCCAAGTGATCTGGACGAGCCTGCATACGTTGTTCTAATGTGCCTTCTTTGTCCTGACAGATAAATGCGTACAGCATAGGTGCTCCCTAGTCGGTAACCGTGTTAGCTAAATAGATATAACGGGTAATAAAAGTAACGGGCGATCTGATTCTGTATTATCACAGTATCAGGTCTAGTCCTGTTCCAGCTGATCGGTCTTAATATGACGGGTTAGCCAAATACCTTGGGCAATAATAAACACTAGAGTCAGGCCTAACATGCCAAACAGTTTAAAGTTAACCCAAGTTTCTTCACTGTAATAGGTGAATACCGCGATATTAATGCCACCCATGGCGATAAAAAACATAGCCCAGTAGGCATTGAGTTTATTCCATAGAGGTTGAGCCATCTCGATCTGCCCACCCAGCATACGCTGGATCAGCGGCTTTTTACCAATGACGTAACTGCCTAAAAAGGCAGCAGCAAAGAGCCAATTTACGACAGTAGGTTTCCACTGAATAAAGGTTTTATCCTGTAGGATAATGGTGGCTCCACCCATAACGATAATCAGCACGAGTGTAACGATGTGCATCTTTTCGATCTTACGGGTTTTAAACCAGATGATTGCTACCTGAATAATAGTGGCAGGAATCAGTACGGCAGTGGCAAGGATCATATCTTTGCTGTAGTGATACACGGCAAAAAATATGGCTACGGGGAAAAAATCTAGAAGTAATTTCATGGTGTTATAGACACTTGTCTTTCATACTTAAGCTATTGACGGGCAATCTTCGCATGTCAGGCTACTTTTTGACAGATATGCTGGCAAAATAGTCGACCTAACAAGCATCATATAGACAGGTTTTCTTAGTCTGAGTTCGTACTGATTTGCTTTATTTGCTATTGAGTATGAAGTTAAGCTTTAAATGTAAGGTAAAAAATGAACGCATACTGGTCGGGTTTTGATCTGCATAGTCATTCCACTTGTTCTGATGGCAAGTTATCCCCAACGGAGTTGGTACAACTGGCGGCGGAACAAGGGGTGCATACGTTATCTTTGACGGATCACGATACAGTGAAGGGTATTGCTGAGGCGACAGAGGCGGCTAGGGAAGCGGATATCCGATTGATTGCAGGGGTTGAGATCTCAACCACCTGGAGTAAGTGCGGCATACATATTATTGGCTTAAATTTGGATACCACTAACACTGAACTACAAGCCGGTTTAGCCCGTCAGCAAGCCGCACGGCGTGCTCGCGCCGAGATGATTGTTCAAAAGTTGTCTAATCTCGGTATCGATGATTTCTTAGAAAAGGTTGAAGCTCAAGCCAAGGGTGCAGAAATTGGGCGGCCTCACGTTGCTCGGGTGATGGTGGATGAAGGTGTTGTTGATAGTATGCCTGAGGCATTTAAAAAGTATCTAGGTTCCGGTAAAAAAGGCGATGTAAAGAACCTTTGGCCTGAGATAAATAAAGCCGTTGAGTGGATTCATGCGGCCGGTGGTGTTGCGGTTTTAGCCCACCCGCTACATTATAAAATGACCAATATGAAACGTCGGGCATTATTACAGGCTTTTAAAGATTGTGGCGGAGATGGCATGGAGGTGGTATCTGGTGTGCAAACTCGGGATCAAACCCTATATATGTCGCAACTGGCGAAAGAGTATGGCCTTATGGCCAGTGTTGGCAGTGATTTTCATTTTATTACTCAATGGCAAAAGCCAGGTAAGTTTAGTGCTTTACCGGAAACTGTGAATCCGGTTTGGTTCGCTTGGGATCAACCTATAAATAGCTCTCAGACCGTTAATACGTAAATGATGTAATGGACTGGATTGAGCTGCGGCCGTCATTATTTTTTTGATATTGAAAGACCCCCGTATGATGGCCGGATAATAAATAATAAGGAAATATGATGAGTCAGTTTTTTCAGATTCACCCAGATAATCCGCAGGAACGGTTAATTCGTCAGGCGGTTGAGATTGTGCGTAAAGGTGGGGTAATTGCTTACCCAACAGATTCAGGTTATGCCTTGGGCTGTCATCTGGGGGATAAAAAAGCAGTAGAAAAGATCAAGCGTATCCGTCAATTGGATAATAAACATAATTTTACTTTGGTGTGCAGTGATCTGTCCGATATCTCTACCTATGCCAAGGTGGACAATAAAGTATATCGATTATTAAAAGCCCATACGCCGGGAGCCTATACTTTCATTTTGGAAGCGACAACAGAGGTGCCGCGTTTACTACTGCACCCTAAACGTCGCTCTATTGGTGTACGTATCCCTGAGCATAATATCGCCCTAGCGCTGGTGGCTGAGCTGGGTGAGCCGCTTATGAGTACCACACTGATTATGCCGGAGGACGAATATCCTCAAACAGATCCTTATGATATTCGACAATTTCTGGAACATCAGTTGGATCTGATTATTGATGGGGGCGCTTGTACTATGGAAGCCACCTCTGTTGTGGATCTTCGAGAATTGCCACCGGTTGTCATACGGGCCGGTAAGGGAGACTTATCCCCCTTTGAATAGCCCCATTGCCTTGGTCATTAATGTTCTCTATTAATTTAGTGATTAATAAACTGACCATTTTTCAATAGTTTAAAGAAAACCTTCCGGTAGGAAGGTAAAAAGGGCAAAATTTTCACTGTGAAAGCGGCTATGCCGTGGTAGAATTTTGCCTAATTCCGACAGCTCAGGAGTACAGACGACCGTGATGGTTGACTGCCAATTCGTACCTTTCCCTTATGATTCTACTTGCGACGCTACAGGTCTGACTCCTGTGGGTGCCATGAGGTGTGTATGAGTATTGCCTTGCAACCTGAGCAATTGGATTTTTGGGCTCGAATTGGTGATGAAACTGTCACCGAGCCGCCGCAAGACCTGTATATCCCACCTGAAGCGTTACGTGTTTTTCTGGAAGCCTTTGAAGGCCCTCTGGATCTCCTGCTCTACCTGATTCGTCGACAAAACCTAGATATTCTAAACGTTAATGTGGCGGAAATTACTCGTCAATATATCGAATATGTTGATCTGATGCAGGATCTCCAAATTGAGTTGGCTGGCGAATATCTGGTTATGGCCGCTCTATTGGCTGAGATTAAATCTCGTAGCTTATTGCCAAGGCATAATGTTGAAGGCGAAGAAGACGAAGAAGACCCAAGGGCTCATCTGATTCGACGATTGCAAGAGTATGAGCAATTAAAAGAAGCCTCAGAAAAGCTGGATGAACTGCCTCGTCAACAGCGGGATATTCATCAAACTCAAGTGGAAACACCGGATTATGAGGTGTATCGACCACCACCAGAGGTTGATCTACAGGAAGTTCTGGTAGCGATGGCTCTAGTATTGCAGCGTGTTGAGATGCAGGCCCATCACCATATTGCTATGGAACCCTTATCAACGCGCGAGCGGATGAGTCAGATATTGGAACAGCTTCAGGGGCCAGATTTTTATCCCTTTGAAAGTTTATTGCATGTGGATGAAGGTCGAATGGGGGTTGTGGTCAGCTTTTTAGCCTTGATGGAATTGGTCAAGAGTAAGCTAGTGGAGCTGGTACAAAATGAACCCTTTAGTCCTATTCATGTACGTCTGCGTATGCTTCCCGTGGAAGAAGAGTTTGCGGATGATGAATTTAAAGGCGAAGAATGAAGACTGAACAGCTTAAACCCATGGTTGAAGCCTTATTGATGGTGGCTGATCAACCTTTGCCCTTGGATCAGCTGGCGGAGCTATTTGACGAGTTTGAACGACCCTCCAAAAGCCTGTTTCGGGAAGTATTAAAGCAGTTACAGCTTGATTATCACGGTCGTGGTATTGAATTGATTGAGGTGGCCAGTGGTTGGCGTATTCAGGCTAGACCGGAATATGCCACACGTATTGCACGGCTATGGCAGGAACGTCCTCAGAAGTATTCCCGTGCATTAATGGAAACCTTGGCTTTGATCGCTTACCGTCAGCCTGTGACCCGTGGTGATATCGAAGAGATTCGCGGTGTCAGTGTCAGCAGTTCCATTATGAAAACATTACTGGAGCGAGAATGGGTGCGTGTTGTGGGTTATCGGGATGTACCGGGTCGCCCTTCTATGTATGCTACGACACGACAGTTTCTGGATTATTTTAATTTGAAAACCCTGGATCAGCTGCCCACGCTCAGCGAAATTCGTGAGCTGGGTGAAGTGATGCAGGCGAAGCAACAGGATGAGATTGCAGAAGAAGAAGCCAGAATGTTGGCTGCTCAGGAAGAAAAACGTCGTCAAATGATGGCTGCTGCTCAGGATCATTTAGATGATGAATCTGACGATGAGCAAGCCAATGTAGATGAATCGGATGCTGAAGGTTCTGAAAGTGCCTTGGATGCTCATCCTGATAAGAAAAAAGACGATACGGATGCCAATGATTTATCGTTTTCTGATCTGACCCAACGCTTAGATGAACGTTTAAGTGAAAGTGATCAGCAAACAGATGTTGCTTCCTCTGTGAGTACAGAGGATACGAATACAGATACCAATAGAATAAACAACAACAGAACAAACAACCCTAATAGCGATGAGGTATCGGCCCAGAATCTGCCGCCGATACCTGACAATGATTAATAGATAGGCATGACTTGTGAACGAAATTAAAACTGAAAAACTACAGAAAGTTTTGGCCCGTAGCGGCATGGGCTCCCGTCGTGAGATGGAGCGTCTGATCGATTCCGGTGAGGTGGCCATTAATGGCACCAAAGCAAAACTGGGCGACCGTGTTTCTATTGCGGATCAGGTCTCTGTCCATGGGCGAATTGTTAAGCTAACAGCAGAGGAAGATATTCCTCGCCGTGTGATTATGTACAGCAAGCCAGAAGGTGAGTTATGCACACGTAGTGATCCACAGGGCCGTCGTACCGTATTTGATCGTTTGCCAAAGCTGAAAGGTGAGCGTTGGATCTCCATCGGTCGTTTGGATATCAATACCAGTGGTTTACTACTGTTCACAACAGATGGTGAATTGGCTAACCGCTTGATGCACCCATCTCAGCAAATTGAGCGGGAATATGCGGTACGTGTGATGGGTGATGTTAAGCCCGAGCATATCAAAGCCATGGTTGATGGTGTCATGCTGGAAGATGGTATGGCTCAGTTTACCGATGTACAGGAGTTTGGGGGCGAAGGTATTAATACTTGGTTCCACGTGGTGATTATGGAAGGCCGTAACCGTGAGGTGCGTCGTCTATGGGAATCTCAGGGCTTAACCGTTAGTCGTCTGAAGCGTGTGCGCTACGGAAGTATCTTCCTGGACAAACGTGCCCGTGCCGGTGAATGGATTGAGTTGACTCAGCAAGAGATCGATCAATTATCCGAAATGGCCGGTCTGGAAAGACGCCGTGTGAGAGAGGCTTCTCTGGATAACCGTGACCGTATTGATCGTCAGCGTAAAAAGACCCGTGCTATTCGTAGTGTTAATAAGCAAAATCGCTCACGATAAGCTAAGCTGGTTCTGACCCTCTGACTTTTAAGCAGAGCCTTGGTTTTAAACAAGATTTCTGCTTTTCGCAGGGGGTATATGATAGGAAAAATAGGCGTTAGCGGTAGTCGCCTGCTTTTTTATGATAAATAAGTAAAAAGTTTTAAGAAATAGCTTGCACGGTGTCGAAATATCCGTATACTTTGCGCCCACAAGTTGAGCGGGTCGTTAGCTCAGTTGGTAGAGCAGTTGGCTTTTAACCAATTGGTCATAGGTTCGAATCCTATACGACCCACCACTTCCTTAACTTGTATTATTGTTTTAATAATTTAATCGTTTTGGCCGTTTGCCAAGATTATTAAGTTAGGCGTTTGATTAAGGGTCGTTAGCTCAGTTGGTAGAGCAGTTGGCTTTTAACCAATTGGTCATAGGTTCGAATCCTATACGACCCACCATTTAATCAAATGGCCAGACTTAGTAGAATTATTAACGACAATTTGGGTCGTTAGCTCAGTTGGTAGAGCAGTTGGCTTTTAACCAATTGGTCATAGGTTCGAATCCTATACGACCCACCAATTTCTAAAAAACCGCATATTAATGCGGTTTTTTTTCGTCTGGACTTTTATCTTTCCTCCTCTCTAGGCGCATTATTTTTTATAACCTTCTTTATGAACCTGTGTCAGGCTTACCTTTACTTGTCGTGTCAAAGTTTCAACCGAAAAAGGTGTAAATGTGTTAGTATCGCCGGTCATAATTCTTCAGTGGTTACTTGAGTAATCCTGTTTATAATACCGATCCCGATAATTCCTTATCGATAAAAAATGGGGAAAACCTGAATCAATCTCAGTGTACTCGAAGATTGATATCACGAATGACTTATCGGGAATGGTAAACACTATCCGTAAGCTTGAATGAGTTGAAGTCCGCCATGAGTATGCAAACAGATCTGGTTCGGGAGCACCTTTCCCAGCTGGGAGAATCCCAGGCTGTTGATGCCGAAAAACAGGCCGAATTAAAAGACCGTATTAAAGCTCTGCTAAAAGAGCGCAATGCCGTTATTGTGGCCCACTATTACTGTGATGATGTCATTCAGGCACTGGCGGAAGAGACCGGTGGTTGTGTGGCGGACTCATTGGAGATGGCCCGTTTTGGCGCGAACCATTCTGCATCGACTCTGGTTGTGGCGGGTGTTCGTTTTATGGGCGAGACGGCTAAGATTCTAAGTCAGGAAAAGACTGTTTTGATGCCTACTCTGGAGGCGACCTGTTCTCTGGATCTTGGTTGTCCTGTGGATAAGTTTAGTACTTTTTGTGATCAGCACCCGGATCGTACCGTTGTCGTGTATGCCAATACCTCTGCAGCGGTTAAAGCTCGTGCCGATTGGGTGGTGACCTCTAGTATTGCCGTGGAAGTGGTTGAACATCTGAAAGCGAAAGGTGAAAAGCTGATTTGGGCACCAGACAAGCATCTAGGTGGTTATATTCAGCAGAAAACCGGCGCAGATATGATCCTATGGGATAGCGCCTGTATCGTGCATGAAGAGTTTAAGGCCAAGGGTGTACTGGATCTGAAGAAGGTCTACCCGGATGCTGCCGTCTTGGTTCACCCTGAATCTCCAGCGGCAGTGGTTGAGCTGGCTGATGTCGTGGGCTCTACCTCTCAGCTAATCAGCGCAGCACAAGAGATGGATAATGAGACCTTTATTGTGGCAACGGATCGCGGCATTTTTTACAAGATGCAGCAGTTGTGTCCCGGTAAACGTTTCTTAGAAGCGCCAACTCGCGGTAATGGTGCCACCTGTAACAGTTGTGCTCACTGTCCTTGGATGGCGATGAACGAATTGGAATCCATGATTCGTGTACTGGAAACCGGTGATCAGGAAGTGTTTGTAGAGCAAGAGCTGGGCGAAAAAGCCATGTTGCCATTGACCCGTATGCTGGAATTTGGTCAAACCTTAAAGAAATAAATGCTAATTATTATTTTGCGCCATCGAGCCTAAAAAAATAATTTAGTCCCCCTAATAGTATTTTTTCTATTAGGGGGATGAGCTTTAGCCACCAAAGTCCATCTGTTTAAAGGTTTCCTTTAACTCCTCAATACGATGGCTGATTCTTGCATGTTCCAAAGAATCATTATGGGCATATTCTTGTGCCAGTCTCAATTCTGCTAAGGCTTGAGAGATATCACCGGTTAACTGATGCTCTTCTGCTTTTGCTTGGTATACCGTTAAGAGATCTTGCTGTTCACCGGCTGCTTCAGCCAGTTTTTGCCATAACCAAGGGTCTTCAGGACGTTGCTGTAATAGCTTTCGATACAGTTCAATCGCTTGAACTGTTTGCCCTTGTTGTAGATAGGTATTGGCTAACAAACTTGCTGTAGGGTAGTTGTCAGGCGTTTGTTCAAGCTGTGTTTGTAATAGCTTTAGGCCTGTTTCTTTTTGATTGCTAGCCAGTAATACCCGTGCCTTGATCAGTCGAAAATAGAGGTGATCCGGTTGTAGTGCCAAGGCTTGAGTTTGTTTTTGAGCCTGTGTGATATCGCCGTTCCTAAGGCTTAATAGAATATCAGTATAGAGAGTCACAGGTGTCTTTAATGCTTCGGGTACCGAGCTAATCAAGCTTTCCAGTGCCGAGGGCAGGGCGTCATCTTCAGTTTGATGTAGCAGGGCGTGAACTCGGACCAATTGAAAATCCAGATTAGCGTATTGGCGTTCAGAATCAGTTGTTTTCTCGCGTTCTCGGGCAAATGCAATTCGGCTTTCAGTAATGGGGTGAGTGAGAAGAAATTCCGGGGCATTACCGCCTTGAGTCCGTGCCTGGGCTTGTAATAGCTCAAACATACGAGCCATACCTGTGCTGTCAAATCCGGCATTGTGTAAAACATCAAAACCTACGGCGTCTGCTTCCTGTTCATGTAAGCGGCTAAATTGTAATTGGTTTTGAATCATGGCTGCCTGGGTACCAACAATCGCAGCCATACCGGCTTGAGATTGTCCGTTAGCACTTAGTACTAAACCGGCCAACAAGGTCGCAAAAACTGAGAGCTGTTGTTCTTCTGCGTTATCTCTACGACGGGCATAATGGCGTTGGCTGAGGTGGGCCAGCTCGTGAGCCATAACGGAAGCGACCATATCCTCATCATGAGCTTCAACTAAAAGCGCGCTATGGACACCAATAACACCGCCGGGCACCGCAAAAGCATTAATGGTTCGGGCATTAACTGCAACCAAGTTTAAACGTCGTTCATACAACTCCGCTTCCACCGCTAAGGTCTGGGTCATATTTTCCAGATAGCTCTGTAGTATAGGGTCATAGATAACAGAGGTATGAGCGCGAAATTGCCGTAACCAGGCACGGCCCAACCAATATTCCTGACCGACAGTCAGCTTGTCTGGTTGGTCGCTGCCAATACTGGGTAACTCTGTGCCCGTTGCATAGGCAGATTGAACGGGTGAAAGTGTACTGGCCACAATAACGCTGGCCAAAATAATCGGTTGGAGTACTCGGCCTGTGGCTGTTGCGATGAAGTGCCTTAGGCGACTAAACCCAAGTGTTTGTGAATATAGTGTTTTTGAATGTAGCGTTCTTGAATGTAAAAACTGATCAGCGGACAAGGGATCTTCCATTAATTTTCCGAGTTTTCATTGATTACGGCGTTAGACTACAGGATAAGATATCAGTTGCAGTAGACAAGTTCTTATCAATAAATTTACAGATGCTTTACTTTCGTGACTCACAAGTGTTGCACTTTTCGAGAACTTCCCCTTTAATCGGTCGGTTAACGGTTACGTTATTTTAGCGCTAAGCCCTTTAAGGATTAAAAAGAATCATGAGTTTTACGGTAGACACCGAACTGGATACCCGAGGGTTACATTGCCCTATGCCTTTGTTAAAAGCTAAATTAGCGTTAAACCAGATGCAAGATGAACAGGTACTCCGAGTAGTGGCTACAGATGCAGGCTCTTGGGATGACTTTGAAGCCTTTATCCGCCAGAGCCCTCATACGTTGTTAGACCGCAGTCAGAGTGAGCCTGAAGATGGCGCTCAAAGTAGTCGCGAGTATGTTTTTTGCATTAAGAAAGGCAGCTAGGAGTGTACAGTATGGCCATGAAGGATGTTGCTCGTTACTGGCTGCAACGCTATTTTTCGGATGAAGAAGCCGTCACCTTTTTTCTGTTGCTGATTGGGGGGTTCAGCATCGTGATTTTTTGGGGCAAGATGCTGGCGCCGTTTTTAGCCAGTGTTGTCCTAGCTTATCTATTAGAGGGTATTGTCGGTAAACTGGAGCAGCTAAAGGTACCGTTTCGTTTAGCAGTGGTTAGCGTTTTTGTTATATTTATCAGCCTGCTGTCGGCATTGATCTTTATTGTTTTGCCGCTGGTTTGGCGCCAGTTTATTAGCCTTACCGATGAACTACCGGGCATGCTGGAAAAGGGGCAGCAGTTATTACTGTTACTGCCTCAGCAATATCCTGGTGTGATCAGTGAAGAGCAGATGCAGGAGCTGTTAAATGTGGCAGCGATTGAGATTGGTCAGTTTGGACAGACTCTGGTGTCTCTATCTCTGGCTTCATTGCCAAACCTTTTCGCCATTATGATCTATTTGGTACTGGTTCCTATTCTGGTTTTTTTCCTACTGAAGGATAGAGACTTGCTTGTGAACTGGTTTCTGGGTTATCTACCTCAGAAAAAAGTGATGATGACCGGAATTTGGCGTGAAATGGATCAGCAGTTAGCCAACTATATCCGCGGTAAAGCCATTGAGATTGTGATTGTGGGTGTGGCGACTTATTTGGGGTTAGTGGTCTTTGGATTGCAGTACTCTGCTTTATTAGGCTTGTTGGTCGGATTGTCAGTCTTAGTACCTTATATTGGCGCTGCGGTGGTAACGGTACCCGTTGTTTTAATCGGTATGTTCCAGTTTGGTACCTCGGAAACCTTTTTATATTTGATGCTGGTATATGGCGTGATTCAGGCGCTGGACGGTAATGTATTGGTGCCCTTGTTGTTTTCTGAAGCGGTTAATCTACATCCGGTCGCCATTATTGTAGCGGTCCTGTTTTTTGGCGGTATTTGGGGCTTTTGGGGGATTTTCTTTGCGATTCCGTTAGCTACTTTGCTAAAAGCTATTCTGTTTGCTTGGCCTAGAGCAGTAGAAGAGGCCCAAACCTCGACAGGTTAAGACTTTCTAAGCCTATCTTCTGATCTTCTGAATTAATAAAAAGCCCGTATCTGATTTGCTTAAAGGCAAATTGATATGGGCTTTTTTGGTTTACGGTTTACAGTGCTTGTACTGCTTCTAATACTTCTTCTACGTGCCCTTTAACTTTTACCTTACGCCATTCCTTCGCCAGCTTACCTTCGGCGTTAATTAAGAAAGTACTGCGTTCGATACCCATATATTCCTTGCCGTAGTTCTTTTTCAGTTTGATCACATCAAACAGTTTGCACAGCTCTTCTTCAGGATCACTGATTAGCTCGAAGGGGAACTCGTGTTTTGCTTTAAAGTTGGTATGTACACGCAGGCTATCGCGAGAAACACCAAAAATAACCGTATTAGCCGCATCAAAAGCAGCAGAGTGATCACGAAAATCTTTCCCTTCGGTGGTGCAGCCCGGCGTATTATCTTTTGGGTAGAAATAGATCACGATATTTTTACCGGCCAGCTCACTGAGGGTTACTGTGGTGTCATTAGTGGCTTGAGTCGTAAATTCTGGTACCGGGGCATCAACAGCGATAGTCATGGCAGTGTTATCTCTCTTATCTTTAAATTTAAACGTGCTGAGTTTGCAATGAACTCAATCAATAATAATGAGTCCTATTATGCCGAGATCAATCCTGAGAGTGTAGTGTATTGCCCTGTAATTACCTCTAGGTTTGACTATTCTGATTAACAGACTGATTTTTGACCGAATATTCCAACACAAACATTGTAGGATGCTTGTGTTAATAGGTGGGCAAAAGTACCATTAGCGTTTCGCTTTTTTCGCGCTTTTTCGGAGACAACAGATGATCAAAGGCAGTATTGTTGCATTGGTGACCCCAATGACCACTTCAGGGGATATTGATTGGGAAGCACTGCATCGTCTGGTTGAGTTCCATCTGGAAAATGGTACCGATGCTATTGTAGCAGCCGGTACAACAGGTGAACCGACCACGATGTCATTTGAAGAACACTTTGATGTCATCCGAAAGGTCGTTGAACAGGTTAATGGTCGTATTCCAGTTGTGGCGGGCACAGGTGCAAACTCTACCTCTGAAGCCGTTGAGCTGACCCAGTTTGCTAAAAAAGTGGGTGCAGACTACTGCCTATCCGTAACGCCTTACTACAACAAACCAACGCAAGAAGGTTTGTATCAGCACTTTAAGGCCGTTGCTGAAGCCAGTGACCTACCGGTAATTTTGTATAATGTACCGGGTCGTACAGCGGTTGATATGCATAATGAGACTGTTGTGCGTTTAAGCCAGTTAGATAACATCGTTGCGATTAAAGACGCGACCGGTGATGTTGAGCGCGGTAAAGAGCTGATCGATCGTTTGAAAGATACGGATTTCTTACTGTTCTCTGGTGATGATCTGACTGCCGCTGATTTTATGTTGCAAGGTGGTCACGGTAATATCTCTGTTACGGCTAACGTTGCACCTCGTCAGATGTCTGAGTTATGCGCAGCGGCACTCAGTGGTGATGCGTCTACCGCTCATCAGATCAATACTCGCCTCATGCCTTTACACCACGCACTGTTTGTCGAATCTAATCCGATTCCGGTGAAGTGGGCTGTACATGCCATGGGTATGATGGAAACGGGTATTCGTTTACCGCTGACGGTTCTGTCTCCTCAGTATCACGCTACGGTACGTGAAGCCATGCAACATGCCGGCATTATTGGCTAGGCATACGCAGGTCTATTGAATAGGAAACTCCATGTCCCCACAGGACTCTATAATTAAGGTAACCGGCAGCCTAGTGCTGGCCGGTTTCCTGCTTTCTGGCTGTACTTCTTCCGGTTATTACCATGACCGTAAAACGGACTATGTGGATGAAACCACTCATGCACCGTTGGAATTACCAGAAGCTGCAGATAAATCCCGCTTTAAAGAATTAATGAGGCTACCTGAACTGGTTGCAGAGGAATCTCTGGAAAAAGAATTTGAGGCTCCACGCCCGGATCCTATGCCAGTGGTGGATGCTGAATTACCTGCTGCTGAGCTACAGGAATACTCAAGTTCCGGTGATATTCAGTCTCGTCTTTGGCTGGCCATTTCAGAAACTCCAGCCGTTGCCTGGCCTTTACTACAGCAGCAATTCCAGAGTTTTAATTGGACAGTACAACAGGCAGATCCTTCTACAGGTCGTTTGCGTTTTGTCACTACCAATAGCCTGATTGGTCAAGCAATTGATGCTCGTTTGCGTCAGGGCTTACGAGGCGGTTTTAGTGATCTGGAACTAGTAAACAGCCGAGGTGAGGTGCGTACAGATAATGCGGCAAAAACTGTACTTAATCAGTTAAAAGAAGGGTTGAGTGCACCTAGACCGGGTTATCAGAGTGTCTCCTTGTTGGCACAAAATATCAGCCGCAGCAAAAATATTAGTTTGCAAACAGGTACGGGCCAGGAACCGGTTTTAACGCTGAGCCTTGATGCGGATCGTACTTGGATTGGTCTTGAAAGCTTGCTGAAAGAGCGTTTTGATGCAGCAGAAGAGGAACTGATTGCCGTAGATGTGGAGAAACGTCAGTTTACTGTGCTCTGGGTACCGGAAAAGGAACGCAGTAGCATTCTGACACGTTGGGTCAGTTCCCCTAGCGAGGAATTTAAATATCAGCTTCAGCTGACCGGTAGTAATCCGGTAGAAATTCGGGTTGAACAACAAGGTCAGCCAGCGCCAGCAAAACAGGCCCGTCAGGTCTTGCTTGCTGTACGCCGTTTGCTTAACTGAGGCTGATTTCTGAGTGACTGCTATACGTTTTGCTTCCCTCGGCAGTGGTAGCCGAGGGAATGCTACCCTCATCGAAAAAAATAATACCCGTATCCTAATTGATTGTGGTTTTGGTGTGAAAGAAACCCGTAAACGTTTGGCTCGCCTTGATTTAGAGCTGGATGATTTGGACGGTATTCTGGTTACACACGAACATGGTGATCATATTGGCGGTGCAGGGCGAGTAGCCCGAGCCTGTGGTGTCGCTGTTTATTGCACGGCGGGTACCCATTTAACCGGACGTTTAGGTGCTGTACCGGATCTGCGTTTGATCAGTAGCCATCGTAAATTGGCTATTGGTGATTTGGAGATAGAACCTGTTCCTGTGCCTCATGATGCTAAAGAGCCTGTTCAATTTGTGGTGGGTGATGGCGAACATCGTATTGGCATGTTAACGGATCTGGGCAGTGTAACGGGTCATGTTTTGCACTGTTATCATCATTGTGATGCGTTAATTTTGGAAGCGAACCATGATGCGGTGATGTTACAACAGGGGCCATATCCGCCCAAACTGAAGCGTCGTGTGGGTGGGCCTTATGGCCACTTAAGTAATGCTCAGGCGGCCTCACTGCTAATGGATCTGGAGCATGATAAATTGCAGCATGTAGTGGCTGCCCATATCAGCGATAAAAACAATACCTTTGATCTGGCTCGTTCGGCTTTAGCTCAGGTTTTGGGCCAGAATCCAGAACAAATCCCGGCGATAGAACAGGAGGAGGGGCTCGATTGGATCAGCCTTCGTTCCTGGTTATAACCCTCAGACACACCTGGTCGTGAGTGTCTGTATGCTTATAGGGCATACGGCACTATTTGTTCTTTCCTCTTAAATATCAAACCTTCTGTGCTCAAAATATTGTTACAAAAAAGTTCATATTATGTTGCTTTGCGGCAAGTGTTTGGTTCTGTTCGTTTTTTTCTTTAAATAGTCTCTAGCCCTTTATTCATGGGCTCTTCAGCGTGTTAAAAAAACTTGCACAGCCTGAAATCCACCTATACTGACAGTGAGCCCGGCACGTTGTGCGGGGGATTTAAGATCATTGGCTACGGAGGGTTTGGCCATGTTTACGTCTGACGAACTATTGGATCTTTGGTGTTCTGCTCAGCAGCGTGTGATCGATTGGGAAGATACCTGGCTCACCTAGGAGTAAATGCTGAATGTCTCTACTCAATCGCATTGGAACAGGAAATCCTACTCATTTAGCATATTAGCCCGATTTGATGATCGGGCTTCTTTTAATAGGGCTTCTTAATAGAGCCCTTTTTAACGGATTAAGATCTTATACCATTCCTGATAAGTTGTTAGTGATAACAATCTCCGAGTACACCTAGAGTGATCCAGATGTTCCTTACTTTTCACCTATAAGGAATTATCGGAGTTGGTCTTATTGATAAAAGCGGGAGACCTGTTCGAGAATTTGTAACCCTGCCTTAGGCGGCATAACACTCTGTTTTAACCGCTGATTACGTTTATCCAGAACCTCATATCCACCGGTAGGATAAGTGGCGATAATCCACTGACTCCCAACAATGCCATAATTAAAGTAACTGTGTACTAATAACCAATCTCGGTTGAATGTTGAGTCGAATAAATTATCCCCGATAGCATAATTTGATGGAGAGGTCGTGCAACCGAGTATCTCTGTCATTATCGTGGGCGCTATATCGTAGTGACTGGTACGGTAATCAATCCGTTGTTGTGATTTTCCAGGCCATAATATCAATAGGGGGACCTGGGTTTGGTGGCGGGTAAAGTTACTACCATGGCCCCAATAGTTTTGTTTCAGGTCGTTAAACTCTTCGCCATGGTCTGACGTTATCATCACGAGTGTATTTTCTAGTACACCCTGACTCTCCAGTTTTTTAAGTAGTTTATCTAGTTGCTCATCCAGATAACCCAACGCATTTTTATAGCGATTAAAATAGGGCTCGGGATTAAACTCATTATTCAGTTTTATATGGTCCACTCGCTGCCACTGAGGTTGAAATTTTTCGTAGCCATTGGGTACGTCATAGCCGTGTACGGCATCAAGAAACAGAAAACTAAAAAAGGGTTTCTCAGAAGGTTTGAGTTGTAAAAAGCGCTCAAAATCCTGAATAGCATTTTTGTCACGCTCAGAAGGTGTTTCACCTGCACTCTTTAAACGTAAGTTAGATACAGAAGCAAATACAGTACGGTCAAAAGCCGGACTTAATAGAGTCGCTGAGCTGAAAATACCCAACTCATAGCCCGCTGCTTGATGCTGTTTTATCCAGAGAGATCCGACCTTGTCAGCGGCAAACCCTTCCCAGTAAGTGGCCGGTAAACCGTAAAATAGCGAGAAAATGCCTCCTTTTGTGACATTGCCACCGCTGTGATGATCCATGAAATAAAGTGCATTATTTTGCTGGCTACGCTGATATAGATTAGGTGTAATCTCAGGTGAAAATACATCAGAACGCATGGCATCAATTGCGATAACTAATACATTTTTAGGTTTATTGGGAGTAACGCATTGCAAAGGAGAAGAGGGATAGCTTAAACCCTGCCCTTTAGGATTAATGCTTAGGTTTGTGTTAATACTGCTTTCTTCTCGGGCTTTATCGGGATCAAGCCAACCATTGTTCACTAAAAATCTTTTGCCCGTCAGAGGGTAATAACTGGGGAGGTGCCGGGTAATGCTGGTGACTTCACTGTCGTAGTGAGCCTCGAACCAAACATGCATGCCTTGGCTGATTAAGGTTGCAAGGAACCAGATGGTGAAAAGATAAGGGCCTTTGCCCCTTATACGAATAGATCGAGCACACCAAGAGGCAATGGATAAAGCAAGCAGCACAACGAATATGATCGCTGTCAGCAGCAAGCCTGCTATAAGAAAAGTTAACCAGGACAGCTGTATTATTTCTCCAGCACCTGGTCCTGTGAGTAGCTGCCAGATAAAACCGCTGAGATGAAATCGATATTGATCGTAAATCAAAGTATCCAGTAGTAATAGGGTTAGCCCGGAAAATAAAAAGCTTCCAGCAATAGGCAATAAACTCAACCGGTAAGGTAGGGTTAATGCTATTGGTATAAGCACAAATAGCCCGATCAATATAGGAAATAGAGCAAAATGTGAGATATATGCATTGATTAGATAGAGTGCGCCATAGCTCTGGCTGATCTGGATATAGGGTAAATAACGACTTGCCAGCAGATAAATCAGCACTGATGCAACGGTCACTAGCCAACCAGAAAACCTTATCCAATCCTTTCTATTAAAATCCTCACCTTGCTGCCAGGAAAAGCGGAGAGTGGCAAAAATAAGGGATAGTTGCTTAGCTGGAAATTTCAAGAATATAGCCTTTTAGCGGTGGACTAACAGTGATTGGAGTTAAAGGCTCTAGCCTGTAAAAAATAATTAAATTTAAAGGGTGATAAGTGAATTTTTTGTGGAAATGACGCTACGGCTTAACCGGAATTTGATCTCTGTTTAGGGTAGAATCAAAGCGTTTTTAGCTCGGTTATTTATTTTCTGACGATAGAGGGATGGTTGAATGGTAATTTTGCTAGGGCGAGCCCTGTTGTATGTTTTTTTTATAGTGGCGATTGCTCAACTGATAGGTATAGAGGGTTACGCGCAACTGGCGGAAAGTACCTATAACGAAGTCTCCTTAACCGAGAAAATGCAGGATCTTCTAGGATTCTTAAGCTGTGCCTTCTTTTTAGTTGCCGCTCGTATGAGTCTGGAATTAAGACCTATTGCGGTTATGTTGGCCGCCTTGACCGGCATGATGTTTATTCGCGAGTCGGATTCTTTCCTAGACCACAATGTCTTTGATGGTGCTTGGCAGGTATTGGTCTCTATTGTCTTGATCGCAACGGCTGTGTTTTTGAAGAAACAGTCGCAACCTATTAAACACTCCATTCTGGAATACGCCCGTTTGCCTAGTGCTGGTGTTTTATTGAGCGGTATTTTGGTCACCTTTATTTTCTCCCGCTTATTTGGTCGTCGCTCCTTCTGGGAGGCGGTAATGGGTGAAAACTATGTCCGCGTGGTGAAAAATATTGTCGAGGAAGGTACTGAATTAATGGGTTATGCCTTGATTCTAATCGCGGCAGCTGAGCTTTTAGTCCATGTCTTTAGCCAGAAGAAACAGTCAGAAAAATAAGCGGTTAATATCCTTTAATAGATTAATGTCATCAGCATAAGACTCTCAAAATAAGCGAATAAAACATGAAGCCAGGACATACGGGTATTACCCATTTAATCCATTCTACTCGTTATTCTATTAAGGGGTTAAAGGCAGCCTTTCAACATGAGGCTGCTTTTCGACAAGAATTGTTTCTGTGTCTTTTGCTGATACCCGCTGCTTTTTGGTTAGGGCAGACGACGGTAGAGCGGCTATTGCTGATTGGTAGTTGTCTGCTGGTGCTGATTGTTGAATTGGTAAACTCGGCCATTGAGGCGGTTGTGGATCGTATTGGCCCTGAGTTGCATGAATTATCCGGACGGGCAAAAGATATCGGTTCAGCGGCAGTGTTTATCGCTTTGGTATTTACCGGGATTGTTTGGTTAAGTCTTGCTTATGATCGCTTCTTTTAGCCCATGACCTTAGTGGTTCGAGATACTAGTTGTTCAAGACAATAGAAAATGACTCCCATCCTTGAGAGCCAAATAAACCGATATCAGGGGTGTGCTATGGACTTAATGGTGGCACGCCAGTATTAAGTTTGAGCAAGATACGGTCTTTTGCAGTTGTGCTTCAAAAGGAAGCACAAGTGTATGCCTGGTTATTGAGGCTAGGTATTAATATCTGAATAGATCCCTCTGGGAGACGGTCTGTTTCATCCATTAATCGATAGAATCAAAACCAGAGCATGGTAACTGCACTTGAGTGGACTCTTGTGGTTTTAATTAAGCTTCCACCGCCAATGATTCTTGTAAAATAGATTTCAGTTCCGGGATACAAGATCCACAATTGGTGCCGCAACCCAGGTTGTCTCCTAGCGCTTCAACACTGTCTAAACCCTGTTCCTCGATAGCATTTTGAATACTTTTCTCACCTATTTGGAAACAAGCACATACAGTACGACCGGTATCCGGTTGATTGGCTTGTTCACCTGCCAGAAGGCTTAATCGATCCTGATTAGCGATCTCACAGCCCAAACTATCCGATAACCACTGTCTTGGTGGTAGATGTTGAAGATCCTGGGCAGAGGCCAATACAGCCACTAATCGATTCTCTTGCAGGCAAACCGCACGGAAAATACCTTGAGCAGGATCTTGGTAATACAACCATTCACCGTCGACTTTTTGTAGTTGATAAAACAGCGGGTGCTGATCCAAAGGTGTTTGATCCGCTAACTCGTAACGCTCGCCCCTAGCCAAGGGAATACGTGCCCAATAAGGCATATTTTCAATTTTCAGGTTCTGTTCTGTTAATACAAAACCACAGTAATTTAGCGCTGGATCGTAAACTTTTACGGTACTGTGCTTGAGTTCTGGCTGACCAGAAATAGGGTCTACAACGGGGTTCACTAGAGTATCCACATTGGCCTGACCGCTAAAACAGCGATTCCAATGAATAGGTACAAACAGGCTGCCCTGAGTTTGATTCTGAGTCAGCTTTAGACGACCAATAAATTTTCCTTGTGGGCCTTTTAAAGCGACCAGTTGTTGATCCTTCAGACGTAAGTTATGGGCATCATCTGGGTTCATATCCACATAGGGCTCAGCGCTATGTTCCAGTAACCGCTGGCTACGAGCCGTACGATTCATGGTGTGCCATTGATCCCGAATACGCCCGGTATTCATCACAAAGGGGTAGGCATCATCGGTTGGCTGTTCAGGGTTTTTAGGGGTTATGGCTAAAAAATTAGCCCGACCATTAGCGGTATAAAACTGCTTGTCGGTAAATAAACGAGCAGTACCCAGAGGTGCACGATTATTCACCGGCCACTGTATCGGTTGAAGCTGGTCATACTGGCTTTGATCCAGCTTAGCTAACAAGCTGATGTCAAAGTCACGGGCAGAACTGGAGCCCGAATAATTTTCAAAACCGGATAGCAGGGCGTGTTCACGGAAAATTTCCGAAGGGTGCTGATAGCTAAACGCTTCAACATAACCCATGCGCTGTGCCACCTGTGACATCAGCCACCAATCCGGTTTGATATCACCGGTTAAGGGTAAAAAGGCTTTCTGTCGGGAGATACGGCGTTCGGAGTTGGTCACCGTACCGTCTTTTTCACCCCAGCCTGCTGCGGGTAAGACCACATCCGCATAACGACTGGTTTCCGAATCCTGATAACAATCGGATACGACTACCAACTCACATTTCTCTAGTGCTCGTATCACCTGATCGGCATCGGGCATACTGACCACAGGGTTCGTGGCCATCACCCAGATCGCTTTAATATCGCCTTTTTCTACTGCGTGAAACAGATCTACGGCTTTAAGGCCCGGTTCGGTGGCCATATTATCGCTCTGCCAGAAGCGCCCGACTCTATCAATAGCTTCTGGCGTAAAGTCCATATGGGCTGCTAGTTGATTGGCTAAACCGCCCACTTCACGACCACCCATGGCATTGGGTTGGCCCGTTAATGAAAACGGCCCCATACCTGGCTGACCGATACGGCCTGTGGCTAAATGGCAGTTAATAATGGCATTACACTTATCCACACCGGAAGAGGACTGATTCACCCCCTGTGAATAAAGCGTGATGCTATGCTGATGTTCGCGGAACAGTTGGAAAAACTCTAATAGATCGGTTTCTGAAACAGCACACTGCTCCGCTGTATCCTTCACCACATCCTTTAAACCACTTTTTGCCTGTCCAATAGCCTGATCAAAATGATTGGTATGATTCAGAATAAAGTGACTGTCCAGCGCTTGTTCCTGAGTCAGATAAGCTAAAAGACCGTTAAATAGAAAAGCATCACTACCGGGTTTTATGGGTAGATAAAGATCCGCCTGTTCGCTGGTGGCCGTTTTGCGGGGATCTATCACCACAATCTTCATTTCAGGGCGTAGCTTTTGTGCCTGCAATAAACGCTGGTAGATCACCGGATGTGTCCAGGCAGCATTAGAGCCTACCAGAACTACGAGATCTGCTTGTTCAATATCCTCATAACTGCAGGGCACTGCATCGCTACCAAAAGCCCGTTTATAACCGGCCACCGCCGAGGACATGCACAGGCGCGAGTTGGTATCGATATTACCGCTGCCGATAAACCCCTTCATCAGTTTATTGGCCACATAATAGTCTTCGGTCAACAATTGACCGGAGACATAAAAGGCCACAGAATCAGGCCCGTGCTGATTAATAATCTGACGGAAACCATCCGCTACCTTATTTAACGCACGGTCTAATTCAACGGCTTCACCATCGATTAAAGCTTGGGTGACTCGGCCGTGATCACCCAAAGTCTCATGCAGAGCAGAACCCTTAACGCATAAACGTCCCAGGTTTGAAGGATGATCGATACGACCTTTAACAGGAGCTAAAGCCAAAGGGGCTTGCTCTGCTTCAGACCCATTACAGTCAACCGTTACCTCAGTGGAGTGTTGCTGAATATCCACACCACAACCCACACCACAGTAAGGGCAAGTGGTCTGGCAGATGGTCACAGGATCGGCAACACTTTTCTCAATCGTAGCGGTATCAATCACGCCAGTATCTGAGGCAATTAGGTTGGACATGGTCTCTTTCTCCCAAGGTTTAACCGGGTACTTTTTTAGGCAAAAAAAAGCCCGAGATGCACTCTGGTGACAGAATGCATTTCGGGCGACATTGCCTCGAGCGAGTATCTCTAAACGATTAAAGCGAGTGATTTAGGCCGGTCATCCAAACCCGCAATCTAAATCAACAGCCCCATCGAGTGGCGCTTAATAATCCCTTCATTGGGGTTATCATTGTTTGTAATTGATATTGCAGGAGTGATGCCAGTTTTTGTATGTCATTATTCAATGATTTATAACTGTATGATTTATTTGAGTTTTTATGGGATTTTGGCTGCCCATATATAAAATATGAACTTATGATCGCGCCCTTCATTGGGGCAAATTTTTATGGTGTGCTTTAAATTGGTTGGTTGTGGGAAGAGAGGAGGAAGAACAGTGATACAACTCAACAAAACACCGAAACTTAGGGTTTTTACCAGCATCATCCTAGAGTGGGTCTTGTTACCCTAAACCAATCAACCTGCATTGCTCGTTTGGACTGAAGCCAATGCGCGATTTGAAATGGTGAAACTCCATTAAATCAGACGGTTATGCCGTGAGTTATGGAAATAACAGGCAAGCATTGGCCTGCAAACCGAGCGCTTTGAATGAGGGGCATTTTTTCTTTTAAAGTGAAAGGGTTAGGCTCTGATTTAAAGGGATACCTAAACGGCCAAAATGAGAATGCATGATATTAAAATATTAACGGTAACAAATATGGCGAGTTGGAATCTAAAAGAACTTCGAGAGAAAGCCGCTGTTTTTCTTGATGATACTGGGCAAAATGAGCTTGTTGAGTTTCTCGATTCTTTCGATTGGAAGAGTAAAGCTATTTATTATCACTTGCTCCAGGCAGATGAATCATTCAAACCATATGTTGAGATGGGTGAAGTCCAGATAACCGAGAAGCTTTTTTCGCGAAATGATGAGTTTGAGATAGCGAAGAAAATTAGAGAGTTTTCTCTGGCTTCTGCTGTGATGATTGCCAACACATTACCTGAGGTGTTGGCACAAGTGCTTAATATGGTATCTCTATCGAACAGCCTAAAGGTTAACGATGTAACACCAAGAAAGGTAATTAAGAAGATGGAGCCAAGTCTTCTAAGGGAGGAATTCGAAACCTTGAACAACTGTGATGAAAGTAAATATATCAAGGCATTTGCGAACACTATAAAGCACATCAACCTAGTCAAGCCGAATTATCATCTTTCGATGGAAAATGATTTCTACCACGGTGTAAATTTCAAGGCGTTTAAATACAGAAATCGTCTGTTCCCTGAAGTTCGTGACGTGGAACTAATAGAAATGGTTAAGCATCTCCAAACTCAATGTATCGAGTTCGGAGAAAGAATAAACAGCACCCTATACTAACAAATGTAGGTAAGGGATGCTCCTGATGCAACCCTGACGTAAGTGTTATAAGGCATGAGGGTTGAGGTTATGAAAAGAGATATGGATCTAGGAAGAAAAATTCTTGTATTTCTTGAAGAGAAAGAAGACTTCTCTAGCATGGATCGCCCAGAATTTGATGAATACTCAAAACTTCAGGTGTGCTATCAGATAAAGTTGTTAGCAGAGTCTGGTTTGGTAAAAGCAAAAGATTTAAGTACTGATGATGAACCTGATTGGTATGTTACAAGTCTTACTCCACAAGGTCATGATTTCTTAGATGCTGCAAGAGATGATTCAACTTGGCAAAAAGCAAAAGAACTGATTCTATCAAAAGGCGGGGCATTGACTTTTGATTTGCTTAAATTAGCGCTAGCAGAAACTATTAAAACACGGGTATTTGATAGTGGCACATAACAAGGCAAAGCATGTTTAGCACACTGCATGTGTTTGGACTTCGTAAGCTTCGCTCACTCATTTTTACTGCGTTCACCACCTGATCAGATATCTATTGTTATGCTAATTATAGATTAAGGCGAGCTTTAAATTGATCGGTGGTTTAGATCATGAGAGAAGAGCAAAAAAAGACAGCGGTTTATATTCATCTGGGGGATGGTTTATAGGGTTCCGCTGCCTTCAAAGGGACGTGCTTCTTAACTGATTGGGCAGATCCTCTGTTAGGAAGATAACAGTTAAGGGTAAAACACTAAGAGAGCATCAATTACTCTTAGGTGTAGCGCAGGAGACGCCCCAACCGACTCAGACCGGGGGGACGCCGCCTGCACGACTCATTAGGCTGTTAAGCCGAAATTAGTATTTCACTGATGATATGAGTCAGGTAACAGGGAACGCTGCTACCATTCCAACTCTTCATATTCACAGCAGGATAGGCTGTTAAGCCAAAATCATTACCTTATTGTCTTCAACCTTTACCGGCCAGATTTTCAGGTTTACGCTGTCATCTTCCAGGCATTGGCCGTCGGTCAGGCGGTAGTGGTGTTTGTATAGCGGTGTTGCCAGCATGGGTTCACCGTCGATATCTCCGATCAGTCCCCGTGCATTAAGATAGGTATCGCTCAATGGATCATAGTTATCCAGTGCAAAGACGGTATCCTCTGAGGGCAACCAGAAGAGGGCAACTTGCTGGTTTTTGTGTTCACTGGTTTGCTCTTGGATCGGTAATAGAGCGGCAATACCAGAGTTAGGTATTAGGTCTTCTAGTGAACATACGGATTGCCATTGAGTATTTTGAGTGCTGGCGTTCATGCGCTGATCTCCTCGGCTGAAATTAGATCCTGTGAGACGATAACTTTCTCTTCTTTACGGGCCGGGCGAATCTGGCCACGCTCTTCCACAAACTGAATATGGGTATCGGTACCGTCATGGTTTACAAACTGGCGGAAGCGTTTCAGTTTTTCCGGGTTATCCAGTGTGGCTTTCCACTCACATTTGTAAGTGCCGACGATGTGTTTCATCTGGTTTTCTAATTCGTCACCCAGACCTAAACTGTCGTTCAATACTACGTCTTGCAGGTATTCCAAGCCGCCTTCTAGATTTTCCATCCAGCGGGCGGTACGTTGCAGGCGATCGGCAGTACGGACATAGAACATCAATAGACGGTCGATGGCTTGAATCAGCTGTTCGTCGTTTAGATCTGTAGCAAACAGGTCGGCATGGCGGGGTTTCATACCGCCATTACCACAGGTGTACAGGTTCCAGCCGTTTTCGGTGGCGATGACGCCGATATCTTTACTCTGGGCTTCGGCACATTCACGGGTACAACCGGATACGGCAAACTTGATTTTGTGTGGTGCTCGCAGACCCTTGTAGCGATCTTCTAATAGGATGGCCATACCGACACTGTCTTGCACACCGTAACGACACCAGGTGCTACCGACACAGGATTTCACTGTCCGTAGGGATTTACCGTAGGCGTGACCAGTTTCAAAACCGGCATCTACTAACTGTTGCCAGATCAGTGGCAGTTGCTCCAGACGGGCACCAAACAGATCCACCCGCTGACCGCCGGTAATTTTGGTATAGAGGTTAAATTCTTTGGCCACCTGACCCAGTACGATTAACTTATCCGGGGTGATCTCACCGCCAGCAATACGCGGAACCACGGAATAGGTACCGTCTTTCTGCATATTGGCCATAAAGGTATCGTTGGTATCCTGCAGGCTGACGTGCGGCGTTTCCTGAATATCCTCATTCCACAGGGAGGCTAGTACAGAACCCGCTGTCGGTTTACAGATCTCACAACCCAGACCGGTACCGTGTTTTTCCAGCAGCTCATCAAAGGTTTTAATCTGTTCTACTTTCACGATATGGAACATTTCCTGACGGGTCAGGGCAAAGTGTTCACACAGGTTGTTATTGACTTCGATACCTAGGTTCGCCAGTTCAGCATTGACCACATCTTTGACCAATGCTGCACAACCACCACAACCACTGCCCGCTTTAGTAGCATCTTTTACATCGGCGACAGAGCAGCATCCGCTGGCGATAGCCTCGTTAATTTGTCCCTTGCTGACATTCAGGCAAGAACAGATCGTTGCTGTATCAGGTAGAGCATCCACACCTAAGGCAGGAGCTGAACCACTACCTTCTGGCAGAATTAAACCTGCAGGTTCTTTGGGCAGTTCGATACCGTTTAAGGCATATTGCAGTAGGCTGTCATAACGGCTGTTATCACCCACTAATACAGCACCCAATAGGGTTTTATTATCTTCAGAGACGACAATTTTTTGATAGGTTTGTGCCGGTTCATCCAGATAACGATAGACCTTAGCACCGGGTGTACGGGCATGAGCATCACCGATTGAGCCCACGTCAACACCCAATAATTTTAGCTTGGTGCTCATATCGGCGCCGGTAAAGCTATTACTTGTCGTGTCACCTTCCAGTAGATGGCTAACGGCTACTTTAGCCATCTGATAGCCCGGTGCCACTAGGCCAAAAATTTGACCGTTCCATAGGGCACATTCGCCAATGGCGTAAATGTCTTCATCACTGGTTAGGCATTGGCTGTTAACCACGATACCGCCACGTTCACCCAGTTCCAGTTCAGAACTGCGGGCCAGAGCATCTTGCGGCCGAATACCGGCAGAAAATACAATAACATCTGTTTCTAGGTGATTTTTTTCAAGAGAGCCGTCTTCCAGCGGGCTACCTTCAGCAAAGTTCATGCGGTGGCGGCAATGCTCACCATCGATAATTTCCTGAGTCTGCATACTGGTATGTACCTGTACACCCAGATCTTCGATACGCTGTTTTAGTACGTCACCAGCTTCATCATCCAGTTGAACCGGCATCAGGCGAGGGGCAAACTCGACAACATGAGTATCTAAACCCAGTTGGCGCAAAGCATTGGCCGCTTCTAGGCCCAATAAACCACCGCCGATGACCACACCGGTTTTTTTCTTATCCGTATTGTTATTCTCAGTGCCGGTACTACTGGAGAAATCACGGATCTGATCCAGATCTTCCAGAGTACGGTAAACCAAGCAGGCTTCGCGGTCATAACCGGGAATAGGCGGTACAAAAGGGTAGGAACCCGTAGCCAAAATCAGCTTGTCGTAGACGTAAGATTCACCGGATGCCGTGGATACGGTTTTTTCGCTGCGATTAATGGCAGTAATTTGTTCACCGGCATGGAAAATGACGCCGTTATCGGTGTAATAATCTGGGCTGCACAGGGCCAGATCTTCTGCATCTTTACCGGCAAAATATTCCGATAGATGTACCCTATCGTAGGCGCGGTTTTTTTCTTCACCAAAAACACGGATCTCGGCGTTGCTGAGTACACCAGTGTTTGTTTGCTGTTCAACTAGATTTTCTACAAAGTGATGGCCAACCATACCGTTGCCGACCACAATGATTTTTGTTGAACTGGATGCTTTATTTAACTGATTCACGGTCATCTCTCCTGCCTGTTGCTTCAGGCTGCGCTTATTTGGGCTGCCGTAAGCCTCAGGCGGCTTCGGTGGTTAGCGAAATATTATTATCTTTGCTGCTGAGTAGCTGATGCTGCTCAACCTGTTGTTTGTTGATGGCTTCGCCAAACATCAGGCTAGGGCGTATAGGGCCTAAGTCATTACCGGCTTGCAGTAATTTGAAGTACCAATTGCCGTCGCTAACATCGCCGTAAAAAACGATGCCGGTCAGACGGTTGTTACGTAGAATTAATTTGCGGTAAATCTGTCGATTCGGATCTTGCAGTAATAGGGTTTCAGCGCCGGAGTCAGCATTCGGATTGATCTCTCCAGCAGAAAATAGATCGATACCGGATACTTTTAAGCGAGTCGCGCTTTGGGTACCTGTATAGGCTTGGTTATTTAAACCCGCCAGATGTTTGCCCAGTACTTCGGCTTGCTCCCAGATTGGGGCGACTAGGCCATAACAATGACCGCGATGTTGACTGCACTCGCCAATGGCGTAGATAGAAAGGTCAGAAGTCTGCAGTTGATCATTGACGACAATCCCCCGTTCACACTTAAGGCCAGAGGCTTTAGCGATACGAATTTCTGGTGTGATTCCCGCGGCAATAATCAGCAGATCACAGGGGATCTGTTGACCATCGTTTAGGGTTAAACCTGAGATATGCTGTTTATCTCTGATCTTTCTATCGACCCTATTTGGCTTTGGGCTAACCATCGAGCCATGGGGTTGATAGCGTCCTTGAGCGCTGCTGATCTGATTGTTCAGCAAAAAATTAATTTGGCGCTGCTCTAGCTGCTGCTGTAATAAGTTTGCAGCGGTTTGATCCAATTGACGATTGAGTAAAAAATCACTGCGATGCAGTACTGTGGTATGCATGCCGTGTCCGGCTAAACCTGCTGCGGCTTCCAGACCGAGTAAACCACCGCCCACAACAACCGCATACTGGCCAGAGCGAGCGTAACGTTTCATCAACTCAACATCTGCTAGGGTGCGAAAACCTGTGATGCCCTCCATATCTTCCCCTTCAAATCCCAAATGGGAGGGACGGGAACCGGTGGCGATAATCAGTTGGTCGTAAGTCTGGTGACGGCCCAATAGGCTAGAGACTGTTTTAAGTTCGCGGTTAATACTAATCACAGGGTCAGCGGTAAACAGACGAATCTGATGTTGTTGATACCATTCAATACTGTTCAAAATAATATTATTAAACTGGTTTTCTTCTGCCAGTACAGGAGAGAGCATGATGCGGTTGTAGTTTTCGTGAGGCTCTTCACCAAAGACGGTAATTTGATAGGCTTCTTGCTTATGCTGCGAAAGCTTCTCTGCTTCTGTCAGCGCTTTTTCAAGGGCTTCTTTTTGCAAAAAGAATGCTTCTAATGCACGCATTGCCGCCATGCCATTACCAATCACTACAAGTTGTTTTGTCATCATGCAGCTCCCCTGTACATTCGGCATAAACCGACAGGCAAAAAAAAGCGTTCATCTATCAAGGAGCAAATTGCTCCTGTCAGATGAACGCCATTGTTCAAAATAAGCCTAAGTAGGCTCAGAAATAAGATATTGAGTAGGACTGAATAGGCTACTTGTTAAGGTAGATCAGCAATCAGGGCATTCTCGTTTGAGAAA
Source organism: Oceanospirillum sp. (assembly GCA_047518265.1). GTDB lineage: Bacteria > Pseudomonadota > Gammaproteobacteria > Pseudomonadales > Halomonadaceae > Oceanospirillum. The sequence goes on from JAKZRG010000066.1 coordinate 56,656, forward strand.
TGGTCCCGCTCAATATGGGCTAACAACCTAAGCACCTAAACAAAAAGTGCTTCACAAAATGTAATATCTTCAGGCTATGGGCTAGAGGATATTTGGAATACTTTTGTTTAGTGGATCGTCCAACGTTGGACTGATTAAGATTAAGCATGTGTCGTGCCATAAATTATAAATTCTTATATATCATATGGTTACCTTTATCCTTATGCTTATTTATATGCAGAGTTAGCAGGTGCTATTAACAGCAAGCACTTAAAAGGTGCGGACATGCACTGTTTCAGTACGGATGTGGCGCTATTGTGCTTAAAGGAGAAGCGGCAGGGGGAGATGGTATTGGTTAAGCTGATAAAAGGATTAATTCGCCGTATGAATGATTATTACCAATAATTACGAAACTATATTTAAGTCTACGACGTAATTTATAGTGATTCTTTATAAATATTGTTTCGTGTTGTTTGCCATGAATGATATACCCATACGAATAGCTCACGACCCATTCATCACATAAGCTATCTGTAATACAAATCTTAATAGGGAGGTTTTCCATGTCTGGCGTGCTTAATCAGCCTGCTACTGTTGCCGATTACCGATATCCTGCGGTAAAGCCCATAGGCTACAGTGAGCAGCAACCTTTGATGCATTATTTACTGGCATCGGCTTTGTTCACTATTTATGGCGATCAGGTCTGTCCGTTATTGGAGTCGATCCAGTGGTGGCATCTTTTTGTACCTCTTATGCTGGCTTACGGTTTGCGAACGGTGCTGATTAATAAGATTCGTCAGGTGGATTTTCAGCATAGGGTAACGAGCCAGTTTTATTTGGATTTAGGTTTATTTTTATTGACCGCTGCAGGGTTAGTCGCCGTTAATCTGACCATGTATGGTTCACCGTGGCATAGCAATCTTAAAGTTCTATTTGGTATGGGAACCTTAGGGATTCTTATTGCTGTTGATCTCGCTTTGTTACGAGAGCGTCATCTGACGTATGAGTTGATTCAAGCAAAAAGAGAGCTGGAGGTTGGTCAGCAAGCCAGTTCCTTTGTGAAGAAGTTTTCTCTAATGGCTATGGTGCTGGTGATCAGTATCGCCCTGGTACTGTTCTTAGTGGTGAATAAGGATCTGGATTGGTTATTGGCTGAAGGAGTGGCCTTAAGCCCAGAGCAGGCCAGAAATAGCATCCTGCAAGAATTTGCTTTTGTCACTGGGGTTATCCTTTTTTACGTGGTGCTTATCATTCGCCGCTATGCGGGGAATTTAAAAATGTACCTAAGTTTTGAAAATAGTGTCTTGCAGCAGGTTGCAGAAGGTAATTTACAGGTACGGGTACCCGTGGCCAGTCAGGATGAGTTTGGCGCTATGGCTCAAGGTACCAATGCCATGGTGGGCAGCTTATTACAATCACAGAACAATTTAAAAGAAACCCGAGATGCCACCATTATCGCGTTGGCTTCTTTAGCAGAGGCACGGGATAACGAAACCGGGGCGCATATTTTACGTACGCAGCGCTATGTACGTGTTCTGGCTGAATACTTGAGCCAACGACCTGAATTTTCGGATCAGTTGGATGAAGATACTATTGAGTTGTTGTATAAATCGGCACCTCTGCACGATATCGGTAAGGTAGGTATCCCGGATAGTATTTTATTGAAACCCGGTAAGCTTACTGATGATGAGTTTGTGATTATGAAAACTCACGCCCAGCTTGGAGCTGATGCTTTGGAGCAAGCGGTACAGTCAGTAACGGACAATGCCTTTTTACGACATGCTCAGGATATCGCTTCCAATCACCATGAAAAATGGGATGGTTCGGGTTATCCGCTGGGTAAAAAAGGCGAGGAGATTCCGCTGTCTGCCCGTCTAATGGCTTTGGCGGATGTTTATGATGCACTGATCTGTAAACGGGTTTACAAACCTGCGTTTAGTCACGATAAGGCTAAGTCTATTATTGTTGAAGGTCGGAGTAGCCACTTTGATCCAAGGGTTGTGGATGCGTTCATTGCCTGTGAACAGGGCTTTGTTGATGTGGCGAAAAACTTTGCTGATAATCACTAAGTTTCTAAAAGAAACAGAGTGCCTTAAGAAAGATTTATGAGCTTTCAGAAAAGACTGAAATATGTCGGGCGTATTGCCCGACATATTGGATTCACTGAGGATTATTTCGCCGCTTGTTTCGCTTGTTCAATCCACTGGTTAAAGGTTTTCTGGTTAGCTTTAATCCAAAGATCCGCATGACGCTCAATATCTTTTAGAGAGTCTTCGCCGTTACTGATCATCATATTTTCTGCGCTGACTGCATTGATTGGCAGCTTCATGATTTCAAATAGTTTCGCCGCAGCCGGGTTATTTTCTGCCCATTGTCTGTTAGCAACGATACGCTCTGCGTTGATATCAAAACCGTAGTTTTTGCCATTCGGCAATTTCGTGTCTGAACCGTTAGGGTTGGCAGAGTAAGGAACCTCTAGCCAGATAACATCTTTACCCGGTACCAGTTTTCCGGATACCCAATAAGGAGTCCAAGTGTAATAGAATACGGGCTCACCCTGCTTAAAGCGGGCGATGGTATCGGAGATAATCGCTGCGTATTGCCCCTGTTTATGGGTGATGCTGTCGCGAAGTTTAAATTCGGTCAGCTGGTGCTCAATCACACCTTCACAGCCCCAACCTGCCTGACAACCGGCCAGATCTGCTTTGCCGTCGCCATCGGTATCAAACAATTTAGCGATCTTAGGGTCTTTCAGATCATCAATGCTATCGATACCGTATTTATCGGCTGTTTTCTTATCGATCAGATAACCTTGGGCTGCACCGTTAATATAGGTGCCTTTGCGGTAGAACTTGTCATCACCGCCAGCATTTTTATACATGCTGTTATGCAGAGGGTACCAGTTGGTAGTGGTGAAGGTGATATCACCATTGGCTAGAGCGGTGTAACCAGCACTGTAGTCAACTTCCTTAATCGGTTTGATATCGTAACCCAGTTTAGCTAGGGCCTTATTTACGATAACCGTTTGAAACTTTTCTTCGGCAATTGGGCTGTGGTAAGCCTGTACGCTGATACCTTCTCCGGGCAAACCCGCATGAGCGTTGACGCTCAGACCCAGTGCTAATGTAACGGATGCTGCAATTGTGCTGTAACGCATAATAATCTCCTGGAATTGTTTTTATTGAGCGGTAAAAGCCATAGCAAAACATTTTTCTGCAGCAGCCAAGGCTGTTGGCTGCTGCAGATAAAAGCGTTTCAGATAACCGTTTTATGCGGAACCGGTTTTACGATTAACCAGTTTTAGCACCAAATTTGCGGGGCCTGTTTCATACCAGTGTCTGACACCTTTCGAGCGTGTATCCTGACCTAGAGCCTGAGTCATACGATCCAGAATAATCGCTAAAATTACGATACCAACACCGCCAACGGTGGCCAGACCAATATCCAGTCGACCAATTCCCCGCAGTACCATCAAGCCTAAGCCTCCAACAGAGATCATCGACGCGATAACTACCATGGACAGGCACAGCATTAGTGTTTGGTTAACGCCGGCCATAATGGTTGGCATAGCCAGAGGCAGTTGTACTTTAAACAGCATCTGTTTGGGGCTCGCGCCAAAAGAGTGGGACGCTTCAATCAAGTCTGCTGGTACCTGACGTATTCCTAGATTGGTTAATCGGATGACTGGAGGCATAGCAAAGACAATAGTGACCACTACTCCTGGCACGTTACCAATACCGAATAGCATGACAATAGGCACCAGATAAACAAAAGCGGGTGTCGTCTGCATGGCATCCAATGTTGGTCTGAGAATATGATTGGCTTTCTCACTCTGAGCCATCAATATGCCCAAAGGCATACCAACCAATATGCAGAAAAATACTGAGGTCAGCACAAGGGACAAGGTCGTCATCGCCTCTGACCATGCACCAATCCCACCCAATAGGAACAGGCTTAGTACGGTGCCAACGGCTAGGCGCTTATTCACCAGTTGCCAAGCCATCAGGCCAAACAGGGCGATCATCAACAGCGGTGGTGTTGCATTCAGCAATAGATCAATAGAGCTTAACGTTGCATCAATAGGGGCTTTGATACCGGTAAAGAAGGGGCGAAAGTTTTCAACGACCCAGTCCAAACCACCTTCCACCCAGATTTCCAGTGGGATGATGGGTTCTACAAACGGATTCAATAAGGTTGGATCAGCAACCTCTACTTCAGGTGCCTCTGCTGTTAACCAGGTTTCTGATGCGGTTACTTCTTCCGAAGAGCGCTCTGCATTACCCCAAGGATTAACCTCAGGTTGGCTTTCACTGGCAAAGGGGTTGCTGGCATCAGTTGAAGGGCTTTCAGGGCTAGCAAAGGGATTACTTTCGTTACTCATGATTATATCTCCCGATCCAGTGTTTCAAGTAAAACACCTTTGCTGATATTGCCTAAATATTGGTTGTTGTTATCGATGATAGGGACAGCAAAATCGGCACGGGCCACGATACCCAGAAGATCACTAATGGAGGTGTCCCCTAAAATAGCTTTGGGTTCGGTTAACAACGTCTGTTCTAAGTCCAGATCTGTCTGTAACACCTTTTTGAGAGAGTCTACAGACACTACACCTGAAAATAGGCCTTGTTTATCAACAAGGTAGCCATAATCTTTGTTATTGTCTTCTAGCTGCTGAAGGGCTGTTTTAAGATCTTCAGTGCTTCCTTTTTGGACAAGAGTAACCTGTTCTTTGATGGCAATATCTTTCGCACAGAAGACATTTGTGACATCAACACCTTTAAAGAAAGAGCGCACATAGTCGTTGGCGGGGTTATGCAGAATCTCATCTGGCGTACCGGTTTGAACCACTTCTCCGCCTTCCATAATGGCAATTCGGTCACCAATACGCATGGCTTCATCTAGATCGTGAGAAATAAACACGATGGTACGCTGGTGATCGGCCTGAAGTTTTAGCAGTTCGCCCTGCATCTCTGTTCTAATAAGAGGATCTAAAGCGGAGAAAGCTTCGTCCATCAGCATAATATCTGGATTATTGGCCAGAGCTCGGGCTAGGCCGACCCTTTGTTGCATACCACCGGAAAGTTCGTCTGGATAAGAATCACTGTGAGCCCCCAAGCCTACCTGCTCTAATGCCGCTTGAGCAGTCGTTCTGCGCTGTTTCAGATCTTCCCCGGCCAACTCTAGACCAAAAGCAGCATTATCCAGCACATTCATATGGGGCATGAGTGCAAAAGATTGGAAGACCATGCTGATCTTTTTACGACGCACAGCTCTAAGCTGTTCATCATTAATGGTGGCGATATCTTCGCCATCAATTAGCACGTGACCACGGGTGGGTTCAATCAGGCGGTTCAGCAAACGAACCAAGGTGGATTTTCCTGAGCCAGAAAGGCCCATAATGACAAAAATCTCTCCTTCATTAATCGACAGATTAGCGCCTTTTACACCAATAGTGTGGCCTGTTTGGGCAAAAATATCGTCTTTATCGACACCTTGATCAAGCAGAGCAAGGGCTTTGTCCGGCTGTTCACCGAATACCTTACAGAGGTCTTTTACTTCGAGTTTTACAGGCATAAATGATTCAAACTTGGCCGTTGGCTAAATGTCACCATAATTAATTACAGCTGTATCAGTACGTTATTATTTCTACTGGTTTTTTATTACAGCTATATTCTTTTTATACCATACAGCGTTAGAGTTTTTGTTTCAAAGTCTGATTGTTATGGGCTATTTGTCAGCGTTTAATGGCTTATTTGTTTTGTGTTCGAAATATTATAGCCATAGGGAAATGCATAGGGTTTAGTTAGGGAGCATGACCTAAAGGAAAGTCGTATGGCTATAGATGAGGCAAAAAGTGGTTCCCTAAATATTACGGGATAAAATTTGTCCTAACTGGACGAGGGCTTGAGTACGCTTTTGCTCCCAGTTATGGGCAAAGCTTAGGCGGATGCAGTTACTGTATTGGCCCGAAACAGAGAACAGTGATCCGGGTGTAATCACGATACCTGCTTTTAATGCGCTTTGATAAATAGAGAGAGTGTCTTGTTGATTAGGCAGCTCAACCCAAAGCGCTAAACCACCGTCAGGTTGGCTATAGCGTATGCCTTCCGGCCAGTGCTGACGCAAAAGCTGTATTAAGCCGTCTCGTCGCTGTCGAAGGGCTACTCTTTGACGGCGTAAATGAGCCATATACTCCCCATCTTGCATGAACTCCGTTAATCCTTGTTGTAAATAACGACTACTGGCTAATTGAGTCACTAGTTTAAGACGCTGGATTTTTTGCTGCCAGCGGGCACCATCAATCCAGCCTAATCGAAGATCTCGTGATAAGCTTTTGGCAAAAGAGCTGCACAGGATGACGCGATTACTTTGATCCAACGCTTTTAAGGGTTCGGGTCGTTGAGAAAAGCTGGTATCGGCGTAGATATCATCTTCAATGACTGCCAGTTCGTATTGATCCGCAAGGGAGAGCAACTGTTGTCTGGCATGTTCTGGCATTAGGGCTCCAGAGGGAGTGGCATAGGCTGGAGATACGACGCAGGCCCGGATGTTCCATTGTTTAAGTGCTTCTTCCAGAGCATCCATATCCATGCCTTCAGTGGCAGAAGAGGGAATTTCAACCACATTAAGTTCTAACTGTTCCAACATCTGTAAAACCCCGTAAAATCCCGGTGATTCTACAGCCACCACATCTCCTTTCTCACAGGTGGCCATTAAGGCAAGAAATAGAGAGTTTTGACAGCCTGAGGTAATACAAAAGTTATCCGCTTCACAAGGGTAGCCCCGACGATTGTAGTGTAGAGCAAGTTGTTCTCTTAGGCGTGGATCGCCCGCAGGCTTATCGTAATATTGGGAGCCATTGCCTCTTTGGTGCCGCAAGGCACGACCCAGAGAGCGGTTTAAAATAGTGATACCCACTGGCGGTTCACCGGCCTGTAGATCCGGCAAGATATCAAAAGCCGCACTACGAGCCATAATATCGGCAAATACCTCACTAACAGTCACGGGAATTGGTGGGCTAATACTCTTACTTTGTCGTGGCGCTGGTGTCTGGCTATTGGGTTTTAAAACAAAATAACCAGCCTTAGGTCGGGATTCGACCAGACCTAAGGCTTCCAAGCGTTGATAGGCATGTAACACTGTCGCTTTTGATACGCTCTGTTGTTCACATAAATTTCTAATAGAGGGCAGACGCTCTCCGGCTAGCCAACGTTGTTCCTGTAACCCCTTTAATAACCAATTTTCTAACTGCTGATAGCGATATTCCCGCGGCATTACACTGACCTTTCTAGATTTTTACTTGATTCTATTTTGGCACAGATTGTCAATCTGTGCCTATTATATTTAATTTTTTTATGCCTGAACCTAAAATGTTTTTTTCTGTAGCCTACACCTAACCTGAACCGTGATTAGAAGACCGATTGCTATGGATAAAATACCTGTAACCCAGATTGCCGAGTCTCAAAGTAGTGTCCTTGAAAGCTATATCCCTCCTGAGGATAAATTGTATGTACGCTTAATTGAGGGACGCTTCCAGACTCTACGTAGAGTCGTTAGCTGGCCGATGATTCTGATGTTTTTTGCTCTGGCATGGATACAGGTTGATGGCCAACCTTGGCTGTTTTTCTCCTTTGCTGAGCGTAAGATTTTCCTATTTGGTTTGACCTTATCTTGGCATGATCTGCCCATTATGGCGGGTATGATGATTGCTGGTGCTTGTCTGCTATTTTTTATGGCGGTTGCCTGGGGACGGGTTTGGTGCGGTTTTGCCTGTCCGCAGAGTGTCTGGACTTGGATGTTTATCCGTATTGAGGAATGGGCAGAAGGAAAGGCTAATCAAAGGGTTAAAAATGACCAATTGCCGTTAAAAGGCAAGCGGTTAGCACGACGTGTTCTAAAACATGTACTTTGGTTAGCGGCTGCACTGTTCACTACCATTACTTTTACCGGTTATTTTATTCCTATCCGTGAACTGATCAGTGATCTGGTGATGATGGAGTCTTCATTGCTGGTGCTGGGTTGGTTAGTGAGTATGGCCGCTTTAACGTATCTGAATGCAGGATTAGTCCGGGAACAGATCTGTTTACATGCATGCCCTTATTCTCGTTTCCAGGCAGTAATGTTTGATTCTGATACCAGTACGGTTAGCTATGATCTGAATCGAGGTGAACCGCGTCGTTTAAACCGTAAAGGTGAGCGCTCGTCGGCTGCAAAACAATGGGGCAAACAGGAAGAGTGGAATAAGCAGGTAACCGCTAAGACTGGTATGGAAAACCAAACGGTTAACTCCCAGCAAGCCTCACAAGTTCAACCTCAAGGTGTTCAGTTACAAGCACGTACGGCTTCAGATGATAACTTGATCGCTACAAGCACGAGCTCTGAAAGTAGCTCTTGCAGTCCTGAGAAGAAAACCGGTGATTGTATTGATTGCAGTATCTGTGTTCAGGTTTGTCCGGTAGGTATTGATATTCGTGATGGTTTACAAGCTGCCTGTATTGATTGCGGTGCGTGTATTGATGCCTGCGATGAGGTGATGGTAAAAATTGGGAAGCCTATTGGTTTGATTCGCTTTGCCTCAGAAGAAGAATTGGCTGGCGGTAAGAAAAAGGTAGGCATTAGAGGTTTGTTTCGCCCTAAACTGGCCGGTTATGCCACGGTAATGGCTTGCTCAGTTGTGGCGGTATTGCTTGGTTTTATGAACACTCTGGATCTACTGGTTGAAATTCGTCGAGATCGTTTAGAGCTGTTTACCCGAGTGGATAATCATACGGTGTGTAATAAGTACAATCTGAAGGTCGAATCTTTTGATAGTGCTATCGAGGCGGTCTCTGTATCGGTTGCTGGCTTAGATAACCTGAAGCTGCATGGTGAAGCTAACATCGATATCAAAGAGAACAATTCTGCTTGGCGTTCATATCGCGTCTGTGCGCCTGATGGTGCTCAACAAGCGAGAACAGAGATTCAGTTTATCTTTAGTACGCCAGACTCAGAAGTACGTAAGAAAACCACTTTCCTGACCAGCTCAATCTAGTCTTTTAATTTTACTCAATCCAACTGTGTGATTGTCATTGGCAATCAAGTTTTGCCCGGGGCTGGTCTCGCTCCGGGCTTTTTTATACAGACGGAGTCTTCGAAGAAGTACTTTCTAGCTCAAACTCTATTCTTGTTCCCACGCTCGCGTGGTAATAAATAACGTTAGGCTACCGCGGGGAGCCAGTGGCGCTGAAGCCACCATTATCAAATAATTTCTTAATACTATTCCGTAATTCTTAAGCCTGCTTAATATCGTCTCTATGGTTATCTAGCCAACCCATTAACTTTTCTAAATGTTGCTGCATATCCAAGAGCTCTTCGTCTTGCCAATCACCAAAGATATGAGAGATATCCGGTACGAGTGATGTCATTGTATTTTTACAGCTGTTAAGCCCATGATCGGTGATTTTAAGATGACGTTTACGACGATCTATTTTATCCGGCTCCGATGTTAATAGTCCCTTTTCTAGTAGTACATTCACTATTTTAGTGATGCCTGGTTGGTTCATCTCCATGACTTCGGCTAATTCAGTCACTGTCCAGCTACGTTCGGGAGCATGGGTAAAATGAACCATGAGGCTGAACTGTGACAGAGTCAGATCCAGAGTAGAAAATAGCTTGTTTTGTCGGGTTGTTGTCAGCTGCTTAATAATGCCCAGTAGCACTATTAACCTCATCTCAGTTTGCTGTCTTTGTTCCAATTCATTGGCTCCTTATTAAAATCACTTTCGCTATATTTTGGCAATCTATCATCCATTCCTAGGAATGTATAGAGAAGGCGTAAGCTTTTCTGATGTGTCTATCTCGGTATCAGGTTTTAAATTTTTTCTAAAAAGCTTGATAAATATTCCTTGGAATGTAAATATACATTCCAAGGAATCAATATGTGTGAAAAGATAAATATCAGGAGACGATGATGAATAGAAGAGAGTTTATTCGAGTGCTAGGATTTGGTGTGGGTGCGGTTGCTTTGAGCAGTACCGTGACAGCGTGTGGTAGCTTGGAGTCTCATGTAGATTACGGATGGAGTGCTCCATCTGAGGATATTAAAGATATCCGATTGCAGGTGTTGTCTTATGCCATGCTTGCGCCGAATCCGCATAATAAACAGCCTTGGATTGTTCGTCTGACAGGCCCTAATAGTTTTGAGCTTTATGTTGATCCTGAGCGTCTATTACCTGCGACTGATCCGTATTTCCGTCAAATACATATTGGGCAAGGCACTTTCCTTGAAACCCTTGCTATTGCGGCTACAGGCTTAGGCCATAGGGCTAAAATAGATCTGTTTCCTCAAGGAATGTATAGCAATACCGAGCTTTTGAATAAACCTGTTGCCTCCGTGACTTTAATAGCCCAAAGCAATATCAGTCCTAATCCTCTATTTCCTTATCTATTAGTGAGACATTCAAATAAACGGGAGTATGACAATCGTCCACTGTCACAAATGCAAATGGATACGCTGAATACTTTCCATCAGCAATACAATCATCATCCCTTGACTATGGTTCACTCTCTTAAAGATAAAGAGCAGCTTGAGAAGGTATTAACTGAGTCTATGCAGATTGAAGTCGGTGATTCGGCAAGGGATCATGAAACCATCGCTATGTTCCGTTTTAATGATGATGAGGTCAGAAGGTACAGAGATGGTTTTGGTACCGCTCAAGCCGGGTTAAGCGGTGTGAAACGTGTGCTGGTTGAGAACTTCTTCTTATCTCGTGAAAGCACAGAAAAGGATCCTACAGAGTTTGGTCAACAAGCGGTAACCATGACACAAAAAACGGCGGCATCTACCGGAACGTTTGCTTGGATCTCCAGTGCAACAAATACACGTGCGGATCAAGTTAATGTAGGACGTGAATATTGTCGTATTAACCTTAAAACAACGGCTATGGGTATTGCTCAGCACCCAATGAGTCAAGTACTACAAGAATATGAAGAAATGCTGCCATTACAAGCTTCTTTTAAGCAATTTTTTAATATCCATTCTAGCGATACAGTACAGATGTTATTCCGTTTAGGCACTGCTGAAGCGACAGCTCATGGGCCTCGCCGTGCAGTGAGCGATATTATTAAAGCGTGATATATAATTAAACAAAAGTGTTCTTATATTTTACAGATAACAGTTATAAAAATAGCCGGTTTCTGTAGAAGAGCTTTTATTTAGATCTCTGGCCTATTTAATCTTAATGAACTGGAAAAGGTGCTACATGAATAAGACCGAATACAACGCCACGGCAGTACTCATTATTTTCCAGGTGATTGTAGCTATAACCTGTTTTTTAATCTTAATGGCAGTATTTGAATTTCCTGATATCTTACGCGAGAGCTCTGAATATCGACTAAGTTTGTTTTTAGAAAACAAAGATATTGTAATCCCTACCTATTACTTTCTTTCTTTAACTGGATTGGGGCAAATTATTATTTCAGTGATGTTTTACCAAATATTCGGTAAAGCCTCCACACTAAACCTATTATGTGTTGTTTTTGGTGTGCTCTGTGGTTTATTTCAAGCGATAGGGTTTATCCGATGGGCTGTGCTTATTCCCTATATTGCTGAAATGAAAGATGTTTCACCTGAAATAGTAGGGTTTATAGAAGGCGCCTTTAATCGTTATGCTGGTATGGCAATAGGTGAACACCTAGGCTTTCTAATGCAGGCTTTTTGGACTCTATTCTTAAGCCTAGCTATATTAAAAACCTCCATTTTCGACCGTTTGTTAGGACAAGTTGGTTTAATTATTGGGGGCTTAACAATTGCTATGAGTTTAGAACCATTGGGTGAGTTTTTTTCCTTTTTAGGTGAACTAACCAATCCTGTAGAAACTGCTTGGTATATTTGGCTTATTTTTCTTGCTGCTTCATTGCTTTGTAGTAAAAAGGGACAAAAACAGGCACCCGTATTTGGTATTAAATCACTGGTATTTTCAATGGCTGTTTGGAGTGCTTTTGTTGTGCCTGCTTATTTATAAATATAACAATTTGAAAAATGTTGTTCTTTAATAAATATGAGATTTTTATGTTGAGTGGTATTAGTGTTTGGCAATTATTGATTGTATTGGGTGTTATTGTTTTGATCTTTGGCACTAAAAAGCTACGAAACTTAGGTGGTGATTTAGGGGATGTAGTAAAAGGGTTTAAAGAGGCGATGGACACTCCAGGTGATGGTGATAAAAAATAATTACAACTTTTATAGATCAGAAAAAACAGGTGTGTATATGAAACTACTAACAAGATCTTTTGCCGTGATTGGATTTTCTTTGGCGATGTTATTTTCCATAGGGTTATATTTAGATATTCAGGACATGGATCGTACTGAAGGGGGATATGAGCCTCCTTTTATTGGTGTAACTGGAGAAACTCTTGATTGGGATAGTATGGATATTAGTTCTACAGGTTTGGTTCGAAGGGGATATGTATTAGATTTCTTAGTTAATGGGACTACGGGGATGATCAGCTTGGATATACTGGGTTTTGAATTTGAAGCACGTAAATTGTCTGAACGTGCAATTGTTGTTCACAAACCCAGAGAGGCCTTTATACGTCGAGGTTTTAACCCTCAGTTTTGAAAACGTTCGCCGGCTCTATTGCTTGCCATTTCCATTTTTAGCCGTATATAAAAAGACAGAGGCACTTATGTCCTCTGCCTATTTGGGACTTAAACTAAATAAGTCTTAAATAATAAACTTACCCGCTTCCGCTTTAAGATCTGCGGCTAGACTGGATAGTTTATGCACTTGCTGTTCACTTTCTTGGGCATCATGGGCCAGATCATCCGCTACACCACGAATGGTTTGAGTATTGCTGTTGATCTCATTACTGATGGCAGCTTGTTGCTCGGTTGCTGCAGAGATCTGTTCCGCTAGGGTATTGATCTGTTGAACGGCACTAACAATCTGAGACAGCATGTCTTGAGCTTTTAAAGCGTCTTCTACACTGTGCTGTGCCAGCTCACCACTGGAATCCATAAGATCTGTGGCTTCTAACGCAGAGCGCTGTACCGATTCCATGACTTCCTGAATTTCGCTGGTGGAGCTACTGGTACGTTGAGACAAGCTACGTACTTCATCGGCTACCACGGCAAAACCACGACCGGCTTCACCTGCTCGTGCTGCTTCAATAGCGGCATTAAGCGCCAGTAGGTTTGTTTGTTCAGCAATTTGCTCAATAGTGGTTAGAATGCCGCTGATACCCTGTGCGCTGGCATTCAGTTGGGTGACAACTTCACTGGCGGTGTGCAGTTTTTCAGCCAAATCATTAACGGATTGTTGGCTTTTTTCTACCTGACCAATACCTTCTTCACCTAGGCGCAGTGTGTTTCTAACCTGCTGGCTGGTGTCATTCACATGGCCAACAATGGTCTCAGTGGACTCAGCCAGTTGATTAACAGACTCCGCCACTTGACTGGTTTCGCTCTGTTGTTGATAAATTTTCTGGCCATTTTGTTCGGTTTTGTCGGCAATAATGCCGGACTGACTACCAAGGTCTGTGGCGGTATGTTCCAGCTTAGTGATGATGGTATGTAGGGATTTGATAAAGTGGTTAAAGTCTGTTGCTACCTGGCCTATTTCATCAGTACTGCGAGTTTCGATACGCTTGGTCAGGTCTCCTTCACCTTTAGCGATATAACTTAGAGCGCGACCTACAGTATTTAAATCTTCCAGTAACACTTTAACGAGGAAGGCTACGACTAACATTACAGCGATAAAGATACCGATACTGATGGCAACCTGAATGGTCAGGGTGTCACTAAAGGCGCTCATTTCGGTCTTTTTGTCGACTTCAACACCCAGTAACCAAGATGAGTTACTGACTTTCACCAGTCGAACCAGTTTAGTTCCCTTAGGTGTATCCACTTCCATTAGCTTATTAGAACCTGCCAATGTTTGAACTTGGCTTGCTTGAATTGAAGCGTATAGGTTGCTAATCGGTTTCTGCTGATTACTCTTTTGTTGATGAGCAATCACAGTACCCTTGTCATTCACTAGGAATAGCTGGCTGTTTTCACCCGATTCGAAGCCTGTAATCTCTTTAAATAGATCTTTTAACTGGAGATCGGCACCGATAATCCCTGTAATTTGACCATTGTTTTGTAGAGGGCGAGCAATGGTAAAGGTCATCTCTTTTGTGGTGCGATCTTCATAGGGCCCGATTAAAACCATTTTTTTATCGGCCATGGCTTGTTTGTACCAAGGACGACTACGGGGGTCGTAGTTATTGACAAATAGGGTGCGGCCATTGCTGCCTATACGGGTACCATCCGTTAAACCGGCAAAGATCGCGATAAATTCACCGGCTTCTTTGGTCATGTTTAGCTGTTCAATAAAGGCATCTTGTTCTGCCGGACGGCTGGCAAGAGTATTCAGAAGCTGGTATTTAGAGGATAGCCAACGTTCAACACCGGTACTTACGGCATTAGATACCCCTTGTACCCTTTGATCGACATTATCCTTTGTCAAATCAGATAAGCGAAAGGCAGAGAATCCTGTTAGCGAGAGTGAGGTAATAAATACCGCAAGTGTCGCCATTAAGATGATTTTAGCTCTGAGTGAAAGCCCCTTCATGGTCATGGTCCCTTTTATTTTATTTGAACTGCTTTTTTTGACTGTTATTACGGGAGAAGGCCGTTATCTTGAAAAAGATTGGATAGAGTTTGCCTGAGAATTGATTTGAACTCATATTCGCGTCATTTCGCCCGGTATTTATCGCTGAACAGAACCAATATAAAAGCTGGTGCTTGAAAATGCTACTAAATGACAGATTAAGACGAGGATTGAATTATGAGCGTTATCTTATGAAAGAGGGGGGGAGATCTAAAAAATCCAGGGTTTTGACTGGTCGGGCAAAACCCTGGAGAAACAGGGGATTTGAGGATTTGTTATTCAACTCACAATGGCATTGATTAATAGAGCTCTCCATTAGTAGATAGGTGATGGATGTATGCGTTAGGCGACATTCTCTATTGTCTTGGTTTTCTCTGAACTGATCGGCGCTTTTTTTTCTACAGCGGCTTTTTTCTTCTCTTGGATAGGTTCAACCTTGCGTTGTTTTTCATACAGGAAGCTCAATACCTGGCTGCGGTAATGGTTGTATTGCGGGTCATCAGCCAAAGCAAGGCGTTCACGGGGCCGATCCAGCTCAACATTTAATATTTCACCCACGGTGGCCGCTGGGCCATTGGTCATCATGACAATTCGATCCGAGAGTAAAACGGCTTCATCCACATCATGAGTAATCATTATGACGGTGTTATTCAGTTCGTTTTGAATGTCCATTAGGGAGTCTTGTAAATGAGCACGGGTTAAGGCATCTAAAGCACCAAATGGCTCATCCATCAAGAGTACTGTTGGTTCCATTGCGAGCGCACGAGCGATACCGACACGTTGTTTCATACCTCCAGAAATTTCATCCGGACGTTTATGCATGGCATGGGTCATATGTACCAGTTCAAGGTTATATTCAATCCAGTCTTTGATCTCTGCCTTGGATTTTTTACCTTTAAAGACCTGCTTTACTGCGAGCTCAACATTTTGGTAGCTGCTTAACCAAGGCAGTAGGGAGTGGTTTTGAAATACAACGGCACGCTCTGGCCCAGGTTCCGTTACTTCTCGGCCATCTAATAGCACGCCACCTTCGGTAGCCTGATGCAAGCCCGCAACTATATTGAGTACCGTGGATTTACCACAGCCTGAGTGGCCAATAAGGGAGACAAATTCCCCTCGTTTAATTTTTAAGTTCACATCCTGTAATGCGCGAAAGCTGCCTTTAGGTGTTGGAAATTCAATGCCAACCTGTGTCAGTTCTAAATGGGGACGATTCATGGTGCTCTCCTTAATCTCTCTGCAGTCTCTCAACCAGTTTGAGCCATACTTTTATTTGCTCGTTCTAGCGACAGATTTAAATGGGGTTTTAATACAGACTTTCTGAGTCGATACAGCGATTAGCGCCGTATCTATCTCAATACTGCTGATTTATCCCATGACGCTTTTCGTTGGATCATCAACATAGTGCGGTCTAATAAGAAGCCAATCAGGCCAATAACAATCACTGCAGCCATAATTCTTCCCAGAGAGTTGGAGCTACCATTTTGAAACTCATCCCAAACAAACTTACCCAGACCAGGGCTTTGTGCCAACATCTCTGCAGCAATTAACACCATCCAAGCGATACCCAGTGAAAGACGTAAGCCCGTGAAGACCATAGGAATAGAAGAAGGAATAACGATTTTGATCACATGAGTCAGCCAATTCAGACGTAAGACATGACTGACATTTTTCAGATCCTGGGGAATACCGGCGACCCCCACTGCTGTATTGATCAAGGTTGGCCATAGGCAACACAAGGTGACGGTAATCATAGAGGTTAAGAAGGACTTAGATACCATGGGATCATCGCTGACATAGACAGCACTGACCACCATAGTCACCAAAGGCAACCAGGCGAGAGGAGATACGGGTTTAAATAACTGGATCAGAGGGTTGGCAGCGGTATACAGAGCACTGCTTAAACCAATCACAATACCCGAGGGAACCGCGATGGCAGTGGCGACTAAGAAGCCTGCCATGACGGTAATCAGGCTGGTACCGATCTGATCAAAAAAAGTGGCTTTACCTGTGTAGGCACGGATCTTAGGGGTATAGCTGGGATCCTTTGCCACACGAGCGGCGTTGCGTTTTTCCTGTCGTTCATAAAAGGCAACTTCCGTAGCACGGGATTCTTGATGCTCGGTAACCAATCCTTCCATCTGCTGCCAAACTTGTGCGGGGCCAGGAAATTGACCTAAAGAGGTGACGACTTTAGGTGCAGCCATAGCCCATAACATTAAAAACAGTAATAAACCGATAGTGGGTAATGCCAGTGCACCGATACTTTGTTTGAGTATTTCTGTGATGGACTGATTTTGAGTCAGGCGGCCAATAATGCGGCTGAGCCCTGATTCTGGGACGTTAGAGGCGGACACTTGGCTCATAATGATCTCTCCTAGCCGGATACTTCACAGTATCCGGCTTTTTTTAGCAGTTTTTTAAGCACCCAAACAAAACTTGCTCCACGAAAAGTCACTCTGCTCTTTGACGACAGGCCAGAGAATATCGGAATACTTTTGCTTGGGTCTGTACAGCTGACCTTTTTGATCGGCTTTAAATAGAGGTTTAGATTTTTTCGTTCGCTTTCAAACCAATATCAAACTTACTGAGGTATTCATTTGGTTTGCTGCCGTCATAAACGATATTGTCGATAAAGTGTTTTTGCGGTGGACGGAAGCCGCTTTCTTTATCCAGATTTGGGAAGTCAGAAGCTTTCATTTGCCCCTCATTCACCAGAGATGAGACAGCCTGTAGGTAGATATCTGGGCGGTAAACTTTTTTGGCGATATCCATATACCAGCTATCGGGTTTGGTATCGGCAATTTGCCCCCAGCGACGCATTTGAGTCAGATACCAAATGGCGTCGGAATAGTAAGGATAGGTGGCGTTATGACGGAAGAAGACGTTAAAGTCTGGTACTTGGCGCTTATCACCCTTTTCATATTCAAAAGTACCGGTCATTGAGTTAGCGATGACATCATAATCGGCACCGACGTAATTGGACTTGGACAAGATCTTAACGGCTTCAGGACGATTGGCGTTGTTTTTGTCGTCCAACCAATGGGCTGCACGAATCATAGCCTTTACGACACGAATATGGGTATTTGGATTTTTTTCAGCCCATGACTTGGAAACACCAAATACTTTTTCTGGGTTGTTTTTCCAGATTTCATAATCGGTGACCACGGGTACACCAATGCCTTTAAACACCGCTTGCTGGTTCCAAGGTTCACCGACACAGTAGCCATAGATCGTCCCTGCTTCCATCGTGGCAGGCATTTGCGGTGGAGGTGTAACTGATAGCAGGGCATCCGCCTTTAATTGACCAGAGGTATCGCCTTTATGGGGGGCATAAAACCCTGGGTGAATACCACCAGCGGCCAGCCAGTATCTTAGCTCATAGTTATGGGTGGATACGGGGAATACCATGCCCATATTAAAAGGCTTACCCTCGGCTTTATAACTTTCAACCACGGGCTTTAATGCATCAGCTTTAATTGGGTGTACAGGCTTGCCATCTTTATGTGGCACATGCTTTTTCATATCCTGCCAGATATTATTGGATACAGTGATAGCATTACCGTTTAGGTCCATGCTGAAAGCCGTAATAATATCGGCTTTAGTACCGTAACCTATGGTCGCTCCTAAAGGTTGTCCCGCTAACATATGAGCACCATCCAGTTGCCCATCAATCACCCGGTCTAATAAAACCTTCCAATTGGCTTGCGCTTCTAACGTGACATACAAGCCTTCATCTTCGAAGTAACCCTTTTCATAGGCAATGGCTAAAGGTGCCATATCCGTTAGCTTAATAAATCCAAACTTCAGTTCTTCTTTTTCTGCATAGTCTAATTCTGCCCAACTAGCTGAGATATGGATTAGGCTGCCTAAAGTGGCGGCAGTCACAACGGCTAAGGTTTTTTTCATAAAGCTTCGACGTGCCGGGCGATTAAAAGGGTTTAATTGAAAAAGCTTATTTGTGCTCATCACATAACTCCATTGTTAGCTTTTGTTTAGCTTTTTAGACAAGAAACAGATAAAAGAAAGGTTGAAACAAGACAAATAAAAAAGGCGCTTGTACCTACCCCTTTATTGTAAGGGAGAGATGCAAGCGCCTTTGCTTGTTATATATTTATCTTCTTTTATATCTATGCCTGATAGATAAAGATATCCGCCGCCATTGACGGAATTATCTATTTTATACTTGTCATAAATTGTTTAATTTGTTGTTTTATTGTTTGCATAGCTTGTGCCAGAAAAATAAAATTCTTTATTTACAGTGGGTTATGTTGTTTTGGTTTGATTTTTTTCTAGTTTAGTCTTCTATTGTGCACTTTGATTGTACAAATGATTTATGAATTGATTATTGTTGGTGCAGTGCCTATAAACAGGGCAGTCTATAAAATGCCTATGATAATAAAGAGGTCGTTCTCTGCTAAAATATTTCGCCATCAATAAATCGACTGGGGCCTAATATCAAAGGTGCAATGTTTTGGTCGCTCATTGTGAGCTGCCACTCTTTGTCATGCTGTCCTTCAGGCTTATTATCGTGACTTGATACTTGTAAGCTCAGTTGTGCTGCTGCTTTTCGGTATAGATCCGTGCGGTAGACGTTTTGAATAATGCCTTCATAGTCCTGTAATTCTGGTAGCACTTGATTCTGCTCTTGACTCGAAAGGTGTTCGGCATTGGCTGAGTACTGTTGATGAGTTGAGTTGGAGACGGGAAGTTGTTGCCAACGTAGCATCTGCTGCAATAACCAGCGAGCATGGCTGTGCCAAGGGAATGTAGCACTATAGCGGAAAAACTGTGGCCAGTTATCTGTGTTGAGCAATGGCGTTTTAGCGGCATCATCAGGACAGATTAAGTTGAGGTATTCGGGACGAGACAGGATTTGTAATGTTTCCTGTCGATTATCTGGATTGTCTAACCAAAGAGCGGCTTGAAGAAGAGCTTTAAGCAGGGCTTGATGAGTATTGGGGTTTTCATCAGCCCAGCGTTGGGTCACACCAAATACTTTCTCAGGAGCATTGTTCCAGATCTGATAACCGGTTATTGCCGTACGGCCAACTTGCTGCTGTTCTGCTACGGTATTCCAAGGTTCTCCAACGCAGAAGCCATCAATTAAACCTTCTTGAATACTTTTGATCATGCGGGTGGGGGAGATAACAGGAAGATCCACATCACGATCTGGGAGAATATCACCTGAGGCGAGCCAATAACGCAGTAAATAATTATGTTGAGAGTAGGGATACACAATACCCAATTTAAGCGGCTGCTTGCCCTGTTGTCTGCGGACTTCTATATAGGTTTTTAAACGTTCAAGAACGGTCAAATCTGTCTGAGTATAAGTATCTAATGCCTGCCATAGCTGATTGGATAGAGTAATCGCATTACCGTTAAGGCCTAAGCTAAAAGCCGTTACCATAGGGGTTGGGATAGAGCCTAGGCCTAAAGATGCGGCTAGCGGCATGGGGGCCAACATTTGTGCACCGTCTAAAAGGCCAAAGCTGACCTTATCCCTGATGGTTGCCCAAGAAAACTCTCCCCTCAACGTGACCTTTAAGCCCTGTTCAGCAAAATAGCCTCGTTCGAGAGCGATAATTAATGGGGCGCTGTCCAGTAGAGGTATAAAGCCTAAATTTAACTCGGTCTTTTCCAATATATTCATCGTCGTTTCCACCACGTTACTTTATTTCTTTTAGTCGCTTTCTGATACTGTATTGGACTGCGGTTTGCGGCTATTTTTTACTGCTAGGAGTATTGAGCACCAACTCCAAAACGGAGATAACATTTTTTGCCACATCCGTGAGCCGCTTGCTTTGATCCATGGCCATTTTTCGTAACGCTTTATAGGCTTCGTCTTCGTTACACTGCTGATGTTGCATCAGTAGGCCTTTGGCTTTTTCTATCAGTTTGCGGTCTGCTAATTGATTACGCACCTTATCCAATTCATCCCTTAATGCGTGAAACTCTCGAAATCGTGCAATGGCGACATCTAGGATGGGTTTTACGCGAGTGGCTTGAATATCATCGGCAATATAAGCACTGACACCGGCTCGGATCGCACTGGCAATGGTTTGCTCATCATCTTGCTCAGAAAACATCACCACGGGTCTCGGGTTGTCTTTATGCATGCGAGACATATCTTCCATGGTATCTCGGTCAGGAGATTCGATATCAATGATGACAATATCCGGTTGCAGTAAACGAACTTCTTCAGTCAGTGCAGAGGTATCTTCAAGTCGAGCTGAAATACGGTAGCCGGCATCTAGTAGGGCCTGCTCCAAAATGGCGGCACGGGCTGGCTCGTTATCCACTAACATGACCGATAGGTTGAGTTTGGGCTCTTTTTTCATAAGAAGGGTCTGAGTGTTTAGGGATTTGCTTTCATATAGGGCAAAAGCTATGCCATCGATCTTTATAGAGGAAGAGCGCGATTTTGGGCCCTATTTTTCAATGATATTTAAAAGATCTGTACTGTTTTGGTGCGGTGTTTGACCGTAAGACTGTTTTTGGTGCACGGATCATAAGATTGTTTTTGGTGCGCGGATCGTAAGAGAGTCTGCCC
>JAKZRG010000067.1:0-24783 GCA_047518265.1 Oceanospirillum sp.
GTGCAGTTGAGGCTATGGAAGAAACCGATGCGATTGCATCGATGGCTGAAACAGCATGGTTATAAGCCGCCGTTCCGATACATCAAGATGAACTCTTGGCGAAATGCAGCGAGTCCATTAGCAAGCTTTGCGATGCCAAACCGTTGGTTCGAGGAGCAAGGTTTATACGCAATGGATGAAGTACGAACGGGATGGCTTGCTCCCTCGGTGAATCAATATAGAAAACGAGGGAAGTGAAGGGTACAGGAGCCGTATACGAGGTCCGTACGTACGGTTCTGTGAGAGGGCTGAGGCGGTAACGCCTCACCCTACTCGATGTGTTAGACCATAATGAAAATATAGAATATCTCATCTTATAAAAATACCCTCAATAATTCACATTAAGCTAATGCTGCTGGAGGCTATTATGCGCTTTTTTGCTCATAGAGGTGCATTGGGTGATGGGCCTGAAAACACTCTATTAGCCATAGAGCGGGCGATTCAGGCCGGAGCTCAGTGGATTGAGGTTGATATAGTGGCTCATCAGGGGCGCTTGTTAGTGATTCATGAAGTTTCTTTGGAGCGCACAACTTCTACGATTGGAACTGTGGATGATTATTCTCTGAACGAGCTTAGAATGTTGGATGCCGGTCAGGGAGAAAAGATCCCTTATATTGAAGAAGTACTAACGCTAACAGCAGGTAGAGCGAAACTGAACATTGAACTGAAAAGTCAGGGTAGTGCCGGGCTATTAGCGATCCTTCTACAGTCTACAAACTATGGGCTATTAAAACCGGATCTTTTAGTTTCTTCTTTTGATCATAGAGAATTATTACGCTTTCAGCAGAGCTGTCCTGATGTGGATTTGGGCTTGTTGCTTTACGGTACGCCGCTGGATCTTAAGGCGTTAATCGGTCCGCTAAAAATCTCCTCCATACACTTGTCAGATTCTTTTATTGATCCTCGGTTTGTTAGTGAAATTCATGAATTAGGTATGGCAGTTTATGTCTTTACTGTTAATAGACTTGCGTTGCTTGATCGCTTGCAGCTAATGGGCATCAATGGTGTTTTTACCGATTTCTCAGCCCTTTGGCAGGCTTATGAAGGGCGAATGCAGTAGTAGGTATGAATGGTATATCGTTTGCCTATTTTCGTTAAATATAGAAAAAAGCTTGCTTCCAGCTTTTGTTTTAGGACATAGTAAGTGTCTTGAGTTAATACTCCAGTTATATTTTTTGTTTAGGATCTTAGTCTAATGTTATTTGTCTATCTTGCGAAACGACTATCTGTATGGTGTGCCCCGGCACGTCATGCTATGGCGTGGGAGCAAGCTAGGCGACGATCCTAAACTGTTTTAGGTTTTTAAAAGGTCGCTCAAGCAGCGGCCTTTTTTATTTTAGGGCGCTGTAAATTTTTATTTTAAAAGGCAGGAAAAAACAATGTCAGTGCCAATTGCTTACGGATTAGCTGTAATTATCTGGTCCACAACACCTTTATCGATTGTAATCAGTAATGAAACTTTACCTCCAATGGTTGCTGCAACGCTGCGTATGGCGGTAGCTGCGGTTGTAGGTCTACTGTTACTGAAGGTGTTTAAGCTAAAGCTTGAGTGGCATTGGCAAGCGTTACGTGCGTATCTAGCCTCTGTAGTTGGTGTGTATGGGGCCATGGGTGCAACCTATCTGGCCGCACAATGGATACCTTCAGGTCTTATCTCCGTGTTGTTTGGTTTAACAACGATAGCGACAGGTGCTTTAGGGCATTTCTTTCTATCGGAGGGGCATTTATCAATCAAGCAATGGCTATCTGTATTAGTAGGTTTGTTTGGTTTAGGGGTGGTTTTTACTGATCAGTTAGTTATCAGTGGGCAAGGAGTTTATGGTGTTTTGCTTGCCCTAGGCGCTGTGATGCTGTTTAGTACCAGTAACATTTTGATGAAGCACTACGGTGGAAAGCTACACCCTGTACAGCAAACAGTTGGTGCTCTGTGGTGTTCTCTGCCTTTTTATGGCTTGAGCTGGGCTATGGCAGGTTATAATGTGGTATGGGCAGATGTCAGTATCAATAGCTTTTTAGCGGTGTTATACCTAGCTATATTAGGCTCTTTGGTGGGCTTTGTAGCTTATTTTCATCTGATATCGAAGCTGGCACCGGCTTATGTTGCTTTGATTACCTTGGTAACACCTGTTATTGCTCTGTTTTTAGGTAGTCAGTTATACGGTGAGCCTGTAACACAAGAGATGCTGATAGGTGCTGGTATTATCTTATCAAGCTTGCTGTTTTTTATGAGTGATCACTTTGCTCGCTTATGGCAGCAGAGAAAGACTTCGTCACGAATAGCATAAATTAATGATACCATTCCCGATAAGTGGTCAGCGATAACGATATCTGAGCACACTTAGAGTGATCAGGTTTTTCATCTATAAGGAATTATCGGGATTGGTATAACTCTTTGGCTTTTGATTAAGTCAAAGAGTTTTTAGAGAGCAAGGAGGAGAGGTTATTCGCTAAGCTGAACGGTCTGGAATAGATATTCTTGTTCGAAGTCATCCAGTGGTAGGGGACGACTGAAGAAAAAGCCCTGAAACTCATCAACACCCAATTCTCTTAACATATTGATTTGCACTTCATTTTCGACGCCTTCAGCATTCACCCAAATTCCCAAGCCGTGACCTAGTTCCAATACGGTTTTGATGATTGCTCTATCTTGAGGGTCTTCGTGCATATCGATCACAAAGCTGCGATCAATTTTTAATTTATCAACGGGCAAACGTTTTAGATAACTTAGAGAGGAATAGCCGGTACCAAAGTCATCCAATGCGATTTTAATACCGGATTGTTGCAAGACGCTTAGAGTGCTGCAAACATTATCGAGATTGGCAATCATGTTCTGCTCAGTAATTTCGATGCAAAGCAGCTCCGGCGGTATCGAGTATTTATTGACAATCTTTTGTACAAATTGTGCAAAATCTTTTTGATTTAGTCTGTTGGCCGATATATTGACAGAAAGAGGAACTGCTTTTACATCTTGTGTTAGCCAGTCCGCAATTTGCTTGATTGAGGTTTCCAGTACCCAGTCATCCAGTCGGGAGATCAAGCCCGTTTTTTCTGCAATTGGAATAAAATCAAAAGGTGGAATTAGTCCGCGCTCAGGGTGAGGCCAGCGTACTAACACTTCTGCACCGATAAGGAATTCTTCTTGTGCATTTAAGAGTGGTTGGAAGTGTAGGCAGAGTTCACTCTTCTCAATAGCCAGTTTTAATTCTTGTTCGATCTGCTGCTCTTTTAATGCTTCATGCTGCATTTCCAAAGCAAAGAAAGTATGGCGATTACGGCCTAGAGATTTGGATCGATATAAAGCCAGGTCAGCATAACGAAACAGTTGCTGATGAGTATCCCCATCATGAATGACTTCCTTGGCTTCAGGATATGTGGCAATACCGACACTCACAGAGCAAGAAATATCATTATCATTTAATTCAACAGGTTGCCGTAAAAGATCCATTAAACCCTTAAGCCGTTGTGCAATAACCTCTCGATCACTGACATTAGGCAAAGTAATGGCAAATTCATCTCCTCCCAAGCGGAAGACCTGAACATTATTACCAAAAAACTCTTGGAGTCTATGGGCTGTTTTTATCAGCAGCATGTCGCCTGTAACATGGCCCTGAGTATCATTAATATCTTTGAAATTATCCAGATCAATAAGAATCAAGGTCAGGGTATTTAAAATACCTTCATCTACTTCATCGGTCTGTCGACTCAACTCATTGTGAAAACAAACCCGGTTAGGGAGAGTTGTTAAACTATCGTAATGAGCTAAATATTGGATACGCTCTAGGGCTTGCTTGCTGTCAGTAACATCAACAAGAGAGCCCTCAATATGTTCTGGCTGATCCTTGGTAGCTGGGATCAAACGATTACTGACCGATACCCAACGCTTTTGACCGTCACGGGTATAGATTTCCACTTCATTCAGTGTGAAAAAACCTTCCCTACGTAAGCGTTTCATGGCCTTTAGCCATTCATGAGGGCGAACATAAACATTTTTTCCGATGTGACTAATGTTTTCGATGCATTCTTCTGCAGAATCGTAGCCAAGAATACGAGCTAGAGCTGGGTTCACATTCAGATAACGGCCATCCATGGTACTTTGGTGTAGGCCAGCTAAAGAGTTTTCAAAAATACTACGGAACTTCTCTTCAGCTAGAGACAGGGCGCTTTCTGCATTTTTTTGCGCAGTAATATCGTGCACAGTGCCAACAATGGATTCAATCGTATTATCTGTGTTCTTAATAGCCTTACCATTAAGGCGTATCCAGATAGGTTCCCCGTCTCGGCGAACCATACGCAGTTCCATGTTTTTTACTTGGCCAAACATCTCCAGCTGCTGCAGAAAATGCGTACGATCTTCGTTGTCGGCATACAAGTCTTGAGCTAGGTTCTGAATCTGCTCACACATGATTTGAGCATCTGAATAACCAAAAGTATCGGCAAGAGATTGATTGCCGTACACAAGCTTACCGATGGAGTTTGTCTGATAAACGCCATCGACAGAATTTTCTAGAATCGCTCTATAGTTTTCTCTATCCGTCAGATTGTAGGCAAAAAACAGAGCGGTAGATTCTGTAACCGAAATAACTTGCCAACGATAAGCGGACAATCCGAGATAAAGAGTATCGTGGATTGTACCTACTTTTAATTCGTTGAAAGCTGAAGAAAGTATTTGATGTTGAAATTCAGTAGGTATCAATAGAGCGCAGTCATCCAGCTGTTGCGCTTCGGCCAGCTGTTTAGCAGGGATGTTACTGTCTAGGCAATGGCCTTCAGATGTTAAAAGCACTGCAGGAATAGGTAGTTCCGTAAGATCCTGTTGTGCTAAAGATGAACTGCTCATGAATTCAGGTAATGTCCTTAATGTACTCTCTACTATCCTAGACTATGGATTTATTGCAGAAAAAACAATACTTTTCAGTGAAATAGTTTGTAAAAGTAATGAAATGTAACTCTATGTTAACTAATAAAAAAAGGAGACCGAAGTCTCCTGAATCAAGGCCAAACCTTGTGGGTAATATCCATGAAATGAAAAATTAAACTTAAAAAGCGAGGATAGAATTAGGCTGAGCCTCTTCCTATCCTCATTAGAATCAAGCCGAAAGGGCTAGACCTACCTTTGAGCGATTAGGTCGCTCAATAGAGGACGTAATAAACTGCCCTGTTTCCACTAGTTTTTGCAGATCAATGCCGGTTTCTATGCCTAAACCTTGTAGCATATAAACGACATCTTCACTGGCAACGTTACCGGCTGCTCCTTTGGCGTATGGGCAACCGCCCAAACCACCCACAGAGCTATCGACAACGCTGATACCTTCTTCCAGCACAGCATAGATATTGGCTAATGCCTGACCATAGGTATCGTGAAAGTGAGCTGCCAGTTTCTCAACGGGAACAAACTCGCTGACTGCACGTACCATCTCTTTTGCTTTTTGCGGTGTGCCAACACCCACAGTGTCACCTAGAGAGATCTCATAGCAACCCATGTCGTAAAGGGCCTTAGCGACTTCTGCTACCTTTTCAGGCGCAATCTCACCGTCATAAGGACAGCCTAGTACGCAAGATACATAGCCCCGGACACGGACGCCATTTTCTTTCGCCAAGTCCATAACAGGCTTAAAGCGTTCTAGGCTTTCTGCGATAGAGCAGTTGATATTCTTTTGTGAGAAGGCTTCAGAAGCGGCGCCAAATACCGCCACTTCTTTTACGCCACAAGCAATCGCACTCTCCAGGCCTCTTAGATTCGGCGTAAGGGCGGCATAAGTAATGCCGCTCTTGTCCGTTGAATCATCAGACTGTTTCGCTTGAATAGCCTGCATCACTTCTTTGGCATCACCCATCTGAGGCACCCACTTAGGGGATACAAAGCTGGCTGATTCGATATAACTGACGCCAGCATCTGCTAGACGTTGAATCAACTCCAGTTTTACCTCGGTGCTGATAACACCAGCTTCGTTTTGTAGGCCATCACGAGGGCCTACCTCAACTAAGCGAACGCTTGCTGGCAAAGTCATATCACGCCTCCTCAGCTTCAAAGGCCAGAAGATCAGAACCACCTTCAACCAGATCACCGGCTTGGTAGTAGATCTCGGTTACGGTACCGTCTGCAGCGGCAGTGATGGTGTGCTCCATCTTCATGGCTTCCATAATGACCATGCTGGTGCCTTTCTCGACTTTTTGACCCGGCTCAACCAGAACCGCAACGATGCTGCCGTTCATTGGCGCAGTCAAGCTGCCACCTTCTTCTTCAAACTCATGGTTATCAAGATCAGGGTGTAACCATTGGCACTCAAAGGCACCTTGTTCGGTGAATACCGTGATGTGACCTTCCAGCTCTGCCACAAAAGCATTGCGGTTATGGCCGTTAAAGCTCGCCTTCAGCAGATCATCATCCAGCTTGCCATCAGCAATCACGATATGGCCGTCAACGGATAAACGGAAGCCTTGATTCAGCCAGTTCACCTGAACAGATTTTTCCTCTTCACCCACTCTAAAGCGCACGGCTAGAGAAGGTTCCTCATTGAGACGCCAACCATTAAATTGGTGCCAAGGAGAGGTCGTATCATGACTATGTACTGCACTGGCTTGACGCTCTTGATCCTGCTTTAGCAGGGTATACAAAGCGGCTAGTGCAAGAGGATTTGCTGTATGACTACCACCCCTATTGTTTCCAAGAGCATCTGAGAATAGATCTTCTTCGTGCTTCTCAATAAAGCCAGTGTCTAGCTCAGCGGCACGGAAAGCAGAGTGATCAATCAGACGTTTTAGGAAGTGCGTATTGGTCTTCATACCTGCAATACGGTATTCCGTCAGCGCCTGACTCATACGCTGCATGGCACGATCACGATTTTCATCCCAAACGATCAGCTTGGCGATCATCGGATCGTAGTAGATACTAACCTCATCGCCTTCACGGACACCGGTATCAACCCGTACATAACGGTTTTCTTCTGGAGTGCGCAGATATTCCAGTTTACCTGTTGCCGGTAGGAAGTCGTTATCAGGATCTTCTGCGTAGATGCGTACTTCTACTGCATGACCATTGATCTGAACGTCATCTTGGCTTAATGGCAGAGTTTGACCGGCCGCTGCTTTTAACTGCCACTCAACCAAATCCTGACCTGTGATCAGTTCTGTTACCGGGTGTTCTACCTGCAGACGAGTATTCATCTCCATAAAGTAGAAAGAACCGTCTTCGTCCAGTAGGAATTCAACCGTACCTGCACCTTCATAGCCGATGGCTTCAGCAGCACGTACCGCGGCTTCGCCCATGGCTTTGCGCAGTTCATCGCTCATACCTGGAGCTGGAGCTTCTTCTACAACCTTCTGGTGACGACGTTGAACAGAACAATCACGCTCAGCTAGATAAACACTGTTACCGTGTTTGTCACAGAAAACTTGAATCTCAACGTGACGCGGCTTGGTCAGGTATTTCTCAACCAGCATAGTATCGTCAGCAAAGCCGTTCATGGCTTCACGTTTTGCAGCATCCAGAGCTTCAGTAAATTCATCTGGGCTCCAAACAACGCGCATACCCTTACCGCCACCACCGGCGGTTGCTTTTAGCAATACCGGGTAACCCATCTCATCCGAATGGCGTTTGATCAGAGCAGGATCTTGATCTTCACCATGATAGCCAGGTACCAGAGGTACATTGGCATCGGCCATAATGCGTTTAGCCGCACTTTTGGAACCCATGGATTTAATGGCATCAACAGGAGGGCCAATAAAAACGATGCCCGCTTCCTGACACTTTTCTACAAAAGGTGCGTTTTCAGACAGAAAACCGTAACCCGGATGGATTGCTTGGGCACCGGTTTGTTTAGCTACATCAAGGATGGTATCCATCTTCAGGTAGCTGTCTTTACTGGCTGCTGGGCCGACACATACTGCTTCATCAGCCATGGCCACGTGCATCGCATTGGCATCGGCTTCAGAATAAATAGCCACACAACGTATGCCCATCTTGTGTGCAGTGCGGATAACCCGGCAAGCGATTTCACCACGGTTGGCGATCAGAATCTTATTAAACATGCTATTCCTCCAGGTTACTGCTGCCAGCTTGGCGCACGTTTGTCGAAAAATGCGCCCAGTCCTTCTTGACCTTCATCCGATACACGGATTTCAGCAATTAGGCGCTGGGTATACTCAATCACGTCCTGATCAATCGGGCTTTTAGCCACCCGAGCAATCAGCTCTTTAGTACGGCGAACACTCTGTGGGCTATTAGCCAACAGCTTCTGCACCATAGACTCTGTCGTTGTTTCCAGATCATCTTGACCAACAACCATATGAGCCAGACCTAAGCGTACGGCTTCGTCACCATCAAATACCTCTGCTGTGAGGAAGTAACGGCGTGCGGCACGTTCACCCATAGCAGCCACCACAAAGGGGCTGATAACGGCAGGGGATAGGCCGATTTTAACTTCACTTAAGCAGAAGCGTGCCCGTTCAGAGGCGATACAGATATCACAACAAGCGGCTAGACCCACTGCACCGCCGTAAGCCGCGCCCTGTACCAGAGCAATGGTTGGCTTGCTTAGGTTGTTTAGCGTGTGCATCAGGCGAGCCAGTTCACCGGCATCGTTGAAGTTATCTTCAAGGCTATACTCAGCCATACGCTTCATCCAACCCAGATCAGCTCCGGCGGAGAAGTGTTTACCGTTTGAACGTAGCACGACAACACGTACCTGCTCATTGGCATTAACATCATCTAATACCGCTAGAATTTCGCCGATCAATTTGTCATCAAAGGCGTTATGAACTTCTGGGCGGTTCAGAATAATGCTGGCGACACCTTGATCTGAGATCTGGCATAGCACTTGTTCACTGGTCTTTACTGTTTCAGTCGTCATTATGAAAGCTCCCGATTACATGCGGAACACGCCAAAGCGCGTTTCTTGTGTCGGTGCATTCAAAGCCGCAGAGATGGCTAGACCTAAAACATCACGGGTTTGTGCCGGATCAATCACACCGTCATCCCATAAGCGGGCACTGGCGTAATAAGGGTGACCCTGATGTTCATACTGTTCAACGATAGGCTTCTTAAACGTCGCTTCTTCGTCTTGTGACCATTCCTGACCTTTACGCTCTTTATTATCGCGCGTGACCTGGGCCAGTACTCCAGCGGCTTGTTCGCCACCCATTACGGAGATACGGGAATTTGGCCACATCCACATTAGGTTTGGATCATAAGCACGACCACACATACCGTAGTTACCGGCACCAAAACTACCGCCGATCAACATGGTGAATTTAGGCACTTTGGCACAGGCGACTGCGGTTACCATTTTGGCACCGTTTTTCGCGATACCTTCGGATTCATACTGACCGCCCACCATAAAGCCGGTGATGTTTTGCAGGAATACCAGAGGAATACCGCGCTGAGAACACAGCTCGATAAAGTGAGCACCTTTCAGGGCAGATTCAGAGAACAATACGCCGTTGTTAGCAATAATGCCTACAGGGTAGCCGTGAATACGGGCAAAACCGGTTACCAGAGTGGTACCGTAAAGCTGTTTGAATTCGTCGAATTCAGAACCGTCAACCACACGAGCAATCACTTCGCGTACGTCGTAAGGCTTACGCAGATCCTCGGAAACAATACCGTAGATCTCTTCCGGATCGTAAAGTGGTGGACGGCTTTCTTTAACGTCAAGTTCCACTTTCTTGTTTGGATTCAGACGAGACACACACTGACGAGCGATCTGCAGTGCATGTTGATCGTTCATCGCGTAGTGATCGGCAACACCAGACGTCTTACAGTGTACGTCTGCACCGCCTAGATCTTCAGCAGAGATCACTTCACCGGTAGCAGCTTTCACTAGAGGTGGGCCTGCTAGGAAGATGGTGCCTTGCTCACGGACAATAATGGACTCATCAGCCATAGCGGGTACATAAGCACCACCGGCTGTACAAGACCCCATTACCACAGCGATCTGTGGAATGCCTTTAGCAGACATATTGGCTTGGTTGTAGAAGATACGACCAAAGTGATCACGATCTGGGAATACTTCATCTTGGTTTGGCAGGTTAGCACCGCCAGAATCAACCAAATAAACACAAGGCAGATGATTTTTCTCTGCCACTTCTTGTGCCCGTAGATGCTTCTTAACCGTTAGCGGGAAGTAGGTGCCGCCTTTTGTCGTAGCATCGTTAGCAATGATCATGCATTCCTGACCACTGACGCGACCAATGCCTGTGATAATACCGGCAGAAGGGACATTGTCTTTATAGACATTCATGGCTGCTAACTGAGACAGCTCCATGAAAGGTGCGCCTTCGTCTAACAGGGTATTGATACGTTCGCGAGGGAGGAGTTTGCCACGGTCAAGGTGTCTTTTCTGAGAGGCTTCGCCGCCACCTTGTTTGATTTCTGCCAGTTTTTCGCGCAGATCCTGAACCAACAGCTTCATATTTGAACAGTTGGTCTGAAACTCATCGGAGCGGGTATTGATCTTACTTTTGATAACCGCCATGTGCTGCTCCTTGGGGTCACAAACGATAATGCCTAGGCACTAGCGTTTTTAATAAGTTGACGAGACAGACCAAAAAAAATTGCAGGGGGGTGCTTAGTCTGTCTCGTCAGACCTGATGCCAGTTCATACCTAATGCATAATTAGGTATGGGCTGGAAAGTGAGTAGGATGATATTACTCATCCGGTAGGAAGCCTGATTGCAGGCTTCCCGGGAATTTCTATGAATTATTTAGATTCAGCGAAAATTTCACGACCGATCAGCATACGACGTACTTCAGAGGTACCCGCACCGATTTCATACAGTTTCGCGTCACGTAGCAGACGACCTGTAGGGAACTCGTTGATATAACCGTTACCGCCCAGCAGCTGAATAGAATCCAGAGCAACCTGAGTAGCTTTTTCTGCACAGTATAGAATCACACCAGCAGCATCTTTACGGCTGGTTTCACCACGGTCACAAGCTTTAGCGACAGCGTACAGGTAAGATTTACAAGCGTTCATAGTGGTGTACATATCCGCCACTTTACCCTGTACCAGCTGGAATTCACCGATAGACTGACCAAATTGCTGACGGTCATGCAGGTAAGGGACAACGATATCCATAGCGGCTTGCATAATACCCGTTGGGCCACCAGTCAGAACGGTACGCTCATAGTCCAGGCCGCTCATCAGTACACGAACGCCTTTACCGATTTCACCCAGTACGTTTTCTTCTGGTACTTCACAATCTTCAAATACCAGCTCACAGGTGTTAGAACCGCGCATACCCAGTTTGTCTAGCTTCTGGTGACGGCTGAAACCCGGGAAGTCACGCTCAACGATAAAGGCAGTAATACCTTTAGAACCCGCTGCGATATCAGTTTTAGCATAGATCACATAAGTGTGTGCATCCGGGCCATTGGTGATCCACATTTTGTTACCGTTCAGGATATAACGGTCACCTTTTTTCTCTGCACGCAGTTTCATGCTTACTACGTCAGAACCAGCACCTGGCTCGGACATAGCCAGTGCGCCAATGTGCTCACCGGAAACCAGTTTAGGTAGGTATTTTTCTTTCTGAGCTTGGTTACCATTCAGTTTAATCTGGTTAACACACAGATTTGAATGAGCACCATAAGACAGACCAACAGAAGCAGAAGCGCGAGAGATCTCTTCCATAGCGATAACGTGAGCGAGGTAGCCCATGTCAGAACCACCAAACTCTTCCGGTACGGTGATACCTAGCAGGCCCATGTCACCAAACTTGCGCCATAGCTCATTTGGGAACTCATTGTCATGGTCTATCTGTTCAGCGCGTGGTGCAATCTCGTCAGTTGCAAAGCGGTTAACCTGCTCGCGCAACATGTCATAAGTTTCGCCGAGGTCAAAATTGAATTCTTTATAGATGGACTTCATGGTTGGGCCTCTATTCTGCTTTTTTTAATTGTCTATCTGTATGCCTGCCTAACGAATTGGCAGTTTGATTAAGATGAAGTAAATTTAATGGAAGTTGACGTTAACGTAAAGGGAAATTTTCTAAAATTATCGGCAAATAAATAAAAAGCCCTGCAAAAGCAGGGCTAAGGGAGGTTTGATCAGAGATAAAAGAGGAAAGATCGATTATTGGCTTGGTCAGTTTTTAGAATAAGCCCTTACTCTTATCGACAAAAATACTCTAAATAGAACGAGCTATACGCTCCATTTTATCGCCAGCTTGAGCGATTACCGCGCTTTGGTTTTGAATATCCGAGGTCTCTTCTCCAAGAATGCTGACAGCGTGTGCCACCTGAGCCATGTTTTTGTTGACCTCATCGACAGTGGCCTGCTGTTCTTCTGTTGCGCTGGCAATTTGCAGGTTCTTTTGTTCCAGATGAATAATGGCACTTTGGATATCACCCAGAGCTTGTTCAGCTTCTTGAGAGCGAACAACCGTTTGTAGGGCTTCTTCTGCACCCTTATTCATCGTACTGATGGCGCTATCAATCAGTTGTTGTAGCTCTTGAATCACTTCCTGAGTTTTTTCAGTGGATTGTCGCGTTTGCTGGGATAGGGTACGGACTTCATCGGCTACCACGGCAAAACCACGGCCATGTTCGCCAGCACGAGCGGCTTCAATAGCGGCATTAAGAGCCAGTAGGTTTGTTTGTTCCGCGATACTGGTAATACTGGCTAATACACCACCGATCTGTTCGCTGGATTGATGCAGACGTTTCAGTTCTTCTGCCGCGCTATCAATCCTATTAGAGAGTGCATTCACTTGCTGTTGGTTATCCCTAACCGCTTGATAGCCAAGATCGGCTTGTTCTTTCACTTTAATGCTTTCATCGGAGGCTTGTTGAGCGCTTAGAGCAACTTCATCAAAGGTATCTCTAAGTTGCAGGGTTGATGTGGCGATATGTTCCATTTCGGAAGACTGGCTCTCTACCTGTCTCGCCAGAACGCCGCCGGTATTTTCCAGTTTTCCGGATTGCTGATTCAGGTTATTCGCTACATCAATAATGGAGTTAATGGATTGCTCCAGTTTTTCCATAAACTGATTAAAACTCACGGTCACCGCTTGGATTTCGCGAGGGCCGCTAGCCGTTAAGCGAGCGCTTACGCCGCTATCGTCACTGGTCAGTACATCCATGGCGTCGGCAAGTACGGCTATAGGCTTGGCCAATTTTAAGCTGGCTAGCAGAATCAGTCCTGCAATAACCACAAGACAGGTCAGCATAATGCTAACCAATAAAAAAGAGAGGCTATTAGCAGAGGCATACAGTTGTTCGGAAGGTACGGATATACCAAATGTCCAGCCTGGGGTATTGGGGATTTGGCTATACATAATCGTCACAGGTTGTTTTTTGATATTAGTAATCTCACCAACACCTGATTCACCTTGTACCATTTTTTTACCGTAGGCATCTAATCCATTAAAACCGTGTTTATCACCGTCTGTAACGTTGATGGTCATACGGGCTTTTTCGGAAGGGTGGGCGATAATCAGTCCTGTACCGTCTGCAATCCAGCCATAACTGCCCTCGGTTAGATTCGATGAAGCGGTAATTTCACTGAGCACATCCAGCGTCATGGTAATAGCCAGAATACCTTGAATTTCACCTTGGCTGTTTTTCACCACATGACCGATAACAGAAATAGGGCGCTGAGTGGCCTTAGATATGATGGGGTTAGTAAGTACTCGATCTGCCTTGCCCGATAAAAGTGTTTGCACATAAGGACGTTGGCTTACATCCGCAACACCCTTTTTACCACCCGCACTTAAATAGATAGCAGTGCCGTCCGGTTCAACAAAAAACATCATCTCTGCCCGTTTAAGGGCTTTTAAATTACTGCGCATCCAAGGTACAAGTGCCATATCACGACTAGCTGTGCTTAACATTTCTGTGGTAGACAACAGAGCAATATCCTCTTGCAGCCCATTCAGCACGGCAGATACTTCAGCGGCTTGTGCCTGATTCACCTTTTGCCCAGAGTTGAGCATTAGGGCAGAGGTTTCTTGTTTAATTTCCAGATAGATCCAAGCGGTAAGACCTATCATCAAAATTAATATCGGTAATAAAACTGATAATAACATTTGTCGAACTAAGGGAGTGCCTTTGATCTTAACGGGGGGGGCAGGCGTGCTCATGTAGATTCTCCATGATCTTTTATTAAGCGCGGGTTAATCACCCAAACAACGTTTCTCTATTAATATTCACCCTATTTTCTGGCTAGCGCTTAGAGAATATTGGCAGAGTATTGTTTGGGTATTTAGATGCCGGTTATTTTTGTTATTACTGTATGTCCTTAACCGACGATCAAATATTTAAAGATAAGCAATCTCGTATATTGTCGCCATTGTGCCACTTTGAAAGTGTAATTCCCATACTTCGAGAGTATCTAATGTGAGGTGCTGGGCTCAAAATACGGGGTTCTATGGCCCATAGGAACCGGCTTCTAAGCTCTAGGTTTCATAGTGTTGGTAGCCTTAGAATTAAGATACCGGTTGGTCTTTCAGTTTTTCTGTCGGGCTGGAAAGAAGTACTCACTCACATCTATTGAAATCTCTCTAGGCCAGTCATTCTCGCTATCTCGTCGTAACTGAATATAGGTAAAGGCAGGCTAAGTGAAGATTTAAGAGCTTTCTGAATATTAAATATTTTCAATAAGTGCTTACTCACCCTTCTTTACTCTTTTTGTATTTTGGACGCATATAATCTCATCCATTGGGTCTGGCTAATCAATCAAAAATAGTGAGAAATATTAATGACCAATGGGTCAGTGCCACCAAGTACAATGTAGCATTGTAGTCGATGCAAGGAATGGTATGATCAAAGCCTGTTTAGCTGGAGATAAAATCTCCTAAGCTTCTGATTTATTTAATCTAACATGGGGTTTTTATGAGTATTGAAGATCAAAAAATTGGTGAGAAGATTCGTCGTGAAGTTATGGGCGAAGCTCATGTCGATAAATCTCTAGGCAACGCCACAGACTTTGATATGCCACTACAAGAAGCCGCCATGGAACATGCTTGGGGCGGTGTTTGGACACGCGACGGCATCGATAGAAAAACACGCAGTATCTCCACCGTATCCATGCTGATTGCCCTACAAGCCCACGCCGAATTAAAAGGCCACGTTCGCGCAGCGCTTAATAACGGCGTAACACCAGAAGAGATCCGCGAGATTGTAATGCACGCCGCAGCGTACTGTGGTTATCCCGCAGCACTATCCGCCATGCGTGTGGCAAAAGAAGTGGTTGAAACGTATAACGATTGATTGTTTCTTAATAAAGTACAAAAGAATGCGGACATCCATAAATGATCCTTATAGATTAATGAGAAAATAATGGATGTCCTGATTTGCTGCGATAAAAAAGTCCTGATGGATACATCGGCTTTTACACCTCAGGATCTTGTTGGCGTTCAAATGCCGTCAGATTTTCTAATACTCTGAAGCAGGCTCATTTGTTTTCTGAAAACACTAATGAAGGGATAGATGCTAAGCCTAGAATAAAAATATTCCTACATTTGGATCTATTCTTGTTCCTACACTCCGGGTGATAATAAGTAGCGTTAAGCTACTCCTTGCTCATTTTTGTCGGCACATAGGTTAACAATTATTGGTCGAACACTAATGGTTTTTCTGACAGGTAATAAATTGACCACTAGTTTGATTAATCCGTTATCGAGTAAATGGCTCATCAGAAGAATGGCAATGCCCTGATTCTTTAAAACTAAAACATTTAGAGGGATAGCGAAACGAAAACCTCTTTTTAATGTCTGCTCACTCTTTTTATCTAATAAATGGAATGTGTGTGTATCGCGTATTTCTCATTCTGGAATAGGTAGCGATTTGACAAGTTGGGATAAAATATCTGGGTGCTCTATATTCTGATATTTTCTCTACATTTTTACTTGGTACTAAAGGTAGTATGGCTAGGATTATTGGAAATATTTTAGATTGAGTCTATAAATAATAAAGATAGATAGCCTGATAGAAGAGATCATAGTGTGCAATGCTTTGTTTTTTAATGTGAGTTATTTGAGGGGCGTTAAATAGGTTTAAATATCATTGATTGCTGAGTGTTTAGTTTTTCAATATATTGAAAAATAGATACTTTGCATGCGTTATTACCTTTTTGATATTGCATCATAAATTCAATAATTCTTTTTTTTGTAACTGTAATGCTCATGTTAGATAGGTGAAAATTAAATATGATAACTTCATTTTTAGGTGGTTGAAGTTTGCTATTATTGATTTTGAAATTTGATTTTTCTGCTGCAAATAGTATTTTTTCAAACCAGTGATTGGCTATGTTTTTTTCTTTTGAAGATATAATTATATCATCCATATATACACTAACTATTACTTTAGGTTCTTTATAACATTGTCTAAGTTCAGCTCCAAGATAGCTGTCATTCAAACAAATGGAAGCAAGAAGGGGTGATTGAACATATCCAAAAGGTATATAGTGAGAGTGTTCTCCTGATATATGATTTTTAACTGTCGATTCTTTGGCTATACGTCGGGAGTGTTCATACGGAATAATTTTTTTTAGTGACCGAGTTACACGAGATCTACTGATGGAGTTAAAAAAAGATGTGATGTCAATGCTACAAAAATATTTAGACTCTAGGTGTATTTTAGCTGCAATTACATGACCGCCACCTCTAAGGTGAAAAAAATAATCTGGGCATTTCCATTTACGGTACAATTGCGTAGTAATTTGACGCCCTGCATTCTGACTCTCCTTGTTTTGGACATATACCCAAGAATCTTTCTTTACCTTGAATCGGTATGACCATGTGAGCTTGTGCAACTGTTCTATCCTTGATGTAATTAATAATCACGCTAAGGGTTTCTATAGCATCTGGTGCCCAAACGATTGCTCGTTCAAGCAGCACAGTAACTGTTAGCCACTCCTTAGCATATGTTAGGATTTTCTTCATAGGCAATCCTCCATATATATCTTGGCGAGCCTAGCGCATGCGCGTGATTATAATTAACTTGAAGAAGCCAAATAGTAACCATAAATAGAAACTAATTAGACAACTATCGAGATCACATAGTGACAAGGAAGTGCCCTTTCGCCAAGATACATGGATGATACCCTATTAATTTAATTGTTCAACAATATTTTTATTGACAAGGTTTCAGCACATGAAATTCTCTATCCTAAAGCTTTTGTGCGACATATAGTGTCCTATGTAGAGTTTGACAATTTCATGGCTAAGTTTAGATTTATTACTGGTTGTTGTTACAAAATATCGACTGGAATAAGCAGGATTGTAAAGCATAGGTGCCTAGATTTATTGTAAATTTCAAACTGTATTGGTTATCTATAATGATTTCAAAAATAAAATGGAAAGCAAATTCGTTGATGTGTCTATGAGTCTGAGTTTTATGGTTTTTTGTTTGAAGAGCGAAATGATGTGTTTGTTTTTTTAAGTCAAATAATTTGTAATCTAAATGTTATGGGTGGATGTATTGTGGGTTTTATTGTAATGATAAAGTGAAAATTGCTATGAGTGTTAATGATGTATATTCGTAATCCATATAAATGGGTGTTATAAAATAAGAGGAAAAAGCGTATGTCCTGATCTCTTTGTCATAAAATATCTATCATTAATAATTAATGCACTATTTTGATGTAGATTGAAGGGCTGTTTGCTCAATATTATCCGATAATATCACTGGTATTTTTGAACTAAAAAGAACTTTGTGGTTGTTTTAAAAAGTTTTAATATTGCCATTCTAAAAAAGCTGATTTATATTTCATCTTTACTGATATTTACGGGATGTTTATGAGTAAGTTATAAGATATTGAGCTAGCGAAAATCGTTGGTGAGGGTAACAATCAAGAGGAGGTAAGGGACCGTATTGATGATCTATAAGCTGTTTTCAGGTATTGTACAGTATAATAATGCAGTGGTTTTGAAGCGTTGTCGGTCAAAAGGTTAAATAAATCTACTAACTACTTAGTAAGTCACATCTACTGTCGCAAGAATAAAATCATTGCAAATCCAAACATTAAAAACATCAAATATGGGTTGTTTTGTACCTGTGGTTGATGTTTTATAGGCTATTGGTCACTTCAAAAAAGAGAGTCTTTATTGCAAATTTCTAACTGAATCCAATAAATATGCGCTACCCCTGAGTGCTGGAACACCCAGAGGCAGCTAACCAAACTGATAAGAAAGGTATCAATTATGGCTAACGTCGATAGTACGCCAGAATTTCATTCGGCTAAAGAAAATTTTCTTTATTTTCATCAAGTTAAGGTCTGTAATCAAATTTACGGAACCTCGTTTAATCCTGCTCAAAGCTTAGGTATAGATTTGAGCGCTTCTAGCTCAATTCCAGTTTGTTGTTTTATTTTCCCTGTTTTGCCTCTCCCGTTTATGTCGCTATACGCTACGGTCTTATGGTTGTCGGTGTATACATGGCTGAAATGTTCTCTATTTCGGTTTATTAGTAGGCGAGATAATGATGTTGCTGGAAGATATGAAACAAGGGAGGTTCAGTCATGAGCAATAACATGGAGCAACGTGAGGGGGCTGCAAAGCCGACGCTTCACCAGTTAAATCAGCGTTTTGATAGCTTTATGTATCGCTGTACTTTTGTGATAACGGCGCTGGAGAAGATGGCTTTTAATGATGAGGTGCTTAATCGGGAGCCTTCTGCGTTAGGTGCATCAATTTATGTTGGGGATCTAATTGAAGAGCTTTCTCTATTCCAAAATATGATCGAAGAGATTCATATGGATACACTTCAACGGAATAAATCTAAGGATACGTAAGGGAGAATAAATAGTCGGCAGAGAATTGCTGTTATTCGCTAGTTACAAGCTGGAGGGTATCGAGGTAATCCTGTTTGAAGGTATGGGCCGTTAAACAAAAGTTTTCTCATATTCTCATTCAGGAGTGACAGAGTATTCGCGGATGCGCCTCTGGCTTATCCACGCTACGCGGATTGGTGACTCTGTAGGAAGACTTGTGTTCTTGTGTTTATAAGTTCGAGGTTAAGTTAACGACCTTAAAAGATGCCATCTATTCTGCTTGAGGATAGATGGCATCTTTTCTTAATTCTTACTTGTAAAAGGCTTCAACCGTGCCTTTTAGTTTAATAAGCAGCGGCTTTCCACGACGATCCAGTGCTTTAGGTGAAGGGATTTTTACCCAGCCTTCACTGATGCAGTATTCTTCAACATCGAAACGCTCTTTGCCGTTTAGACGGATACCAATAGTGTGCTCAAAAACTTCTGCCACATGGTGAGGGCTGCGGGAATCACCCGAAAGACGATCCGGTAAAGTGGGTTGCGATGTAGTGTCGTTCATGTTCGTGACCTATAACCAATAAAAAGTGTGGGGATTGTAGAGAATATAGCTCTAGTGCTCAAGAACTCTGTAAGGCTCTTCTCGGTACTTCAATCCAGCTTGTTTACCCAGTCGAAAAAGATTGTTCATCTAGAGGGTTATTGCTTACACAGTACCGCCTGCACAATATTTATTTTCCCGTCGGCTAGGTTGGCCTGAATATTTTTCCCCATGGTCAAAAACTGTTGTCCAAACACAAGAAGCGGGCTTAGTGGAGATTGCTGTTGGGTTTTGCCCTTTTGCTCTTTGCCTGATTCTCGTTGGGTGTGCTTGTTACGCCATTGCAGGGCGTTGTCGGTAATGTCATTCCAGTGTTCGGTTTTAAAGCCTGCATCCGCCAGTTGCTGTTGTAGTTGCTCTGGCGTTGGCAGGTGGCTGAGTTCTTCTTTACTGGCCCAGGGTACGGGAAGTTGCAGTGGTCCTGGGTTGTTGCCTGCGATGACTTCGTGCAGGAGTAGTTTTCCACCGGGTTTGAGTACTCTGTTTAGGGTTTTAAACAGTTGCTCTTTATCGGGGATGTTCATAATGGTGTGCTGGCTCCAGATAGCATCTTGGCTATTATCTGGTAGGTCGTCCAGGCTACAAGCGTCTGAGCAGATGGAGTTGATGCAGCTATAACCCAGTGTACGGTTGATCTTTTCGCAGGCAAATGTAAATGCGGGGGTGATATCTACGGCGGTGACATGGGCATCCAGTGTGTCTGCCAGTAAACGGGCGGCACCGCCAAGGCCTGAGCCAATTTCCAGTATATGACATTCTGGTGTTAGGCCTGCTTTTGCCAGTAGTTCTTGAGAGGCTTGTCGGCCGCCAACGTGTAGCTGATCTACCGGGGCCAGTAAGTTGCTATTGAGTTCGCCTGATTTTATATCGGCTTGTTCCAGTGAGTGGCAGATGGTTTGCCAAAGTTGGCTCTCATCTTCTGAGGTTTGGTAGTGTGCTGTCAGAGATTCTTGAGTCATGATTTTTTCCAGAAAAAAGCGGTCCCCAAAAAAAAGCGGTAATGCTGATACATACCTAAACAAAGTCATTCGATATTCTAAGGCCAGTAACCAGAGAAACGTTTGTT
Organism: Oceanospirillum sp.; assembly: GCA_047518265.1. Lineage (GTDB taxonomy): Bacteria > Pseudomonadota > Gammaproteobacteria > Pseudomonadales > Halomonadaceae > Oceanospirillum. The sequence continues at coordinate 20,414 of JAKZRG010000067.1, forward strand.
TAGGTGCTGAGCATTACCGCTTGCTTTATACGCAGTGCAAGATCTTATTCTGTTAGACCAAGCTCTTCTGTACTGATCTCACGCATTTTGAACTTCTGAATCTTACCGGTCACTGTCATTGGGAAGTCACGGGTAATTTTGAAGTAACGTGGGATCTTAAAGTGGGCAATGGTGCCTTTGCAGAATGCGCGCAGATCTTCTTCGGTGAGATCCTTGCCTTCGTGCAGAGATACCCAAGCCATTACTTCTTCGCCGTATTTCTCATCCGGTAGGCCGATTACTTGAACGTCGCTGACATCAGGGTGAGTGTATAGGAATTCTTCGATTTCACGCGGGTAGATGTTTTCACCACCGCGGATAATCATATCCTTAATACGACCTGTGATCGCTACGTAGCCTTCTTCATCCATTTCAGCGATATCACCGGTATGCATCCAGCCGTTGTTAATGGATTTTTCGGTAGCTTCATCGTTGGCCCAGTAGCCTAGCATTACGCTATAACCACGAGTGCAAAGTTCACCTTTTTCGCCACGTTCTACAACACGGCCCGTTTCTGGATCAACCAGTTTAACTTCCAGATGTGGGTGAATGGTGCCCACGGTAGCGACGCGTTTTTCAATAGGCGCGTCCATTTTAGTTTGGAAGCTTACCGGGCTGGTTTCTGTCATGCCGTAACAGATGGTCACATCCTTCATGTTCATCTTGGCGATAACGTTTTTCATCACCTCGATTGGGCAGATAGAACCGGCCATGATGCCTGTGCGTAACGTACTCAGGTCATAGTCATTAAATGTAGGGTGTTCCAGCTCGGCGATAAACATGGTGGGTACGCCGTACAATGCGGTCGCTTTTTCTTCTGCAACGGCTTGTAAGGTGGTTACCGGATCAAAACCGTCCGCTGGATAGATCATGGTAGCACCATGAGTCACACAACCCAGATTACCCATTACCATGCCAAAGCAGTGATAAAGCGGTACAGGGATTACCAGACGATCTTGGTCAGTGAAATTCATACCACGGGCAACAAAGTAACCGTTGTTCAGGATATTGTGGTGACTTAGGGTTGCGCCTTTAGGAGCACCGGTCGTACCTGAGGTGTACTGAATATTGATCGGGTCATCAAATTGCAATGTTGACTGCAGATCACGCAGTTCGGCATCTGTTACCTGATCGTGCATGGAGATCAGATCTGACCATGTCCACATACCTTCCGTGGATAGCTCTTCATCCAAACAAATCACACGCTTAAGTTCAGGTAGGCGATCAGATTTAAACTCAGCGGGAATAGTGTCGCGCAGTTCAGGTGCTAGCTCACAGATGATATTAACGTAGTGAGAGGCTTTAAATTCACCCTGTAAGATCAAGGTGCTGGTGCCGGACTGTTTTAGAGCGTATTCCAGCTCATGGGTACGGTAGCTTGGATTAACGTTAACCAGAACCGCACCAATTTTAGCTGTCGCAAATTGGGTGATACACCATTCAGCGTTATTAGGTGACCACATGCCTACGCGATCACCTTTGGTGACGCCCATATGCATCAGGGCTTTAGCGCACTTTTCTACTTCGGCTTGTAGTTCTTTATAGGTGTAACGCAGGTTTTGGTGACGAGAGATCAGGGCGTCGTTCTCTGGGTACTTAGCCACTGTTTCATCAAACATGTCGCCAATGGTCATACCGATAAGAGGAGTTTCGCTGATGCCGCTTACATAGCTCAATGCTTTTGTTGTCATAACCCACCTTCTAGGTTGATCTTGTTGTTGTTTTGACTTGAGCAGTCCTGCCCAGTACTTATTTGGGATTGTGGAAATCTCTGAAGAACTTGTGATTAAGTCGTTAATGGCTAGATCACTGGTCGCTTCAAAGATCTCTTGGGATTCTGGTGTCGTATATTGATTTATTGTTATTTATTTAAATCTAATGCTTAAAGGTGTGCGTCTTTCTATATAGGTAGATAGCAAAGTACAGCAATAATGATCTCAAGGTTTAGTGCGTTTATGCTGACTTTTGTTTTTTGTTTTCCACATCACGAAGAGCGCGTTCGCAACGTTCGGTGACGCTATTCAATTCTTGCTGAACTTTTACAATGTCTTTTAGCTGTTGTTCCAGCTCATCGCGTTTTTCGTTCAGGATACCCAGAATGAGGTTAAGCTGTTTTTCATCGCCTTCTAGGGTGGAGTCGTATAGGTCAAACAACTCTTTGGTCTCAGCCAAGCTAAAACCTAACCGTTTACCGCGAAGGGTTAGCATTAGGCGTACACGATCTTTTTCGCTATAAATGCGAGTTTGTCCGTTACGGGACGGATTGATAAGACCTTGTTGCTCATAAAAGCGAATTGTCCGTGTGGTCACGGCAAACTCTTTTGATAGCTCGCTGATGCTGTAGGTTTTTATTTTAATCATTTTTATCTACCTGTCTGGATAGAAGTTACTCTATCCAAAGTTTACGTTTACGTAAAGGTGAAAATCTGACAGAAATCATTTGATCTATCGATTCTATGCTTTCTAATTAGGGTTTTAGTTGGCTCTTGCAGGGCTAACTTAGTAAAAAGCAGGCGATTTTATCAGAAATAGAGAGCTTTTTGGTTTATCTCTAGTTTTTGGGGATGTGAGGCTTTTGAGTGTTTTTTAGTGGCAGAGTTCATTTTCTGTTGATAATGCCAATCCCGATAATTCCCTATAGATGAAAAATAAGGAAAAGCAGATCACATCTATATGTATTCGAAGGTTGTTCTCACTAACAACTTACCGGGAAGGGTATAGGTAGGGTTATTTTAGCTGGTTGCGACGGTACTGAGTGGGGGCTATGCCCATCACCTTTTTAAACAGTCTGGAGAAATAGTAGCTGTCTTCATAGCCCAGGCTGTAACTGATTTCACTGATGCTCTGCTGAGTAATATCCAAAAGGTAGCAGGCCCGTTCGATCTTCATATGTAAAAAGTGCTGTATGGGGGTTAACCCTGTCATCTCTTTATATTTATTTACAAAGTGGTACTTCGATAAATTCACCTTGCTGGCAAGGGTGTCTAGATCTAAGCGTGCATGGAGGTTTTCTTGCATCAGGGCATGCACGGTGTCCAAGCTGAGTTGTGAGCTTCGGTTGGTATTGCTGACAGGTTTTAATAGCGCAATAAAAGAAAAAATCTGTCGGAGCAGACTGGCAGAATAAATTGAAGCATTGAGATTGTAGCCACTGGAGCGGCAGTCCACCAGGCTATCAAAGTCTTGGATCAGTTTAGGGTGGGTGCCGTAATGGTGGATAAATATCTGATCGGTAAAACCAGCGTGTTCTGACGCTAGCTGGCAATCCTCGCCTGTCATATGAAGCCAGTAGATTGTCCAGGGGGCATCGTCGAGGGTTTTATAATGGTGCTTTATACCGGGGGGGAGTAATAGCATGTCACCGCTTTGAATCAGTATATGCTGATCTTCCAGCCATAAATCCGCTTTTCCATGCACACAATATATCAGCAGATAATCATCGTGAGTCTGGCGCTTCATCTCATGGCCCTTGGCTTCTTTATAATTGCCAAAGGAAAGTGGGTATAAGCCACAGGTTAGAGGGTGTTGGCGCAACTTATCACAAAGGAACTGAGGCACTAGATAGCGAATGCTGCCAGAAGGTAAGGGCCAATCCGAGGTTTGCGACATTAGTCTATCTCTTTGATGCTGACAGCAATATAGTCCATCAAGTGGGCAACTTAGTCAATCCTTGCCCTTTTGTAGCTGTGCTAATTTAAACTTATCCGAGCAACTGCTAGGTTTTTAAACCGGGTTTGTTGTTTGGGGTTTAAGATTGCAAGCAGGAAAAGCTGCCCTTTTTCCTGCTTGTTTTCTTTCGATGTTATTAAGGGGCTCTGTGTTGCTTCTTCTGGGAGTGGTTGTTTGGGGTGCAATCTTCAAAAATATTGCGCTTGCAGGAAGTGAGACTAAAGGCTTCCTTGATTCGATTAGAGTTTTTCCAATTTCTAAGATACAGTTAACGTTAACGTCAGTTATTTTTAAAGCTTAGCTTTTAGTTGTTTGGACTCTGAGTGGGTTTTAAAAAGTATTGGATAATCAAGAAGATATAAAAGAACAAGTGCTACGACGCTAAAGACATCTTTTTGATGCTTTGGCGCTTAGAAAGACAAGCATTAATTAAAAAAACAAAGAAAGCAGACGGTATTAACTATGGATTTTAACCTTTCTGAAGATCAGGTCGCTTTTCGCGATGCGGCCCGTGCTTTTGCCGAGAACGAACTCGCTCCTCATGCGGCTCAATGGGATTCTGAGCATATTTTTCCTGTAGATGTGATTAAAAAAGCCGGTGAAATGGGTTTCTGTGGCATTTATGTGCCAGAGGAAGCGGGTGGCATGGGTTTGAGTCGTCT
>JAKZRG010000068.1:0-70563 GCA_047518265.1 Oceanospirillum sp.
CTGCAGAATCATCACGAGCACTATTAATTCGACTACCTGAAGACAGCTTTTCAAAAGAGCTGTTCATCCGATCCGTCACATTCTGTAAGTTCCTTTGACCACTCAAAGAAGAAACATTGGTATTAACAAACATAGCCATGATATATACCCCGTATAAATTCCAATAGCATCACTACTAGAACCTACAACTTAATTTAATGTCTAACTTTTATTGGTTGACTCATCGAGTCTTAATCCAATTCAGCCTATAACTCTGATCCTGCTAATATTTCATAATCATAATTAGCGGCCAAAATTCTAAAAGCTTTAGGAAAAAAGCCGAAAGAAACGACTTTTCCACATTAAATCTAAGCTGAGAGTTATATAAGGCTTTATCCCAATAGAGATAATGCAGCCTGAGGCAGCTGATTAGCCTGTGAAAGAATAGACGTTGCTGCCTGCTGGATAATCTGATTACGTGTCAGCTCTGCAGTTTCTCGAGCAAAATCTGTATCAGTAATCCGTGAACGGGCATCCGACACATTTACCACTGCCGTCGTATTAGAACGAATAGTAGACATCAAACCATTCTGCTCTGCTCCAAGCTTAGCTCGCTGGCGATCCACTTCGGTGACTAATCCTGACATAAGATCCATCATAGTATCTGTCAAGAAGGCATTGATTGAGTTTAGCTGCGCATCTGAGAAACCCGTATTTGAGTTTACTTGTGCCGATGTAATCCCTAGAGCAGCCTGTCCAAAGCTACTGATAGCCATAATTAAATCGGCATTACCACTGTTACCACCACCAGTAGGGCCACCAGAGATAACATCTTCCGCATCTGCATTAAATGTCAGCAATGCAGTCAACTTATCCACATCAAGCTGCAGCTTACTATTATTCGCCAGTGTACTTATCGTTGCAGCAGAGAAAGCCGCACCACTAATAGAACTTACATTCTGGAATAGATCAGCCGTAGCTACAGAAATCCGAGACTCGTTATTTGCAACCATATTAGCAACTACAAGCTTGCCGAATGTTCCTGCATTACTCAAACTGGTCGCAGAGAAAGCACTCAGATTACCCGTCGCATTTTCAGACGTAAGAATGTCACCAAATAGCGATGTCAGCATCGCATTACCCGTCGTGACAACATCCTGCTCGCCTGCCTGAGCACCGGATTGAATCTGAAATCCTTCTGAGTTAGCGCTGTAATTCAAAACACTTGTAGTACCGAAGGCTGTACGATCAGCGATATCATTATTCACGTTCATGAGTTTACTAAACTCTTCACCAAGAGCAGCCCTATCATTGTCGGATAATGTACGGTTACCACCCTGGACAACCAACTGACGCATACGCTGAATATTGTTGGTAACTTCTGACAACGCACCTTCCGCAATCTGCGCAAGAGAAATGCCATCATTTGAATTTCGAGTACCCTGTTCCAAGCCTATAATTTGAGTAGTCAGTCGATCGGAAATCTGTAAACCCGCCGCATCATCTTTGGCGCTGTTAATACGACTACCGGAAGACAGTTTCTCAAATGAGCTGTTCATACGGTCAGTTACATTTTGCAGATTACGCTGACCACCAAGTGCTGCTACGTTGGTATTTACATATAAAGCCATGATTTATTTCCTTTTCCCAAACTACCTATAAAGGCCTTAGCCCAGTTATCTATAAAGGCCTTATCCCAACAGAGATAGTGCAGCCTGAGGCAACTGGTTAGCCTGCGAAAGAATAGACGTTGCCGCCTGTTGAATAATTTGATTACGCGTTAACTCCGCAGTTTCACGAGCAAAGTCAGTATCTGTGATACGTGAACGTGCATCCGACACATTAACCACCGAGATAGTATTAGAACGGATAGTTGACATTAAACCATTTTGCTCAGCACCCAGCTTGGCTCGACCACGATCAACTTCAGTTACCAGATTCGTCATAAGGTCTAGCAAGGTATCCGTGAAGAAACCATTAACACTATTCAATTGAGCATCGGAAAAACCTGTATTAGAGTTTACTTGAGCAGATGTAATCCCGACAAAGGCTTGTCCGAAAGCACTCATCCCCATAATAACGTCCAAGTTACCGCTAATCCCCTGAGCACCAGAGTGAACATCTTCGTTATCTGCATTAAACGTTAGGAGATTTGTTAATGTATCCATATCCAACTGAAGCGCACTGTTAGCAGCCAACGTGCTTAAGGTGGCCCCAGAAAAAGCAGCTGCACTTAAGCTGCTTACATTCATAAATAGATCTGCAGTAGCCACAGAAACTCGAGATTCATTATTCGCAAGCATATTAGCAGCAACTAACTTACCGAACGTCCCTGCAGCACTAAAGAAACCAGCACCAGAGAAGCCTGACAGACCACCTGTAGAACCTTCTGCTGTAAGAATATCACCAAACATTGCGGTCAACTTAGCATTGCCTGTTGTAACCGTGTCCTGTTCACCTGACTGCGCACCAGACTGAATTTGAAAACCCGAATCATTAGAATCGTAATTCAGAATATTCATCGTGCCAAAAGCTGTACGTTCGGCAATATCATCATTAACATTCAATAATTTGTTAAATTCTTCACCGAGAGCATTACGATCATCATCAGACAGCGTACGATTACCACCTTGCACGACCAACTGACGCATACGTTGAAGATTATTGGTAACTTCCGACATTGCACCCTCTGCAATTTGGGCAATAGAGATGCCATCATTTGCATTTCGAGTACCCTGCTCCAGACCAATAATCTGGGTAGTCAGTCGATCGGAAATTTGTAAGCCAGCTGCATCATCTTTGGCACTATTAATACGACTACCAGAAGATAACTTCTCGAAAGAGCTATTCATACGGGCCGTCACATTTTGTAAGTTACGCTGACCGTTTAGTGCTGATACGTTGGTATTTACATATAAAGCCATGACTTATTTCCTTTTCCCCAAACCACCAAAAACTAAGCGGTTTTGCGTTATCTGATTCAGTAGTTACTTCCTAGAAGCTAATTATTTTCGCTATAACCACTTCTACTAAAATTAAAAGGCAGATCATCCTCGTTTTGCTTCCAGTAAGTAACCAATCTGGATCTGCTCTTACTCCAGAAAAAGCACTTACCGTGCCAACAAGCTTAAATATATGTTTTTAAAGGTTTTTTTCATAGATCAAGGGGATTAGAAAGCTTCAAAAAGGAGTTATCAAGAGAAGTAACCGGCAATCAATTGCCAAGAAAAAGCGGCAAAAATAACGGCAATTGCCGGATTTTGCCCACTGCACGGAAAGTACATAGAGCACGTGGAGCTATGCAAATTGAGGCGTTTACCTAAAATTTATTCCTTAAAGGCTTTAAGAGTGGATTTCGAATTAAACACCTAGACAAACAGTTTCTTCAAAGCTTGACCTTTCCCCAAATTTAACACCATGATGAAGATGAGATATCCATATACTCTAAAATCTGCATGAGGATCTCGTCATGAAAAAGCGTTATGCAGAAGAACAAATCGTCAAAGCGATCAAGCAGCATGAAATGGGTGTCAAGGTTGATGATATTTGCCGCGATATGGCATTTCAATCGGTACTTTATATAACCGGCGTAGTATATATGCCTGGTTAGAAGTCAATGAAACTAAGCGACTCAGAGATTTTGAAAGTGAAAATAATAAGCTAAAAAAGCTTTTAGCAAAGAAGATGTCAGAAATTGAAGCCTTGAGCGATGTTGTCTCAAAAAAGTGGTAAAACCGGTAGGTAAAAGGCGATTGTGGCACACATCATTTCCAAGTTTGATTTAAGTGAACGCAAAGCCTGTTCTCTCGCAGATTTAAGACGAACGATCTATCGATATCAGCCTACGCAAAAAATGATGCAAATCTCATTACCCGACTTAAAGCATTGGCGACAGAGCATTCTAAGCACGGTTATTTCATGTTGCATGCGCTACCTAAAACTGAAGGTTTAGTCTGCAGTAAGAAGCTAACTTACCGTTTATATATAGCGGAGAACCTGCAAGTTCGAAGTAGAAGTCGAAAGAAACGGCACTGTTTACGTTTACCAATGGACGTTCATGATGGGAAAAATTAAAGATGGTCTATGGATTTCGCCTCTGATCAGTAGAGCTCGGATCATCGTTTTCGGGTATTAAGTATCATCGATGATGATTCGAGAGAAACTATTGGCCAGCTTGTTTCAACGTCGATCTCAGGAGGGCGTATCAAACGGTTTCTTAATGTATTAAAAAAAGACAGAGCATCGTCTGTAACAATGGCACAGAGTTTATGAGTAAAACCATGTTCTTCTGAAGCAAGGGAATAGGTGTTCTATTGGTTTTTATACAATCAGGAAAACCGGCAAAAAATGCTTTTGTAGAAAGCTCTAATGGCAAATTTAAAAACGAATATCTGAATCAACTCTGGTTAAGAAGCCTACAGGAAGCGAAATGGAGCTTAGAAAATAAAGGCATCACCAACCATGCACGCTGAAAGATCTCACCTTACCAATGACATTTCAAAATAAGCCACCTAAACTAATATAACCTCATTCACCCTGTGATTATTAAAAGGGGAAGATTAAGCTTTGTCTGCTAAGAAGCTCATCACATGATCCGGATTAGATGAGAAAAACTCTTGCATCGCTTCCTCTATATTCATCGCCAACTTAACAGCATGCTCAGATGGTATTTGTCGAATAACTTCTTCCGTATTTTTATCAATAACACTCACGATTAACTTTTCAGTTTCATCATCCATCCTTAGACGTAAGTTAACCTTTTGCACCTCCGCAAATTTATTTACCTTTTCCAACATCCCCAATAACTCATCTTTATCAACTCCCGTTTTCTGACCCTCTTCATAAGAGATTTTTTCCGATTTTTCCTGCTCTACTTCAGCTAACATAACCGAATTCTTCATATTAGGCTTTGTCAAGGACTCGTCAACCGGTTGCTGCACAGAAACCACACTTGTATAGGTATCAACGCCATCTACTTTCATCGTAAACGCCTCAGTTAGAAATTTATCTATAACAATACCTTCGGCACAGGATAATAAATCTTTAATGCCATTTACTAAATTTTGGTAGAGAATTTAGTAAAGCATGTTCATTCAGCAGGTAAGCAAACACCTGGGCAAAGATTTTTCGTTATCCTTGAAATGACATGTTCACTGTTTGGAGAGCTTAAATATACGTTTCACGAGGACTCTGACGAAAGAGAATGCTGCAGGTCTAACTGATCTCTATAATCACCCAGATAAACAGACTCCTCACCGTAGAGTTCACGCAATTTTATTAAGCAATAAGAGATCCCATGACTCATGGTCGCTCTCACTTTAGACTCCACTAGGGGGACGACTGTTGGCCATTAGTTTGACAACAGGAAAGAAGATGGACTGGCAGATTTAGATGATAAACCTCTGCCAGTCAGCGGAGGATACCCTGACCGGCTACGAAAAATATCGAATTAATTTAGAATCCAGCCTTCTTGCGATGTTCTAGCGAATATAATTAAATAATGATAATCGAGCAACTTGTGAAAATGTCTGTTGCGCTGCTTGTAAACCTGTTTGTTGAAGCATAAAGCGCCCTGTAGCCTCCGCATAATCAAGATCCTCTAAATTAGAAACACTTTCTTCCAAGTATAACTGAAGATCTTCATTATTAGCTTTATGAGTATCCATGCCATTTTCACGAGTACCGATTGTAGAACGCGCATCTGCAATACTGGCCAGCCAAGCATCTGACTTTGCAATAACATCGTTGATAGCATCTTTTTGATACTGCTCATCATCAAAGTCTAATAATGCACGTTCAAAACGCTGCATACCGGTTAGCAAATCTTCTTTTGGGTTATCAAACATCACCACAAATTTATCGCCTACTTGTAAATTTGTTGGTTCTGTCAAATCTACTGTACCTAGAGGAGAATTAACTAAGCTCTCCAAACCATCTAGAGTATTAATCGCGTTACCATCGGCATCTGTAAGTACTTGTCCATGAGGAGTCGTAATCTGCCAGATATCTTCGCCTGCAGTGTCTGTTCCTTGATATTCCAGTGTATATTCACCAATTTGATGAGACTCTAAGTACTCCGCTGTACCAGAAACACCGATAACATCCTCGCTAGAATTACCATCCAAAGAATAACTGCGGATTTGTTGAGTACTATCAATATCCATAAATGCAGTAGTACCCGATACAAAAGGCGAGATAAAGGTAGTATCTGACACTTGAATCTCACGCTCTGTGTCATCTCCCTGATAAAGATAACTGCCATCAGCCTGCTTAGAAAAAGGCTCTGTTTTTGTTTGACTGCCAGCAAAGATATAATTATTGCTTTCATCCCTCGTATTCATCAGCTTTTCAAGCTGTCCAGTAATCTCTGCAATTTCTAAACCTATCGTCTTCCGTCCATCTTCACCCAAGCTATCATTGTTTGCTGCAACAGCTAACTGACGAACCCTTTGAAGACGATTTTCCAGGTTCCCTAAAGTACTCTCTGTTGTGCGCATACTTTTTCGGGCATAGTCAATATTTTTGCCATACTGACTAATATCGGCCAGTTTATTCTTGGCATTAAAAGCCATAGAGCTCGCAATAGGATCATCAGAAGGCGTCAGGACACGCTTACCTGATCCCATCTGATTAGAAGTATTTGATAATTCAGTTTGCTTACGCAGCATACCATTGATGCTATTATTCGTTATCATCGATGTTGAAAGGCGCATAATAAAATCTCCTTACCTTACTGCCTGAAGCAAAGTGTCAAATAGTTGTTTAGCCGTCGCAATAATTTGCGATGATGCATTGTATGCTTGCTGAAACTTAACTAAATTAGCCGCTTCTTCATCAAGATTCACACCAGATACACTGTCACGTAAATTCTGGGTTTGCTCTAAAATTGCAGCACCAGATTGAGCCGTAATCCGAGCCTCAGCAGTTACCGTACCAACATTGCTTGTCGTGTGAGAATAAGCATCCTGATAGCTCATATCCCCTTCTAGCGTGGGTTTACCTTGCAAAGCAGTGAGATTCAAACCATTCGTGTTATCACCAACACCATCCATGTTGTAATCAATAGTAAAACTATCACCTACTGCAGGATTACCACCTATCCGGAATTGCATCCCCCACTCTGTAGGTAACATATCTTGCTCAATACCTTGGGTATAGACACCTGTATGCAAGACACTACCAGTATTCGGGTCTGTAATTTCGTAGGTTAATTCATCATTATTAGCATTGATTGCAGTGAAGTTAATATCCAAACCTTCTGGAAGGCTTTGCACCGTACCACCCTGATGCATTTTGAACGAACCATCTAACGAATCCACAAAGGCATAATCACCTAAAGCATCCTCATTAGGGCTAAAAGCTAAGTCATTGGCATTAGAACGAAAAACATCGTTTACATCTAAACCACGTAACTCACCTGAGCCACTATTTGCAAGATGAGACTCAAAGCGTAAAGGGGAAGCAATGGCTATTTCTTCTGCACTAGCCACATCTCTCGCAATATTGCCCGCTTCATTACGCGTAGGAGATATAAGAAATTGATCACCTTTAGAAACCTGCTTTGCCGCATCAGAGGATAGATAAAGATCAAAACCATCCACCGTAATTTTCAGATCATCATCAACACCATCGTTGCGATTTAATTCCGCTAGCGTTGCAGTGGTACTGAAAGTAGTTGGCGTCGTATTCTTCTCGAACCGCACGGCATTGCCGTCTGTGTCATATAACGAAAATGTATCTGGACTAACGGCCTTCAATACATAATCTTTATCTGTTAAAGCAGAACTATCTGTAATTTCGACACTAAACTTAATATTGGTGCTTACACTGTTGTCTTTGTAAGCAGATACTCGCCCTTCCATCAAAGACAGTTCATTAACATCTCGGAAGAAATCCCCACCAATCTGATTATTAAGATCGAGACCTAATGCGTGTTGATCATTAAATGTTTCACTGACAGTTAATGCCAAACGTCCCATTTGATTTTGTGTTGTCACCAAAAGATCATCACGAAATTTGAGCATACCGCCTAGCTCACCACCACGAATTAAACCGGTAATATCTTTATCACCGCCTTTATCCTGATACACCACACCTAAACGCTGAATATCCGAACTGATTGGCTCTGCAGATAAATCAAAGCTTTCTCCATTAACAACCAATGGAAAACCATCTCCGATAAATACGGAATATGTACCATCGCTCACTTTGGTCAAGCTAACATCAACATATTCACTTAAAACACGTAGCTGCTCTTCCCGAGCATCTCGCAGATCGTTGGCTGGCTGGCCATTACTGGCCTCAGCAGCAACAATAGAATCATTTAGCTCTGCAACATTACCAGCAATTCGGTTGATCTCTGACACCGTTCCTTTCAGCTGCACATTCACACTGGTTTGCAGATCATCAAAACGTTCTTGCATTAAATTAAAACGCTGGGAGAGAGAATCACTTTGTGCCAAGACCTGATTACGCAACGCCATATTATTAGGATCATCGGCAAGGGATTGCATAGCGGCAAAAAATTCATTTAACGCATGACCTGGAGAAGAGTCTGGATCTGCCATCAGGTTATCCAGCTGCTCAGCGTACTGGAGCATCATTTCACGCTCTTTCGCTAAACTCGTATCGTTGCGCAGCTGAGTCACCATAAAGTCATCAACAACCCGACGTACCGTTTCCGTATTAGCACCTTGCCCCACATGAGCATTGCCCATAGAAATAGCAGAGTTGGTAACCTGAGCCGCATTCTGACGGCTATAACCATCAGTATCGACATTCGCAATATTATGACCCGTGATATTCAGATTAGTCTGATTAACCCGAACCCCTGTGCTACCAATTTTAATCAGTTCTGACATCTCTTTGCTCTCCTACTATTTCAGGTAAAGGCTAAGAGACATTCAAAAAGCTCTAGAAACCTATTCCTGACAGCGCCAGACTCATCACTGGACAACTAACTATTAATTGAGTTATTGGCCAATGATCAGGGCAATCGTTTGCCGCTGGCCGTCTTTACATAGATAAATGCATATTCCATGCCACATAGAAAACAATTTATTTCTGATTGAGCTTTAAAGGGAGAGCGTAACGCCAAGGAGGATTAAGAGAGGGTATAAGACCAAAAATAAAAGAGACTTATTTCACAAGGGGGCGTACTTCAAGAAAAGAAAGCTAGGCTTAACGCATTTTGAAGATCGTTAAGCCTAACAGAAAGCATTTTATGAAATAGAATGCGTTAGCCTTTGGAGTCCTTGCCTGATAGAGCTAATGTCATCACAGGGCTGCCCAAAATACGCTGAATCTTTTGTGCATAAGCAGGATCTGTTGCATAACCCGCCTCTTGAAGGCCTCTAGTGAAAGCCACAGGATCATCTGCATTTTTTAACGCTTCAGTATAACGGGGATTGCTTTTCAGAAAGCTGGCATAATCTTTAAGACTATCGCCATAATTATCATAAGCCCGGAAAGCGGCTTTCTCTCGCTGAGCAACACCACCACGGTATTCCAATGTAGAGACTACAGCCTGCTCACCTTCCCAGCGACGATCGGCTTTAATACCAAACAGGTTAAAGCTATTTTTACCAGATTCATCACGAATCATATATCGTCCCCAGCCTGTTTCCAGTGCTGCTTGGGATAACATAACAGCAGGATCAACACCTAATGCCAATGCCGCTTCTTCTGCTGCCGGGTAGAGGGTTTGAATAAAATCTTCCGGTGAATCAAAACCACGCTCCAACTTTTCAGCTTGGGCCGTTTCATTTTGTTTTGCCGTTTTCTCCAGAGCGATCTGCTCACGCTCATTGGCAAACTTCTCACGCCACTGCGCCATTAGCTCAGGATCAAAACGGGTCGCAGGAAAACGGCTACCACGATCCAACATCTCCTGAATCGTAACCGGTGCTTTTTTCTGATTGCTGCCATCAATAGCAACATCCTCTAAACCATAATCTTTACTTAGCTGACGCACCAATACATCCGCCAAACCAAACGTTCCGCCCTTAGTGATGGAGACACTCATCTGTTCGTCGGCCATCTGCTGATACATGCGTACCTGCTCGCTATCAAAAATACCATCTTTGGATAACATTTCATTAGACTGGCGAGCATTTTTCATAATCATCTGCACCATCATCGCTTCAAACTGTCGAGCGACTTCCTTTAGTGCTTCCGGATCATCTTCTCGGGCACCTTTTCTCAGGGATTCCAACCCTTTTACATCAGTATATACCCTGGCCTGATCATACTTATTGCCGATCATCTGCTGTCTCCTTAACGTCGAAGCCTTAGATTACCACTAGATCGGCCTTCAATGCGCCTGCTTGTTTCAATGCTTCTAAAATCGCCATCAAATCACCCGGTGCAGCACCCACTTGGTTAACAGCACGTACAATCTCATCCAATGTTACACCAGGAGCAAACTTAAACATGGTGGAATCATCTTGCCGCACATCGATGGCAGAGGCTTCTTGTATAGCTGTTTCACCATTACCCAAAGCATTAGGCTGTACAACCTCAGGTGCTTCGGCAATCGTCACTGTCAAGCTACCATGCGTAACTGCAGCCGGAGCGACCCGCACATTCTCACCAATCACGATGGTACCTGTACGAGAGTTAATAATAATCTTAGCCGCCTCTTCACCAGGCTGTACTTCTAAGTTTTCCAGTACAGATAAATAGCTCACACGCTGAGAAGGATCGCGAGGGGCTCGTACGCGCACAGATACTGCATCAATAGCCTGTGCGACCTGATCACCTAATAGATCATTGATACGCTCTGCCACACGTTTTGCTGACGTAAAGTCCGCACGGTGCAGGTTAAAGGTAATAGAATCTCCTTTATAAAAATTATGGGCTACAGCACGCTCAATCGTTGCTCCGCTAGGAATACGACCCACACTGGGAATATTGACCTGGACACGAGAACCATCCGCACCATCTGCACCTAAACCACCCACTACCAGACTGCCTTGGGCTACGGCATAAGTATTACCGTCCGCTCCACGTAACGGCGTCATCAACAAAGTACCACCACGTAGACTTTTAGCATTGCCGATAGAAGAAACCGTCACATCGATTCTCTGGCCCGGTTTTACGAAAGCGGGGAGCTCTGCATGCACAGTCACTGCAGCAATATTCTTAGATTTAGGATCGACACCTGCCGGCAAGGTGATGCCGAACTGGTTCATCATGTTAGCAAAAGTCTGATTGGTAAAAGGTGCTTTATCACCAGTACCACTTAACCCCACCAATAAACCATAACCAATCAACTGGTTACTTCGCACCCCTTCTACATTGGTAATGTCTTTCAGGCGTTCAGCACTGGCTAAACCACTCCACAATAGGGCTACAGCTACAAAAATACGCATTAACATTGTTCTGTCTCCTAAAATGGCCACCAGCCACTGTTAAAGAATCGGGATAACCACCCCTGCTGTGCACTATCGGCTAAATCACCTGTACCGCTATAGGTTAAACGTGCATCTGCCAATTTTGTCGATAATGCTGTATTTTCTGGGCTAACGTCTTCAGGTCGCAATAAACCACTCACTCGAATCACTTCGGAGCCATTGGTGAGTGTTAACCATTTTTCACCTTTCACAAACATCAATCCATTTGGGTATAGCTGATGAACCGTTACCGTAATACTACCTTGCAGGCTGTTACTTTGCCCTGCGGATCCCTTCCCTGAAAATGAACTGTCATTCTCAAGAGCGACTGACAAATCAATTGGCGTTTTGCCAAAAATAGTCGGTGTCGTCACTTCCACATCCGAAGATTTAGAGTGGGATGCATTGTTAGATTTTTTAGATGAGGTGGTCTCGGTCAACAAAATAGTAATCACATCACCCACACGATAAGCCTTGCTATCACCGTATAAAGACATGCTGTAGTTCTGTTGATACAGAGAACCATTGCTTGCAGGTGGCGGAGCAATATGACTGGGCTGTACCGGCGCATAAAACGGATCATCCGGTTTAACCATAGCGTCTTTCTGACACCCCGCCAGAGCTAGCATAATTACCAGCCCTATCAAACGTTTTACCTGCAACATTTTGTCACCTACCTGTCTAATCTATATTTCTAGCTACGTTATAAGGTCTGAGTCAAATTACGCAACATAGAATCAGCGGTTGAAACCACTTTAGAGTTCATTTCATAAGCCCGCTGAGTGGAAATCATATTAACCAATTCTTCCACAGCATTCACATTGGAGCCTTCCAACATACCTTGCTCAGTAGTACCAATACCATCGTCACCTGGAACACCAACAATAGGCGCACCCGATGCAGCCGTTTCACTAAACAGATTACCACCTCTGGCCTGTAGGCCTGTAGGGTTAACAAAGTCAGCTACTGTAATTTGACCTAACTCTTGCTGCTCCGATTCTCCAGGAAGACTCACTGCAACAATACCATCACGACTGATACTGACCTTTTGTGCATCTTCCGGAACTTGAATCTCTGGCTCCAACAAGAAACCATTAGCAGTTACAACTTGACCCTCACCATTCACCTGAAACTGACCGTTACGAGTATACCCTAAGGTACCATCTGGCATCTGAATTTGGAAAAAACCACGGCCATCAATAGCCATATCCAAAGGTTGTTCCGTAATCTGTGGCGTGCCTTCTGTATGCATTTTCTGAGTTGCAACAGTGCGCACACCCGTACCTAATTGCAAACCAGAAGGTAGCTGAGTATTCAAAGATGACTGAGCACCTGGCTGACGTACCTGTTGATACAAAAGATCTTGAAAGATAGCTCGTTCTTTTTTAAAGCCAACGGTACTGACGTTAGCCAAGTTATTGGAAATAGTTCGCAGTTGTGTATCCTGCGCACTTAACCCTGTTTTACTGACCCATAGTGCTGCATGCATAATCTTATCCCCTTACTACCAGCGCTTATTTCATCCGCATTATGGATGCGGCTGATGCTGAATTTTCATCGATGGTTTTCATCATCTTGGTCTGCATCTCATACTGACGAGTCAGCGAAAGAATATTGATCAACTCTGATGCGGCATTAACATTACTGGCTTCCAGAAAGCCTGATTCAGCGCGAACTAAACCATCAGCCTCAGCTGGCTCACCATTACGCTGACGCATCAGTCCATCCAAACCCTTTTCCATCTCTTGCTTATCTGGATTCACAAACTTGATACGATCAATCTGCGCGACCTCATTAGGGCCTGCACCTTGGGGCTGAATGGTAATAACGCCATCTACACCAATCTCAATATGTTCTGCTGGTGGAATAATAATAGGACCACCTTCACCAAGAACCGGTAAGCCTTTTCCTGTACGCAGCACACCATTGGCGTCTACCATCATTTCACCGGAACGGGTATAGGCTTCATCTCCTAAACTGGAATCAACTGCCATCCAGCCATCTCCCTGAATAGCTATATCCAGAGAACGGCCAGTTTCAATAAAGGCACCACCACTCATATCCGTTGCAGGACGCTCCGTCATGGAATAAACCCGTGTCGGAAAACTTTCACCAAAAACCGGCATGGCTCTCGCCTGCTCAAAGTCTGCTTTAAAACCTGTGGTATTTGCATTGGCCAAGTTATTGGCCCGCGCCGTCTGCGCCATCATTGTATTCTTGGCGCCGGTCATCGCGATATATAACGCTTTATCCATCTGGGTGACCCCTCATTGCCTGTTAGCAGGATGTCCTTTGCCGTTTTTAACTTTTTAAACTCTATAAACGGCAAAGGGCTTGCATTTACCTAAGTAAATGCAAGCCCTATGCCAGTTTCTGTTTCCTCTAGACTTTATCTAGACTTACCTCACGCTGTTTATCTCAAATGCCTTATCTCAAATTAATAATTGTCTGAGTCAGCGTGTCTGCAGTTTGAATCGTTTTAGCATTAGCCTGATAATCTCGCTGAGCCAAAATCATTTTCACCAGCTCCTGAGAAAGATCTACGTTAGAATCCTCCAGCTCTTGTGAATTCACATCACCGGCCACTCCCACACCTGGAGCATTAATTACGGGATCACCCGATTCAGTGGTCGCTGCCCAACTAGTACCACCAATTGGCTCCAGCCCTTGATCATTACGGAAGGTGGCAATCGATACCTGACCGATCAGACGGTTCGTACCATTGGTATAGCGCGCAGTAATAACACCTTCACTATTAACATCTAGGCCTCCCAGCTCACCGGTAGAGAAACCATCCTGAGACAAAGCGGTCGCACCAAAAGCACCAGCAAACTGTGTCGTATCTGCCAAATCAATGGTGAACTCCTGCGGCTCCAAGGAACCGTTCTGATTCAAGGCATCATCTCTTGGCGTCCAATCCGCAATGGTGATTTTTGGCAGAGGCTCAGCCATCTGGCCAAATTCAGTAAAGTTAAATGAGAAATAATCTGGGCTATTTTCATTACCGTCTGAAACACGCTCACCGTCAATGAAAGCATGCATCTGCCAGCGATTATCCGCACTTTCTGACTCTAGCGCCTCCAGTGTTTCAATCGTAGCGGATGGATCCAAAGCATCAGCGCCATCGTTCAGATCGACACTCAACTCAGCTAAAGAATCGAGAGCTAATTTATAAGTCGCCTGCTCTTCTGAAGTAGGGTTAGCACTAATAACAAAGTCACCCTCATCCCATAACGTACCGGTTGGAGCCCAATCCGTATCACCACTGATCAAAGCACTCAAAGCACTCTTCAGATCACTCAGCAAACCTTGTGCATCTTCAACAGAAATGGAGGTATCCACATCCTCAGCGTTCAAACCTTCAGTTAAATCAGATGTTAACAAGTTGCTACGCATCACACCGGATAAAACATCAATATTACCGTAAGCGACATTTTCTCCAGTTAAGGCAGCATCTTCGATTGCGGCCAAAGCTCCTTTATAGACATCAACATCCACTTCACCCGCTGCCGAGGTTACATTCGGCAGATATTCCACCAAACCATCGTAAGCCTGTTGATAAAACTCTTTAGTACGCCCCGTAGAGTTCTCAATCAAATTACTCAAAGAAGTATGAATACGATCCAATTGCTGGCCACGAGCAATATCATCCGTGCCGCCTGCTGCCTCTTCCTCGATAAAATTCTCAGTGCCTGTTGGCAGGGTAAAGTTTCCATCTAGAATAGCGGCTATATCTGCATCTAAGGTTCCTGCCGCTGCCTCATCCGAGTCACCAACAAAGTTGCCATCACTGGTTGCCGGATCAAATGTTGTTAGATGATCACTGCCGTAGCGAGAGAAACCTAGCATGGCCTCTACCGCCCGAGCGGGCTCACCCAGATCTGGCGTGTAAGGCGGTTGCTTAACAAAGTACTGGGTCATGGTGTGTGAATTACCCAAGGAATCGTAAACAACCGATGGATACAGATGGGTGTAGGTATCTGAATCATTCTCATCAAACACATAGTTGCTTGGCGGTGTTTCACGAGAATCTAAGTTAAAGGAGATATTCATCTCGGTCGTGGCATTAGGTTCTATATTCGCAACAGGAATAGTGATATCACCAATAGCACCAACCTCAATGGCATCACCATTGCTCGTCGCTGGGAACCCCTGCACGCGGTGACCTTCATTGGTTACCACAAAACCATTATTATCCATACCAAACATACCCGCACGGGTATAGGTATTCTGCTGACCATCATTGACAACAAAAAAACCATTGCCATCAATTTTCATATCCAAACTGTTTTGTGTAAAAGTGGTCCCACCACCGTTAAACTGCTGGGTAATATCCGCAACCCTAACACCGTGCCCCGGCATACCTGTTCCCGAGGTCAAACCTGCCTTGGAATAAATATCCGCAAACTCCACACGGGATTGCTTAAAGCCAACGGTGCTGGCGTTTGCCACATTATGACCGATGGTTTCAAGATTTCTGTTGGATGCCTGTAACGCTGAAACACCAATACCAAAAGCTGACATTGTTTATCTCCTTGAAACCTTAATCAGTGAAATTCTTTTACATCAGACATACCAACGGAACCGTATCCCGCCAGATTCAGAGTAACAGCGCCGCCGCCCCCCATCGTCACACTATCAACATTGACATTAACATTACTTGCCAACGTCTCTTTATTGCCATTAACCACCGCCGTGGCCGAGACAAAATAAGTGCCCGCAGGCATCGCTTGCCCATCGGAGCCTAGACCATCCCACTCAAACGGTGCTTTACCGGCAGGATAAGAACCATCCCCTAATCGATACTCAGAAAGATCCAGCTCTTTTACCACCAAACCATTTGCATCCGTAATAGAGGCTTTTAGGTCGCGACTACCTTCTGGCAATCCAAGCGCACCACCCATACCTTCGCCTTCTTTCATCACGGCAGCACTGCCTTCAATCTGCACCTTGCGGCCTACTAAAGCAGAAGCTTGCAATGCCTGACTGGATTTAAAGGAATCCACCAAACTATCGACATTACCGTTCAGGCTTTGAATACCTTCAACGGAAGAAAACTGAGCCAGCTGGGCAATAAACTCGGTATTATTTTGCGGACTTAACGGGTCCTGATTCTCTAACTGAGCCATCATCAGCTCCAGGAATTCAGTTTGCCCCATAGAATTAGGATCATTGGACGCTTTTTCGGTCGCCTCTGTAGCGGCCTTCTTATTGTCCACACCGTATTTAGCCCAAAAATCACTGCTGCTATTGATACTATTTGTCATGACCTATTCCCCTATTACTGACCCAACGTTAATACACGCTGCATCATCTGCTTAGCGGTATTCATGACTTCAACATTAGTCTGAAATGAGCGAGATGCTGATAACATATCTGCCATTTCTTCTACAACATTGACGTTCGGGTAAAATACATACCCCTCTTCGTTCGCCATTGGGTGATCTGGTTCGAAGCGACGTTGAAGCGGGGCTTCACTCTCAACAATCCCTAATACCTGCACACCTTCACCAGCATTGTCCCGAGGGTTAAAACTTGTGACCGGATTACCCGGCTCACCAGATTTAAAGTTTTCCATCATAGGAGCGAATACAGCTTTTCGGGCCCGATAAGTCTGATCAACACTGCTACTAACACTTTGTGCGTTAGCCATATTACTGGCGGTCGTGTTTAAGCGCAGTGATTGAGCACCCATACCGCTGCCGGCAATATCAAATACCTTACCTAAAGACATAATTAATCGCTCCTCAGTGCTTTACTCAACCCTTTGAACTTACTATTCAAAAAGGTAAAGCTGGACTGAAATTCCAATGCATTCCGTGCGTACTGAGCTTGTTCAATATCAGTCTCAACCGTATTGCCATCAATAGCAGGCTGGGTTGGGATACGGTATTTCAACGAGCTTTCAGCGGTTATCGCATCTGCCGGAATATGATTCTGATGGGTTCGATCTAATGACATATGATCACGTTTTTCGTATTCGCCTTTTAAAAGCCCTTTAAAATCAAGGTCACGGGCTTTAAAATTTGGCGTATCAGCATTAGCAATATTATTTGCTAAAATCTCTGATCGCTCAGAACGAACACTAAGTGCATCAGGGTGAATCCCTAGAGCATTTTTAAAACTGATTGCGGTCATGATCTGCCCCACCATTTACTTTCCCTATATAGATACAATCTTCATGCCACAAATAAAAAAACCTTTAAATACAACAAGTTGAATAGAAATTAAAAATATAAAATCTATTAAATGAACCTAAAAAGCAAAAAGCGGAATAGGCTTGCCGCTTGATATTTTTTAACACCCTATTCCAAGATTTGCGCCAGATCACGAGACAAAGCGTCACTTGCTAAATAAAATCCTCATTTGACATGAGGTATTTTGACGACAATGAAGTAAAGATATCGATGAAGAGAGAGATTTTTAGAAATGCATTTAAAATAAGTCACACTAGACAAATATGATATCTATCAGACAACGTATACGAAAAAAAGGCGCTGCCAAGGCAGCGCCAAATAACTCTAGAGGCACAAAATAGAAACAAAATAATAGAGGAACAATTCTAAACACCAGATGCATCCGAACAGAGTTTGTGACTCATAACAAGTCAAAACCTATTCAAGAAATACCCTACAGTTCTTTCAAAATCTCCCGAGCAATAATCACTCGTTGAATCTCACTGGTTCCCTCATAGATAGAGGTCACACGTACATCACGAGCAAAACGCTCCAGAGGATACTCTTTCACGTAACCGTTACCACCCATTAGCTGCAAAGCTGAGTAACACGCCGTATTGGCTTTCTCTGTCGCAAACAACTTAGCCATAGAGGCTTCTTTCGCAAAAGGTAGGCCTTGCTCTTTTTTCCAAGCAGCGCTCATCAGTAACAAACGAGCCGCTTCCAGCTCAGTGTAGTGATCGGCCATCATCCACTGCAGCCCCTGGAAAGCCGCCAAAGGCTTACCAAACTGCTGACGCTCTTTCGTGTAACGAGCTGCATAATCCATAGCGGCACTACCTATACCTAGTGCTAAGGAACCGATACCGATACGACCACCAGCCAGTTCAGCCACCGCAATACGGAAACCATCATTAAGTTTACCCATAATGGCAGAATCCGGTACACGACAGTCATCCAGCTGCACTTCATTAGTAGAAGATGCCTTCTGACCCATCTTGTCTTCTGCTTTACTGATCTTCACACCAGGATTATCTGCATCCACTAAGAAGCAGCTAATGCCTTTACCTTTAGGTGCATCCTTATCGGTTACCGCCCAAACAACAAAGACACCGGCATACTCTGCGCTGCTGATCCATTGCTTAGCACCATTGATCACCCAATCATCGCCGTCACGTACTGCACTGGCACGCATACCGGATGGATCAGAGCCTGCATTGGCTTCACTTAAGCAGAAACTACCGGCAGCATATTCACCACTGCACAGCTTTGGCAGATACTTTTGCCGTTGATCTTCGTTACCCACTTCCTGGATCACTTCTGCCACCATATTGGTTACAGACATAGACACAGCAGTGGAAGCACAAGCACGGGCAACTTCCGTCATGGCCAGACTAAAAGCGACAACACCGGCTTCAGTACCGCCGTACTCCGCCTTGACGTTCAAGCCCATAAAGCCCAGTTCAGCCAGCTTACTCAGGTTAGCCAACAGAAGGGCTCGGTCACCGGTTTTATCCAGTTCAGCGGCAACAGGCTCTAATTCAGTCTGGGCGAATTTACGCGCCATATCCTGAATCATCTGCTGCTCTTCAGTTAATGCCATATGCATAATATTATCTCCTCAAGGACAGCGGCTTAAGCCATACGGATCGCGCCGTCCAAGCGAATCACTTCACCGTTCAGCATAGTATTTTCAATAATATGGCATGCCATTGCAGCAAACTCAGCCGGTTTACCCAAACGTTTCGGGAAAGGCACTGAGTTACCCAGAGCTTCTACTGCTTCATCTGGAATATCACTCATCATAGGTGTTTCAAAAACACCTGGAGCCAGTGTCATCACACGGATACCGTGGCGAGACAACTCACGAGCCAAAGGCAATGCCATACCTGCCACACCGGCTTTAGAGGAAGAATAAGAGGCCTGACCAATCTGGCCATCAAAGGCTGCAACAGAAGCGGTATTAATAATAATGCCGCGTTCGTTATCCGGTGCTTCTGCTTCGTTTTTCGCCATGGCTTGAGCCGCCAGACGGTTCACATTAAAGGTACCCACCAGATTGATGTTCACACCTTTGGCAAACAGATCCAGAGACGCAGGGTTCAGCTCACGATCCAGTAACTTCTGTACCACAACGATACCGGCACAATGCACAACACCATTAAGAGCGCCATAAGAATCAACCGCTAGATTGACGGCATTTTGCACATCTTCTTCAGACGTAATATCCGTCACGATAAAACTGGCCTGCTCGCCCAGCTCAGCCGCAAGTTCAATACCCGCTTTATTGATATCAGCGATAACCACGTTAGCACCTTGAGCAATCAGGCTACGTGTTGTTGCTTCACCTAGACCAGAACTGGCACCCGTTACTAAGAATGTTTTACCTGCTATTTGCATGACTATCTCTCAAACCAATTAATTATGACTGAAAACAAAGGCTCTGATTTCTATAGAACTTCCTGATGAAGTTTCCTGATAATCAAGGCCTGTTGATATAAAGAATGGGACAACATGCTCTGACATTGGCTTAGAAAAACCAACATAGAACAAAATGTGTTATCCAATTAAGCGTTCAAAAGGTAACGCTGCATTAAATAAGACATTTAATCGAATCAGACCCTTTAGCGCTAAACCCCAAGGCCTGATTCGACTTAATTCTAAAAGCACTACTTATTCTAAAAATACTTAAGTGCTTAAGCTTTAAAAGTGCTTAAGCATTAGCCACTTCATCGTGGGCTTGCTTACGCAGAATAAAGCGCTGAATCTTACCACTCGGTGTTTTAGGCAGCTGATCCATAAACTCAATTTCTCTTGGAAAAGCGTGTGTTGATAAGCGTTCACGTACTAGATTTTGAATATCTTGCACTAGCTCATCGGAAGCCTCAAAGCCATCACGTAGTACCACAAAGGACTTAATAATATGACCACGTTTAGCGTCAGGTTTACCTACAGCAGCACTTTCTGCTACAGCTTCATGCTCTAGTACCGTACCTTCCACATCGGCAGGGCCCACACGGTAACCGGCAGTGGTAATGATATCGTCATCACGACCGCTGAACTGGAAGCTACCATCCTTGTTTTCAAACACCATATCACCGGTTAAGTAATATTTTCCGTGGAAAGGTTTCTTCTCCTGCCAGGTATAACCCTGGAAGAAAAAGGCCGGTGAGTTTTCCATATCAACCGCAAACTGACCTTCTTCACCAGGACTCACTTCATTGAAGTTTTCATCCAGAGCCACCACACGGTGACCCGGTAGTGCGTAACCCATAGCACCGATACGTACATCATGCTCTAGACCATGATGGTTACAGCAGGTCATACCGGTTTCAGTCTGGCCATAATGATCCATGACCGGACAACCCAGTACATCACTGACCCAATTCACGACTTCAGGACTTAATGGCTCACCAGCAGAGCTGGCACGACGCAATGCCAATTTAGGTTGCATCTCAGTATGGGCATCGCTGGCCATCATCATACGATACGCTGTAGGAGCTGCCGCCAGATTGGTAATCTGGTACTTCTCTAACATCTCGTAGGTGTTTTCAGTGGTGAAGCCGGCTTCATTAAAGTGTGTGGCTACGCCCATGCATAGAGGCCCTGTAACCGCATAATACAGACCGTAAGCCCAGCCCGGATCAGCCACATTCCAGTACTTATCATTCTCTTCCAGACCAATGGCATAACGCATATAGACGTAGAAGCCCAACAAGGCTTTCAGTGGTACGGCAACCCCTTTGGATTTACCCACAGTACCTGAGGTGAACATCTGTAGAAACGGCTGATCTGCATCCAGAATAACCGGCTCACACTGATCATTAAACTCTGCCATCACAGTATCAAAGTGCAAATCGCCCTTCGCATCAGCATCACTTTTCTCTGCACAAACCTGAACCACAACGGGCAGGTTATTAACCTGATCAAACTTGCTGCGGTTCGCATCGTCCGTTACCACTACTTTCGCGTCACACTGACTGATGCGGTATTCAATGGCTTCATAACCGAAGGCTGTAAACAGCGGCTGATAAACCGCACCAATACGCCATGCCCCCAAAACCACAACCAACAGATCCGGCGTTCTTGGCAGCATGCAGGAGATACGATCACCGGGTTTAACGCCCTGAGATTTCAGGAAGTTAGCAAACTGCGCCGACTTACTTTGCAGTTCAGCCCAGGTATGGCTAGAACTCACACCACCGACACCTTCATAGTACAGGCCGATTTCATCGCCTTTACCTGCCAGCACCTGTTTATCACAGCACTCGGCACAGGCATTAAAACCTTCGCTCAGGCTACCTAAAAATTTAGCCTCTACCTGATCCATAGAGAAATCAGCGATAAAGGCCGGGTAATGATTATTTGTTGTCATAATAGGGTCTCCGAAAGTCCAAATGCCTGAATTATTTTTGTAGTGGCGCTTTTCAGTGCATCTGCGTGCCAGCTCATACGCAGAATAATTCAATAACGTTTACGTTAACGTCACTATTTATCCCTTAAAAAAGCGCTATTCGTTTCAAACAAGAAACTAGCAAGCGCTCGGTTTTATAACAATTTAGCTATCCTGACGGCTCCATGCAAGCCCTGAGAATCAGTTTTTTTATTCTCTGTTTATTCAAAGGTAGGTCAAAAAGCAAAAAGGCCCGCAAAAAGCGAGCCTTAGCAGAAACATTAGAACTAACAAATAAACTAAAGTTGGATACCGATTAGCTCAGCCAAAGCATTAGCGAGGTCATCTGGAGTCTTTTCACCACTGGCATCGTACCACTGTACTGTCCAGTTTAAGGCCCCCAAGGTAAAGCGACGAATGAGAGGCATATCTCCCTTTAAAACACCTGCAGTGACACAATCATCTATGACCTGCTGCCAAAGCTGCTCGTATTCGTCCCGCATCCCAATCAGAACATCTAACGACCCTTCCGATAGACTCCGCCATTCATATAAAGCCACTACGTGAGCGTTACGATCCGTCAGCAAAGTACTTAGATGAGCCCGAGCCAACGCCAGAAAGCGTTCCTTAGGATCTGTCACACCTGCCAATTTTTCACCGGCAATTTCCAGAGCGCTTTCCATGCCATCCTGAATAACAGCACAGAGGATTTCTTGCTTATCGTTAAAGTGATGGAACAGGCTGCCAGACTTGATGCCCATGGCATCCGCTAACATTCTCACCGTGGTTCTTTCGTAACCTTGCTCGAAAAAAAGCCGGGCCGCGATGGAAACCAGTTCCTTGCGTCGTTTGGAATTATTGGTTAGAGTCATATTAAATCTAGCGCTTGCTTGGTTTTTTGGGGTTATGCTGACAAATTAACCACAATCCCTACTAAAGGGTCAAACACTATGACTCAAAATCAAGTTTACGCTAACGAATCGCAATACCTCGAAATAACACTCTGAATAAAAATTTCATACGCAAAGGGTCATAATCATGAAAGAAGATGCTGTAGTCATTGTTTCTGGTGCACGTACTCCTATGGGCGGCTTAATGGGTAGCCTGAGCAGTCTAACAGGGCCTGAACTGGGCGGCGTTGCGATTGCCGATGCCATCCGTCGTGCTAATCTGACTCCAGAAGATATTCAAGAAGTGATTATGGGTTGCGTATTACCGGGCGGCGTAGGCCAAGGCCCTGCACGTCAAGCCATGATGCATGCGGATATCCCTGTATCCACTGGTGCAACTACGATCAATAAGCTGTGTGGTTCGGGCATGAAGGCTGCGATGCTGGCTCACGATCTGATCAAAGCTGGCACTAACGACATTATGATCGCAGGTGGTATGGAGAGTATGAGTAATGCCCCTTACCTAATGCCTAAAGCCCGTGCCGGTTTCCGCTTGGGTCACGGTGAAGTAAAAGATCATATGTTTATGGATGGTCTGGAGGATGCCCGTACCGGTAAACTGATGGGTATCTTCGCTCAGGATGTCGCCGATGAAAAAGGTTACACCCGTGAAGCGATGGATAACTTTGCTATTGGCTCTCTGAAAAAAGCCATGGCGGCTATCGATGCAGGTAAGCTAAAAGCTGAAACTGCACCGGTTACCGTTAAAAGTCGTAAAGGCGAAACGGTTGTTGTGGATGATGAACAGCCTCACAACGCTAACCTGGATAAAATCCCAACCTTACGCCCTGCCTTCAAAAAAGATGGCACCGTAACTGCAGCGAACTCCAGCTCTATTTCTGATGGTGCATCTGCACTGCTGTTGATGCGTGAGTCCGAAGCTGAAAAGCGTGGCCTTAAACCTATGGCACGTTTTGTGGCTCACGCCACAAACTCCCGTCAACCCTCTGAATTTACTCTAGCGCCTATCGGTTCTATCGAGAAGGTACTGGATAAAGCAGGCTGGTCTATCGATGAAGTGGATCTGTTTGAGATCAACGAAGCTTTTGCTGTAGTCACCATGCTGGCCATTGATGGTCTGAATATCCCTGCTGAGAAAGTAAACGTTTACGGCGGTGCTTGTGCACAGGGTCACCCAATTGGTTCAACCGGTTCTCGTGTTCTGGTTACTCTTCTGCATGCTCTGCAACAGGAAGGTAAAAAGCGCGGTGTTGCTTCTCTATGTATCGGTGGTGGTGAGGCCACAGCCGTGGCGGTAGAGCTACTGTAGTTATACACAGCAACATCTAAAAACGAGCGTGATCTATTTAGCCCTTTAAAATTTCTTTTAAATTCTGAAAAGATCACCTTTAAGGCCTGCAAACGTTCTGTTTGCAGGCTTTTTTATTTTCTGTCGTTCTTATTACCTAGCCTTTTCCAGTGTTCCTTTGTACATTAATTCCATTCAGTTTTAGCCCAATCTGTTATCTAAAAATTTGAGTTACGAAATCTTATGAATATTGTTTTTCGCGCAGATGCCTCCTTGGAGATCGGCAGCGGTCATGTCATGCGCTGCCTAACCCTAGCAGAAGCCCTAAAACAACAAGGACATCAGTGCCATTTTATTTGTCGAGAACACCCGGGGCACTTGGGGAAACTGATAGAGCAGAAAGGCTTTATTTTATATTTACTACCGCTACCATTAGCACCCTCCGCTCCATCTGCAATAGAAAAAGATTCGAATAAAGATAATCTTCTACCAACCCACGAAGCTTGGCTAGGGGTTCACTGGCGACAAGATGCTCATGAGTCTTTAGCTATATTAGAATCAATAAAGCCGCAATGGTTGGTACTTGATCATTATGCTTTAGATCAACATTGGCAAAATGCTTGCTGCTCAGGCTACCAAAAACTGGCTGTAATTGATGATTTGGCAGATCGAAAGCACCATTGCCATCTGTTAGTGGATCAAACCTATGGTAGAGAATCGGAAGATTACCAATCATTAATTCCGAAAGAATCTCAATTATTAGTGGGTGCTATATATGCCTTACTGCGACCAGAATTCTCTAGCTGGCGAGCAGCAAGTCTACAACGTCGGAAAATACCTAGCCTGAAAAATATTTTGGTTAATATGGGCGGCGTTGATAAAGATAATGTCACTGGGAAAGTGCTTAATGCCATAAAAAATAGCCTACTGGATCATAACTGCAATATCACGATTGTTATGGGCAGCACTGCTCCGCATATCAAACAAATCAAAGCTCTAGCCGCTGGATTGAGTCAACCCAATCAAGTACTTTCAGGGGTCAGTAATATGGCAGAGTTGATGTCTCAAGCCGATCTTGCCATAGGCGCTGCGGGCAGTACTGCCTGGGAAAGGTGTTGTCTGGGTTTACCTACATTGATGATTATTCTAGCTGAAAATCAAAAGCTTATTGCCCACGCATTAACAGAAGCAGAGGCAACCTGGTGCTTAGAAAATACGGATAATCTAAACTCTCGGGTTGAATACTTTCTGAACACCTTATCTCTCAACGAACTGCAACAGAAAAGCATACACGCCCAAGCAATAACAGATGGCCAAGGTATTAAAACATTACTCTCTTATTTTGACCTGGAGGTATTATGAGCCTATCAACACAATCCATCCGCCTAATGACATCTGATGACTTAGATAGAGTGCTAGCTTGGCGTAACCATGAAGATGTTCGCCGTTATATGTACAGCCAGCACCTCATTTCAGCCAAAGAACATCAAAATTGGTTTGAAAAAAGCGCTTCAGATCCACTGCGTCATTTACTTATTTTTCAGCAAGATGATATCTCATCAGGCTTTGTACATTTTAATCTACAAGCCAATCAAAGGATTGCCGATTGGGGTTTTTATTTAGCGCCAGAAGCTAAAAAAGGCACAGGAAGTCTTCTTGGTTTACACGCTCTAAACTATGCATTCCACCAAATAGGGCTGCATAAAGTTTGCGGACAAGCCCTGAATTTTAACCAACAATCCATTCGCTTCCATCTTAAAATGGGCTTTCAGCAGGAAGGTATCCTGAAAGATCAGTACGTAGATGAACAGCAAGGCTATCACTCTATTATTTGCTTTGGTCTTTTAGCGGCGGAATGGGCAGAAAAAAACAAATTATCAGAAGGGTCTTAGTAATGTCGAATACCGCTACCATCAGTATTGCAGGACGCCGAGTCGGATCGTCTGAGCTACCCTATATTATTGCCGAACTCTCAGCAAATCATAACGGCTCTTTGGATACTGCCTTTAAGATTATTGAACAGGCCAAATTATCCGGTGCTGATGCAGTAAAGCTACAAACCTATACAGCTGATACCATCACTTTAAATTGCAATAACCCTGAGTTCACCATCCAGGGTGGTTTATGGGATGGTCGTAGCTTATATGAACTGTATCAAGAGGCTCACACACCCTGGGAATGGCATAAACCTTTGTTTGATTATGCCCGCCAGCTGGGCATCACTATATTCAGCTCTCCCTTTGATAGTACTGCAGTTGATCTACTGGAAGACCTGAATGCACCTGCTTATAAAATTGCCAGCTTTGAAGCGATTGATTTACCCTTAATTCGCTATGTAGCCAGCACGGGAAAACCCGTGATTATCTCTACTGGTATGGCTGATGCAGATGAGATTGCGGAAGCCATTAATGCCGCAAAAGAAGGAGGCTGCCAACAACTGGCAATTCTCCACTGCGTAAGTGGCTACCCTGCGCCAGCAGCAGATTATAATCTGGCAACAATCCCTGACATGGTACAACGCTTTGGTTTAGTCACCGGTTTATCCGATCATACTCTAGACAATACAACAGCCATTGCCAGCATTATGTTGGGCGCCTCTATTATCGAGAAACACTTTACACTTGATCGTAATGGTGGTGGGCCAGATGATAGCTTCTCCTTGGAACCTGCTGATTTAAGCGCTCTTTGTCAGGACAGTAAAACAGCTTGGCAAGCTAGAGGACAAATCAACTACGGTAAAAAATCCAGTGAAACGGGTAATGTGCAATTTAGACGCTCACTTTATTTTGTCAAAGCTCTACAAGTTGGGGAAACGATTACCCCTGAACATATTCGTAGTGTGCGACCAGGGTTTGGGGCTGCACCAAAACACCTTGATCAGCTAATAGGTAAAACGGTAAAAGAAGCGATTGAAATCAATACCCCTGTCAATTTAGAACAAATCAATCTCTAGTGTTAAATTTTTCTTAATAAAAAGCCCTGCTAACTCAATCCAATTAGCAGGGCTGTGACTCCATTGTCTTTTAAGTCGATATCTAATTAAAATCGATCAAACCTTAAAACGATCCACCTTTTGCCCCAAATCTTGCACCAGCTGTTCAAGTTCCTGACTGGTATGTGCGGCCTGCCCCACTGCATCCGCTGTGACATGAGATTCACTAAAGATCTGATCCAACGCCTGGGTCATGCCACCTGCTCGCTCGGCCTGATCTTCTGTCATACGAGTGATCTCGGCAAACATGGCGTGTAGGTCTTCCACAGATTCATTTACTCGGGTCAAACGTTCATCAGACTGACGAATACCGTCGATACTATTACGAGCGACAGTGCTGGCCTCATTAATCGCGCTGACCGCCTTAGTTGCTCCCGCCTGTAGTTGCCCAATTTGTTTCTCAATATCCTCCGTGGATTTTTGCGTTTTACTGGCCAGCATGCGTACTTCATCGGCTACAACGGCAAAACCACGACCACTCTCACCGGCACGGGCCGCTTCAATGGCAGCATTCAAAGCCAATAAATTGGTCTGCTCTGCAATCGCTTTAATCATATCGAGAACGTCACCAATCTGATCACTTTGCGTGGCCAGAGTGTTGATCACTTCAGATGTTGCTTCAACATTTGTAACCAAGGTTTCAATATCGTGGCGCACCTCTCGTGAAATAGAAGCACTCCGACCGGTCTCATCGCGAATTTTATCCACACTTTCCAATGTGCGGGCAACGCTTTCGCTTTCTTCAGCAACGCTATTTACAATATAGGCCACCGCTTCAGAGGCTTCTGAAACTGCTCCTTGTTGACGCTGCGTTGCATCAGATGCCTGTATATTCCCCTGTCGCATGGTCGCAACAACATTAGAGGTATTATGAGAAACCGATTGAACATCCCCCACAATCACTTGAATAGCATGCACAAAGTGATTCACTTTCTCAGCCATAATAGAGATTTCATCGCTGCCCTTAACGCTGATACGTCGGGTTAAATCACCTTCTCCCTCTGAAAGATCCGTTAGTGCGTCTGTGAGCACAGATGCCCGACGTAGGATTCTCACCGATAACACCATCACCAGAACCACAATCAAAACTAAGGCACTAATTAAAGAGACAATAGTCATCTGCCCCACTAGTTGCTCTGACGATTCTTCAATGCCTTTTTCAACCGATAAGCGCGCCGTATCATTATTGCTTTGAATGTTTTCCAAACGGGTTTTCAAATCAGAAACGGTCTCACCGGATGCTGAATCAATGCTACTCTTCACCGCCTGAATACTATTGTTGATCAGCGTATTAAAGCCTGCTTCCATTGCCTGCGTGCCAGTAATGACGCTATCTCGACTAACACCTAAGACAAACTCTCCAATGGCTGAACTATTAGGACTAATAGGCTGACGAATAACAATGATACGCTCATGATTTTCTGCTGCTGCAATCACCCCATCAAGGCCTTTTTTACCACTGCCTTTAGACTGCTTAATCAACTCTTTAATCAGAGGTTTTCTACGATCCATATAACGGGTTAGACGTTTACCATAAATATCATAGTAACCAGCAAACACCACGTGCTCACTTTCATGGGCCATTTGAGCATAACGCGTCAACTGAGGGATATCTCGATCCCATAATGCTTGAGGTGATACGGCAGCCAACAATACGGCCATATTC
This sequence comes from Oceanospirillum sp., assembly GCA_047518265.1. Taxonomy (GTDB): domain Bacteria; phylum Pseudomonadota; class Gammaproteobacteria; order Pseudomonadales; family Halomonadaceae; genus Oceanospirillum. The sequence continues at coordinate 28,799 of JAKZRG010000068.1, forward strand.
TTAGAGGTATCCAATAAGGAATCCTCTAACAATTTTACCGTCGAATTCTTTTCTTTTTCTAACTCTTGCTTCAAATTGGCGGAGAGTTCGACAGATACTTTATCCGACATTTCGGCAATCTGCCCCTGTACCCTCTCGCTGGACATGGCCAACTGCTCAGAAACCTTGCCGTTTTCTACGCTCAACTTAGTACTGATATCTTCAATCAGGCTCTCACCACCGGAGCGAGTCAGAGTCACAAATAGAAGAGTTTGTACGACAGCAAGAACGACAGTCGTGATTATAACAGGTCGCAAAAGTCTGCTACCCAGTGCAAAAATTTGATTAGACATTATTACCTCAACAGCTTATGGCCGTTGGCTTTGCGACAGAATCATAATCATCGCAAAGCGGTTTGTTATTATTTTCCATAGCTCAACTCCTTAAGCTATAGGCCTTTTATTCAGGATAATACTTTCGTCTCACAATAAAAACCTAGCGTACTGTCTTTTTCACTGCTTTTTGTTAACAACACAGTGGATCACATTAGAAAAGTGTAAAATTTTTAATAAAAGTACTGGGTTAACACTTTTAACTTATTTTATAGCGCACTAAATCACAGCAAATGGTTGTCAACCTGCTATCCCCTCACCATAATTGGGATAACCTTTTCAATTTGCTTCTACATAAGTGGTTGCCCGTGATGCAGTCAAACCGTAAAAACAGTGCTCATTTTTTTATCAACGCCGCAACGGTTGCCGCTGAATTAAGCGTAGTACTGACCGAAGCGAAAAACATCTCACTAGAGGCGATGAATGCTAAAGCCCTCGTTGCCAGAGCAGGGGATAATGTACGAACGTTTAAACCTATTACCGATTTTATGGTTGAATTAGCCAATGACACTATTTGGCTAGTAAAAGAGATTAATCGTGAAGCCCTAGTACTCTCACGGACATCTTTGGCGGACTTGCACAGTGCTGATGCCCATGAGCGTTTTAAAAAAGCTCAGGATAAATCTAAAACAGCCGCCTTTGGTGATACGCTTGACCCTATTGCCCAAGAAGCGTCCAATAAACATCATCAGCAATCGATGCAATTGCGTCGCCACATGCGTAAGTTGTTTGAACTTCTGGATGAAATTCAGTCCAGAATGCTTGCCGCTAACGTAGTCACAGCCACATCACGCTTAGAGGCCGCGACAGCTGCCGATAGCTATCAGGCTAGCCTTGAAGGCATTGTGGTGAAATTGGAAAAAGCAGCTAACAGAATCAAACATATCGCCAGTAAATGCAGACACTCTCTTGAGCGCTGATCAACTGGAATTGACATTCAGAGATACGGACTAAACAGATGAAAGTTGTCAAACTGCATGAAAGCCGCAGCCACGAATGGTTGGTTTTTGGTCGAGATGAAGAGCGTCCAAGCAAAATTATCGATACCAATCAATACATGATCAAAACCACCAATCATGCCATTATGCTTGACCCTGGTGGTATCGAATTGTTTTCAGCAATGCTGGCTGCAGTGGTACATCATGTACCGGTACAACAGATTACTCACCTGTTTGCCTCTCACCAAGACCCCGATATTATTTCATCCTTGGGTTTATGGGATAAAACACTGCCTCATGCAGAGCTGCATGCCCCTTGGCTATGGGAAGGCTTTCTACGTCACTTTGGTTGTAACAGCATTAAGTACAATCCATTACCAGATGAAGGCAAGAGCTTACGTTTAGATGAAGTTGAATTACAATTTATCCCAGCTCATTACATGCACTCTTCAGGTAATTTCAGCGTCTATGATCCACAAGCAAAGATCCTAATGAGCGGTGATGTAGGAGCGGCTCTTTTACCAGATGGTGCCCCTTTGTTTGTGGAAGATTTCGATGCCCATGTCGACAAAATGCGCCTTTTCCATCAACGCTGGATGCCCTCTAATCGAGCGAAAAAAGATTGGGTTCGCCGAGTACGTCAGCTCGATATTGAATATATGGCACCTCAACACGGTGCGATATTTAAGGGCCGAGACGTACAGCGCTTCTTAGACTGGTTAGATGAATTAGAAGTAGGAACAGGCGTCGCTTAACCCCCCGCGACTTGTTCAATGGTAAAACATTCTTAAATAAGATCCCTCGCTCTCATCTCGATACGAGGGATTTTTTATCTCAGCTCATAGATACCTTTATCTACAAAAAATGCTCATACTTTTGTTCAGATGCTTAGCGGTATTATTAAAAAGATCCGTATTTTTCATTAATTTTTTTCGGTAAAACGAATGCCTTCAACAGAATTAGCTGCATTTACTTTCTGTTCTTCAAGTAGTTTAACTAAACGCCCCATCGTCATTGCCTCGTTATAAACAAAACCCTGAATGAAGTCACAACCCATCTCTTTTAATAATGCCAGACTCGACTCATCCTCTACACCCTCTGCAACGACCTTCATCCCCATCTGATGAGCCATATCGGCCATGGAACGAATCATACCTGTATCTTTTGGACTGCGATTTACATCTTTAATAAAGCTACGGTCAAATTTCAGCTCTTTCACTTGATAACGGCTCAAGTCATTTAAAGAAGCATAACCAATACCAAAATCATCCACGACGATAGACACACCCAAGTCAGATAGCTGACTTAGGATAATAGAGGTGGTTGATAAGTCATTAATAATCAAACGTTCCGTTACTTCCAACTCTAAATATTGAGAGGGGAAACCGGTGTCATCTAAAACCTGGGTTACCTTGTCAACAAAGTCGGGTTGAGAAAATTGTTTTGGAGAAATATTCACCGCAACACGTACATACCCAACAAGACTTAAATAAGTCACAGCTTGCTGACAAATCTCTTTTAAAGCCCACTCACTGAGTGAATAGATGATATCGGTATCTTCTGCTAAAGGAATAAAAACACTGGGCATAATTTGCCCCCGAATAGGGTGCTCCCAACGTAACAGCGCTTCAACACTGACAATCTGATCATTACGAGTATCATATAGAGGCTGAAATATAACCGTCATTTGTTCCTTGTCCACCGCCTCCCGTAAATCTTGCTCAAGCTGACGACGCTCATAGGCCACGGCCTCCATTTGACGATCATAAAAAACAAAACTACTTTTACTGTCATTTTTCACATGGTACATCGCAGAATCTGCTTGATGCACTAGCTGTTCCTGATTATCAGCCAGTTCAGGGTAAAGACTAATGCCCACACTGGCACCGATATAGATCAGTTTATCTTTCACTTTAATCGGCTGCATCAGCCGCTTAACCAGCTCTCCCGCCGTTTGCTCTAGCAGCCTCTGTTCACAGTGAGGCAGAATAATGGCAAATTCATCTCCCCCTAAGCGAGCTACCGTATCCGAGGCCTTTACGAGACCAGTCATCAATGATGCCACTTGTTTTAATAACAGATCACCGTATTCATGACCAAAGGTATCGTTCACGGGTTTAAAACCGTCCAGATCCAGATACATCAAGGCCACTGAAGTTGACGATTCCTCCGCCCTCAATATGGATTGAGCCAAACGATCCCAAAACAATCGTCGATTAGGCAACTCAGTCAAGGCATCATAGTTAGCCTGATGGTGAATCATCTGCTCCGCTTCTTTACGTTGCGTGATATCACTGAACACACCCACAAAGCGCTCAATCAAACCAAATTCATTATGGATAGCAACGATGGATAACCATTCGGCATAAGCTTCACCGTTTTTACGGCGATTCCAAATTTCACCTTGCCAACTGCCTTGCATCAGCAGCTCACTCCACATATTTCGATAGAAATCGCCATCCTGACGCCCCGAGCTCAATACACTGGGGTTATTGCCCACTACCTCCTCGGCACTAAATCCTGTAATCCGGGTGAATGCCGGATTAACTTGTTCAATAACATTATGTTTACTGGATATCACGATGGCGTCGTTTGACGTTTCAAATACCTTCGCATAGAGCTGCAGGCTCTTTTCTGCCTGCTTCATCTGAGTGATGTCATGCAAACTGATCACCCAATGAACGACTTCGTTAATCACGAGTTCCGTCACGGCTAAGGTCAGAACAATCCTTTCTCCAGAGACCAAACGTATATTCTTTTCAAGGCGCTTCAACTCTTTATGGCCCTGTAGCCGTCTGCGCTCCCTCTCATTTAATAAAATAGCACCTTCATCCGTACGGCAATCAAAGAGTGAAGCCCCTACTCGTGCTTTTGCTGGAAAATAACTGCTGGCTGTTGCATTGATAAAACGGATATCAAAGTCATCATCAATAACAATAACGCCATGTAAAACGGTATCTAGTACTTGCTGTAAATAGGATCTGGAAACCGTGATAGAACCTAAACGATCCATCATTTCATTAAAGTGCGATGCGAGCTTAGCCACTTCATCATTGGATTTAATATCAATGCGGTAAGAAAAATCCCCTGCTTGGGCAAATCGAATAGCTTCTAATAACTGCGCCAAAGGTTCTCGTATACGAGAAGCCGTTTGATAGGCTAATAGACCAGCGATAATGATACCGAGTGGAATCAAAATATATTCAATATTCCGACTGTTACGACTCACTGCCTCCAATTGTTGTACAGCTTTATTATTTGTCTTGACGACTTGCTCAGACATGTCGGTAAGAAGGCTTTTTAGATCTTGTTGCGCAACCTCATACTGACTGCGCTTAAGATGAAAACGATCAAAGATGGTCATAATATGTAGATACAGTGTCCGTACCTCACCCACGCCATAACCGAGTTCTGAATCACTCAGTAAAAAGCTCAGTAGATCATTATGACGAATCCCTTCAATACGGTGGGCCAATTGGCGCTCTAGATGCTTAAGAGCTCTCTTGTTATAGAGGACATCTCGCTGTAGAGGGGAAGAGATATACAGATTTAACCGTAGTAAATCTTTTTGCAATAACAAAAGCTCCAGCTCAGGCTGTTGCTCTAACTCGATAGCCTCAAGCAGTACCAATAAGCGATCAACATTTTGTTCCAGTAACTCTTGCTGTCTTAACATCTCCCGGTACTGATTCACCAACGACAAGCCTAATACTGATGTTTCCTCAAATGCGAGACCCAATTGATTGACTTGCAGATGATTAAGGGGGGCTTGCTGAGATAGATGGGATAGCTCGTTCAAATGCTCATTAAATAGCTCAATTGAGGCGAGTATACTCCCTTGAGGAGCGCCTATTGCAGGACTAACACCGCGAATAACGGCGCTTGATAACTCTGAAAACGCGGCTTTCATACCCTCTGTCGCAGAAACCGCTGGTCGATAGAGAGATACCAGCCGTTCAGTGAAAGCTCTTTTCTGGTACTCCTGAGAAAAGATCAAACCACCAATCATTAAAAGAATGGTAAAAATTGCCACTAGGCCTAGGTACAATTTATGTTGCAGCTTCATGATGTAAGACCCAATGACTAACAAACGGGTTTTCTATCCGTGAATTAAGAACGGCAACATCCCTGCCAAATTTTTTATTTTCTTCAGTTTAGAGTGCATTCCTCTCGGCTTTACCGACCTAAATCAATAAAGCCAAAAAAAGTCATCTTCTCTAAGAAGCCATAAAATGAAATAAGAAAGGCTCTACGCTCCTGATAGCGTATAGATATCCTTACAGACAAAAGGCTATTTAAGCCTTAAAACCTAAGGGGAAGCGTAGTGTCATTTTTTTGTTACAGATAAACCCTCTTTCATCCCTCTCTTCAGCAGTAAATCATCCTATTCCAGAGAAAAAATAACGGTACTATCGATAAATTAAGCCTTATTGGCTACGCATAATGATTATGCACTGCAGCTTTCGGAGTACTCATGTTTGAAAATGTAAAAGCGATCCCCGGCGACGCCTTGTTAGCATTAATGGTTGCCTTTAAAAGTGATCCTAATCCAAACAAAATTGACCTAGGTGTTGGCGTTTATAAAAATGATTCTGGCCAAACGCCTATTTTGAACGTTGTTAAAAAAGCGGAAGCCTATCTGCTTGAGCATGAGCAAAGTAAGGGATATATCGGTACTAATGGCGCCCCAGAATTAGGCCCTTTACTACAAGGCTTAATGCTAGGACAAGATCATCCTATTATTCAAGAAGGTCGTATTGCCACAGCACAAACTCCAGGTGGTACAGGTGCTTTACGTGTTGCCGGTGATCTCATTAATGCCGTAAGCCCTAACGCAAAGATTTGGGTCAGTGATCCCACTTGGTCTAATCACTTCCATGTTTTTGCTGGTGCTGGGGTAGAAGTACGTACCTATCCCTACTACGATGCCAAATGTAATGCTTTGGCTATCGACGCTATGCTGGAAAATATCCGTCAGATGCCAGCGGGTGATGTCATTCTGCTACATGCTAGCTGTCATAACCCTACGGGTATCGATCCAAGCTTTAGTCAATGGCAACAGATCAGTAAGGCCGTTGCAGATCAAGGGCTCATACCTTTAATTGATTGTGCTTATCAAGGGTTTGGCGAAGGTTTGGAGGAAGATGTCCAAGGACTGAAAATGCTGCTAGATCTTTGTCCAGAAGCTATTATCACAACCTCTTGTTCAAAGAACTTCGGTCTATATAACGAACGTATTGGCGCGCTAAGCCTAGTGACTGAAAATGCTGAACATTGCCGTGTTGCCTTCTCTCAAGTAGCAAACTGCATTCGTGCCAATTACTCGAACCCTCCAGCGCACGGAGCCGCCATTGTTACCACTATTTTATCTGACAGCGACCTACGTCAGCAGTGGGAACAAGAGTTAGCGGATATGCGTAACCGTATTCACCGTATGCGTACTGAGTTAGTTTCCAGTTTACAGTCCTTGAACTGTAACCGAGACTTCTCGTTTATTCAGCAACAAAAGGGGATGTTCTCTTACTCAGGCTTGAGTAAAGATGAAGTGTTATACCTACGAGAACACTACGGTATCTATGCCGTTGAGTCTGGTCGTATCAATATCGCAGGTATTAATGATCGTAATCTATCCCTGTTAAGCGAAGCGATTAATAAGGCGATTCAATAATAGTTGAAACCTTATATATCAATTTTAAAAGCCATCCCTCAATACTGAGGGATGGCTTTTTATTAGCTAACCATCAGGTTATCAACCTCATCGGGGCGTTCTGGTAGAACACCACTAAGCTTACTTATTTGTACAAATTGCTCAAACTCATGAACAGGCATAGGCCGAGCAAATAGATAGCCCTGTCCCTGATCACAATCCTGTTGTTTTAACTGTTCAAAATGTCGAAAAGTCTCAATTCCTTCCGCAATAACAGGAATATTTAAATTTTTACTCAGCTGTAATGCTGCTGAGATCACCGCACCTTCATCATCCGGTGCCATATCCTTGATAAATTCCTGGGCAAGTTTTACCCGCTCTATCGGCAATCGATGCAAATAACGCAAAGAAGAATAACCCGTGCCAAAATCATCAATCGAAAAAGTGACACCTAAACGGTTTAGCTCCCTCATCGCTTTTTCTGCCAATGAGATATCTTGCATTAATACTGTTTCGGTAATTTCCAATTCGATATATTTTGCTGGTAGATCGATCTCTTGCAAGATCCTATAAACCCGCGTCACAAAGTTCGGTTCCAACAGTTGCAGAGACGACACATTGATACCAACCTGTTGAAAATCGATACCTCTATCCAGCCATTGCTTAGCTTGCAAGCAAGCCTGATACATGACCCAATCCCCTATTTGGTGTATTAAGCCTCGATCTTCTGCTAAAGGAATAAACTCTCCGGGAGGAATCAAGCCCTTCTTGGGATGGCGCCAACGGAGTAAGGCTTCACAACCAATAACCCTTTCTTCTTTTAAATGTACCTGAGGTTGAAATACCAGAAATAACTCACCATTACGTTGCGCTTGAGACAGATCATTGGCCAAAGCGGTAGTGGCTAGAATTTTTTCTGTCATCGCCGCTTCATGGATACAATAGCGTCCTCTTTGCTGACGCTTAACCTCAAATAAAGCAATATCGGCCTGCTCCATCACAGTATCTAAACTCGTAGACCTCTTCTGACAGAAACTAATACCAATACTGGCAGTGGTGCGAATATCATGACCATCGAGCTTTAACGGCAGAGCTATGGTATAGAGTATTTCATCCGCCCACTGCATGACCTGCTTTTTATTTATAAGATTATCAAATAAGACAGCAAACTCATCGCCGCCCAGGCGGCCAATAAAGCAGGAGGGAGGGAGGAGATCTCTTAAACTCTGAGCCACATGCCTCAGTAATAAATCACCGATACGATGACCCAGGCTATCGTTAATAATCTTAAAGTGATCAAGATCCACAAACAGTACAGCAAAAGGGCGATTCGAAGCATTTAACTGATTAACAGCACCTTGCAAGGTGACTTTAAAGCGCTCACGGTTGGGAATACCCGTCAGGTTATCGTAATAAGCTAAGCGACGAACTTCCTCATCAGCCCGCTTAGTTTGAGTAATATCCATAATGGAGCCGCATAGACGTATGGCTTTATCATTATCATCCCAAAGCCCTTGTCCCCGCATACGCAACCAGATCCACTCATCTCTGTGGTTCGTTACCCGATATTCCACATCCAGAGGCAATCTGTTTTCTAAATGCTTATCAATAGCCGACTTAACTTGACGAGAATCTGTCGGATGCACCCCTTGTAACCAAGGCTCCATACCCAACTGAACAATACCTTCAGCTCTATTAAGATTACTAGAAGCCTCTCCTAATATTTCCAACACTCTCGGGGAAAAATAAACTTGGTTTGTATCCAAATTCCAATCCCAAATACCATCACTGGTGCCTCTAATGGCTAAATCAAAACGCTCCTCACTGGCACGAAGTGCTGACTCTGCGTTTAAGCGTACTCTAACCTCATCTTTTAAACGTCGAATCCAATAAACCGCAAAGAAAAATAATCCTATCAACAAGATAACAGAAGCAACGATGGCATATTTGACGACCAGATCAGGATCTATTCCTTGCGATTTTTCAGGATAGAGCCATTGCCGATGAATCTTTTCTCGCTCCTGGTCAGACAAGCTATAGAGGGATTTTTCTAAGATCTGATTTAAAATGGGCCAATCATTTCGGCTGGCAAAGCGCACCGCGTAGCTATAATTTGCATCTCCAACAACTTCGACATTGCTAATACCTTCATTTTTAATATGCACCCACGCGCTTGCTACCACAGAGATCGCAGCATCAGCATTACCGGAAGATAAAGCAACAATCACATCTCTAGAGCTTTTTAGCTCTATCAGAGAGATATCAACGTATCGTTCTTTTAGGTACTCCGCAATGGCTGTTCCACGGATAACGGCGACATTTTTACCAGACAGCTGATTTAATGAATCGTAATGAGGTGAGGTTTTACGAACAAAGATTTTATTGGCTAAAAAAGTATAGGGCTGAGTAAATGAAAGATACTTTAATCGTTCTGGCGTCTCTGAAGCAGCAAAGACAATATCAATCTCCCGATTAGCCGCAGCCTCTAAAACGTCGCTATAAGAATTAAAAAAATGCGGTTCCAAACGAATGGCTAACTTCTGCTCAATTAAGGCAAGAAAATCCATAGCCACACCACGATATTCTCCATTCTCATCCCTATGCATCGTATGGGGTGGAACATAACTGATGCCCAAGCGAATCTTCTGGGGTCGGTCCATTAACCACTGCTGCTCTTCTGAAGAGAGTTCTAAATCAGTGATAGCTCCAGAAACAACAGAACTAAAAGAGAGTAAACAGCTTATCAAGACTAAGATAATGTACTTAATATCCAAACTTTTTTCTTTCAATATAAAGCTATCCTGCACCCTATAATTCCCCGCCCTGTTTCAATCTTTTCTTAGTTAGTGGGATAGATCATGGTAAAAAGCGCCATCTTACAGATCCCACCTAGACTAATAAAGCATTTAAGGCACACCATTTAATTGTCAATACACGTAGAGTATTAGTACGGCCAGTATTCATGACATACATCAATAAACCCTTTGCTTTTTATATTTTTTATTGCTATTACAGTATTAAAGATAGAATCTGCTTGATTAGGAAAATTAATACTTAGGAATAGTGAACGCCATGAAAACAACAAAAATTGCTGGCACCGTATTTTCTCGTAGTGATCACCTAATAATTGAATTAAAACAGTTACAGAACCAGCTTAATCACAGCCGCAATCGCTTAAAGTACAAAGTGGATAAATTGTTCACTGGAAAGCGCTATTCAAGCGGCTCAGTATCCAATCGGTATTAATGCTTTAAGTAAAAGCACCGAAACCAACATTTCCCTACAGAGTGTCGTCATCTTCTCCCACTGCTAGCTGGAGAATATCAAAACGCTTTTGTTCAAGTGTATATACACATTGTTACTTGAAATAGCTCTAAGGTTACCCTGATAACTAAGTCAATACAGTTCTTAGACTAAGTGCTCTGGAATAATGCTTAGGGATTGATGTATTTTAGTTCCAACTTAATTTTCCCTTGGAGTCGCTAAGATGGATCTTGATATTTTCCGCCAAGTCGTAGAACTCAATGAAAGAATTAGCAACGATAATGATCGTCTAGTCGATGAATTCCAAGCGGTTGTCAGTCGATTAGAAGCAGGTCGTGAAAGCATGATGCGAAATGCTGAAAAGCTGAAAACCTTAAAGCGCTACAGAAGCAGCGCTGTTTAACCATAGCCATTACTCTGGTTCTCTAGCAATTAAATTATCAATGGCTGAAATAATGCTATCCGATGATTTGTAATCCACAGGTAACGAGAACCATTGTGCCCCTACTTTTAGCACCAGAGTGGGAAACCCCTGTACACCGAGGCGTTGTATAAACTCAACCTCTTCTTCTAATCGCTCTTCAGACTCAAGCGCCTGCATTTTCTGTTGAAATTCATTCGCTGTAAGACCTAATTGCTGCGCACAGTCCGATAACGTATCCAAATCGGAAGGGTTCTTAGCTTGCTGATAATAAGCCCGTTGAATCCCATCAATCATTTTATCTGCCAATATATCAGAATGTTGTCGCGCGACCATCACGGCTCGACAGGCAGGATAAGTCGAACGCCTAGGCTCACAGCGTTGCCAAAAATCATGATTAAATTGCGCTCCGGTTGTTTGCTCAATATTCCGCCAAATACCTTGGATATGCCTCTGCTCTACATCAGACATAGGTTCATCACTATCTGGTGCTAAACCTCCCAGTAAGACAAACGAGCCGAGTCTTTGCTGATAATGCGCCGCAACAGCTTGAAATACCGGACGAAATGCCCAACACCAGCTACACATGGGATCCATGACATAAATAAGTGATGGCGTTTCAGTGTTGATTAACGTATCAATATAAGCTGACATAGCACCTCTATTTCTTTGAAATAATCTTTATTCTTACTCTAAACCGCTTTTATTCTAAACAATAGCCTACCAAGCATGCCTTTAACTCCCGTAGATCTTGCATTCATTTGCCACCTGACTATGATGCAGGCACATCTAAAAGGGTAGTTCTATGAACCTGATTTTGCTGTTTGATTCCGATTTTATCAATTCAAACCAAGTCCGACTGAGTGATCGACGTTTTGAGCATATTGCCAAGGTTCACCGTGCGGAAGTGGGTGATTATTTAACGCTAGGCCGATTGAACGGTGGTACCGGGCGAGGAAAGTTAATTTCCCTAGATAAATATGAAGCAATTTTAGAGCTGGAAGCAGAACCGAATCAGGTACCTCCTGCTCCTTTACCTCTGACTCTGATACTGGCTTTGCCTCGTCCTCGCATGCTAGGGCGAACCTTGCAGCATATCAGCACCTTAGGTGTGAAAAAGCTGGTTCTGCTAAATACAAAACGGGTAGAAAAAAGCTATTGGATGTCACCAATGCTCTCCGAAGATAAAATCACAGAGCAATTGATACTGGGTTTGGAACAAGCTAAAGATACAATGATGCCAGAAGTGATATTGGAAAAGCAGTTCAAACCTTTTGTAGAAGATCGTTTGCCAGAGCTCTGTAAAGATACATTAGGCTTAGTTGCCCACCCAGGTGTTCCTAATGCCTGCCCAAGAGGAATAGAACAAGCAACGACTCTTGCTATTGGCCCTGAAGGTGGGTTTATTCCCTATGAAATCGAGAAGATGGTAGAAGCAGGTCTTAAACCCGTACATATGGGTGAACGCATATTAAGAGTAGAAACGGCCGTTACGGCTTTATTGGCCCGTTTATTTTAAACCTTAATATGATGAATACGGCCTTGAGGCGATATCTCCAGGCCGTAAACAGCAATCAGAATTCAGAGCTAAAGACAGACTTTCACTAAAAAGCAGATCTCAATCTGCCTAATTGAGCTTAGCTGAGACCAACTCAGCCATCATTTGAATATGATCTTCTCGGGCATTAAGGGCCGGTATATAGCGTAGATTCTCACCACCTGCCGCAAGAAAAATATCACGATTTTCTATTTGAATCTCTTCCAATGTTTCTAGACAGTCTGCTGAAAAAGCGGGACATATTACATCTACCTGTTGAATATCCTTTGCCCACTGCTGCAAAGTAGCATCCGTGTAAGGTTTTACCCACTCTTCTTTACCAAAACGGGACTGGAAGCTGCACAGCCACTGATCATCCATCAATTGTAATTTTTCAGCCACTGCTTTTGCCGTGGCACGACAATGATCAGGATAAGGATCGCCATTATCCGTATAGCGTTGCGGGATACCATGAAAAGACATTAATAGACGCTGTCCTTGCCCTTCCTTTGCCCAGTGCTCTCGTACAGACTGGGCCAAAGCCTCAATATAAGCATCAGAACGGTAGTAATCCCGAATAAAGGTCAGAGCTGGAAATTCCACACGTTTAGCAATGACTCGTGCTAATTTATCAAACACAGCTCCTGTGGTCGTAGCGGAAAATTGTGGATAGAGAGGTAAAACAATCACCTCTTCCACGCCTTGTGCGATTAAAGCATCAAGTCCCTTTGACATCGAAGGGTTACCATAAGTCATTGCCAGTTCAACAGGTATATCTTTCCCTCGCTGTTGTAGTTCTTGAGACAAAGCCTGTTGCTGCTGACGGCTAATAGATAATAAAGGAGAACCTTGTTCCGTCCAGATGCTGGCATAAGCGTGAGCCACACGTTTGGGGCGAAAATTCAAGATAACACCGTGTAAAATAGGGCACCATAACCAGCGGGTGAGATCGACTACACGAGTATCATGTAAAAATTCTGCGAGATAGCGTTTAACCGCTGCCGGTGTGGGAGCATCAGGTGTGCCCAGATTCACCAGCAGAATACCTTGTGCGTATTTTGTAGAACTCAATGTGGACATCGTTATTTCCATCTATTACAGCCAGCTTTTTGCGGCTGTTATGATAACGTGTCCTGAAGGATATAAAAGACTTTATCGAAGGAAGGATTAAGCTAAACGGGCTTGCCAGGTATTTTTGAAGTTAGGTTGTGCTAGAGCGGAAAAGCTGGGTAAAACTCGACGTGCTTTAACTTGCTTAATACCGGCTTGCTGTAACATATTACGAGCAGATTCTTCATCACGAAAAACCATAGGTTTACCATTTAAAGCACGTAGCTGATGCGTCGTCTCTTTCTGTTGAATCTCGACCGTGAAGTACACACCTTCTCGGTGAGATTGGATATGAATATGAGTTTGCGGTGCTTGTGATAGCAGATGGTTCAGTTCAGTTAGTTTCATTATCTTTTCCGTTTTATTTTATCTTCATCAATTATATTAAACACCTAAACAATAATTTCTCTACAGGGGTTATATTCTCCGATCTCTTGTTTGGAGAATATCGGAACCCATTTGTTTAAGCTGTAACTAGTTATAACCAACTGCCAAGACAGAAATAAGTCAGAATAATGACAGTTATGTGACATGGCTTTATTAGCCTATTCCTTTAGGCCATACACTCTTCAGTAAATAGATTAACCATTGACCCTGCCAGCTGAGCAACTAAGGAGTTTCCTTTCGAGTGTTTAGCCTCATGCTTGATCACACTGAGCTGGCTGGCCACCTCTTTAGCTGAACCAAAATCTGCCGATTCGGAATCAATGGCGGCAACAGAGATACTCATCAAAGAAAAGAAGCGTTTCTCGCCAAAACGGTCTTCAGCCCAGATCCCTCCATCAACCAAGTGCTCCGGACTATAGAAGGCCTGCCGACAGGTACTGAACTCATTCAAGGCATCTTGTACTTGTTTCTGCCAATCGGGGCTTTGGAATATCACAACAAAATCATCGCCACCCACATGACCCACAAAATCTAGATTATTGTTGCAATGTTTTTGCAAGAGCTCCGCAACAGACAGAAGTATCTCATCCCCTTTAGCATAACCGTATTGATCGTTATAGGGTTTAAAATTATCCAAATCAAAATAACAGGTAACAAAAGGCATTCGAGAAACTATCAGGTGATCAATTTGTTCCTGAATCAATATATTACCTGGAAGACCCGTTAAAGGATTTGAGTTCTGAGCACTCTTTAGCTGCAACTCAGTAATCATTTTCAAAAGATCGATCACCTGACCGACACCGCTGTAATAACCGTTCTCGGTGATAATAAAATCTTCTTCCAATCGATTACGATTACGCTGAGTCACTTGCTGACTGACTTTTTCGATACGTAAATGGCGCTCAACGGACATGAATTCCGTATCCATAACCTGACTAACGGGCTTTTTACTGTATAGATCACGACCAAACGCCTTGCTCAGCATTTGTAACAAGCGTGTTCTTTTAATCATACCAATGGGTATGCCACCTGAAATAACAGGCAAAGAGAACCAATGATCATTTTTTTCAAACAGTTCAGTAACTTCCTCTACTAATGTATCAGGTGTCACCGGAGGTATATCTAGTTTTAACCGACCAATTTGACCATCATCCTTGTACATATCCCTGCTGTCCTTGATCTGCTGCCAGACCACTTGAGCGGATTTACACACTTCTCGAATCGGTTGTGGATGTGGTCGGGCAAAGTAGTACCCTTGTAGATAATCCACATCAATCTCAGAAAGTGCCTCAAATTCCTGTCGGGTTTCAATGCCTTCTGCAATTACCTGGCTATTCACAGCTCTAGCAATCTCAACAATGGAACGAACAAAGTCCCTCTTCACTTTGTCACTTTCAATACCTGATACAAAGTGTCGATCAATCTTTACATACTCGGGTTTAAGCTCTGACCAAAGCCTCAAGCTTGAATAACCCGCACCTAAATCATCAATAGCGATGGAGAATCCTTCCCCTTGATAATGCTCTACTGCAGCCCGCATTAACTCATAATCATGAGTTGGAGAGTGCTCCGTAATCTCAATAACTACTTGCTCTGGCTTTAAGCCGTAATTGTTAATCAGGTCTAGGGTTAATCCCCGCTGATGATCCGGTTGTAGCAACGTTTCTGGAGAGACATTCAGAAACAACTTCCCTGTTAATTCTTGCCGAGTAAAATTTTCAATCGCTCGGCTACGACATACACTTTCTAAAGCAAACATTTGGTGTTGACGCTTTGCTTCTTCAAACAGATGCACAGGGCTGCAATACAGACTATCTGCCGGCCCTCGGCTGAGAGCTTCATAAGCAAAAATCGATTGCCCGCGAGCCTCTATGATCGGCTGAAAAAAGGTATTCACTTTCTGCTGTTCAATGATCTGCTGAAGATCAATGGACTGTGCCATACATTTGCACCTCTGACGGAACGCATAAAATCCTCATGCGTAATGAGGAGTATTACACCAAGCAAAAATGACAGAATTGCTACAATCAATTGGATTTAGATAAATAGTCAAAGAAAAAGCACAGACAAGATTACCGACTAAAAAAGTCAGTTTAGTGAAAACTAATAAAATTGAGGAATGAAGAATAGTATTGATCAAAAGAACAATGATCAAAAAAGAAACTAGACCCTTATAAAAGCAAAAAGGCAGCCTTAGCTGCCTTTTTGTATCACCTATTAAAGCAAATTAAGCCTTATAAGGATCACGTAGAACAATTGTTTCTTCACGATCAGGGCCGGTAGAAACGATATCAATCGGTGCACCAACCTGCTCTTCTAGGAAGGTAACATAATCACGCGCCGCTTGTGGCAGCTGATCCAGTTGTTTCGCACCAACAGTAGACTCAGTCCAACCAGGCAGCTCAACATAAACCGGCTTAACATCACCAAAAGCAGAGGCGTCAACAGGCAGGTCAACTTTTGAACCATCTTCCAGTTCGTAGTGAGTACAAACCTTAATAGTCTCTAGGCCATCCAGAACATCCAGCTTGGTTAAGCAGATACCAGAGATAGAGTTGACCTGTACAGAGTAACGCAGAGCAACAGCGTCAAACCAACCACAACGACGAGCACGACCCGTGGTAGTACCAAACTCATGGCCTTTTTCAGCCAAATGGTTACCACAATCATCAAACAGCTCAGTTGGGAAAGGACCAGACCCTACACGGGTGGTATAAGCCTTAGTAATACCCAGAATATAATCCAGATACATAGGGCCAAAACCAGAACCTGTCGCAACACCACCAGCAGTAGTATTAGAACTGGTTACAAACGGATAGGTACCGTGATCGATATCTAAAAGAGAACCTTGAGCCCCTTCAAACATGATGTGATCACCGTTTTTACGGTACTCATGCAACATGCTGGTAGCATCACAAACCATAGGACGCAGCTCTTCTGCCATCTTCAGGCACTCAGCGAGTACCTCATCAGCATTCACTGGTTCTTCTTTGTAATAATTTTCTAACATGAAGTTGTGATAAGCCACAATTTCACGAACTTTAGGCTCGAAGACCTCAGGGTTCATCATATCCCCAAGGCGTAAACCACGACGGGCTACTTTATCTTCATAAGAAGGGCCAATACCGCGTCCTGTTGTACCAATTTTATTAGCACCACGGGCCGTTTCACGCGCCTGATCTAGGCGCACGTGATATGGCAGAATCAGAGGACAAGCAGAGCTCAGACGCAAACGATCGCGTACCGGCACATTGCGGTCTTCCAGCATACGAATCTCTTTTAACAGAGCATCCGGAGCCAGTACAACACCGTTGCCGATGATGCAGGTTACGTTTTCACGCAGGATACCTGATGGAATCAGGTGTAATGCGGTTTTTTCACCGTTAACAACCAATGTATGACCTGCATTGTGGCCACCCTGGAAACGAACTACCGCAGCAGCTGACTCTGTTAACAGATCAACTACCTTACCTTTACCTTCATCACCCCATTGGGTGCCCAGTACTACGACGTTTTTACCCATTACTGCTTTCTCATCACTCGAACTCAGACTGTCAGACAGCCTTGCCCATACAGGCGGTTTAAAAGATTCGGTTAATTGGCTCAACAACCCACTGGCCATCGTCTTTTCTGACCAATTCGCTGTCACACCCCATTTCTGAGGCGCTAATATCCTGATCCGGCATCGCATAAACCACACGAGTGCCTTCACTGCGTAATGCACGTACAGTACACAGCAATTCCTCGTCATCACTGAAACCAGCTGGCACAAGAATACCGCTAACAGGGTCATTTTCCTGCAGCAGTTTCGCCAGTACTTTCAGATCCGTACTGAAACCGGTGGCAGGTCGAGCTCGACCAAATACCTTGCCCGTTTCATCATAACGTCCACCCTGTGCCACAGGATGGCCATAACCTGGAATATAAGCGGCAAACACCATACCGGTGTGATAGTTATAACCACGTAATTCTGCCAGATCAAAATTGATCTCGACATGGTGATATTGACTCTGAATAAGTTTGGCGGTTTGCTCAACATTATCCAGGGCTTCTTTCACCGTGGCAGGCGCGTCAGCCAGTTCAATCTGAGCCTGAGCTAACACATCAGCCCCACCATTAAGGCGCGCAAGACGAGAGATCATACCGCGCACAGACTCGTTGGCAATATCTCTTGCGACTATTTGATCAATTTCAGCATAAGCCTTGTGTAAAATGGCGTTAAACAACTGCTTTTCCTGATCCGCATCAAGTCCAGCTTCACTGATCAAGGCGCGATAAATACCCACATGGCCAATATCTAGGTAAATTTTCTCAGCACCGGCCGTAGCCAGAGTAGAAAGCATCAACCCCATAATTTCAGTATCGCTTTCCACACCTGCGTGACCAAATAATTCCGCTCCGACCTGCATAGGGCTACGAGAACCCAGCATACTGCCAGCTTTGGTGCGTAAAACATTGGCACAATAACAGAAACGTGCAGGGCCTTGACGCTGCATCGAGTGTGCATCCATACGCGCCACTTGCGGCGTGATATCTGCAGCAACTCCCATTAAACGACCGGTCATTTGATCGGTAATCTTAAAGGTCTGCAGATCAAGATCATTACCACTGCCGGTCAATAAGGATTCCAAATACTCCGCTGGAGGTGGAAAAACCAAGTCATAACCCCAGCTATGAAGCAGATCCAAAAGCTCTCGACGGAGCTCTTCAATCTGTCTTGCCTGAGGTGGCAACACCTCTTCCATACCATCCGGTAGTAACCAACGATCTGCAATGGTCATAATCAAGCCTGTTTTATCTTACTGTCACTGTCCATAACAGAGCTCATACCATACTGGGATTCATGCGCTTTGTGCGAATGGACGCTTATTCTCAGACTCACTGAGTTAGCTTAATCCTAGTCAAAAAGTGATGTTCTGGCACTTTGCTCTGTAAACAAGTATTTAACGAATTAGATACAAAACGACTAATCCAATAGCCATACTCAACAGCCCCATAATTCGTAGCTGTTGATCAGAAACCTGGGCCATAGTTGCCACTATTTTTCGCCAACGTCCTGGGTTTGCAAAAGGAATAATCCCTTCGATCACGAATACCAGGCATAAAGCCGTTAGCAAGCTCTGCCAATCCAAACTCATTTCAAATGGCCTACAGGTTTCTCAAAAATCTATACACATAAAAAAACCGGGGCGAGCCCGGTTTGATCTATTCTAACACGATTATTCTGAGCGACCATCTCTTCAGTAAGCTTTTACTAAAAAAGTCTGCTTTTTAGTACTGATATGCCAGTAATAATGCCAATTCCAACAAACCATCAATCCAGCAAACTCCGGTAGCACGAAGCGCTGGTAAAGACTTCCTAGTTTATAAGGAACGACCGGAAATGCTATATATTCAACACCAGAAAGTAAAAAGGCACCTAAATAGGTGCCTTTTTGACTTTTACCGGTCTAGATTCAGTAAATACTGACTCTAGTTAGCGTTTGTAGACTGCTTCATATAATTAAAGAAGTCGCTGTCCGGCTCAAGGATCATAATATCATTCTTGCTATTAAACGTATTTCGATACGCTTCTAGACTACGAATGAAAGAGTAAAACTCAGGATCCTGCTTATATGCTTTAGCATAAGTTGCTGCCGCAATCGCATCACCTTCACCACGTACACGCTCTGATTCACGGAATGCTTCTGCCAAAACAACCTGCTTTTGACGATCAGCATCTGCTCGAATACCTTCAGCCAACTCTTTACCCTCTGAACGGTGTTCACGGGCTTCACGTTGACGCTCTGTATTCATACGCTCGTAAACCGCATGACTTACTTCAGGTGGCAGATCAATACGCTTAACTCGAATATCTAGAATCTCAATACCCAGCTCTTCTTTAGTGATCTCATTCAGTCTAGCGGTCAGCTCAGTCATGATTTCATCACGCTCACCAGAAACCACTTCGTACATAGTACGCTCACCAAACTGGTTACGCAGACCTTCATCAATACGAGGAGCCAACAGACGCGCCGCAACCAGCTCATCACCAGAGGTGACCTGATAGAATTCCTGTACGTTAGCAATACGCCATTTAATAAAGGAATCCACGATCACCGCTTTTTTCTCTAACGTTAAGTAACGTTGAGGACGGGCATCAAGGGTTAACACACGGGCATCAAACTTGCGAATGGTGTGCAGTACAGGCATTTTGAAGTGCAGACCTGGCTTAATGTCAGCATCAACAATTTCACCAAATTTCAGTTTAATAGCACGTTCTGTTTCACCAACAATAAACAAACTATTGCTACCAACCATCGCCAAAATAGCGATAAGAATCAACGCAGAAAATGACTTAGATTGCATTATCGACCCTCCCGGCGAGTAGTGCTGGTATTACTATTCTGCTGACGCTCACGTAAACGCTCCAACACTCGATCTGCTAAAGCGTCTACTTCAGAATCAGTTGTCAGATTATTATCACTGCTAAAGCGACTTGAGCTTGATGTTGTACGATTAACGGTACCAGAACCAGATTGACCTAGTTTATCCAGTGGCAAATACATCATATTATTGCCTCCTTCAACATCCACCAACACCTTGCTGGATTTGGCCATTACCTCTTCCATAGTTTGTAGGTACAGACGCTCACGAGTCACATTCGGTGCTTTACGGTATTCGGTTAACAGTTTAACAAAACGATCCGCTTCACCATCTGCACGAGCAATAATCTCTTCCTTGTAACCATTAGCTTCTTCGATAACACGCTGAGCTTTACCACGGGCTTCAGGAATCACGCCATTAGCGTATGCCTCTGCTTGGTTCTTCACTCGCTGTTCATCTTCTCGGGCTTTAATTACATCATCAAAGGCCGCTTGAACTTCATCAGGAGCAGAAGTGCTCTCAACGTTCACAGAACGCACTTCGATACCGACACCGTAACGATCCAGATACTGCTGCAAACGCGCACGAACGTTCTGAGCTAAAGCCTCACGACCTTCGGTCAGAATATCTGTCATCTCGGAAGAACCCACTTCATGGCGCAGAGCCGATTCAGTGGCATTTTCCAGACTCTGTTCAGGGTTACGTACGTTTAGCAGGAAGTCTTTTGGACTACTGACACGATACTGAACCGACAGATTAACCTGTACGATATTTTCATCTTCCGTCAGCATCAATGCCCGACGACTTAATGAACGCACCTTAGTTACATTAATGGTACTTACCGAATCAATCATCGATGGGTTCCAGTTCAAACCAGCACCTACCGTTTCATGAAACTCACCAAAGCGAAGCACCACTGCTCGTTCGGACTGATCCACTCGATAAAAACCTGAGACAGCCCATACAGAAGCTGCAACAATCAAAATCAGGCCCAGAATACCAAAACTAGCCGCACCTGAATTATTGTTACCGCCACCGCCACCGCCGCCAGTAGCGCCGCCGCCTTTTTTACCACCTAGGATGCCGCTTAGACGATCATTAAACTTTTTCAGCGCTTCATCCAGATCAGGTGGACCCTGATCCCCCCGGCCACCGTTATTACCGCCGCCCCAAGGATCTTTATTATCTTTGTTGCCACCCGGCTCATTCCAAGCCATACCTATCTCCACTTCCGAGAAAAACTGATAACCAGCTTCCGTTAAAGTTATGAATCATTCAACGTATTACGCAAAAAAACATCCTACAAAGGATGCATAATACTAAATGGCATATTTATAGTCTTAGGAAACTTCTAGATCACTATCAAGCATAAAATCTTCAATTCCATAATTTGGGAAGTAACGTTTAGGATCAATACCCACCCGGCATAGAATTTGAATAAAGTCCGGTTTAGGAATACGAATATCTAGTACAAACTCCCCAGACTCATTAATTTCTTCGCTTAATACAGCACCTTGTTCGTATAAAATTGCTCTTAAACGCCCTTCTGACGGGGCAAGCTCTAACCGATTGGTATACAGATCATCACACAGACGCTCACCGATAGCCTGTAGTAATAAATCTAATCCATCACCATTGACAGCAGAAAGCCAGACTCGTTCAGGCATACCCTGATCATCTCGCTCAATCCTTGATTCATAGCCCGGTAAACAATCAATTTTATTGTAAACTAACAAACTAGGAATTTTATCTGCGCCAATTTCTTCCAATACGAGATTTACTTGCTCAATATTCTCATCTCGCGTGTCATCTGCAGCATCAATCACATGGATTAGCAGAGTCGCCTCTTCAGCTTCCTGCAAAGTAGCGCGGAACGCTTCCACCAGTTTATGGGGCAAATGCCGGATAAAACCAACCGTATCGGCCATCACTACAGGCCCAGCGTCAGGCATCGTAATACGACGCAGGGTAGGATCCAATGTAGCAAACAACTGATCCGCTGCATAAACATCAGCATCAGTTAACGCATTAAACAGTGTTGATTTTCCCGCATTGGTATAACCGACAAGGGAAACAGATGGGATTTCAGCTCTACGTCGGGAACGACGGTTTTGATCACGCTGCGTCCGTACTTTTTCCATACGTTTATTGATGGTGCGAATTCGCTCTCGCAATAAACGTCGGTCAGACTCAAGCTGGGTTTCACCGGGCCCACGTAAACCAATACCACCTTTTTGACGTTCAAGGTGAGTCCAGCCCCGTACAAGACGTGTGCTCATATATTCTAATTGAGCCAGCTCAACCTGAAGTTGACCTTCATGGGTACGTGCGCGCTGAGCAAAAATATCCAGAATCAGACCCGTACGATCCAATACTCGACATTCAAGTTCTTGCTCGACATTACGTTCCTGGGAGGGGCTAAGGGCGTGATTAAAAAGCACAATATCAGCTTCATGCTCTTCGACAGCTTGGCGAATTTCTTCTAGCTTGCCATCACCCACAAAGAATTTTGAACTGGGACGTGACCGGCTGCCTTGAATCAAGACAACCGGGTCAGCACCTGCTGAACGCACCAGCTCAAGAAATTCACCGGGATCTTCCCGGTCTTTCTCATCCGGAAAGTTAATGTGGACAAGAATCGCTATTTCACCAGAATCAGGACGTTCAAAAAACAAGTATTACTCCGAAATTATTCAGTTCCCACGCCTTCACCAACTTTTTCTTGCGCTGGCAGACGAACATTACGGGAAGGTACAACAGTAGAAATGGCGTGTTTATACACCATTTGACTTACAGTATTGCGTAATAAAATCACAAACTGATCAAAAGACTCAATCTGGCCTTGCAGCTTAATACCGTTTACCAAAAAGATGGACACTGGCACACGCTCTTTACGAAGGATGTTCAGATAAGGGTCTTGTAATGATTGCCCTTTTGACATACCGCTCTCCCTTGTTTTCTTTATTAGATTATTAGATTTAGTTTTTATGGTGATAAATATCACCGCGATCTGACTATGCGGCAATTTTCATCATACCAGTTTAAATAAGGCTTGACTCTACTTTTTTCAAGACCTTAGCCTGTAAATCAGGTGCCTCTGTAGCCAGCCAATGTAAATCAGGCCAGCTTCTCAACCAAGTGATCTGGCGCTTGGCTAATTGTCGAGTTGCGACGATTCCTTTATGCACCATGGTGTCATAATCATACTGACCGTCCAGATACTCCCAAGCTTGACGATAACCCACGGAACGCATGGAGGGCATCGTTAAGTCCAGATCTCCGCGCTCACGTAATGTCTTTACCTCATCCAGAAAACCTTGCTCTAACATTAGCTGAAAGCGCAAAGCAATTCGTTCATGTAACAACTTCCGATCCGTCGGATTAACCGCTAACGACAAAACACGAAAAGGGAAATTATCCCTATCTTGTTGCTGCTCCTGCCATAACTCTGTCAGGCTTTTACCGCTAAGCTCATAGACCTCCAGCGCCCGTTGTAATCGCTGAGGGTCATTAGGATGAATACGCTGGGCGGAAACAGGATCAATTTCCTGTAAACGTTGATGCAAAGCATTCAAGCCATCTTTTTCTGCCCAAGCATCTAAACGAGCCCTGATTTCACTATCAGCGGATGGTAAATCAGCTACTCCCTCATAAAGACGCTTGTAATACATCATAGTTCCGCCAACTAACAACGGAATTTTCCCTGCCTGATTAATTTCAGCCATTTGTTGCAGAGCATCGTCCCTGAATTGAGCAGCCGAATAGCTTTCGCTGGGGTCACAAATATCAATTAAGCGGTGGGGTGCTCGTGCCAGTGTATCTTGATCCGGTTTTGCAGTACCGATATCCATACCACGATAAATCAATGCTGAATCAACACTGACAATCTCACAATTAAGCTGTTCTACCAGATGCACCGCTAAATCGGTTTTACCCGACGCTGTCGGTCCCATTAAAAAAATGGCCAAAGGCTTTTGTTCTGTCTCAGAGGTCGAAACTGGAGACTCAGATGACAACATATTTATCCACTCAAGATCAGCAGGCTTATTGCCCGCGTAAGAAAAGTTTATCCAGTTCTGCCATACCCAAATACGTCCAGGTAGGTCGACCATGATTACACTGGCCACTGCGTTCCGTACGCTCCATATCCCTTAACAAGCCATTCATTTCTGGAATCGTAAGTTTACGATTAGCTCTTACTGAACCATGACATGCCATGGTCGCTAAAATTTCATTAATATGGGCTTGAATCCGATCACTGGTACCGTATTGCAATAGATCTGACAGCATATCGCGCACTAAAGGTTCAACATCGGACTCCATTAACATCACTGGTAGCTGACGCAAGACGAGCGTTTCCGGCCCCATCACATTCAGCTCAATACCTAGCTGCTGAAATAAGGCTTGATGTTCTTCCGCACAGTCGCTCTCTTTCCGACTAACCGCAATAGAAAGAGGCACCAGCATGGGCTGAGCTTTCAACCCTGTTTCCTGAAAGGTCTGTTTTAACCTTTCGTAGGTAATCCGTTCGTGGGCCGCGTGCATATCCACTAACACTAACCCTTCTTTCGCTTCTGAAAGAATGTAAATACCGTGTAATTGGGCAATGGCAAAACCTAATGGCGGTAAATCTTGTTCATGCTCAGATTGAGGCAGATCCGCTAAGCTTTTAGCTTGTTGATTCAGCTGCTGATAGCTCGCCATATAATCTTTAACAGGATAACTCTGATCGCCAACCTGTCCTTGAGCCCCATTTCCCTGAGAACTATGACGACCATCGGAATAAGAGCCATTTCTGACGCCTATATTCGACTCACTACCTGAACCTTGTTGCCATCGGGATTCATTAGAAAAAGACGGGGAATCAGCTACACTGCTTGTGGCCTGATAACCTCCGCTAAACCCTGTGGAGGAAGACGAACTGGATTCTGTCATATCAAAGGGAATACGACTCTGACTCATCTCCGACTGGTTTGCCTCAGCCATTGAAGGTGTGTTCAATTGCGTTGGTGCCAGATGTTGCTCCGAAGCATCAGGTCGAACTTCCGCTAAAACCTTATGCAGGGTACGGAAGAGAAAATCATGTACCAGACGACCATCACGAAAACGCACTTCATGTTTTGTCGGATGCACATTTACATCAACTACTGCGGGGTCCAGTTCTAGATACAGGACAAATACGGGGTGACGCCCGTGGAATAAAACATCCCTATAGGCCTGCCGAACCGCATGACCTACCAACTTATCCCGCACCACACGTTGATTAACAAAAAAGTATTGCTGATCAGACTGACTACGGGAATACGTTGGTAAGCCAACCCAGCCCCATAAACGCAAGCCTGTAGCTTCTACATCAATAAATAAGGATTCATCTAATAGCTTCTTACCCAATAAAGAAGCTAAGCGTTTTTCCTGCTCCAGCTGGCTTTTACCCACAGGTAAATTATAGATAGGCTTTTGATTATGACGTAAACACAAAGCCACATCAGGACGGCTTAAGGCCAAGCGACGCACCGTTTCGTCGATATGACCAAATTCTGTTTTTTCTGTACGCAGAAACTTCCGCCGGGCTGGAGTATTAAAGAACAGATCCTTCACTTGTACTGATGTGCCTTTAGGGTGCGGCGCTGGTGTTACCTGAGTCTGCATATCCCGACCTTCAGCAATCACACGCCAGCCTTCGCCGGTATCAAGTGTACTGGATACCAGATCTAGGCGAGCTACGGAGCTGATACTGGCTAATGCTTCACCACGAAAACCCAGACTTTCAACACCTTCCAGATCATCCAGGGTAATAATTTTACTGGTGGCATGACGGCTTAATGCTAAAGGCAGATCATCCGGCCCAATACCCGAACCATTATCTCGGATACGGATTAGCTTGGTACCGCCTTTTTCTACCTCTATATCAATACGTGTAGAACCTGCATCAATGGCATTCTCTACCAGCTCTTTAATAACCGACGACGGACGCTCAACCACCTCTCCGGCGGCAATTTGGTTAGCCAGCCGGGGGGTTAAAATATGAATTTTGCTCATGAATGTATTTTAGATCTGAAAACGGTTAAGAGCGGGGGATTTGTAAGCGCTGTCCCACATGAATACTATCTGAACGCAGTTTATTCGCTTTGCGCAAACTGGTTAAACTGACCTTATTCTTCTCAGCAATACCCGACAAAGTATCGCCTCGACTGACAATATAAGAGCGTCGATCTGTATTCACTTTACTGCGCGCCAATAAAGTACCTGGCGGAGGATTCGTTTTATAATAGGCTTTAATGCCATTAACAATCTGACGGGCCATCTTATTTTGATAGGCAGAACTTTGTAGGTTTTTAGCTTCTCTTGGATTAGAAATAAAACCCGTTTCAATCAGAATAGAAGGAATATCTGGCGACTTAAGCACCATAAAACCCGCCTGCTCTACATCACGTTTGTGTAGCTTATTAATATTCCCAATGGACTTGAGCACATTCTGCCCTACTTTTAAACTATCAGACAGAGTGGCCGTCATCGTTAAATCCAATAATACACCTGCCAGAACCTTATCCTTATCATCCAGAGTCAAAGCACCGTTTACACCACCAATTAAATCGGCACTATTTTCCGAATTGGCTAGCCAACGAGCGGTTTCACTGGTTGCACCTCGCTGTGAAAGAGCAAAAACAGATGACCCTCTAGGGCGACTGTCTTTAAAAGCATCGGCGTGAATTGAAATCAAAAGATCCGCACGAAATTTACGAGCTCTTTGTGTACGGGCTCGTAGCCCAACATAATAATCACCGGTGCGTATCATAGCCGGTTTAAAACCACGTTCACTTTTTAATAATCGTTGCACTTTTTTCGCGATAGCCAGTACAACTGTTTTTTCCTTTACTCGACCTGGACCTATAGCACCAGGGTCTTCACCACCATGCCCAGCATCAATGGCAATAATGATATCCCGCTTACCGGCAGGATTAGCCTTAGGTTTTACAGCTACGGCTTTCGGTTTCTTATTGATTTTTGTCTTATAAATCAGATCAATAACTAGGCGGTCACCGTACTGTTTATTGGGTTTCAATAAGAAACTGCGAGGCTGCACCTTACTATTAAGATCAAACACCACCCGCATATCAGAGCCGTTTTTCACTGCCGTGCGCACCCGGCTAATGGGCGTATCTTTTAACGGGAGTTTCTCAATGTTGGTTTTATTGCGGACATTCCCAAGATCAATCACTAATCGATTAGGATTATCCAAGGTAAATAACTGATGTTTTATAGGCTTATCCAGATCAAATACCAAACGCGTATGATCCGGCGCAGGCCAGATACGAACATTTTTAATATTAACGGCATAGGCCTGTATAGAGATCAAACTCAGCAAACAAAGCAGAGTAAGAGATATCAGCCAGCGCTGTGCATTGGAAAAAGATAAGGCCATCATAATTGTCGTAGTTATTATCCGAAGCCGCATGGGTTAAATTTCAATCTGCGCTCTCTGATGAGCGTCTGTGATTGTATCCTACTGATGTCCATATCGTGTTTATATGGTGTCCGCCAGATGTCGCTTTATGGAATCAGTTTATGATTGTACGGAGCTGATGTAAAATTGCAGCTCCTTTTGCAGTCAAAGCCTCTACCGATGCCCGCCTGCCCGCACCTTGTTTGTCCAAGGTCAATTCTAAATCTGCTACAGGTAAAATACCTGTGCCTTTATTAGGCCATTCAATCACACATAAGGCTGCTTCGGAAAAATAATCCCGAATCCCCATATACTCCAGCTCTTCAGGATCTGCCAAACGATAGAGGTCAAAGTGATAAACCATTTTATCTGCAAACTCATAAGGTTCCACTAGAGTATAGGTTGGACTTTTTACGGCTCCCTGATGACCATAGGCCTGAAGTATCCCTCTTGTTAGAGTTGTTTTCCCCATGCCTAAGGTGCCTTGTAAAAAAATAACCCCTTCTCCCTTGCAGGCAGTACCTAGCTGGCCACCAAACGCAACCTGTGCATTTTCATCAGGTAAATTAATTTCAAAACGCTCACAGGCTTGCATTGCTCTGACACTCCGGATTCAATAATACACGTACCACATCAATCAAATCAGAGGCTAATAACCCCCTTTCACCATAGTGGCAGGCCAGTTGATCGGCTGCCTGACCATGAACCTGCACTCCTAGGCAGGCAGCATCATACCCCGACACCCCCTGTGCTCGCAAAGCAGCAATTAAACCAGATAACACATCCCCCATGCCCCCACTGGCCATACCGGGATTCCCACTATTATTAACGCCTAATTGCCTACCATCAGAAACCAATGTACCGGCTCCTTTCAGTAAAACACTACCACCATACTTATCCACTAACTGTTTGATAGCGCTAGCACGATCTGATTCTATATCTGCCACTGCACATTGTAATAACCGAGCCGCCTCTCCAGGATGGGGGGTCAATACCCAATCCCGGCAAGTCGAAGGTAATATATTCATATACTCCGAATGAAGTGCCATTAGATTGAGTGCATCAGCATCAATCACCTTTTTACACTCACTGCTCATTACTTTTTGCCAGATCTGCTGCCCCCAACCCTCCTGACCTAAACCTGGGCCTAGAACAACAACATCACACCAATCCAACCAGATATCTAATTGATGTACCGATGTAATCCCTTCAGCCATCAATTCTGGTTGACGGGTTAACAACGGCATAACATGCTCTGGCCGAGTCATCACCTTAATTAGGCCTGCACCAGCCCGTGCCGCCATTTGGGAAGCTAAGATAATCGCACCAGCATAACCGTAATCACCGCCCACTAATAACACACGACCACAATTGCCTTTATGGGCGGTTCTTGACCGAGGTACTAGATAACGATTAATCACCTCTGAATTGATCATAGAGGCCGCAGGTGCCACCTGCCGACGTACAACTTCGGGAACAGATAAGGGCTCAAACCGTCGCTCACCGCACAATTCAGGCCCTTGTCCTGTCAGAAGCCCTACTTTCTTACCGATAAAAGTAACTGTTACATCAGCCTTAACAGCCTGACCTAAAATAACACCTCGATCTGCACACAAGCCTGAAGGGATGTCGACCGCTAATACAGGTCGACCGTTTTGATTAATAAAGGTAATCGCTTCTTGATATTTCCCCCTAACATCACCGGTTAATCCTGTACCTAGTAAAGCATCTACAACAACCTCTCCCCGAATGGTGGCATTATCCTGCCAAAACTCTACTCTCACTCGACGCTCTAAGGCCCAAATATACGCTTCCTGCGCTTCTCCTATTAATGTTTCTGGGTCAACAAGTGTAATCAGTTGTACTGATATATTCTGCAATCTCGCTAATCCGGCAATGACGTAACCGTCTCCGCCATTATTACCACCACCGCAAAACACAGTAATGGAACGACAATCCGGCCAATGCCTTAATAAATGTCGAAATGCGACTCGCCCAGCTTGTTTCATCAAATCGAAGCCAGTTGTTCCCGCCTGAATCGTTAATTGGTCCAGCTGCTTGACCTGTTGGGCCGTATATAGACGCTCATGAACCGGCCAGATTGGCATAGTGAGTTATCCTGTAGAAAGTCATTAGCAAAGGCGCTTGTCTTGCTTCTAAAATACTATATTCTTGTGACCTTTATACCGGTCACTTACTTGAGTATAAGCGAACCTGACATACTCAAACCTGAACACCGAAACAAAATGTCTCTATAAAATATTGCCTAAGTTTCTCGCCATAGCAGGTAATAATGAAACTTTTTTGTTTGGGTCTCTAATCACCTATTTTGCTTGTAATACTATCCGTATGTCTACGCCATCATCCCCTGTATTGACTCCAGAACAAACCAAAAAACTCATGCAGGATATCCAGCATTGGGGACGTGAACTCGGATTCCAACAAATCGGCTTTGCCGATCCGGATCTTGCCGAACACGAGCAATATCTGCAAAACTGGCTAGACCAGGGTTATCACGGTGAAATGGAATATATGGCCAGCCACGGCCATAAGCGCAGCCGACCAGAAGAACTGGTTGAAGGTACAAAAACCGTTATTACCGCACGCATGGACTATCTACCTGCTGATGTGGAAACCACGCAGCTACTCAATCACAATGACAAGGCCTATATCTCCCGCTATGCACTGGGCCGGGACTACCACAAACTGATCCGTAAACGTCTAACCCAACTGG
Organism: Oceanospirillum sp.; assembly: GCA_047518265.1. Taxonomy (GTDB): domain Bacteria; phylum Pseudomonadota; class Gammaproteobacteria; order Pseudomonadales; family Halomonadaceae; genus Oceanospirillum. The sequence continues at coordinate 59,018 of JAKZRG010000068.1, forward strand.
CCAAACAGATTGAGCAAGCGATTGGCCCTTACGGGTTTCGAGCTTTTGTGGACAGCGCGCCTGTTTTAGAACGAGCCTTGGCGACGCGTTCAGGTTTAGGCTGGATAGGTAAAAACAGTATGCTGATTCACCCAAAAGCTGGTTCTTTCTTTTTTCTGGGTGAGATCATGATTGATCTGGCACTGCCCTTTGATCAGGCATACCCAAAAGATCATTGCGGTTCCTGTAATGCTTGCCATGTTGTCTGCCCAACGCAGGCTTTTGTTGGCGATAAAATACTCGACGGCAGCCGTTGCATCTCTTATCTGACCATAGAACTAAAAGGCTCAATTCCAGAGGAGCTGCGCAAAGGTATCGGCAATCGTATTTTTGGCTGTGATGATTGCCAGCTGGCTTGTCCCTGGAATCGCTTTAGCCGACATACTCAAGAGAAGGATTTTACCCCACGCCATAACTTAGATAACGTCGAGCTAATTGAACTATTTCTTTGGACAGAAGAAGAATTCCTCAGTAAGACCGAAGGTACGCCGATACGCCGATCAGGTTATGAACGCTGGCTACGTAATATTGCCGTGGCTTTGGGAAATGCTGCTAAAACGGAGAGCGTTAATCAAGCCTTAAAAAGCCGCCAAGATGACGGCTCAGAATTAGTACGAGAACATGTTCAGTGGGCGCTGGATCAACATATCTGAATTTTAAATTAGAAACACGAACAGACACGATAGAACCCAAGTCAAAACTTACTTCAGCATGTGTTCTCGATAGTGGCGCAATTCATTAATGGAATCTTTAATATCGTCCATAGCTAAATGAGAGCCACTTTTTTTCATGCTCTTAGCTACATCAGGATACCAACGCTTGGCCAGCTCTTTTACGGAGCTTACATCCAGATGACGATAATGGAAAAATTTCTCCAGCTCAGGCATTTCTAAATACAAAAAGCGGCGATCCTGATGGATGCTATTACCACACATAGGTGACTTACCTGCTTCTGCATACTGCTGCAAAAATTCTAAAGTCTGGCGTTCGGCTTCACGAGTACTGACTTTACTGTCTAAAACCCGTTGTGTCAGACCCGAAGAGCCGTGCTGTTTTGTACACCATTCACCCATCTCATCCATCAACACTTTTGGTTTATAGATTGCCAGCACCGGGCCCTCAGCAATAATATTCAACTCTGGATCGGTTACTACAGTGGCAATTTCAATAATGCTGTCTCGTTCAGGCTCCAGACCTGTCATCTCTAGGTCAATCCAGACCATATTATCTGCTTTGGCCATAATCTTTCTTGCTCCTTGATCTTTGCCGGTAGCGCCAGCGGGATAATGTTTCAATGGATTAAGTATAAGGGCATTTCTCTGTGACCTATAGTTTTAACCACACTTGTCGGCATAATTTACCTCGTTCTTTTGCTCAAAAGCATTCACTGAACACGCTTGAGAGAACTCTTTCACCAAAGCTCCTATGAAGAAATGTCTTAATACAGGCAATCAAACAGACACCCGATTGGGAAAGGGTGGTAAAATCCGGCTTCATTTTCCTGATCGATAAGAAGCATGAGCAAACGTAAACTGAATCGCCGACAGCAATGGCGTATAGAAAAAGTCCAACAGGAACGAGCCGCCCGTGTCAGTAAAAAAGATCAGGAGATTGATCAAAAGCTGACTGCCGGTGAATTAGGGACAGAACAAGAAGGTCTGATCATTGCCCACTACGGCCGCCAAGTCGATGTAGAAGCCCTACAGGGTGAGTCAAAAGGCAAGATTAATCGCTGTTATATGCGAACCAATATCGATGCCCTAGTAACAGGGGATAAAGTTGTTTGGCGCCCTGGCCCTGATAACGATGGTATTGTCGTCGCTCGTTTAGACCGTGACAACTCTCTGGTTCGTCCGGATACCCGAGGTAATATCAAACCTGTTGCAGCCAATATTGATTATATTGTCATTGTTTTTGCACCAGAGCCTCATGCTCATGCCAATTTGATTGATCGCTATATTGTGGCAGCGGAAAATACTGGCATCGAGCCTGTTCTGCTTCTTAACAAAACAGATCTTCTAAACAGTGACAATGCCCCGCGCTTGCTAGAGATGGCTGAACGTTATCAGCAGATTGGTTATAAAGTACTGACAGCCTCGACAATAGATCAGGATGGATTGGGTTTATTAAAAGGCTTACTGGACCAAAAAGTCAGTGTCTTTGTCGGTCAATCCGGTGTGGGTAAATCCTCATTAGTGAATACCTTATTGCCCGGCATCAATATTAAGGTTGGTGAGCTGTCCGAACAGACCCGAAAGGGTATGCATACGACGACAACCGCAATGCTATTTCATATGCCTGATGGTGGAGATCTTATCGACTCGCCAGGTATTCGTGAGTTTGGTTTATGGCATATTGAAGAGCGGGATGTTGCTGAAGGCTTCCGAGAGTTTGATGGCCTATTAGGTGGCTGTAAATTCCGTGACTGTCGACACTTACAGGAACCCGGTTGTGCATTACGAGATGCTCTAGAAGAGGGTTTAATTACATCAGAACGCATGGAGAGCTATCATAGAATTGTTGCGTCTCTAAATGAATTTTAAATCGACCTAAGAGACCTATCTTTTCTAAAAATAAAAGCCACTGTCTTTTCTAAAAATAAAAGCCAGTGGCTTCTATCAAGCATCGATTACTCCACCTCCGGTGGTGGCTCATAAGGCTTCTCTGGCTGGTTCAATATATTCTCTAGTGAGTCTACGACCTCTTCCGGTGTCGCTGTTGGTTGTGACCTTACTCGTAAGTCTTTATCAACCTCCAAGCCTTCCTCACTAAAGGTACTTTCTGGACTTGTGTTCCTCACCGCTCCATCAATACCAGGTAAACTTTCCGCACGCTGACGACCATCATTTTGTGGAGCAGGCTCTAAAGGAGCATCAGGGTCAAACAAGCTTTCCGGGGTTTGATTATTTTTCAGATACTCCTCGCCATCCAATAAACGCTGCTGCTGTTCGGGACTTAAATCGTCGGGTTGTTGCATCTCTTCTAGAGTGGGCCGATTTAGTACCACAATCTCTATTCGACGATTAATCGCATCATCGGGGACTTCAGGCTTGAACAACTGAGAACTGGCGTAACCGACTACTTGAGCCACATGGTCCTCAGGTAAGCCACCTTCTACTAACATACGCCGAGCCGCATTAGCCCGCTGAGAAGAAAGCTCCCAGTTACCAAAATAGTCTGTATCACTATAATTGGCGGCATCGGTATGACCGCTAACACTGATCTTGTTATTGACCTGAGCAATAACAGGCGCCAACTGTAATAGAATTTCAGCAAAGTAGAGTTTAATTTTATCGCCACCAGCATCAAACATTGGGCGATGCTTACTATCAACTATCTGAATATGCAGGCCATCCGGGGCCACTTCAATAGAAAGCTGATCCTTAAACTGCTGCAGGGTATCGTTACTATTAATCGTCTGTATAAGCGTGCTTTGCAGTGTAGACATCACCTCAGCATTGCTTTCAATACCAGCAGCTAATTGCTCAGCATCTGTTTGGTTAAGCATTTGGGACTGCTCAATCTGATCACTATCTGAGCTTGGATTAACATTATTTAAAACAGAAGGAGAGCCACCTAAATCAATGGCAGATAAACTCCCAACCTTATCCGTATAACCTACGGGATCGGTAAAAAATTTCTCCAACTCTATTTTCTGTTCTTTGGTGGTATTGGCTAATAGCCACATCAAAAGAAAAAAGGCCATCATAGCAATAGCAAAATCTGCCATGGCTATTTTCCAGGAGCCACCATGGTGTCCCCCTTGAACCTTTTTTACTCGCTTAATAATAATATTTTTATTTTCTTCCATGGGAATCAACCGTTATCGAGAGCGCACATGCTCTTCCAGTTCATTAAAACTAGGACGAACAGAGCTGAATAACATTTTACGGCCAAACTCCACTGACATCTGAGGTGCTAATCCATTCATATTGGCAATAACACTGGCTTTAACGCACTCAAATGCCTTAATTCTTTCATGAGCCTCATTTTTCATAGCTACTGCCATCGGGCCCACAAAGCCATAAGATAATAAAATCCCCAAGAAGGTACCTACCAAAGCTGCCGCGATGTGCAATCCAAGGATTTCAGGTGGTGCGGATATATCCTTCATGGTTATGGTAATACCCAATACTGCTGCCACAATACCAAATCCAGGCAAAGCATCCGCAACACTGGTTACCGCATGAGCAGGCTCTTCCAGTTCATGCTGTATCGTTTCAATCTCAGCATCCATCAAGCTTTCCAACTCATGGGCTTGCATATTACCGGTACTGATCAAGCGCATGTAATCGCAGAAAAACTCAATTAATTCGGTATGTTTCATCACCGCAGGATAACCACTAAAAATAGGACTTTGTTCTGGCTCTTCAATATCTTCTTCAATAGCAATGACACCTTCTTTACGTATCTTGCTAAAGAGATCATATTGCAAACCTAAGAGATCCAGAAAAAACCCTCGATTGAGTCCCGAGCCCGTCAAGAGTGCAGGGATACTTTTGAATACCTGGACAAGAGTGTGCTTGCTATTGGAAATGATAAAACCGCCCAAAGCAGCACCACAGATAATGATCATTTCGAAGGGTTGCCATAACATTGGCAAATATCCATGGGATAGCACATAGCCACCTCCCACACTGACTAACACGATTAACGAACCGATGATCAGAAGCATCTATTAAATCCTCAACCTTTTTCCCTGCTCAGACAAAATAAATCTGAATGTACTTCCTAAGTGTACTGAAGTTAGACACTATCCTTTAAAGGGAGTTTTGTCTTTAATTGTATTAATGTGTATCACAAAACCTGTTTCAGTTTTAGCCTATGTCAATAAAGCTGTATATTTTATGAAACTTTATTTTTAATCATGACAGTGGTATCAAGACCCCAACCACTATTGATGGATCAGGAAGACCTATATGAGTTCTGAAACCAATATTCTGCCGCTTTTGATTTCGGCAGACCAACTTGATGCGGCTCTTGCCGAACCAAGCCTGCTAATTATTGATGTCTCTTGCCACCGAGATTCTTATGATCAGGGCCATATTCCAGGAGCCGTATTCCTCGACTATCGCCGCCTTTTCTCTGGTGAACAACCAGTAGCTAACAAATTACCCAGCACTGAACAACTTAGCCAACTGTTTTCCGAATTAGGCTTAAGCAGAGATAGCCATGTCATCGCTTATGATGATGAAGGCGGCGGTTGGGCCGGACGTCTCTTATGGACTCTAGATGTCATAGGGCATACAAGATATTCCTATCTTAACGGTGGAATTTTATCTTGGCGTGCAGAAGACAAAAAACAAAGCCTGGAACCAAGTTTGCCATCTGTTAGTCAATATGAGGCAGAAATAATTAATCCAATAGTACGTATTGAACGAGATGAACTCTTGGAGAAAATTGCTCAGCCCGGCTTTGCTATCTGGGATGCTCGCTCTGAAGGAGAGTACGCAGGTACAAAAGCAAATGCAGCCCGTGCCGGTCATATTCCTACTGCGGTCCACTATGAGTGGACACGCGCCATGGATAAAGAAAATAATCTCTGTCTAAGAGATATGGCTGAAATAATGTCTGAGCTAGAAACAACGGGGCTGACAATTGATCAAGAGATTGCAACCTACTGCCAATCCCATCACCGTTCCGGTTTCACTTGGTTATTAGGTAGAATTCTAGGCTTTAAAGAGATTCGAGCTTATGATGGCTCTTGGAATGAATGGGGCAATCGTCAAGACACCCCAATTGAAACGTAAGGTTTTTGAGTGAACATAAAAAAAATATTTGCCTGGATTCAATATCCATTGCCCCACCATTTAATTTCCCGATTGGTGGGTTTTTTAGCACAAACCCGAATTGGTTGGCTGAAGAATGTTTTAATCAAACAGTTCATTAAAATCTTTAAAGTGGACATGTCTGAGGCAGAACAACCTAATGGCAGTCAGTACGAAAACTTTAATCAATTTTTTACTCGCCCATTAAAAGAAGGGGCTCGTCCTGTGATCTCGTTAGATCACAGCATGGCTTGTCCGGTTGATGGCACCGTCAGCCAACTAGGTGCGATTGATTATGGCCGTATTTTTCAGGCTAAAGGTCATAGCTACTCTGTATTGGAGCTACTAGGCGGGGATATAGAACGGGCGGCACCTTTTATGGGCGGCCAATTTGCAACGATCTATCTGTCACCTAAGGATTATCATCGCATCCATATGCCTGTAAAAGGGACATTAAAACAGATGGTTCATGTGCCAGGACGATTGTTTTCAGTCAATCCTGCCACGACCGAAAATGTATCAGGTTTATTTGCTCGTAATGAACGGGTTGTTGCCATTTTTGATACAGAATACGGCCCTATGGCGATGGTTTTAGTTGGCGCTATGATTGTTGCTAGTATCGAAACCGTTTGGTCTGGACAAGTGACACCTCTAAATCGTGACGTCGCAGTTACCCAGTACAATAACACTCAAGGAATCACTCTAGAGAAGGGTGAAGAGATGGGACGATTTAAACTGGGCTCAACGATCGTGATGCTTTATGGTCAAGAAATGACTGAATTTCTTGATAGTATGCAAGCGGGTACAACGACTCGCATGGGCGAACACTTTGGCCAATTTCAGATAGAAAGCACTGAATCCGAAGCTGAAAATCAGGAAGAATCGGAACAACCCTAGTTCAGCATTGTCACAGGGTTAAATCCAACGATCTATATTTAGAAAGACGGCTATAGACCGATTAAGCTCGGTCTATAGCAAAACTTATTACATCAGATAAACGTTTCGCTTTCGCTTTAAGCATGAGCATACGGTCAAAGCCTAAAGCAACACCTGCACATTCAGGTATACCTGATTTTAATGCAGCCACTAAATGATGATCTGGTGTGACTTCATCTTTCCCTAAGTCTGCACGGGACTGATTATCTTGGGTAAAGCGTCTGGCTTGTTCCTCACCGTCTGTTAATTCATGATAACCATTGGCCAGCTCTATACCCTGGTGATAACACTCAAAACGTGCTGCAACCCGTTCCCCAAGCTCATCCTGATGGACTTTAGCCAGCGCCGCCTGAGAAGCAGGATAGTCAAAAACAAAAGTAAAACGATCTATCCCCAAATGAGGTTCAATACAATGGGATAATAACAAGTCACAGCAAGTGTCTCGGTCAAGCTCTTTCCCATCAATACCCGTTTCTCTCTCAGCTTTTTCTTGTAAAGTCAGTAAATTAGTTTGGAATGGATCCAAGTTTAGATGGCATTGAAACAGCTCTCTATAACTTATCTTTTCAAAAGGTAGATCACCGATCACCGTTACTAATAATGCTTGAACCTCAAGCATCAGATCCTCTAAATCGAAGCCTGGCCGATACCATTCCAACATGGCAAATTCAGGATTATGACGTTCGCTAAATTCGCCATTTCGAAAACTACGGGCTAGTTGCCAAATAGCACCGCTGCCTGCTGCGAGCAAACGTTTCATATGAAATTCAGGGGATGTCTGTAAATAAAGAGACAAAGGCTCAATAAGCCCCCCTCCCTGACATTGACTCTGCATTGAATCTAGATAAGGGTCTGTACTGCCACCCCGACCCAGAATAGGAGTATCAACCTCTAATACCTGACGCTCCGCAAAGAAATAGCGTATCTGGTTCAGTACATCAGCCCTAAGGCGAAGGTTTTCAATATTGGCCGACGGCTGCCAAGTATCTAAAGAAGGACTAGAGCTAGAGATTAAATCAGTCATATTACTAATTGGAAGACTCAAAGGGAGAAAGCAAATAACTGGCATAAAAAAACCGGCCTAAAAGCATAAATGCACTTAGCCGGCTTTCTTTGTATCAGAACAGCTTACGCACGGCTGACATAATCACCAGTACGTGTATCAATCTTCAACTTATCGCCAATATTGATAAATAAAGGCACACGAACCATAGCGCCCGTTGTCAGTGTTGCAGGTTTAGAACCACCCTGAGCCGTATCACCTTTTAAACCTGGGTCCGTTTCAGTGACTTCTAACTCGATAAAGTTAGGTGACGTCACGCTAATAGGAGAACCATTGAACAGGGTTACAGTATAAACTTCCTGCTCTTTCAGCCACTTAATAGTATCACCTACAGCCTTTTCATCAGCACCATGCTGCTCAAAAGTACCGTCTGTCAGCATAAAGTGCCAAAATTCGCCATCGGTATACAGATATTCCATATCCAATTCCATGACATCAGCACCTTCCAGGCTCTCGCCTGATTTAAAGGTACGTTCCCATACACGACCAGTATTAAGGTTGCGTAGCTTTACGCGGCTAAAAGCCTGACCTTTACCGGGTTTAACGTATTCATTCTCCAGAATGGAGCAAGGCTCGCCTTCAAGCATCACTTTAAGACCGGAGCGGAATTCGTTGGTAGAATAGTTAGCCATAAAATTTCACCAATATCGCTTTAATATTCAGCGGCCCTATACTGGCCTGACTGATAAACAAAAAATCTGGTCGCCAATGATACCTGTTTCTTCATCTTCTGTGCAGTTACCTGGACAGAAAACCCCAGCAAAAGAGTGCTGGCAACAGCTTTTCTCCAATAGCTTGCTCACTCCAGAGCAACTTATATCTCGATTAGAGCTCCCAAAAAGTTTGTTACCTGAAATTCAACAAGCCCATAAGCTGTTTCAATTACGAGTGCCTGAGCCTTATTTACAGCGCATAAAAAAGGGAGAATTAAATGATCCACTGCTCAAGCAAATCCTTCCTCTTGGCTTAGAAGCAAGACAAACCCCCGGTTATATTAAAGATCCGTTAGAAGAGAAAAACAGCAACCCCATAGCAGGATTAGTGCATAAATATAAAAGCAGGGTTTTACTGATTACTTCGGGCGCTTGTGCCATCAATTGCCGATACTGCTTCCGTCGCCACTTCGATTATCAGGATAATGCCTTATCCCAAGAGCGTATCGATTTGGTGGTTAAGTATCTTCATCAGGATAAGAATATTAATGAGGTGATTCTCAGTGGTGGCGATCCCTTAGCCACAAGTGATCAAAGATTGAATCTCCTACTAGAAAAGATCGCTTCTGTACCTCATATCAAACGCCTTAGAATCCACACTCGTTTACCAGTGGTTATTCCTCAGCGCATTACCGATAAACTATTGGAGAGCTTATCTCAATCAAGGTTAAAGATCGTTTGGGTACTCCACATCAATCATGCCCAAGAGATTGATTTAGAATTGCAACAAGCTTGCCAGCGTATCAAACAAGCAGGAATGTTATTACTTAACCAATCCGTTTTACTTAAAGGAATTAATGATAGCGTTGAAAGCTTAGTGGATCTTAGTGAAGCCTTATTCAATACTGATATACAACCTTATTATCTACATGTATTTGACCCAGTAGCTGGGGCAGCTCATTTTAATATTCCTGACAAAGAAGCTATCTTATTGTGGAAAGAGCTTCAGACTGAATTACCAGGCTTTTTATTACCTAAACTGGTCAGGGAGATACCCGGAGAGAGTTCTAAGAGCTTGTTATAACAAGAAATATACTCACCCATACCATTTCAGATACAAACCCAGTATGGTTGATTTAATTAAAGGTTATAACGAAGGGTGCCGATAAATAATTATGAGTATTCAATTGGACACCCCATCACCGTGCAGAGACCAACTTACCTTTGCAGAGGCCAGCTTAGAGGGCATCGAAGCATGGGTGGATGCTCTGCCAATGGTGCATATCGGCGCTACAGTTAAGCAACTCTACCAAGGCATCTTAGAGCTGAATGAGTTAAAAGTCAGTCCTATTACTCGATTTAAGATGCTTGAGCTACTCCGACCATCTACATATCATATTCTAAACGTATTAGGTCGCAGTTATCTGCAACACACATCTACGTCAATTCAGCACCAAGTGCAAATTGCAGACTTAGCCCAAGCACTACAGTATGAGCTTGCTATGGGCTTCAAGCTGGTCTTAGTCAGCACTCTTCACAATCGAAGCAAACTGCCAAAAAATACATTCAATCAGTTACTGAGCCAGAGCATTCATAGATCTATAACTGAAATGGGGCAAACGATTCTACGCTCCTGCCAACTCTATACGCCGACACCAGAAGATATTTGGAAAGAACTCTATGTGTTGTTTCGTTATGCTCAAAAATTTGGATTGCTCAAGCTTAATGTCCAAGACTCAGAGAAGTATTTTAAACTCAAAACAACTATCGAAGATGCGTTTAAGCAAATTTTATTGTTAGCCTGCACAAAACCTAATCAGCTTAAACCATCAGAACTAGACCAAATGTATAAAAGCTTGGAGCTTTGGACATCTCTAGTAAAATTAGCGCCTGGCGAACATGCCGCAACCTTGTTTATTCTAGATATCAATAAGAACGATCCTCCTATATATCGTCAGTATTTGAAATCACCTATCAATAAGCAGCATCTGGGCGTGTACACAGAGAAACTTGTCATATCTTTACATAAAAATATGACGCCAGTGTCATCTCAGCAGCAAATAGAGCTACCGATTGTTATACCGGATAATTTATCTGCAAGTTTACTCAAGCATCTTATCGTCGCATGGAGGAAGCCTAGCCCCCGTAGCCACGATAGAATTCCTTCAAAAGGTGAAGCAAATATCTGCCTAGGATTTAATAGCATTCATTTCTATCTAGCAGGAAAAACTGAACTGAATATTTTATTGGGGGATCAAGATCGATCATCCACACCAAGCTCAAGCAAAACTACCAAAGCAATTAAGCATAGTATTAATCACGCTAATCTAATCAACTCTAGTTCTGGAGGATATTGTTTAAAAAGCTTTGACCAAGATGAACTTGCCTTAGAAGCAGGCCAACTAATAGGCATACAAGAAGAGAAGGAAAAATGGAAAGTAGGTGTAATTCGTTGGATAAAAAATAGTGACGATCACTTAGAATGCCAAATGGGCGTACAAAGTTTAGCAACGCAAGCCATTGCCTGCGGTATCAAAGCTATCAAAAAAGTTGGTATAGAAGAAAGTTTCACTCATAGCTTTTTCTTGCCTGAGTTAGCCGCCCTAGCTATAAAAGCCAATATCATTACTCCTCCAAATACCTTCCATGAAGGCCTAAAAGTAGAGGTCAATATTAATGGTAAACAAAAACAGTTCCGCTTAAATACACTCCTAGAATCACAGCAAGAATACTATCGCTTTGAAGCAAGCCCTATCGGAGTAGATTTCTAGTACTTTCACGATAAGATTTTCTAGAAAATCAATCGGATAGATCTACTTAATTACTTTTCATAATGACTCTGTTTATTGACGAAGGGATTAATTTAAACCCCTCCCTTTCTTTTCAAATCCCATAAACGAAAAGCTAGAAACGAAAAAACCCCGATCATTTCTGATCGGGGTTTTGGTGTCTTTTCTAAAAAGACTAAATAAGCGCTTGACGATGTCCTACTCTCACATGGGGAGACCCCACACTACCATCGGCGCTGAGCAGTTTCACTTCTGAGTTCGAGATGGGATCAGGTGGTACCTACACGCTATTGTCGTC
>JAKZRG010000069.1:0-78711 GCA_047518265.1 Oceanospirillum sp.
GTTTAGTAGATAACGAGCCAATACGTCATAAAAAACATTCGCTAACATAGCTAAAAAAATTAGGGCAGAAAATGTACCCAGCCGATCAGATACCCAATTAAGGCTATTTTCTAGGCGAAGTAATAATGGCATAGGCGAAGAGGGCATATGCTACTCCTATTGGGGTGGAAATAGGGTGGGACGGATGTCTAAATCTGAAGAGAATCACCTGCAGGAACAGGTGATTCTGTATAGAAGGCCATCTGGAAATACGTACTAGCTAAATAAGCTATATCAAGATGAAGAAAGCCTATTCACCAGCAATAGTGTTCAGATACTGCTTATCTGAAATATTGGTCCAAGCGCGAACTTGTTTCTGGTAGTTAACTTGAGATTCAATGATCTCTTTAGCGAGAGGATTCGCAGCAGCTTTCTCTTGTAGGAGCTTGTCATTGGCAGCACGCATCGCTTCAATAACATCACTAGGGAAGCTTTTAACCTGAATGTTTGGATATTCCTGCTGCATCGTTGCCCAGTTTTCACCGGATGCGTGAGTTGCTTGGATATACATATCATAAGCAGCGGTGCGCATAGAGACACGAAGGATTTCTTGCAGATCTTTTGGTAATTTTTTCCAGCTACGTTCATTGATCAAAAATTGCAGCTCAGCAGCAGGCTCATGCCAACCGGTATAGTAGTAAGGTGCAATTTTATGGAAACCCATCCGTAGATCTAGGGAAGGGCCTACCCATTCAAGTGCATCAATCGTACGACGTTCAAGAGATGTGTAAAGTTCACCCGTAGCAATATTGGTTGGTTTTGCACCAAGTTCAGCTAGGATTTCACCAGCAAAACCTGGAATGCGCATTTTTAAACCCTGAAGGTCTTCAACAGAGTTAATCTCTTTTTTAAACCAACCGCCCATTTGTACGCCAGTATTTCCGCCTGGAAAGGAGAGCATACGATGACGCTTGTAAACCTTTTCCATCAGTTCCATTCCACCACCGAAGTAGAACCAACTGTACTGCTCAGGAGCTGTCATACCAAAAGGCATAGTCGTGAAGAATAGAGTATTGGCGTCTTTACCTTTCCAATAATAAGATGCGGTATGACCCATGTCGTATTGCCCACCTTTTACCATATCAAAAATGGCCAGGGGGGCTTTATGTTTGTTGGAAGAATCAATCGTAATCTTGAGGCGGCCATTGGACATCTCGTCAGCCATTTTTGCCATATTACGAGGTGCATCTCCCATTATCGGGAAATTAGTGGGCCATCCTTCAGCCATTTTTAAGCGATAAATTTTCTCTGCAGCCATGGCTGGTGCAGCTAGAAAACTCAGACAGGTTGCTGCCGCTAATACTTTTTTACCTAGAGAGATTTTTTTCAGTGCGCTAATCATTATTTTTATCATCCTCAGCGTAGAGAAGGGGTTTCGCAGTGGGTGTAGCGAAATAATGACAAAAATTATTTATCAACCCAATTAGCAACACTACGTAAAGTGAGCGCCATTATTACGGAGGGCATCTACGCAATTTTACGCAGATATATCAGATGCTAGCTTGTTATCTAGGGAGTATCCTGACAATTATGAGCCATGAAATTTCATTTTTAATTACTCTCTAAGGTGCTGAAAATTTAAGAAAATAAGATAGCGTATTAGGATTAAACATTTAGTTTCTTAAGGTTAATCTGTAAGATGCTAATGAAATAATGAATTCAATGGTCCAAGTATGACAAATAAGAAAATAAAGGATCAAAAAGCAGATGATAAACCTTATGTCATTCCTGCTCGCCCCGAATCCCTGATTAGTATGGTTGAATTGATGCAAAAAAAAGATCCATGCTCGGATCAAATTGCAGATATTTTAAAGAAAGATGTTTATCTTTATGCCAGTGTTTTAGCCGCGGTTAATGCCCCTCATGTTGGCTTGGGCAAAAAAATTACTGATCTCTCTCATGCGATTACCTTGTTAGGTCTGGATAAGCTATTTGCTATTGTCCGCTTAGCAGCCCTCAAGAATAGCTTGGGTAAGGTAGAAAGGCTTGATCGTTTTTGGGATAGTGCCACGGAAGTGGCAGAGTTAAGCGCTAATCTAGCTAAGAAACTAACCGGTTTAGACCCCCATGTGGCTTACACGCTGGGCATGATGCACGATTGTGGCATACCCCTGATGTTAGAGTCATTTAATAGCTATAAAGCGTTCTTGCGAGAAGGGAACGGCAACGATCTATTGTCCGTGCGAGAAGCTGAAATCGATAGATATTCTGTTGATCACTTTAGGCTTGGAGCTGAGGTTGCTCGGCACTGGTTTATGCCGGAAGAGGTCTGTCAGGCTATTGAGCATCAAGCGGATTATCTTAATGTTCTTGAAGATAAGATTGAATGTACAGATGACGCCAAAATGCTGGTGTGTATTTTAATATTGGCAAAAAATATTAGCTCAATTTATCGCCGCTTTTGGCGCATATATGACAATAATGATGCTATGTCTGAATTGACACCGGTATTAAGCTACCTTGGGGTGCCAGATGTTGATTATCTGGACCTCAGGGAAGACTTTGTTGGTGCTATGGAGCAAAAAGATTTGGATGGATGCTAGGCTTCCAACCAAAAGCTTTTTTATAGAATACTATTCCGCTCTTTAGTTTCAAGGCTGTAGATGCGGAATCTCCCTATAGAAATAATGGCAATCAGATTGATATAGGCGTTTGACTAATAAATAGTTCGTTATGAGCGGATAGCTCAATAACTTCCTCGTGCCCTGTATGCTGAACCAGTACGGAGTGATCGATACCGGCTTGAGCAAGTGCTTCTGTCGCTTGTTCCAAGTTACGGAATATTAAGGGTTTATTACGCCAGTTAGTTAACTGATATTCTTCATCTTTGATATTTATATGGATGCTGTATTGATTATGTGTTGCATGGGTTTCAATACGTGTATCAACAATTAATTTCTGATCAATTAGCGTTTTGAGTTCTTTGATCCTCATGGTTTGTTCTCCTTTGTATAAATATTGATCCTTATCGGAGCTATCGTAAAAATTTTCTACAATGATTCAGAGATAGAAAATTATCTTTAGCTGAAGACATTTGATACTAAACGTTTCAGATAGTTCCATATGATCAGGTATTTATATGAAAAACAAGTGCCTTTATTGTAAACAGAGGCACAGTTCATGTTTATTCCACCTTAACGCCTTGCCCCACTGCAAGATTTAGTTCAGCTATTGCTGTTAGATATTGGCTAAGGGCTGTAATACGATCTGTTTCGGTTTGGGTCAGTAAGTCTTGCGCATCCAGTACATCATTAGAGCTGCCCAGTTGTTCTTTATAGCGGATCTGGCTAATACGGAAATTCTCATTGGATTGCGCTAAAGCTTGTTCTGATACTGCTAAACTGTGCTCACTTTCTTTTACTGCAAGGTAAGCTGTTCTGACTTCTAATAAGATTTCAGCTGATTTCTGTTCTTTTTGTAGGCGAGCAACTCTGAGTTTTGATTCTGCTGCCGCAACCTCTTTTCTGGCTTGTCCGAACTGCCAAAAACTCCAGCTCAGATTAAGGGCTGCAGTCGTTTCCGAAGTTGATGGATCGTAGTTAAGCTCCGTTGACGAGAGCCCTGTGCTAAGTGTGAAATTAACATTAGGCTTGTAACCGGCGCGGGCAATATCACTGTCCTTTATAGCGATACTGATATCTGTTTGATTTTGTTTTAAATCGAGTCGATTATTAATCGCTAGCTCATTAAGGGTTTCTAAGGGAGTATTAAAATCAACCTGGATTAATTGCGCTTGAGTTTTCAGGTCTGTATCAAGGCTTCGGTTTAGAATCAGGTTAATTTGTGATCGAGCGAGCAATAGTCTGTTTTTGGCCGCAAATAACTCTTGTTCGCCACGTGCTACGCGTACCTGTGCTTGCAGTAAATCATTGCGCCATATTTCACCATTACGATAAAAAGCTTCAGCATTTTTTTTATGCTGCTTCAGACGAGCCAATGATTTTTCAGATTCAGTATAAAGAATTTGTTCTTTTAATAAGCTATACCATGCTTTTTTTAATTCAAATAACAGAAGCTCTGCCTGACGGCGTAGGGTTTGATCTGCCTTTTCTAGGGTTAACTCTGAACGCTTCCAGCTTGCGTATAATGCCGGTTGATAGACCGCTTGCTGTAAAACTAAACTGGTCGAAAAGCTGGTGATTTCATTGCTAGAGCTGGCTGAGTTGTCTAAAACATCAGATATCGAACTGCTCAGTGATAATGATGGTAACAAGTTTTTAAATGTAGCATCTTTATTTTCTAGTTCGGTTTGACGCTTTTGTTTTTCTATCCTCAGACCAAGGTTCTGTTCAAATGCAATTCTGGCAATCTGATCAAATGTCACTAATTCCTGAGAATATTCTGCCCACAGTAAAGGGCTTTTAAGCAAAAAAAGAGCAAATGTAGCAGAGTATGTTATTTGCTTTATGGCACTTATCTTCATTGCTTATCCTTTGCAGTATTAGGGAATTGCTTATTTCGCCAGTGAGATAAGAAAACATGACGGCCTGATAATAAGAAGCCAGGTTTAGCCGATACCTGCCAGATCACTCGTTGTAAACCGCTGGCAGGATTTATAACCGGGAAAATAGTTTTAACGGTGGCTTGTCCCACAATTTGCTTTTGGTACATAACGTCTGTGGTTTGATCGATGGTTAAATCTGAGACAAGATCCGGCGATAAATCTGTGGATAAGCGCAAGTCATTAAGCACAACGAGTTCTAAAAAAGGTTCTCCGGGTTTAGCCCACTCGCCTTTATTTACATTGGTCATGATAACGGCACCGGTAAAAGGTGCTGTGACTGTACGATCTTCTAAGGCCGTTTTAGCCACTCTCAATTTAGCTTGGGCCACGGCTAGATTCTCTTGAGCTAAAACAACAGCAAACTCCGCTTCGGTTAGTGCAATATCCGATAGAATATTATCGGCCACTAGGCGAGCAGATTTGTCTCTACTGTGAATGCTAGATTTTAGCTCAGATTGAGCGGCTCGTAATTGAGCCTGGCTCTGTTGTAATAGAGCTCGATTTTTTTTGTCGTCAAGTTTAGCGACCTGCTCACCAGACTGAACGATAGTACCATTGGCAACAAGCTCTCTTACTATTCCTGACTCAGCAAAGGATAGTTTTACCGTTTTAGCGGGCATCACAACGCCTTGGAGTTGGGAAGAGATATTTGGCTTAGCCCCGTGAGCAGTAAAAGAGAATGCCAATAATAAAAGTAATGTGAGTAGCCATAACAGCCGATTATGAAAGATTACAGCCATAGGTCTGCCCTTAATATTTTTCGGATCGTATGCACAAAGTGCATAAATAGAGGTGTCGGTTGCCCCAATATCATAACGTCACCAGAGAGTCCTAATGGTGGTGTTTGGAGATTGTTATCTGTCATTATACTCATTCGAACAATCAAGCTTTGTTCTATGCCATCCAATTTGGCTACGGGTGATATCGATTCAATATGAGCGTCATAAATTGCCGGGCCAACGCCACTAAAACGAATTAATCCTCTATCTCCTTGGCTAATTAGATAAACATCACGTTGATCGACAATGACGTCAATAAAGCGCTGTTTTTTTGCAACAAGGGTCAAAATAGGCTGCCCAGAGCCAAAATATCGACCTAACAAAGACTGTTTGGGCATGCTATCGACTAGCCAGTCGCCTTCCGGTTTTTGGATTTCTAGACTGGTGTATTGTTTGTTTAATGACAGAAGTTTTTCATTGAGCAGGCTTTGCTCGATTCTCAGCCGTTGGCTTTCTATTGCATCGTCAGCAGATAGCGATTCTTGCTGCTGCATAATCAACATATTTTCAGCACTGCGCAGTTCAATTCCAGCTAATTCCAGCTCATAAGAGTTTAAAGTAATCAAAGGTTGATTCTTTTGTCCTATGAGCTCTCTCTGATTATCAAAGGCTAGTTGAGAGATAAAACCGCTTTCAGGGGCATAAACGATATGAGTTGGAGCATCGACGGCTCCTGTGGAGTGAACACGAATTCTCGGTTGCCAAAAAACCATAAGAATTAGGGTAAGAACGACAGCCACCAAGCTTAACTTCCGGCGTAATGTACTGCCCCAAAATACTTCACGGCTCCAGTTTTTCAATGTTTTGCCCCAGTCACCAGTGAGTTTTTTTACCAATAGAAAAACTAACCAGATAAAAACTAGGTTAGCGATAAAACCAAATTGAGCAGAGACAAGGTTATAGCCCAGAATTGCGATAAAGCTGAGCATAAAGAACATGTACACCACAACACTACAGCCATAAACCATATAGACATGGCGTTCACGAGTGGTGGGTGTTAATGGCGCTTCCTCGTCCATTCTGAATAACCTAGTTTTTAGTTTATATGAAAACCAGGCGATTGAGTTTTGTCTTAGGTTACGTATTTCAAGGAGATCGGTCAGAATATAATAACCATCGAACTTTAATAAAGGGTTTAGGTTAACCAAAATTGAGGTGGCTGTGCCTATGGTTAATAGCACAAAGGCCACATAACCGATGGGGTTGGCCACATCGACGATTAACCACACAAAGCCACTGATCGCTGCCAGTAGTAATTCGACCCAGACTCCTGCGATTGCTACGTATATTTTGTGCCGTTTCTCTTCAAATAACCATGCGTCATTGACATTGCAATAGAGGCAGGGCTGAAAGGCTAATAATAAGAAGCCCATTTCATGTACGTCACCGCCAAAATATTTACAGGTGAGCCCATGACCGCATTCGTGAATGGCGATAGCAAACAGGGCAATCAGCCATATGCTAAGCAAGCCAAAATCATGCTGATGGGCTTGTAGATAAACACGATTAAAATCATCAAAAAAACGTTCGCCTTGGAACAGAACTGCCAAAAATGCGCAGAATACAAAGACTATCTGTAGTTTGATGACTCTTGGATCCCAGATAAAGCGTAATTTAGGGATAATTTTATTAAAGAAGTTATTGGGATCTACCAGTTGAAAGCGCAGAAATAAAGCACTGCCTTGGCTTTGGAGAAGTTTTTTCTTACGCTCTTCACTGATTTTTTCCAGAAGCGCTGTATTCTGCTCTGCTCTGGTTCGTGTTAGTAATTGAAACTCACGGCAGGAATCATAGAGCTCTTCTGCATCCTCAAGGTCGTATTCATATTCACTTGAGCGCAGATTAAACAACTCAATGACCTGAATTAAGGTACGACTACCGTTAAACAGTGACATGAGTTCGTATTGGGCTGGCTCAAAATGATAAAAGGACTGCTTATCAGGCTCTTTTATCACATAGCTGAGTTCGCCCATCTGTACTAACTTGGCAATTTTGAGTTCTTCTCGCAGCGGGGGAGGGATAATATCTGCCATTACAGTCCCAGATTAAAGGCGATAAAGTTACTGATCCGCCGCCAAATACGGGTGATAACAGAGGTTTCTTCCGTATAGATCAATGCTTGTCCTGTCATACCAGGGCTTATTTCGAAAGAAAGGTCAGGTAACTCAACCTCGGCAACAAAGCCTGTGTAAGTTTCTTCATCTTCCAAAGCGACTTCAGTTTCCAGAACGGTATTAGGAATCTCATAAGTACGGCCAACATGGCGTATTTTACCTGTGATATAGCGCCCGGGTTGTGCTCTTAATACACAGCGAACAGTTTGTCCTACCTCGACATCAATAAGATCTGTCTCTGGAATGTGGACAAGGATCACAAGATTGTTTGGGTCAGCAAGACGCAGGATTTCATCACCAACGCCAAACACTCGGCCTGTTAGCTCAGAGGGTTTAGGGGTTAACACTAAACCATCAATGGGGGAACGGATCGTTACTTGTTCAAGCTCAAATTGTGATTGATTTACTTTGGCCCTGACCGCTTCGCGTTCAATAGTGGCTTTGTTCATTGCCACAGAGTCGCCTTCGGCCATAGCTTGTACTATTTGACGCTCCAACATAGAAAGCTGTGACTGGGCTTCCAGCAATTGCAGTTGCATCTGGTCGCTAGCAAGAGTAGCAATAGGCTGGTCTTTGCTAACTAGGTCGCCTTCTTTGACATTAATGCTTTGTAGTCTGCCTG
Organism: Oceanospirillum sp.; assembly: GCA_047518265.1. Taxonomy (GTDB): domain Bacteria; phylum Pseudomonadota; class Gammaproteobacteria; order Pseudomonadales; family Halomonadaceae; genus Oceanospirillum. The sequence continues at coordinate 8,059 of JAKZRG010000069.1, forward strand.
GGATAGGGAGAAAAACACCTTGTCCCAAACGTGCTTCAACAATGGCCGGGCCTGATACCCAGCGGAAAACGGGCAAATAATGCAGAGAGGTAATGGCAGAGAGGACGATGCATGCTAGAGCAACACGTTTTTTCCAGTTAGATTTTGAAATAGTGAGGGTCTTTTTCCCTGCTTTACTCAAGGCAGTACTAAAAGGAATGCTTTTAAATAAACTGGCATTACGCAGAGCAACGGTTGCTTGTGAGCATAGGATGTGAAGTAGATCTGCTTTACTGCCGTTAGCAAAACCGGATCGACTGCTTTCAAATAAAACGACACCTAGAGTGCCTTCTTCATCTTCTAGAGGCATAGACCAGACTGCATGAAGATCGTTGCTCTCCATATATTGAATCCAGCCGTTTTCCGCACCTTTTAAGCTATCTTTATATTTTTGTCGATCTGCTACATAAGAGCTTCGTTTAATAGAGCGGATCTGTTCCATCAAACTTAGCAATTGAGTCTGATTCGGGTCATTAGCTCGCAAGGCTCGACCGCCAGACAGCACCATTAACTGTAAGGCTTGTCGTTTATCATCCCACAAGGCGATGGCTCCACCATCAATATCTACAAGCTCGTTGGTTTTGTTAACCACAAAGTCCAACACTTGATCAACATCCAAAGTGGAGACTACTTCTTTGGATATGGCCATTAAGATATTCATTTCATCGACCCGGCTTTCCATTTCCAGAATCCGAGCATTTTTTACAGAGAGGGAAGCACCAGCTGCCAGCTGTAATACCAACTCTCGGTCATCTTCATCAAACTGACCATTAATACCGTGTCGTTTGTTGATGATCTGAATAGCGCCATAGCTTTCATTATCGATAACAAGGGGAACACAAATCATAGAACGAGTAACAAAACCCGTCCGGCTATCCACGTCCTTAGAAAAAGCAGGGTTGGTGGAGCAATCGAGGATAACTTCCGGTTGTTTGGACTCAATGACATTGCCCACAATACCGACACCTTCGGCCAGTCGTAATCCTAAAATTCTTTTTTTGGCTGGCCCTTCGGCCAGATGACAGATATTTTGTTTGCCTCTTTTATCTACAAGCCAAAGAGAGCCTGCTTCTGCATCGAGTGTTTCGAGCACGCGATCAAATACTAAACTCATCAGGTGTTTTACACCTTTGACTTCGCCGACAAACTCTTGGGTTAATTGGTTGGAGATAGTTAAGCGTCGGTTGGCTTTTTGTAATTGCACGATCTGGTCGTACAGCTCGTCTATCTTCTTGTTATCCAAGATAAATTAATCCGTCTGTATGAGAAAAAGCTGAGTTATTTTAATACTAGTGGAATAGCAATAAGTTGTAAATTTTTGTTGGGAAGGTTATTTGAATAAAGATTTAATTAGACTTATTACTTTAATTTGGTTTGATTACTTTAAGTAATTTGGATTAAACATAAAAACAGCATTATTTTGCTGGAGTATGTGGCGATATTCCTCGCCCAGTATGACTGGGCGAGGACTGAGAAGTAATTGCTAATATATCTTAGTAATTACTTAGCTTGTGCTTTATTGATCATTTGTTTTGCTTTTAACACATGAGCGTGTGCATTGACCTGAGATTGACGGGCTTTGGCACGAGCGATTGCAATGTTTGCTTCTGTTTTAACTTTGTTCATTTGAGTTTCTTGAATAGCCATGGTGTATCTCCATCTTGCTTATGTTTCCCCATGATATGGGGCAATTGATATAGATTATTCTGTTTTAATACCCTTGCCCAGAGGCAAGGGCATTATTATTGATGACTTATCGACTAAGGTGCAGACCACTCATCAGTCGTTCCATCAGGGTAGGTTACGCTGCCAGATCCATCGGCATTATATTGCCAGACAGTTCCATCAGCTTGAGTGTATGTACTTGAGCCATCAGCAGTCCAGCTGCCGGAGCTTCCGTCAGATCCGGTATAGCTACCGCTACCATCAGCATTCCAAGTGCTGCTATTGCCTTGACCGTCATCCCAGGTACCACCACCCTGACCATCCCAGGTTTCTACGCTGCCATCAGGATAGGTGGCACTACCGGAGCCATCAGCGTTATAGGTGTAAACCGTACCATCTGCACCGGTTTCAGTACTACTGGTATCACTTGTGGCGGAACCGTCTGAATTTACCTCATTACCATCGGCATCGTAGTAGGTGATGTTACCTTGGGAGTCCCAGCTTTCACTGGTACCATCGGTCCAGGTTATGCTACCAGAGCCGTCAGAGTTGTAGCTTCCGCTACTACCATCGGAACTCGTCCAGGTACCAGAACCATCTGAGCTCCAGCTACCGGTATTGCCTTGGCCATCATCCCAGCTGCCACCGCCCTGACCATCCCAAGTCTCGGTGGTACCATCTGCATAAGTTGAGCTACCACTACCATCAGCATTCCAGGTATAGGCGCTGCCATCCGCATAGGTTTCTGAACCAGAACCGTCGGCATTATAAGTGCCTGAGTTACCCTGGCCATCGTCCCAGCTACTGCTGCCATCCGCGGCGTTATAGCTATAGTAGGAGCCATCGGCATTGCTGTATTCAGAAGAACCGTCAGCACTCCACGAGCCTGAGCTACCATCAGAGCCGGTATAACTACCAGAACCATCAGCATTCCAGATACTGGTATTACCTTGGCCATCATCCCAGCTACCGCCGCCTTCACCGTCCCAGGTTTCTACGCTGCCATCAGGGTAGGTGGCGCTACCGGAACCGTCAGCGTTATAGGTGTAAACGGTGCCATCAGGGCCGGTTTCTGTAGTGGTACCATCGCCAGAATCCGTTGATCCGGTTTCATTGGCAGTATCACCAACTTCATTGCCATCGGCATCGTAATAAGTGACGTTACCGTTGCTATCCCAAGCTTCACTGGTGCCATCAGGATAGGTGGTGCCCCAGGAACCATCGGAATTGTAGTAACCGCTGCTGCCATCGGAACTTGTCCAGCTACCTGAGCCATCCGCATTCCAGTTACTGGAGTTACCTTGTCCATCATCCCAGCTACCGGAGCCATCGGCATTCCAGCTAGACGTGGAGCCATCAGAGTAAGTTTGGCTACCACTACCGTCAGCATTCCAGGTATAGGCGCTGCCATCCGCATAGGTTTCAGAACCTGAGCCATCGGCATTATAAGTACTGGAGTTGCCTTGGCCATCATCCCAGCTACTGCTGCCATCCGCGGCGTTATAGCTATAGTAGGAGCCATCGGCATTGCTGTATTCATAAGAACCGTCGGCACTCCATGAACCTGAGCTGCCATCAGCACTGGTATAACTACCAGAACCATCGGCATTCCAGATACTGGTATTACCTTGGCCATCATCCCAGCTACCGCCGCCTTCACCGTCCCAGGTTTCTACGCTGCCATCAGGGTAGGTGGCGCTACCGGAGCCATCGTCGTTATAGGTGTAAACCGTACCATCTGGGCCGGTTTCTGTGGTTGAGCCGTCGGTAGATCCGGTTTCACCGGCAGTATCACCAGCTTCATTACCGTCCGCATCGTAATAGGTAACGTTACCCGCAGAATCCCACTGTTCACTGGTGCCATCAGGATAGGTGGTGCCCCAAGAGCCATCGGAGTTGTAGTAACCGCTGTTACCATCGGAACTTGTCCAGCTACCTGAGCCATCGGCATTCCAGCTACTGGAGTTACCTTGTCCGTCATCCCAGCTACCGGAGCCATCGGCATTCCAGCTAGACGTGGAGCCGTCTGAATACGTTGAGCTACCACTGCCATCGGCATTCCAGGTATAGGCACTGCCATCCGCATAGGTTTCTGAGCCAGAACCGTCGGCATTATAGCTACCTGAATTACCCATGCCGTCATCCCAGCTACTGCTGCCATCTGCAGCGTTATAGCTATAGTAGGAGCCATCGGCATTGCTGTATTCATAAGAACCGTCGGCACTCCATGAACCTGAGCTACCATCAGCACTGGTATAACTGCCAGAACCATCGGCGTTCCAAGTACTGGTATTACCTTGGCCGTCATCCCAGCTACCGCCGCCTTGACCGTCCCAGGTTTCTGCGCTGCCATCAGGATAGGTGGCGCTACCGGAGCCATCGTCGTTATAGGTGTAAACCGTACCATCTGGGCCGGTTTCTGTGGTTGAGCCGTCGGTAGATCCGGTTTCACCGGCAGTATCACCAGCTTCATTACCGTCCGCATCGTAATAGGTGACGTTACCTGAACTATCCCAGTGTTCACTGGTGCCGTCGGCATAGGTGTTGCCCCAAGAACCATCGGCGTTGTAGTAACCGCTGCTGCCATCGGAACTCGTCCAGCTACCAGAGCCATCGGCATTCCAGCTACTGGAGTTGCCTTGTCCATCATCCCAGCTACCAGAACCATCGGCATTCCAGGTAGATGATGAACCGTCGGAGTAGGTGGAGCTACCGGAACCATCAGCATTCCAGGTATAGGAACTGCCATCTGCATAGGTTTCTGAGCCGGAACCATCGGCGTTATAAGTACCGGAATTGCCCTGACCATCAGCCCAGCTGCTGGCACCGGTTGAGGCATCATAGCTATAGTGAGAGCCATCGGCGCCGTTATACTCGTAAGAGCCGTCGGCACTCCAGCTATCGGTAGAACCATCCGCATAAGTTGCAGAGCCCGAGCCATCAGTATTCCAGGTGCTGGAATTGCCTTCAGCATCACTCCAGCTACCGCCGCCCTGACCATCCCAAGTTTCTACACTGCCATCAGGGTAAACAATGCTGCCGGAGCCATCGTCGTTATAGGTGTAAACCGTGCCATCAGCACCGGTTTCAACGGTGCTGCCGTCGCCACCTTCATCTCCTGCATTAGCGTCAGCAGTATCATCAGCGACGTTACCATCGGCATCATAGTAGGTGACGTTACCTGAACTATCCCAGTGTTCACTGGTGCCGTTGGCATAGGTGTTGCCCCAGGAACCATCGGAGTTGTAGTAACCGCTGCTGCCATCGGAACTCGTCCAGGTACCAGAGCCATCGGCATTCCAAACACTGGAATTACCTTGCCCATCATCCCAGCTCCCTGAGCCATCAGCACTCCAGGTAGAAGTGGAGCCGTCAGAGTATGTTGCGCTACCGGAACCATCAGCACTCCAGCTATAGGCACTGCCATCCGCATAGGTTTCAGAACCCGAGCCATCGGCATTATAAGTGCCGGAGTTACCCATGCCATCAGCCCAGCTGCTAGCGCCGGTTGAGGCGTCATAGCTATAGTGAGAGCCATCGGCACCGTTATACTCGTAAGAGCCGTCGGCACTCCAGCTATCGGTAGAGCCATCGGCATAAGTTGCAGAGCCTGAACCATCAGCATTCCAAGTACTGGAATTGCCTTCAGCATCACTCCAGCTACCACCACCTTGGCCATCCCAAGTTTCTATGCTGCCATCAGGGTAAGCAATGCTGCCGGAGCCATCGTCGTTATAGGTGTAAACCGTGCCATCAGAACCGGTTTCAACGGTGCTGCCGTCGCCACCTTCATCTCCTGCATTAGCGTCAGCAGTATCATCAGCGACGTTACCATCAGCATCATAGTAAGTGACGTTACCTTCAGCATCCCAGTGTTCACTGGAACCATCAGAATAGGTCATGCCCCATGAACCATCGGCGTTGTAGTAACCGCTGCTACCATCGGAACTCGCCCAGCTACCAGAGCCATCCGCATTCCAGCTACCACTATTACCTAAGCTATCAGCCCAGCTGCCACCGCCTTGGCCATCCCAAGTTTCGGTAGTGCCATCCGAATATGTTACGCTACCGGAGCCATCAGCGTTCCAGCTATAAGAACTGCCATCGGAATGAGTTTCCGAACCAGAACCATCGGCATCGTAGTGTCCCGAGTTGCCTTGACCATCATCCCAGCTACCACTACCGTCGGCAGCATTGTAGCTATAGTGGGAGCCATCGACGCCGTTATATTCGTAGGAACCGTCAGCGCTCCAGCTTTCAGATGAGCCATCGGCGTAGGTGGCAGAACCAGAACCATCTGCATTCCACTCACTATGATTCCCTTGTCCATCATCCCAGCTACCGCCGCCTTCACCGTCCCAAGTTTCTACGCTGCCATCAGGGTAGGTGGCGCTACCTGAGCCGTCGGCATTATATTGATAGACGGTGCCATCAGAGCCTGTTTCTGTTACATCTCCAGCAGGCGTATCTGTTTCACCGGCCGGACTGTCTGTTACATTGCCATCAGCATCGTAGTAAGTGACATTACCTGCAGAGTCCCAGCTTTCACTGGAGCCATCTGCTTGAGTCATACCCCAGGAACCATCGGAGTTGTAGTAACCACTGCTACCGTCGGAACTCGTCCAAGTACCAGAGCCATCGGCATTCCAAACACTGGAATTACCTTGACCATCGTCCCAGCTACCAGAACCATCGGCATTCCAGGTAGAAGTCGAGCCGTCGGAATACGTTGAGCTACCACTGCCATCAGCGTTCCAAGCGTATGATGTGCCATCGGCATAGGTTTCAGAACCTGAACCATCAGCATTATAGGTACCAGAGTTACCTTGGCCATCATTCCAGCTGCTACTGCCGTCTGTGGCATTGTAGCTATAGTGGGAACCATCGGCACCGTTGTATTCGTAGGAACCGTCAGCGCTCCAGCTTTCAGATGAGCCATCGGCGTAGGTGGCGGAACCAGAACCATCTGCATTCCACTCACTATGGTTCCCTTGACCATCATCCCAGCTACCGCCGCCCTGACCATCCCAGCTAGATGATGAGCCATCAGCATATGCGACGCTGCCTGAACCATCTGCGTTATAGCTTTCGAGTGTGCCATCAGTGTAAGCGACGCTGCCCGAACCATCTGGGTTATAGGTGTAAACAGTGCCATCTGGATCTGTACTGGTAATAGAACCGTCTTCATTAACAACATCTGTAGAGCTGTCAGGGTTAGTGCTATCTTCTACAGTCCAATTTTCTGGGGCTACTTCATTGCCATCAGCGTCTGTATAGGTGATATTACCTTCGGTATCCCAGCTTTCCGTACTGCCATCTGGATAGGTCATGCTGCCCGAACCATCGGCATTATAGGTGCCACTGGATCCGTTTTCACCGGCCCATTCTCCGCTACCATCAGCATTCCAAGAGCTTGAATTGCCCTGACCGTCATCCCAAGTGCCGCCACCTTCTGCGTCCCAGGTAGATGATGAACCATCGGCATAAGACACACTGCCGGAGCCGTCAGCTTCCCACGTTTCAGTGGTGCCGTCAGGGTATGTCATACTGCCACCACCTTGACCATCCCAAGTCTCAGTCGTGCCATCTTCATGGGTAATGGAACCAGATCCATCCGTCGAATCTTCAACCACAGGTGGTTCGTCACCTGAAGTTCCATCATCCTCAGGCGGTGGAGGTGGTGGCTCATCACCTTCAGGCGGTGGTTCGTCACCCTCAGGCGGAGGAGGCGGTGGCTCATCACCTTCAGGAGGTGGAGGCGGTGGCTCATCACCTTCAGGCGGTGGAGGTGGTGGCTCATCACCTTCAGGCGGTGGTTCGTCACCCTCAGACGGCGGCGGAGGTGGCTCATCACCTTCAGGCGGTGGTTCGTCACCCTCAGGAGGCGGAGGCGGTGGTTCATCACCAGAAGTTCCGTCATCCTCAGGAGGCGGAGGTGGTTCATCACCTTCAGGAGGTGGCGTATCATCACCTGGTGGCAGAGGTTCATTTTCTGGCGGAGGCGGTGGCTCGGAATCGACGCCTAAATCACCGATAACGCCACCGATACTACCTGGTGCGATACGATCTTCTAGCTTTTCTACCTTGGTAGAAACCTTTTTTTTGGGCTTATTTGTCCCGTTCTTGTCTGACATGTGATGAACCCTTTTAAGTTTGTATCTTGCATAGGCAGCCGGTAGCGGCTCAATGTCTATGATCAACGTCTCGTTACTCTGCGAGCAATGAGCACGATATTTCCTGTGTAGAGAGGTACCCTAAAGCGAGTCAGCTTTAGGATAATCTTTTTAGCCCCAATGCAATGTCATTGGGGCTGAATATGTTAACTTCATATTATAGTAGAGGCAGAGAGTATCGCAGTCATTATTTGACCTATATTCACACAAGTATGGGAATCGTTGCCTCGATAAACATACGACACTATAAAGTCTCAATTATAGTACGCAGGAATTTTTATATTCTAAAGGTCTTTGTTTAATTATTCTGAACTAGATCACATATTAAAATGAGATAGAACTTCTATTGTTATATTAAAAATATTGCAATGGGTGTTTTAAATAAACCTTTAGTCGCTATTTAGAATAATAAGTCTAAATTCGGATTGTTTAATAAGGGATTAAGAAAAAATATTAACGCCTTGTTAGGGCAATTGTTTTTTGTAGTTGTTAGTTAAGTGATTCCTAATTATACCTCGCATACGGAGAGCTAGAGGCCGATTTTCAGGTGTTTTTATTTGCTGGAAGAGTCAAGGGTTGCTAATCTCACGGAGATGCAAAAACCCTGTTCTGCACAGATTTAATTTGATGTAGTGGAGCAAGCAGTTTTGATTCGTTCTTATCTATGGCTCGAAGGGCATAACAATGGATGTTTACGTATTCGATATTATTGCAACACCGACACCGCTTTCCCTTGAATATGGCATTCTTCAGTGTGCATATGTTGATATCTGGGTCTATGACTCAAGTCGAGAGCATGCTGAAATTAAAGCCCAATCCTATTTGATGGATCTGGGCTGGAAATGGTCTCTGCTAGAAAAAGAATTGGTGCTGAACGATGTAGAGATCGAGCAGTACAGGGAAGATGCTCAAGCCAATTATTACCAAGCCAAACAAGAAGGTGTATCTGTTTGCTTTATGGCTGAGATGGATAGTAACTCTAACTTGTTAGAAGTCCTCGTTCTACAGGATCCTGTCTTGCCTGTTTCTGCTAGTCACAACTAATTTACCCGGATGCAAAAGCGATTCGAGTGGCAGAGTAAGTAATGAATCACTCAAAATCACCATAAGCATCGATAGCTAAATCCCTTTCCCGTGCATACTCTCCAGGTGTGTGACCAATGCTATTTTTCAGATAGCGAACCAAATGGGGTTGATCGCTAAAACCAAATTGAAAAGCGATATCGGCCCAAACGATCTCCTTAGCATTTTGTTTATGTAAATAGGCTAATAGAGCCTCTAATCTTTCCATCGAATGGTACTGCTTTAAAGTAAGGCCGGTCACTCGCATAAAACTACGTTCAATGGTTCTCTGCGAACAGTGTAAGATATTGCCAAGATCAGAAAGCTTCGTTTGAGGGAAGGAGGCTAAAGCCCTGCTGACGAGTGTAGAGTGTTTATCATCGACTATTTTTGATAATAATGGAGCAAATACGCTGTCCAAATATTCTTGGCAGCTTTTAGGGGCCTTTAAAGCCAGTGTTTGTATTTTTTTCTCATCTAATATACTAGGCTGAAACAATCTAGTTAGATCTATAGGTATCACCTGATCGAGTAACGGCTCTATTGTTGGAAGCTTGAGCGCATACAAAGCACCAACCCGAAATTTGATTCCCATAATTAAAAATGATTGGGAGTGATCCATGGATAAAGTACGGCTGTGGGGCAGTATCAAATGAGAGCCCATGCCTTGATCCGATCGAATACTATCTTCATAGAGATAAGGTTGACCCGACTGGGCCAGAATTAGGTGTCCGGCAGGATCTGGGTTTAATTTGGGATTATTGAGTCCAATATCCAAGGTATTCTTCTCAAGCAGCCAATAGCAATCAATGTATCGTGCAATGGTTGGATCTGCAGGTTGGATTTTCCATGTTTTCATAGGGAGCAAAGTGGTCTGCTGTTTTCTACGGAAGTCATTGTATAAATGATATCCCAAGGCTACATCCTAAACACAAGCATTTCGATTTTTAGGTATGCTTATTCTCTGAGTCAGGATAAATTTATAAAAAACTATTGGATAGCTGCAATACATGAACATCCCTGACGTTAGTTTTAATCATAAAGAATCATCTAGCCATGAAATTCAGGTCTTAGAGCTGGAAGAGCTTTATCAACGGGATGAAGCTTTGGTTCAAACGATGACCCAGCCCCATAGAATTAGCTTTTTTAACCTGATTTATATAGAGAATGGGGAGGGCTGTCATCAGATTGATTTTGAAAGTTATCCCTATGAATCGGGTTCTTTTATTTTTGTGCAGAAAAATCAGGTACACGCTTTTGATTCTCGTCACCTAGATTCTAACCCTATAAACGCTAATCAATCGGATTTAAGTTCTAGAGTAAAGGGTAAAGTTCTACTCTTTACCCAAGATTTTATCGATCAGGCGCTGATTAATATGCGCTTGCCAGAGTTTACTCCCACACACCTTGAATATAGCTATCGGCCTGTAGTAATACCAAGTGATGCTTTAAAAGCCAGTTGTGAGGCGTTATTGACAGAAATCAGCAAAGAGCTGATGCAAACTCGGCCTGATCCTTTGATCAGTATGCATCTTTTTTCATCGTTGTTTTTGATGATACGCCGTGAAAAACCTCAAGATCAACATGAGCGATTAACCAAGGAGCAGATGGGGAAGTTTGTCCGGTTTATTGAATTACTGGAGGCAAACTTTCACCAAAACAGAGATGCTAATTATTATGCTGACCAGATTCACAGTACTTACAAAACTTTGAATCAAACCTGCAAGTTAGCTTCAAATAAAACAGCAAAACAACTAATCGATGCCTATACCATTCTAGAGGCAAAAAGACGCTTAGTTATCGATGGTATCTCAAGTCAGCAGTTGGCCTATGATCTAGGTTTTGATGATGCCAGCAACTTTGTTAAATATTTTAAGAAGCATGTCCTGATCACACCTTTTCGCTTTCAGAAACAATTCTCCACTGATAAGTCTCCCGACGAAGTCGTTTAAAAATAAGCATTTCGAGCATTCTCTTTCACCCTGGAAATGCTCAAAACTTTTTATTCAAAGTTAAAAGGGACGATATTTACCATTTTTCTACCAACACTGACCATGTGTTTAACTAAGCCTATCTTTACTATCTCCTTAACGAAAACAAAGGAGCAAACCATGAAAAAAAGGTTCTCATCAGCAGCGCTTGCCATCGCTGTTTTAGCCACTTCAGCCTGTTCAAATCAAATGTTTAGCCAGGAAAAAGAGATGTCCAATAAAGATAAAGCCGTTGCAGTATTAAACAGTATCGAGACTGGCGCTCAAGAACCTGTAGCATTTATCAATGCCAATCAATATACCCAACATAATTTGGCTGTAGGGGATGGTTTAGCGGGTTTTGGTGCTGTGTTGCAAGCATTACCGAAAGGCAGTGCCAAAGTGGACGTTAAGCGCTCTTTCCAAGATGGAGATTATGTCTTTACTCATACTGATTACAACTTCTTTGGCCCCAAGGTCGGCTTCGATGTTTTCCGTTTTGAAGAAGGAAAAATTGTAGAACACTGGGATAATCTGGCAGAAAAAACGGGCCCTAATCCCAGTGGACGTACTCAGCTAGACGGCGCTACAGAAGTGAAAGATCTGGATAAAACCGATGCCAATAAAGCCCTGGTGACGGAATTTGTCGATACTATTCTAGTTAAGGCGCAATATGCAGAACTACCGCGCTTTATTGATAATGGTGAGGCCGATTACTTACAACATAATAGTGCCATTGGTGATGGTTTGAGTGGCTTAGGAGCAGCATTGGAAGCCATGGCTCAACAAGGTGTTACCATGTCTTACACGGAAAACCATAAAGTACTGGGTGAAGGGAACTTTGTACTGAGTATCAGCGAAGGTCGCTTTGGCGGACAGCATGTGTCTTTTTATGACCTATTTCGTGTAGAAAACAACAAAATCGTAGAGCATTGGGATACCATCGAGCAAATTCCGAGCAAGGATCAGTGGAAAAATAATAATGGTAAGTTTGGATTTTAAGGACTGATTAGCTGATATTTTGGCTAAAGAGTCATGCTATATCCCCAAACAAGTTTTTTTGATACATGGTCATGCTTTTATTAGAAAGCATGGCCATTTGTGTAGAGACTATTTTTGGCACATATTGGCATCAGCCTCAACAAAGTAAAAATGACCACTTCAGAAGCCCTTTTGTTACCCTTCTGTATCGTTAGAGATACAAAAAATAAACTATAAATCTTAAAGTTATCCTTAAGCTCACCGATATTATCTTCAAAGGCATACTGACACTTCTGTATAAACCTTTTATGCGAGCAGTTGTCTGGCAAGTACTCAAACAAAAAATTTTTGACGTTTTTGACTGTCTTGATCCTAGTCTGGTGAGTATCAGAATAATTTTGTTTAAGTCTGTAGTGTTTGAAGTAGAACTTTATGATTTTTATTGAGTCATAAGGGCGTATAAAAAAGGAAAGGTCTATGGATTTTAGAATATATGCTAGAAGCAAAATGGCGGCTGACAGTTACAGTTCAACCGTTAATCGTGCCCCTGGGGTAGACTTTTCGCAGATTTTATCCCATTCCGTTGCGGGGCAGGGCCGTCAGGGAGATTCTGATAAATATAAAGACAGGGTTTATGATACCTCTCGTGAGAAGGTTAAAGAATCCCCTCACGACAGCTATCACTTTGTTAATCTTCAAGACTTACCTCTAGAGGCTGCTCAACAGTTTCATCAAGTTAAGCGTGAGTATGGTATTCCTGTTTCACCTAAAGAGCTAACCTTTGACGGTGAAGGCCGATTATTATTACCGGCCAGTTATCCTTATGCGACTCAAATGGAACAAGCTCTGAATGAAAGCCCAGAGTTAAAGAAGAAGATTATTGAACACGGTACTCAGGCCAGTAGTTATGCTGAAGTTCAAGCAGAAGTCTCATTTTCTGAAATAGACAGTGATGACGCCGCCAGGGCACGTTTTGAACAAATGGTCATGATGTCTAGCTTTAAGCATAACTAGGAGGTAAGTGCGCACTTTTCTATAAAACTCTCTGTATAATAGATTGTTCGATTTCTTGATGGCAGCTTGCTACGTATAGCTGTATTTATTTTGTGCGTTATCTAAATGCAATAAGTAATAAATATCTTATTGTAATTTTTTGAATGATTTAATATATAAAATATACTGTTTTATGTTGGCCGTAATTTAGTTGTTATATTAATATCATTCTTAATTCCAATCGCCACCATGGCACCGCCCAATATACGGTCTATCCAATGGCTCATACTTTTTTAAGCATTTATAGAAAATTAATTCGAAATGCTTTCCATAGCCAGTCAGGATCATATTCATTGACTGGCAGAGGCCTTTAGAGCTTAAGTTTGCTGATATTCATCCTTTCCCATTCGATGAGCTCTTCGACCATTCCCTGCATTGTTTTTAGGCTTGGTTCTTTGAATCTTCCAGATGTTGCACGCCCCATGTATGTAGAGCTTCGATAACGGGAGTTAGCGTGCGTCCATATTCTGTCATTGAATATTCCACTTTTGGTGGAGCTTCTGGGTAGACTTTTCTTAAAATTATATTAAAGGAATGGTTGGATAGAATATTCTTGTATGGCTTTGCTTAGTAAGCGGTCGTTTCTCCCCACCTATTAATACCGATCATCATCATTTACCGTCATGACTTCTCTTTTAAAAGGAAGTCATGATGTCTAAACGCAATCTCGTCCAGCAACGCGAACATTGGAACGACATTATCCTCGACTGGCAGGATAGCGGCTTATCTCAGGTGAACTACTGCCGTAAACACAACCTTAAACCCCACCAGTTCAATTACTATAAAGGCCTCATCTTAACGCCTAAAATGGAGCCGTCATTAGTCCCTGTAGCAACAGCATTACCTTTGCCTGTCACGTCATCAACAATCACCGCCATTCTTCCGGATGGTATTCGCCTTGAAGTACCCTCAGATCAGGCATTAACTTTACTGCCTAACTTAATTGCTACACTCCGTGCTGCGCTATGATACGACCATCATCAGGGTTACCGGTTTATCTATACACCGGCCCCGTCGATATGCGTAAGTCCATCAACGGACTGGCAATATTGGTTGAACAGGAGATGGCGTTATCTCCTTTTGATCCTGCGCTGTTTGTCTTTTGTAATCGACAACGGGATAAAATCAAAATCCTATGCTGGGAAAAAAATGGCTTTATCCTCTGGTACAAACGCCTGGAGAAACACCGGTTTAAATGGCCTAAACCCAATGATCCCGCGACCATTGATAGCACCTTATTAAATCGACTACTGGATGGTTACGATATCCAGCCTCCTAAAGCTCATCCGATACTCCACTATCGTAGTCTGTTCTAATCCACCCTGAAGGGATTATAGTCACGTGATGACTTTAAACCCTGACAACCTCCCCGATGATCCTGCCGCGCTAAAGGCTCTATTACTCCAGCAGCAAAGTGCTTATCAGGAACAGATTACCCTGCTCCAAGAACAGCTCTATATCATGAAGCACCATCGCTTCGGCGCCTCCAGTGAAAAGCAATCCGTTGATCAACTGGGGTTATTTAACGAAGCGGAGCAGGATCAGCCTGATGAGGAGCAGATTACCCTAATCGAGCAAGCGGAGTCTGCACTGAGCCAAGGGGCTACCGATAGCCCTGAACGCAAAAAACGAGGACGTAAACCTCTGCCAGAAGGCTTACCTCGTGTCCGGGTAGAACATGACCTGTTGCCAGAAGAGAAAATCTGTCAAGACTGCGGTAATACAGACTTACACCGTATCGGAGAAGAGGTCAGTGAACAGCTTGAAATCATCCCAGCCAAAGTCCATGTCCTACAACATATTCGGCCTAAATACGGCTGTCGCTGCTGTGACGGTTCCCCACTCACCGTGAGTATGCCACCTCAACCGATCCCCGGTAGTATCGCCAGTCCCAGTCTTTTAGCACAAGTGATTGTTGGTAAATACCAAGACGGTCTGCCGCTGAATCGGATGGAACAGGTTTTACAACGGGCAGGGATGACACTGGCTCGATCCACCTTATCCCATTGGATGATCCGTAGCGGCACCTTGATCCAGCCCTTAGTAAACCTACTGCGAGATAAGCTCTTATCATCGGACTTAGTACATTGCGATGAAGCGCCGGTTCAAGTGCTGAAAGAACCAGATCGTCCGGCTCAAAGCCAATCTTATATGTGGGTACAGGTCAGCCGGGCAACGAGTGAACCGGTTGTCTTGTTCGATTATGATCCGAGTCGTAGCGGCAGTGTGCCAAGTACTTTACTGGCAGGCTGTCAAGGGTATTTACAAGCGGATGGTTATGAGGGGTATAGCGCGATTGGTTCCCAGCCGGGCGTTATCCTGCAGGGTTGCTGGGCTCATGCCCGCCGTAAGTTCGATGAAGCGATCAAAGCACAGGGTAAATCTACAAAAGGTAAGCCTCCAAAGACTGGGAAGGCTCAAATGGGGCTGAGTTACATCCAAAAGTTATACCGTATCGAACAAGAGATCAAAGATCTCACGTCGGATGAGAAATACGACGCCCGCCAGCAACGTAGTCAAAAAATACTGGGAGAACTGCGATCTTGGCTAGAAAAGGTATTACCTCAAACGCCGCCTAAAACGGCTTTAGGTAAGGCTTTAACATACCTGCACAACCAATGGAATAAGTTGGTGCGCTACTGCCAAGCGGGTTATCTTCGGATGGACAATAATCTGGCGGAGAATGCGATCCGCCCGTTCGTTATTGGTCGGAAAAACTGGCTGTTCAGTACAAGCCAAGCGGGTGCTCATGCGAGTGCGAATCTGTACAGCCTGATCGAAACGGCAAAAGCGAATGGATTAGAACCTTGGGAATATATGGTGGAGGTTATGACCCACCTTCCAGCCGCAGATAGTGTTGAAAAGATCGAGGCCTTACTGCCGTGGAATTACGCCACTAGAAAGTAAAGGTGGGGAGAAACGACCGCTTACTTTGCTTATGGCTCATCTGCACATCAATTAAATGGCAAGGAATTTCTTGTTTCCACAACCGTTGGCGGGCCTGCAGAGAGTTATAGAGAAGGAGGGCATAACGGCTTTTCAATTGAAGAGTTTTTAAAATCTCTGGAACAAACCGCAACTTTGGCTGGCATGACATTTAATAAACCTCTTGTTACACATGACATGGTTTACATTCCAGGGGTGCACAATGAGAAAGAAGCAGTAGAGTTGAGGGCAAAGGCACATGCTGGCATGTTGTTGAAGTTCATTGATGACATGAAGTTCGTAATACCTGCTTAGTTATTCAGAACCTGAATGCGGGGTTTTTCTATTATTAACCTTCTTCATGGATATGTTTAAAGCTGCAGGTGAAAACCTACCCGCCCCAATCCAGTTGCCATCCGCACAATGATAACTGGATCACCCAACCTCATGATTCTACCCAAAAAACACCAATCTTAGGGTTTGACCTAGGTGGTTAAAGCTCATAATCTGGTAGAGTTATTACTCGAAAATATGGGTATTCTATATTGTTAGCATCGCGATTTACAATCATTTGAGAGTCAAAATTTAATGAGAGAAAGCCTAAAGAAAAAGATTGTAGAAATATGCGAAAAAAAGATTACAAGTAAGGGTGAAAACGTAGGCTTGTCCTTCTATGCATTCTTCGCAAACAAAAATGATGATCCAGAGTTGCTAATGGAAGCGGCTGAGTGGTGGATCATGACGCATAAGCTGGATCACTTCGAAAAGGCTGTAAAAATAAAAAAGATGGTTCAATCTAACGGGACATAAGGATGTCCTGCATTGCCTAGGGAGAATAGGATGGCATTTTTAGAACTTAGTGATACTGATATTCTCGATATTGTAAAGCCACTAGCTGAACATACTGAAAATTCATGGAATGACAAAAGCTATCAAGGATTTTGTCGTTATTTTATAGAGGATAATCCTGAAGAAAGCTTTCCAGAGGAAGAGTTCAATCGACAAATTGAAGAAAATTATGACACATATGGTAAACATACTATTGCCGAGTTAGTAACCATACACCGAAACCCTGATCATTTGATTGTTTTGTGGAAAGTCGATTTGGAACATCGAAAGGAACCTGGATTACTCATTTATGGCTTTAGAGAACGTGAGGGCCAAGTCCTAATTGAAGGCTGCTCTTATCATGCATAAAGCTAATAAGCTGTTCAGCAAGACTAAATCAGGGGGATTCTCGCTTCACTCAAGTTTAGACTGGTAACAAGAGCGTAATTATCCACAAAAACACAAACTCCAATCCAGTTGCCATTCTTATAATGCCAACTGGATCACCCACAACCTCTTGTCTCACATCAGAAAAGCACCAAATCTAAGAATGATTGATAGGTTTCTTTGAGCTTTATAGCGAAAGGTTAAACTTGGTTTCCTATTAACTTGAATCGCTGTGCTAGTGCTAACAAAGAGATAGGGGTTATACAGGCTTGTTAATTGGTGGTTAAACACAGGGCAAACAACTCATTCTGACTGGATATATTCAGTCGAGCGTAGGCCCGTTTGCGGTAAGTCAGCACACTTTGGGTTTTAATTTCAAGATCCAATCCGATACCTTCCGAGCTCATACCTAATAAAACCCGAGCACATACTTGCAGCTCTCTTTGAGTGAGTGATGGATCTATCTTGTTTAAGCGCTCCATCAGAGTTTCGATCTGATTCTCCCGTGTCATAAAGCTTGAGAGCGAGCCGGTTAGTCTGGCGTGGCGTACGGTTAAAGCAGATAACAAGCCGCCTAATTCGGTCAATACGCTGAGATCTTGCTCGGAAAATCTCTCCTGAGTACGAAATAGGTTCAAACAATACAATCCCTTATCCGCTTTGGTTAAAATAGACAAACGATCTACGATACCCATCTTTTCATACCAAAGCTGACGATATCCTTGGTCTGCAATTTCCTCTGCTCGTAATCGCCTTACCAGAATATTCTTGTCCGATGAGAAATGTTCCAGAAATTCCTTATTTGGGTCTAAACGGTAGTAAATGGATAAATACAGTTGCTGCATTGTTGGTGTAATACCCACATGGCAATCACTGGCAGACAGGATATAAGTAATTCTGTCCTGTTCTTCCAAGTGCACCAGAGAAAGATGGTTTAATACACACTTCAAATTTAATGTTTCAAGCAATTTTCTAGGGAAGTTTGTACCGCCAAGGCCCGCTACCAAGTCGGCAATATCATCGTAATCCAAATTGTTTTTATGATTTTCCAAAATGCAGTTTCTCTTCTACAGGGTAATTTCTAGCTTGGTTTTCACGCGTGTACCTGTCTGTAGGGACAGACAGAAAAACAGTGTATCCCTAAGATCTCCTTTAAATCATACCCAGCAACAAGCACAAAAATAAAGGAATCATCTTATGCCACATTTACGCCCCCTAGAAAATCATGAAGTGGATCAAGAACTACGTGAAATGTTTGAGCACTATGAAAATACACGGGGTTTTTGCCCTAATAGCGTTAAGACAATGGCTCGTCGTCCAAATATTTCTAAAACCTTCGGCAAGCTTAACCAAGTCATCCTTTATGAAGGTACCGTATCTGAAGAGCTAAAAATGTTAGTCGCTTTAGCGTCTAGTCTGGCTTCTGGCTGCCGCTACTGCCAATCCCATATGACGAATCTATCCAGTATTTATAATGCACCAGATGAAAAAATTGCCGCCATTTGGGAGTTTGAAACCAGCGACCTATTTTCAGATGCTGAGCGGGCAGCCATTAAAGTGGGTATTAAGGGCGGCACTCTGCCTAATGATGTCTCCTCTGACGATTTCGATGATCTTAAAAAACACTTTAGTGAAAGTGAAATTGTTGAAATTGTCGCAACGGTTGCCCTGTTTGGTTATCTGAACCGCTGGAATGACACTATGGCAACAGCATTAGAAGAGCTACCGACTCAAGTAACCGAAAGAGCCGTGGGGCATAAAGGTTGGAATGCAGGCAAACACGTTGAAGAGGCAGAGCTATGAGTACTATTTCAACGACTACGGTTCAAGTATCAGACAGTGATTTTCAAACACTGATTAGCACAGCAGAACAACCGGTTTTGTTGGATGTTTGGGCCCCTTGGTGCGGCCCCTGCAAGATGGTAGGGCCTGCAGTTGAACGTTTAGTCGCCAAGCAACCCGACCGCTTTCAAGTCGCGATGGCCAATATGGAAGTGTTTGAACAAACCGCCGAGCAACTTAGCATTAAAGCCACACCCACATTGGTTTTGTTTAAGGAAGGTGTTGAAATCGCCCGTCGTTCTGGTGCAATGATGGAGAGTCAGATCAGCCAATGGCTGGATCAACATCTGTAAGTGGGGGAATGAAACATGAGTCATGCTAAACATAGCCCGCTGATTATTTTAGGGTCAGGCCCCGCAGGTTATACCGCTGCGGTTTATGCCGCACGGGCCAGCCTAAAACCTACGACCATATCGTGACTGCGGATCTTGCCTCTCGGCCTTTTACCCTAATTGGTGATAGTGGGACGATGTACACGGCTGATGCCTTAATTATTGCAACCGGTGCCTCTGCTCAATACCTAGGACTGGAATCTGAGGAGCGCTATAAAAATAAAGGTGTGAGTGGGTGTGCCACCTGTGATGGTTTCTTCTATAAGGATAAGCCTGTTGCCGTTATAGGTGGAGGTAATACAGCGGTTGAAGAGGCGCTGTATCTCTCTAATATTGCCAGTCACGTAACGCTATCTTACAAGTCTCCGGTGAGAAGTTATCGGCAATGGCAGGCCGAGCTTGGGATCAGGGGGATAAAGCCGGTTTGAAATTTGCTCAGGATGCAGGTGTTAATATCAATATTGTGAAGAAAAGTGATGTCATCTATCAGGAATTTAAACAGCTTACTGAAGGCATGGATCACGATTTTCTGGATTTAGTGAAGAACAGAAATGTCAACGCAGAAGAGGCTTTGGACTACCTGCGAAAAACTGCTAAAAATTATCAGAGCAATATTCACTAACCATTCATTTTTGTCTGGATGCTTAGGTTCTGTTACAAGTCGCTAGGCAAACGTTTTCCATATTCACATTTGACAGTGATGGGTTATTCGCGGATGCGCCTTTGGCTTATCCACGCTACGTGCTGGTTTATTTGTGGGGAAAGGTCAGATGCAAAAGGCATCCGGAAGTATTGTGTGGGTAGAGGTGTCGGAATATTTTGTCCGGGGGCTCAGACCCCCAGTTTTATATGGTCCTCTATCCATCTCAATGCTTCATTTCTCATATAAAAGCTATGGTTTGGAATATTGTCTTTTTTAATATGTGCCTGCCATAGTTTTGTTAAGCTAAATTGCAGGGTTTTTGACTCCACAATGGCGATAATAATTCCAGGGTTCACTTTCGCTATCTGTCGACTGAGCTTAGCCATTGACTGAATATCGTCTGAAGTGACAGCGAATTCTGTGCAAGAAGACTTATCCAGTATTTTGTACAATAAATTCTGAGAATGCTTCGTTTCTAGTATTGATTGATAGGCACTAATCATTTCATGGCCATTGACAACTCCGGTCACGAGAACTTCAATACCATTACCTTCCAAGTAATTAATTTTAAGTGGCATGCCACATATACCCTGCTTTTGTATCCGATTAGGTTGCTGGTCTGATCATGCTTTTTGCACACTCAGTCGTGAAGTATCCTCGGAATATCCTTTCCACTGGCAGTCTGTGAATAAAGGTCTTTTACACAAAGGCATATAGCCAATTAATATATATATGGATCTAATTGTTATTTGATGTAAGTAATGTAACATTAAGTAACGTTACGTTCAACTCAAGAGGTTTCGACTATAGTCGTATGTTTGCCGTTTTTAATATTATGGTGATCAGAAAGGTTGATTTCTCCAAGCTCTCCTAGTGTGAAATAGGGTAGATGATTGAAAGATAGGCAGTGATAGCGGAAAATAATGGTTTCAATTGGTATCAGTGATACCTATATAAACAAAAGTATTGGTAAAGATAGATACTAGGCAAGCAATGACTCAACAATTGAATCTTAATTCAGCCCCTAAAATATTATTTCTTTTTGGATTATCGGGATCAGGAAAGTCGTATATAGGCGACCTTATTGGCCAGAAGACCGATAGGTATGTTTATCATGCTGATGAGGATATTACAGAAGAGATGATTCTAGCCCTAAAGGAACAACGACCATTTACTGAGTCTATGCGAGATCGGTATTTTCCTATTATAGCCGAGAAAATAGTGTATCTATGCCAAGAGCACGACGCTATAGTTGTCACTCAGGGCGTATATAAACAACGTCATCGTGAGTATCTGGAGGCTCGATTATCTGATTTAGAAATGATATTTGTTGATGCAGGGGATCAATATATATCCGAAAGATTGTCAACTCGCGGAGATGGAATCACAGATGAAAGTGCTGCGGCACTAAGAAAGGATTTTGAACTCCCGCCAAGCCGTATTAAAGTTATTGTTAATGAGGGAGGAGAGGAGGTCATTGTGGCTCAACTCAATGACCATTTTTCCTAGATGAATCTCTTAAGTCTGAACAAAAGAGAGACATTAGAGTCTCCTCAGTATTAATTATTTCGTAACTATAGGTTTTTTTTCGGCACTCAAAAGCTCTCTTTAAACACATGCCAGCTTCTCAGCCTAAAGCTATAGCTCGCTTCTTTCATCAAAGGAGCTGGCCCACATAGAAAACAATCACCGGGATCTTTTTGAGTTAATTGCTCTGATAAGCTATCCCAGCAAGGCCTACCAATATTGACTTTAAGTTGCTTTTGGTTATAGAGCCAAGAGGGAATCTGTGCTTTTTCATCGGTAATATAGATATATATTTTGTTATTGATTAACCGAGTTAATATAGGTTTGAACCATGCTAAGCGTTTGGCATCCTTAACGATCCAAACTAAGGTGGTTTGTTCGCTCAAACCGGATTCCAGCCACTGCCAGTAAGGCGTAATTCCAATGCCTCCCGCAATCAATACGCGTTTTTTACTATGACGCGAATGAGACGCAGGGGAGGGATATGGCCCTTTTAAATCAACATAGAAAGAGCAAACATTACAGTAACTGGCTAGCCGAGTTGTCCAGTCTCCAGTAATACTGATCTTTAATACTAAATGACCATCTTGATAGTGTGCAATCGAGAACGGATGCCATTCAGATGTGCTAATGGCAGGAATTCTAATTTGCACGTAATCTCCAGGTTTTACCGGAGAAAAATCTTCAATCTTTAATGTTAGTGTAAGCGTTGTATTATCGATCCAAGATAGGGATGCTGCTTTAACAGGATAAGTGTTCTTTCTTTCTAACCACCAATCCCAGAGGAACAATAAGATGGTTGGCAGTAACCAGTACCACTGGGGAATATGCAAAACGAATAAGGGTAAGGTCCAATATCCTAGTCGATGAATCTGTTGAAAATGATGATGCATCCGTTTTCGTAGAGCTGGTAGCGCAAATACTAACATCGTTAGAAAGAAGCTTAGAAGTATCAAGCCACTCATGTTAATTCGAAACTGTCTGGATTCTAGTCCACTATGACTCAGGTTTAGGGCATCTTGATAGGTTGCAAGTGGTAATGATGAGATTGCATAAGTTTGCGTAGAACTCTTGCTATGACATTTAGTGCAATCATCTTTTAATATGGGGCGTATGTGGCTGTTAAAATCAGCTTCAGATCGACCGTTAGCGACCCATTGCGCAATCATATCTATAGATTCATCTTCTGTTACAAACTCATACATAGTGCTTCTCATTGAACGCACTAGATCAGATTCATGGCCAAATAAAGCCTCTTCAAAAGTAATTTCTAATGTTGTCAGATAGATAAGCTGCCCTGCACCATGGGCAATAATAAGTAATAGCATGATATAGCCCAGAATACGGTGTAGGCGTTTTTGGTTCATCGTTTGATAACGAGCTAAAGGGCTATGGCGTATCCGTTTCAGTAAATTATTGAGGACTGGTAACCCTATGATTATGAGAACGATTAATAATATCGCTGAACTAGCATGGCTGATACGCAGCCAGAGGTTGGTTGTTTCATTGGAATTATATTGGAATCCCTCAACCCCTTCGTAAAGTGCAAGCGCACAAAGCAATAAGGTTAAAGTTAAACTAAAAACTAACGAGGGTTTATGCAGGCGCATTTTTAGCCACCTGACTATATTCGATGATTTAGCCATGAGATTGCCTATGAAGGAGAGGCTCAAAAGAACCTCTCAACTGTGCTGGGTGAATGGTGATGAACAGATAAGGCTTATGTTGGGTAAGGTTTGTGACTCTCTTGTTGCACGTTACTGAGTATCTAGCCTATTCAGAAAAGGCTAAGCGTAGCGCCTTCTTATGAAAAATATGGTTGATCTGAGTATTGTCAAAAACAGATACACCAAACCGATACTGTTTACTGAGATCATCAAACTGTACATCTTGCATTAAGGATTTGGGATGATGGGTAACAAGCTTGCGTTTTAGCTCCAGTGTCCAGACGCCTTCTTTCCATTCGCCACGGGCATGAATATCTCCACGGGAACCAGTTGCTGCTTTTGCTGCAATACCGCCCACCACATCGCCGGGCTTGAAGGTATCTTTAAACAGTGTTTTGTTGTCAGGCATCACCCAGTAGGTTGCTTCAGGTGTTGGGTGAATAGGCATCCACTTTGGAGCCGTTTTATCGTTGTTTTGATTGTTTTTATAACCACCACCGGTTTTTTCATCACTGTGGCGTCCCCAGCCTTTGCTCTCATTACGAGTATGGTTAATGTATTGATCATCAATTTGATAAACGGGATTACTGCGAGCGCTTTTCCAATGCCAAATATCAATAGTCTCGCCCTCAGTACGAGTGAAGTGGCGTCCTGCTGAAGTGTCCTTTATGTCGGCAACCATGCCATCTTCTGCTAAATGACAGGAGCGGTCACAGCCTTTCTTAGCAAAGCCTTTTTCCGAAATATTCCATAGAAAGGCAAATTTGTCTTCGTAGTAGGTATTGTCGTGCCCGGTATTATCAAGTTTTTTGAGTTGCTTCCAGCTTCCATCGGGCTGTTTTTCCCATGGGAAACGTCTTAGACTTTTTGTTGGATCGTTCCAACGAACCTGCATATATAGGTATTGCTCATCATAAAGTGCACGTAGTTCTACATTGCTTTCTGTAATACCGTCATAACCATTATCAGGTTTATAGGGAAGTTCATCGACTTTGATATTTAGTGATTTTGCTTGTTTCCATATATCATCTGTTACGCCATCAATCTGAACCTCTCCTTGCTGGAGGCGATGAGCGGTTAGAGTATGGTTGCTTGCATTAACTGATTGGCTGATTATGGCTGCAGCTATTGTTACTAGCATTGTATTGTTCATATCCATTGCTCTCTAGTCTGATGAATTGTTCGTTTAAGGAAGCTTTATCTTCGTTTAAACTTCTCGGAGAGACATTGGACAGATGGCCCATTCTAGAGGGCTTAGGTCATATGACCTATGCTTAAAACCTAGGATATATTGCCTATATAGAGGATTTTTTGTATGTCATTCCGTTCTAATCAGGACTTTGTACCAACTTTGTTTTTGCTTGTTGTGCTGTTTGCCAGTGCAGGTGATATCAGTGAAGATATGGCTGCAGGAGTACCTAATGATCATTTCGTACAGGAGGTGATTATTGTTGCGGTTTCTATTATTGGTTTAGTCTGGTTGCTGATTAAGCACCGCCGCCAGAAAAGCGAGATTCAACGGCTACAAAAGTTAATCGAACAGAATGCCCATCAACAAGAAGCTTCAGAGGCGTTAGTTAAGGCTAAGAAAGGTTTGTCTGAAGCAATTAAAGTACAGTTTGCTGATTGGCAATTTACTCCAAGTGAGCAGGAAGTGGGTTTGATGTTATTGAAGGGGTTTAGTGTTAAAGAGATCTCTTTGTTACGTGGAACAACGGAAAAAACAGTGCGTCATCATGCATCTGCGATTTATCAAAAAGGCGGTCTTTCGGGACGACATGCGTTTTCAGCTTGGTTTATTGAGGACTATCTTTAGGGCTACTTGGGTGTTTTGTCATAAGCCTTTGTAGAGATATTTTTGATCCTATATCTCAGATATATTGCAGTCCGTATGGGAAATCTTCCTATACGGACTTTTTCATTTTTACGAAGGCAAACTATAGTTATGATTAGCGCCTCGTAAATCGTTATAAAGGAATAGTTTCTTAAGTACTAAAACAAGGTGGTTTTTGTTTAGGTATACCGCCATTAACCAGCCTCAGGCATAGCTTTGCTTGATAGTGCAGATAAACCTTGATGGTTTGGACTATGAAACAAAAGCAAGCGTCACGAAAATACTTTTGGTCTATTTTAGTCATTGTGTTGTCCGTTGGCTTTATCACTCTATTGGCTTCAATTTGGACTTTGTATCACTCGGCTTTAGAGTCAGAGAGGCAGGGTTTGGTTGAGCTAGTCGAAAGTAATGTTCGATTGATTGATGCTGTGGCGAATTTTGATGCTGATTATAGCCATGAAGATCATTCTGGTGGCGCAATTGGCGCTACATTGAGTCAAATTCAGGACTTCTTTTTGGCAAAACCAGGCTTTGGCGAAACGGGTGAGTTTGTTATTGGCCAGAAGAATAGTAATGGTTTTATTATTCTTTTGAGCACACGTGAACGTAGTCCTGATAAAGACCTATATTTCCCCTTAGATCATCATTCAAAAATTGCAGAACCAATGCAAAAAGCATTGTTGGGAGAAGCTGGCACTGTTATCGGTATGGATTATCGTGCTAAAAAAGTGCTTGCGGCTTACATGCCGTCAACCCAGCTTGAGATTGGTTTTGTCGCTAAAATAGATTTGGATGAATTCCAACAACCCTTTATCAAGGTGAGCTTATTAGCTGCGGGTATTGCGCTTAGCATCATTGTTTTAGGTTCAATACTGATTAGCCAAATTGAGGTGTCAGAATCTCATGCTATCGGTAGAAATGAACCTTTTGGTTTAAAATCAAAAGTTAAGCCAAAAGAGTGGTTTATTTATCGCACCCTATTGATGGCCATTGTTACCTTTGTCGTTTCAAGTGTGTCTGTTTGGTTATTATATAACGCTTCTTTTGAAACCTCAGAAAAACGATTACTGGATATCGTGGAAGCCCAGGCTGCATTTATTGATGTTATTGCCAAATTTGATGTCGAACACAATACATTGGATTACCCTGGCGGTCCGAAGGCCGCGACATTACAACAATTACGGGATATGGCAAGCTTAACCCCCGGCTTTGGGCAAACAGGTGAATTTGTCATCGGTCAGTATAAGGATCACAGTATTGAGTTTCTGACGACTTCTCGTCATTTAGGCAAAGTCGTCCCACCTGTACATATGGTTAAAGATGAAGCAAGAGCGATACAGCGAGCTCTGTCAGGACAAACCGGGAGTTTGATCGGTTTAGATTATCGTGCAGAACTCACTTTAGCGGCTTATAAGCCTTTACCGAGATTAAGTGCTGGTCTTGTTGCTAAAGTTGATCTAAAAGAAATCAGAGCCCCTTTTATTAAAGCAGTTCTCGTAACCAGTAGTATTGCGAGTATTGCGATTCTATGTGGAGCCATTTTATTGTGGCGTTTATCAATCTTGATTCAACCTCCCAGTGAAGATACCCAACATCAGCTAGCCGCTTCAGACTCGGCATCCTTAAAGTCAGAGAAAATTACCCCCAGTTTAATTTTTTTTACCGTAGGTCTTGGGCTAAGCTTTTTTGTATTTGATCTATCTCTGCCATTAGGTGCTGCAGGAGGCGTGCTTTATATACTTTTTGTATTAGTTGGCAAGCTTTATCCGAAACGCTGTCATACTCTATGGCTTGCTGTTATCGCAACAGTATTAACGGTATTGGGGTATTTTTATTCTCCACAAGGTGGTGAAGAATGGGTTGTGATAATGAATCGTGTCCTAGCTATTTTTGCCATTTGGGTAACGGCTTTAACGGTTAATTTAGGACTGGCACACAAAAAATCACTCAAGTTACAGGCTGAAGAACTGAGAAAGCTTTCCTTGGCCATTGAGAATAGCCCAGCCTCTGTCATCATCACTGATCCTGAGGGCATCGCGCAATACGTTAATTTAAAGTTTACTCGTCTAACGGGGTTCGAAAGGAAAGAGGTTATTGGTTACAAGTTTAACCATACTCGATCAGAGGATACTCCTATTGCTCAATATAGAGAGCTTTGGCAAACACTCAGAAATGGTGATGAGTGGCAGGGTGTGTTTCATAATAAAAAGAAGTCTGGGGAGCGTTATTGGGAGCAGGCATCAATTCATCCTCTTCTTTCAAGTACTGGCGAGATTTTAAATTTTGTTTCTCTACAGGAAGATATTACAGAAAGGAAAGAAGCTGAGGAAAAATTAAAGTATCTGGCTTGTCACGACATACTTACAGGGTTACCTACTCGGAATTTATGCATGGATCGTTTAGAAAGCGCCATGGCGATAGCTCGACGTAATCAATCTAAGCTAGCGGTTCTATTTGTTGATTTAGATGGTTTTAAGATAATTAATGATACTTTTGGCCATGATATGGGGGATCAAATACTTAAAGCAGTAGGGGAGCGCCTCAGCTTATGTATTCGAGAAACGGATACAGTTGCCCGCTTTGGGGGTGATGAGTTTATTATGATATTAAATGACCTTTTAACGCAGGAAAATGCATCGACAGTTGCGGAAAAAGTGATTGGGGCTGTCTCTAAACCCTATTATCAAGAGAATGTTGTTATAACGTTGGGGGCAAGTATTGGCATTGCTTTGTATCCAGATCACAGTGAAAATACTGAAGAGTTAATTCAAAAAGCTGACCAAGCTATGTATCGCATAAAGTCGAAAGGCAAAAATAATTACGCTTTTATTCACTCTTAAACCTTCCTTGGTTTAAGTTATTATTTAGATGTCTCAAACCGTTGCCAGTCTAAGCAGTTCACTCACTAAGGCCGTCGTCGGTGCTTCAATTCCTAAAGACTTTGAGCGGTGTAATACCGTACCACTAATACCATCCAACTCTAGTGGCCGACCTTTTTCTCGGTCAACTAGCATCGATGTTTTAATAGCGTCAAAGTTGCAAATCAGCTCAAACATCTCATCAATATCGGTTACGTCTAACTCTAAGCCATCAGATGCAGCAGCGGCGGCGGTTTCCTGCATCATTTTATAAACAGTACTCCTTAGTACCGGATTTTGAGTCAGGCTACGGGTATCCAATTGAGCTAAAGCCGATAGAGGATTTACCCCGTTGTTAATAATCAGTTTTCGCCAAAGTTCCCGTTGAATATCCGGTGTGATTTGGCTCGGTATACCTGCATCAACAAAAGTGTTTTGAATATTATCTAATTGTTCTGAAGGTAATGTATTCTGTCGTTGATTCGGCCAGGCACCAAAAATCACCTGAGCAACACCAGTGGCTTCTACAACCCCCGGCTCAATAATATGGCCGCCAATACGCACGGCTAAGCCACCCAGAGTTCTTTCTTTGCCGATTGCGTCGGCAATTTCAGGTTCATTATCCACACCGTTTTGCAGTGAAAGTACCAATGCTTGGCCTTTTTTAAGCCAATCTGAGCTTATCTTCAGTACTTCTGTCGTTGCGGTATTTTTAATAGCCAGAATAATCAAATCGAAATCGTCACATTGATATTCCGTCAACAACTGTTCCTGACTGACGGCAGTGACCGTTTGATTAAACTTTAAATCGCTATGATGGACTTGAAGGCCGTTGGATTGCATGGCTGACAAGTGTTTGCCACGGGCAATATAAGTGACGGAATGACCGGTTTGTTCAAGTCTGGCACCGTAATAGCATCCAATACCACCTGCGCCCCATATGGCTATTCTCATAATAATTATCTGCTGTTATCTTTGTGTCGGGTTTGTTCTAT
Source organism: Oceanospirillum sp. (assembly GCA_047518265.1). Taxonomy (GTDB): domain Bacteria; phylum Pseudomonadota; class Gammaproteobacteria; order Pseudomonadales; family Halomonadaceae; genus Oceanospirillum. Next base: position 36,840 of record JAKZRG010000069.1, read on the forward strand.
TTGAGTCAATAGACTGTTGAATGTATCAGGGTGGCAATTAGTCTGCTCTATTCTTCAATCGATAAGCCATGGCTGGACGGGTTAAACCCAGTTGTCTCGCGGCTTGTGATACATTGTCGTCGTTTTGTTTCATGGCGGCCTTTAGAATGGCGCCTTCCAATTCGTTCAGGCTGATGTCGTTTTCTAGCATCGCTTCGGCTAAGGTCTCTGCCTGAGAACAGTCCCCGCTTTTAACGGATTCAAGACAACCGCTTTTTTCATTCAGTTGTTGTTGGTTATCGTCACTTAGAGGTGATTTAAGATGGAATAGACTGTGTTCACTGATGGATTCCTTGCTCTCCGTTAAAATAACACCTCGTTCAATGGTGTTTTCCAGCTCACGAATATTACCGGGCCAATCGTAGGCTTGTAGAGCTGCTAAAGATCGATCACTAAAACCGAGTGTGGTTTTTTTATAACGGGCTTCGTAGCGTTTTTTAAAGTGATCGGCTAACAGTGGGATATCATTGGTGCGCTCTCGTAGTGGTGGAATGATCACGGTATAGGCATTGATACGATAAAACAGATCCGCTCGAAAGCGCCCGGCAGTCACCGCTTCTTCTAAACTTTCATTGGTAGCCGCAACCACTCGCACATCAATGCTTCGGGTTTCGGTATCGCCTACACGTTCCAGTTCACCTTCTTGTAACACTCTTAATAGGGCAGCTTGAGCACGAGGAGACAGCTCAATCACTTCATCTAAAAATATTGTACCGTTTTGAGCCCGTTCAAAACGTCCGATACGATTTTGTGTGGCCCCGGTAAATGCGCCTTTTTGTACACCAAACAATTCGGACTCAATCAGTTCAGGTGGAATCGCTGCGCAGTTTACTGCTACAAAGGCTTGGTCTCTTCTTGGGCTCATACTATGAATGCGTCGGGCTAGTACCTCTTTACCTGTCCCCGTTTCACCTAAAAGCAACATAGTCATATCGGAATAGGAGCCTTTATCGATCATCTTTAAGGCACTGGTAAAAGGCGGGGCGGAGCCGATAGTCGTCGGGCTGTCAGGGGAGGCCGGTAGTCGTTCTTCCAATGCTGCTATTTGAGATTGCAGAGCATAAAGCTCATCGATTAACGGTGCTTCTCTGAATAACTCCCGAAATTCTTCATGATCCTCCCATTCATGGGCCGGTTTACCCACAATATGGCAGCGATGATCTCCCTTGCCACGGCACTCTTGTTCCCTGAATTGAATCTCCATATCCAAAAAATGAGAGGAATAACTGCAGGCATAACCCAGTAAAATCCAACAGGCAGGTTCTTCTAATTGACCTAATACTGTTTGGCAGATCTCAACTTCAAAGGAATTTTCCCAATCAAACTCTGCATAAAAATGCTGATTATCTGGGTCTATTTCAAGACATATAGGAATGGCTTTTACCATGCCTCGTAAACGATGCATCTGAGGGCCGGTTAAAAAGGCTTCTTCGGCACTACTATCAGGACGAACCTGTTTTGCTAACTCTGCATCGCTTAAACCGGAGTAATAACCTAGGCGCATAAAAAAGCCTTTAGCTCTTTCTTGGCCCATGGTAGCAATAATTTCTTTACGAAAGTGCCCCATAGCCGACAAACCCAACAAGAGTGACCTTTGTTCTGCCAGCCAAATTTTACCCTGTTCTGGATCAAAACGAATTTGATCCATCAAATCCTGGCTATTAGGCAGAGTCAACGTTCCTTTTGAGTTGATCTGTTTTTTGGCATCTACTTGGGTGGAATCCGGCATTGTGCTCTCTTAATTGTGGTTGTTTTTATTTTTAATGGGCTAAGCACCTAAACAAAATGCGCTCTATAGAAAGTCGCTATTTTCTCTGGCTGCTGATTGAAGAATATCGTAATACTTTTGTTTAGGCATGTATCTCTAACATAGAAAATCGGTTTTTGCATCTTATAGTGAAAGATTGCATTTTTGCTGCATTGCAGCTTGAAACTCTGTGCTAAAAGGAGGGTTCACCATATGGTTAAATCCCTATTAATCATATGATCATATGGTAAAAAACGCACTTTTCCTATCTGATTATTTTCTCTGTGTCTAAACTCGTTAACTTCCTGTTCGTAAAATAAAAGTCAATTAAAACAATTGGTTAAAAATTAATTTTCATGCTGTTTTAATTTCTGGCCCGCCGGTTGCAATACCCTCTGTGCAAGCCTAAAGCGTAAGCGATACGAAAAGATACGTAAGCAAAACAGAGGCAAATCATGAGTACAGCACTTTTACAAACCAGAGCAACAGATCCAAATCATACCCTTGATGCAGACCATCAAAACGGTTTTGACAATCTGGTGAAGTTTGTTCGGGTGCGCAGTCAGGAAGGAGCCCGTTTTGTCGAGTTTGATTTTGCCATTGGTGATCCAAAACTGTTTGTTGAACTGATTCTACCAAGACCTGCCTTTGATACGTTTTGCACTGCTCATCAGGTGGTGCATATGAATGAAGCTGAGAGTCAGGTGGTAGATGCGGATTTTGATAAGTGGCGTTACGGAGAAGAAACCCTGATGGCTAAAAACCATGACCGAATAAACGGCTAACCAGATGACTGGCTTAAACGTTTTTCATTACTTCCTTACAACAACAAATACGGGAAGCACGTATGACCATTGAAATTAAGACCGCAACACTGGAACCGGTACGCAATACCTATGCTCACATTGAGCGTCGGTTTGGCGATAAACCAGCAACACGTTATCAAGAAGCTACTTATGACGTACAGGCGGAAGCTAATCTGCATTATCGTCCGCTGTGGCAGCCAGAGTTTGAGCTGGAGGATGAGCGCCGTACTGCAGTGAAGATGGAGGATTGGTATGCGTTAAAAGATCCTCGTCAATTCTATTACGGCACCTATGTTCAGCAGCGTTCAAAAATGCAGGAAGCGGCTGAAAATAACTTTAGCTTCTTCGATAAGCGCAATCTGGTTAGTCACTTAAGTGATGATCTACAGAAAAAAGTGATTCGTTATCTAGTACCACTGCGCCATGTAGAGCATACCGCCAACCTGAATAATATGTACTGCGCTGCATACGGTTTTGGTACTGCAGTGACACAAGCCATGTTGTTTGATGGCGCAGATCGATTAGGTATCGCTCAATACTTGTCGCGTATTGGTTTAATTCTGGACGGTAATACCGGTGAAGCCCTGAACGAAGCCAAATCTCTTTGGATGGACGATCCTATTTGGCAGGGGATGCGTGCGCTATGTGAAAGCATGCTGGTAACCGAGGATTGGTTTGAGCTGTTTGTGGCTCAGGACATTGTGGTTGATGGTTTGATGCACAGTTTGTTCTATCAGCAGTTTGACCAGTGGCTCTCTGAGAACGGTGGTCAGGATATCGCCATGCTGACCGAGTTTATGCAGCAGTGGAACAAGGATATCACCCGTTGGAGTGACAGTGTGCTGAAAACTGCAGCCGCTGAATCTGAAGCTAATCAGCAATTGATCAGTCAATGGGCTAGTAAATGGCGCGGTAAAGCCAGTGAAGCCTTTGCACCTGTCGCACAAGAGATGTTGGGTGAGGAGGCTTTAGAAACAGCCTTGACTCAACTGGATAAACGTCTGAAAAAAGCCGGTTTGGCTCAGTAAGGAGAAGCACTATGTCAAAAGTATACCTAGCGTTACAGGACAATGATGTTTCCCGTTATATCGTCGAAGCGGTGGAAGAAGACAATCCTGAAGTAACCGTTCAATACATGCCGGCCATGATACGTATGGAAGCTGATAACTATTTGGTCGTGAAGCGGGAAACAGTGGAAGAGAAGTTAGGCTGTGATTGGGATGTACAAGAACTGCATCTGAACCTGATTACTCTCGGCGGCAATGTCGATGAAGACGATGATCAGGTTAGTTTGACCTGGAATGTCTAGCCACGAGTATTCAAAAATACTCTTAGCATCGATAACCGTTGATCGGTTAGAAAACGCACTAAGAATAAAAACAATCAATATCTCTGGCGTTATCAAAAAGGTGTTAGGCGTTTAAAGAATACAAGACTCGCCCCTTGTATCTCTTAGAAGCCTCTCCTTGAGTAACTGCAGAAAAAAGGTGTCTCTAATGGCCGCTAAAAAATTAAATCTAAAAGATAAATACCGTTTACTGACCCGCGATCTGGATTGGGAATTCAGCTATCAGGATCGTGAAAAAGCTTTCCCGTTTGAAGAGTTTGAAGGCATCAAGATTACCGATTGGTCTAAATGGGAAGATCCATTTCGTTTGACCATGGATAGTTACTGGAAATATCAGGCAGAGAAAGAGAAAAAGCTTTACGCAATTTTTGATGCCTTTTCACAAAACAATGGCCATCTGAATGTCACAGATGAGCGTTATGTGAATGCGCTGAAAATATTCCTGACCGGTGTTTCACCACTGGAATACCAAGCCTTTCAAGGCTTTGCTCATACGGGGCGTCAGTTGGGTGGTGTGGGTGCACGTACGGCTTGTCAGATGCAATCTCTGGATGAACTGCGTCACGTTCAGACTCAGATTCACGCCATGAGTCACTACAATAAATTCTTTGATGGTTTCCAGGACTTCAGTCATATGCACGACAGGGTTTGGTATCTGTCTGTGCCTAAATCCTTCTTTAATGATGCCCGTTCAGCTGGCCCATTTGAGTTTATGGTCGCTATCGGTTTCAGCTTTGAATACGTGCTGACCAACCTGCTATTTGTGCCCTTTATGTCAGGTGCGGCTCATAACGGTGATATGGCCACGGTAACGTTTGGTTTCTCGGCTCAGTCTGATGAAGCCCGCCATATGACGCTAGGTTTGGAAGTGATTAAGTTCCTGCTGGAGCAGCATGAAGATAACCTGCCTATCGTTCAAAAATGGATTGATAAGTGGTTCTGGCGCGGTACTCGTCTTCTGACCCTCGTTGCGATGATGATGGATTACATGCTGCCAAACAAAGTGATGTCTTGGAAGGATGCCTGGGAAGTTTACTTTGAAGAAGCCGGTGGCGCTCTGTTTAAAGATCTGGCTCGTTACGGTATTACGATGCCAGAAGGTGCCAAGCTGGCAGAAAAAGAGAAAGAGCATATCTCACACCAAGCTTGGTGGACTTTCTATACCCACGGTCATGCGGCAGGTTTCCATACTTGGATTCCATCGGATGAGGAGTTGGATTGGTTATCCGCTCAATACCCGGATACTTTCGACAAATATTATCGTCCACGCTGGGAAATGGCCAAGAAGATGGAGGCGGAAGGCAATCGCTTTTACACCAAGGCGCTACCGCAGCTGTGTACCACTTGTCAGATCCCTATGCTGTTTACCGAAATGGATGATCCTACACAGATCTCTTATCGCAGCAGTGAATACAAAGGCGAGAAGTATCACTTCTGTTCCGACGGCTGTCAGCACATCTTTGATGATGAGCCGGAAAAATATATCCAATCTTGGTTACCAGTACACCAGATCTTCCAGGGTAACTGTGGTGGTCCAGGTGTAGAAGATATCCTGAAGGACTACTACAAGATGAATCTTGGGGCAGACAATATGGATATCAAAGGCTCCCCAGACCAACAGCGCTGGCAACAGTGGAAGAACAAAGCGTCCTGATTGACTGACGCCATACGCATCTCTTTATAACAAAGAATAAAACAACAAACGTTTAACCAGTGCCGCAGTGATTGGCTGTATCGCCCCCTATATCAGGAGGGTTCAGCCTCTTGCGGCCTGAAAAGAGGATTTTGTTATGCCAGTACGCGCATTAAAGCCGAATTATCAGGGTGAAATGAAAGACCGGCAGGAGAACTTTCACGGTAACCAAGTGGTGTACGTGGGGTGGGATCATCATCTGATGTTCTGTGCTGCTTTTGCCTATCCATTACCACCAGAAATGCCTTTTGGCGCGCTGATTCAGGAAGTCATGCCAGAGGCTTTTAGCCAGCATGAAGAATGGGATCAGATCCATTGGAATAACGTGAGCTGGTTGCTGGATGGAAAGACCTTTATCCCTCAGATGGATATTGGTTTAGCAGAGCAGGGTATTGGTCATAAATCTCTGTTGCGTTTCCATACGCCAGATCTGAAAGGCTTCCAAGAGGCTGGTGTTTAACCAACTGATTGGCAGAGAAAGATAAGCAGGCAGTAAAGATCTGCACCTTTGGTATCTGGGGATTTTGAAAGAACCAGATACCAGAGCATAACAAGAAACAGAGATAAGGTTAGAAGGTGAATGCTATGTCTTATGAAGTAACGGTTGAACCCACAGGTGATGTCATAGAAGTAGAAGAGGGACAAACAATTCTGGATGCAGCCTTGCGTCAAGGTGTTTGGTTACCGTTTGCCTGTGGCCATGGTACCTGTGCAACTTGCAAGGTTGAAGTTGTGGAAGGTGATTATGAACATGGTAATGCTTCACCGTTCGCTCTTATGGATATGGAGCGAGATGAAGGCAAAGTGCTTGCTTGCTGCTGTACGCCAGAGTCGGATCTGGTCATTGAAGCAGATATTGATGTTGATCCAGATTTCGAAGGTTTACCGGTAGAAGACTTTAAAGGTGAAGTGGTCGAAATAAAAAACTTATCACCGACGATTCGTGGCATTTGGTTGAAGTTGGATCGCCCTATGGCCTTTCAAGCGGGTCAATATATCAACCTTAATCTGGACAATATTGAAGGTCTAGAAATTGAAGGCTCCAGAGCATTTTCCATCGCCAGTGCTCCCAGCCAGTCCGATCTTATTGAACTGCATATCCGCCTTGTGCCTGGCGGTGCAGCCACTACTTGGATTCACGAGTCCTTGAATGTGGGCCAGACGTTAGATGTCACTGGTCCTTATGGTCAATTCTTTGTCCGCAGTTCCGATGATCAGGATGCTATTTTTATTGCCGGTGGTTCAGGCCTGTCCAGCCCACAATCAATGGTGTTGGATATGCTGGAGCAAGGCGATCAACGTCAGATCCATCTGTTCCAAGGGGCTCGCAATATCTCCGAGCTCTATAACAGTACTCTGTTTGAAGCGTTAGCAGAGAAACACAGTAATTTTCACTATGTCCCGGCCCTAAGTGACCCTGAAGCTACCGATAACTGGCAGGGGTTTACAGGCTATGTCCATGAAGCGGCAAAAGAGCAATTTAGCGGCCGTTTCACTGGCCATAAAGCTTACCTATGCGGCCCTCCACCGATGATTGACTGCGCCATTACCGCTTTAATGCAAGGTCGGTTATTTGAGCGGGATATCCATATGGAAAAATTTGTTACGGCGGCAGATGGCGCCGAGGGAGCAGAACGCTCCGCGCTATTTAAACGGATCTGATAAAGCCTAAACGAATTTGAACGGGTTAAACCTGTTAACAGGAAAAAGGTGATCACAGTGTCGAATTCAGAATATCAAATTCAGGTCACCAACCGAGATGAACGTTTTACCTGTGATGACGGAAGTCTGTTGTTACAAAGCATGGAAAAAGCAGGTAAGCAGGCGATCAAAGTGGGATGCCGTAAAGGCGGCTGTGGTATGTGCAAGGTAAGGGTACTAACTGGCGTTTACCAGACATTAAAGATGAGCCGAGCGCACGTCACGGAACAGGAAGAGCAACAAGGTTTTGCTCTGGCATGCAGGACACAAGTCGGAGGTGATCTGGTGATTGAATCGGATCACTTCACACTGAATGAACGGATTGAGTGAACTGCTTGAAATAACGAATTGATCGAAAAGAAAAATTGAAAAAGTAATAACCGTAAACGCAATAAATGTAACAAGTGCAACAAAAGTAAGAAACGTAACAAACTCGAAACAACAACAAGAATGAGGATGTAATCATGAGAAAAGGTGTAATGCGCCCAGGCCACGTTCAACTAAGAGTATTGGACGTTGAAGAAGCTCTAAAACATTACCGTGATTTAATCGGTTTAATCGAAGTTGAGCGTGATGATCAGGGACGCGCCTACCTGAAAGGCTGGACAGAGGTCGATAAATTCTCTGTGGTATTGGTACCTGCCGATGAACCCGGTATGGATTTTATGGCCTTCAAATGTGTGGATGAAAAAACAGTCGATAAGCTGCGTGAAGAACTGATGGGCTTTGGTTGTAATGTGCAGGATATCCCTGCTGGTGAACTGAATGGTTGTGGTCGTCGAGTGCGCTTTGACTCACCAACAGGCCATAACTTTGAAATCTTCGCCACTAAGGAGCAAACCGGCAAGTGGGGAGTAGATAAGGTCAACCCTGAAGCTTGGCCTCGTGGTTTAACAGGTATGAAAGCCACTCGTTTTGATCATTGCCTACTGTACGGTGATGATATCGATGGCACCTACAAACTGTTTAATGAAGTGTTAGGTTTTGATCTGGCTGAGCAAGTGGTTGATCCAGATGGCAACCGTGTGGCCCAGTTCCTGACAGCCTCTATGAAGGCTCATGATGTCGCTTTTATCAAACATCCTGAGAAGAACAAATTCCACCATGCGTCCTTCTTTCTGGAAACTTGGGAAGACGTGCTGCGGGCGGCGGATTTGATCTCTATGACAGATACCTCATTGGATATTGGCCCAACCCGTCATGGTCTGACCCACGGGAAAACCATTTACTTCTTTGATCCTTCTGGTAACCGCTCAGAAGTCTTCTGTGGTGGTGACTATCACTATCCAGATCACGAACCTGTGACTTGGACAACAGAAAGCCTGGGTAAGGCGATCTTCTATCATGATCGTCAGTTGAATGAACGTTTCCTGACAGCTCTTACATAATCCCGGTTTTAACAGAGCTCCGGTTTTAAACAGAGCCCTAGTTTTTAAAAGAAAAAAGATTCGCCCGTAAGGGCAGATTACTGGCGGCACGCTGCGCTCTCATCTTTTTAATACGAGCCTTTCAAGAAGAGTTTTTCGAGAAGGGTTCTTCAAAAGGAATGTTGAGGTGCCGTTGGTAACCCCCCTGTTTTATCGAATAGAGAAAAAGATAATGAAAGAGTTTAAGCACTTTATTAACGGTGAATTTACCGGTTCTGCCAGTGGCAAAACCTTTGACAACTATTGCCCTCTGGATAATAGCCTGATCGGTCAGGTGCATGAGGCAGGTCAAGCAGAAGTGGATGCAGCGGTTAAAGCAGCTCGGGCGGCCATGAAAGGTCCTTGGGGCAAGATGACGGTAAATAACCGTGTTGAACTGCTGAATAAAGTTGCTGACCGAATTGATGAACGTTTTGATGAATTCCTGGAAGCAGAGTGTCGTGACACGGGCAAACCTTATTCCATTGCTAGCCATATCGATATTCCCCGTGGTGCGGCAAACTTCCGTATCTTTGCCGATGTGATTAAAAATACGCCGACGGAGTCTTTTAATCTAGAGACACCGGATGGCACAGGCGCTCTGAATTTTGGTGTACGTAAACCTAAAGGTGTGATTGCAGTCATTAGTCCATGGAACCTGCCATTACTACTGATGACCTGGAAAGTAGGCCCGGCACTGGCCTGTGGTAATGCGGTTGTTGTGAAGCCATCGGAAGAAACCCCGGCCACAACCACATTACTGGGTGAAGTCATGAACGAGTGTGGTGTACCAGCCGGTGTCTTTAACGTCGTACATGGTTTTGGCCCGGATTCAGCGGGCGAGTTTTTAACGACCCATCCAGAAGTCGATGCAATCACCTTTACTGGTGAAACCCGTACCGGTGAAGCCATCATGAAAGCCGCAGCGGTAGGCCTGCGTGACATCTCCCTAGAATGTGGCGGTAAAAACCCAGGTATCGTATTTGCTGATTGTGATCTGGATAAAGCTATCGAAGGCACTATGCGTTCGGCTTTTGCTAACTGTGGTCAGGTGTGTCTGGGTACAGAGCGAGTATATGTGGAGCGTCCTATTTATGAAGCCTTTGTACAGCGTTTAGCGGATAGCGCTTCCAAGTTAAAACTGGGCCGTTCAGAAGATCCTGATGTGAATATGGGTTCTTTGATCAGTCAGGAGCATAAAGAAAAAGTCCTTTCCTATTACAAACTGGCCCGTGAAGAGGGTGCCACCGTGGTACTGGGTGGCGGTGTACCTGATGTAGGTGCAGAGATGAAGGCCGGTGCTTGGGTTGAGCCGACGATTTGGACGGATCTGCCTGATGATGCCCGTGTGGTTAATGAAGAGATCTTTGGCCCTTGCTGCCATATCCGCCCCTTTGATTCTGAAGATGAAGTGATCGAACAAGCCAACAATACCGAATATGGCTTAGCGGCTACGGTTTGGACAGAAAACACTTCCCGTGCGGTACGTGTCTCCGAACAGCTGGATGTGGGTTTGGTTTGGGTCAATAGCTGGTTCCTGCGTGATCTGCGTACCGCTTTTGGTGGTGCCAAACAATCCGGTATCGGACGTGAAGGTGGTGTGCACTCTTTGGAGTTCTATACCGAGCTAAGCAATGTCTGCGTAAAACTTTAATTCACCGTAAATGAAGGTTAATAGAAGGTAATAACATGAAACAAGAACAGATTTTAGCCTGCGGTGATGAGCTGTATCAGGCCATGGTTAAGCGGGAAACCCTGCGTCCTTTTACCGAACGTTTTGACGATATCTCCATTGAAGATGCTTATCACATCTCGCTACGCATGATCGAACGTCGTGTGGCAGCGGGTGAGCGCATTATTGGTAAGAAAATTGGCGTGACCTCAAAAGCCGTACAAAACATGTTGAATGTACACCAGCCTGATTTTGGCTATCTGACGGATCAGATGGCATTTAACCAAGGTGAAGAGATGCCAATCAGTGAGCGTCTGATTCAGCCCAAAGCAGAGGGTGAAATCGCTTTTATTCTGAAGAAGGATCTGATGGGCCCTGGTATCACCAATGCGGATGTTTTAGCGGCGACAGAATGTGTCATGCCTTGTTTTGAGATTGTGGATTCCCGTATTGAAAACTGGGAGATCAAAATCCAAGACACGGTAGCAGATAACGCCTCCTGTGGCTTATTTGTACTGGGTGATCAGGCGGTTGATCCCCGTAAAGTGGATCTAGCCACTTGCGGCATGGTTGTCGAGAAAAATGGTCAGATTATCTCTACCGGTGCCGGTGCTGCGGCATTGGGCAGCCCTGTGAACTGTGTGGCTTGGTTGGCTAATACTCTGGGTAGTTTTGGTATCGGTCTGAAGGCGGGTGAAGTGATTTTGTCCGGTTCATTAGTTCCGCTAGAGCCGGTAAAAGCCGGTGATTTTATGAGCGTCAGTATTGGTGGCATCGGTAATGCCTCCGTACGTTTTACCTGATTCCATAAAGTTATTTTTAGACCCGATCAGAAAGCTAAGAACGAGTTGTATGTGATGGAAATGACCACTCGTTCAGAGTAGCAAGAGCACAGGATAAGAATGATGAGTAAAAAACTAAAAGCGGTCATTATCGGGCCGGGCAATATCGGTACCGATCTGCTGATGAAGATGCAGCGTTCCGAGTGGATTGAGCCAGTATGGATGGTGGGTATCGACCCAACTTCAGAAGGCCTGAAACGTGCCGAAGCCATGGGTATTAAAACCACTGCTGAAGGTGTAGACGGTGTTTTACCTCATATCATTGAGGATGATATCCGAGTGGCATTTGACGCCACATCCGCCTATGTACACGCCGAAAACAGCCGCAAGCTGAATGAGCTGGGCGTGATTATGGTGGATCTAACGCCAGCCGCTATCGGCCCTTACTGTGTCCCACCGGTTAATCTGGAAGATCACGCTAAAAATCTGGAAATGAACGTCAATATGGTCACCTGTGGTGGTCAGGCGACCATTCCAATGGTAGCCGCTGTTTCCCGTGTACAGCCTGTCGAGTACGGCGAAATTGTTGCAACGGTTTCTTCTCGCTCAGTAGGACCGGGGACTCGCCAGAATATTGATGAATTTACCCGCACTACAGCCGGTGCCGTAGAGAAGGTAGGCGGCGCCAAAAAAGGCAAGGCTATCATCGTGATTAACCCAGCAGAACCACCGCTGATTATGCGCGATACCATTCACTGCCTCACAGAAAGCGAACCTCATCAGGATGCTATTACAGAATCTATTCACGCCATGGTGAAAGAGGTTCAAAAGTACGTGCCGGGTTATCGCTTGGTCAATGGCCCTGTATTTGACGGCAATAAGGTTTCTGTCTTTATGGAAGTGGAAGGTCTGGGTGACTTCCTACCGAAATACGCCGGTAATCTGGACATTATGACAGCGGCAGGTCTGCGTACCGCAGAAATGTTTGCTGAAGAAGCCGCTAACGGCACCATCACCTTGCCAGCACGCGATTAAGTGGAGGAGCACAAAATGGATCTGAAAGATAAAAACGTCACACTCCACGATATGAGTCTGCGTGATGGTATGCACGCTAAACAGCACCAAATTTCTCTGGATGAGATGGTGGCGATATCGACAGGGTTAGATGAAGCGGGTATGCCGCTGATTGAAGTGACTCATGGTGATGGTTTGGGTGGTACATCGTTGAACTACGGCTTCCCGGCCCATAGCGATGAAGAGTATTTGAGCGCGGTTATCCCTAAGATGAAAAACGCCAAAGTATCGGCGCTATTGTTGCCCGGTATCGGAACCGTTGATCATCTGAGAATGGCAAAAGACCTGGGTGTATCCACCATTCGTGTGGCCACTCACTGTACCGAAGCCGATGTATCGCAACAGCATATTGATCTGGCCGCCAAGATGAATATGGATACCGTGGGTTTTCTGATGATGGCCCATATGGTCAGTGCAGAGAAAATCCTCGAACAAGCAAAATTGATGGTGAGTTATGGTGCTAACTGCATCTATTGCACGGATTCTGCTGGTTATATGCTGCCGGATGAAGTGAAAGAGAAGATCGGTCTGCTGCGCAGTGAATTGCCTGCCAATATCGAGATCGGCTTCCACGGTCACCATAACCTGGGTATGGGCATCGCCAACTCGGTTGCGGCGATTGAAGCCGGTGCTAGTCGTATTGATGGCTCCGTTGCAGGTTTAGGTGCCGGTGCCGGTAATACGCCGCTGGAAGTGTTTGTGGCGGTACTGAACCGTATGGGTGTGAACTCCGGTATCGATCTGTACAAAATCATGGATGTGGCAGAAGACATTGTTGTTCCTATGATGGATCAACCCATTCGTCTGGATCGTGATGCCTTAACACTGGGTTATGCCGGTGTTTATTCCTCCTTCCTACTGTTTGCAAAGCGTGCTGAAGCGAAATATGGCATTCAAGCGCGAGATATTCTAGTGGAACTGGGCCGTCGAGGCACCGTAGGTGGTCAGGAAGACATGATCGAAGATTTAGCACTGACCATGGCAAAAGCACGAGGATTAATCTAATGGCTGCTTCTCAAACAAATACCGAGCAAAAGAATACTGTTCAACAGAGCAATGAAAACCAAGTGAATAACCTGACCCCACAAGAAATTGTAGAGCTGGCGATTCACTGTGAAAACGCTGAGCTGGAAGCCTATGAGATCACCAAGATCACGGATGACTTCCCTCAGATGACCTACAAGGACGCTTTTGATATCCAATGGGAAGCCCGTCGTCGTAAAGAAGCCCGTGGCACCAAGATTGTCGGTATGAAGATGGGTCTAACCTCTTGGGCCAAGATGGCTCAGATGGGCGTAGAACACCCTTGTTATGGCTATCTGGCAGACTATTTCAGTGTGCCGGAAGGTGGTGATATCAAGACAGATGAGCTGATTCACCCAAAAATCGAAGCTGAAATTGCCTTTGTTACCAAATCCCCATTAAAAGGCCCAGGTATCAATATTGCTGATGTACTGCGCGCTACAGATTTTGTTGTACCTGCGGTAGAAGTGATCGATTCCCGTTACAAAGATTTTAAATTCGATCTAAAAAGCGTGATCGCGGATAACTCCTCATCCACACGCTTTATTACCGGTGGCTGCATGTCCAAGGTTGAGGATGTCGATCTTAAAACCCTCGGTGTCGTTATGGAAATAAACGGAGAGATTGTTGCCACAGGAGCCGGTGCTGCCGTACTGGGCCACCCTGCTGCATCCGTTGCCATGTTAGCCAATATGATGGGCGAGCGGGGCGAAGAGATCCCTGCAGGCACCTTTATTATGACCGGTGGTATTACCGCAGCGGTCACGGTTAATAAAGGCGACAACATCAATGTGCGCTATCAGGGTTTAGGCACCATTAATGCCCGTTTTGTGTAGATTTTGTATTGGAGCCTTAGCAAGCTTTTAATCATAAAAGATTTTAATCCTAGTAAGGTTCTATTGCTCTATTTCGACCCAGTTTAACCCAACAGCTAACAGCCCTAAGCACAAAGACATAAGTTTTCTATGGAGTAAGCGATACATGTAGCGTGGATAAGCCAAAGGCGCATCCGCGAATACTCGGTCACTTCCCAATCGGAATATGGAAAGCTTTTGTTTCGCGCTTATTAGGGGTTGTTATCTGAATTTCACTAAAAATATGTAAGCTCGAAACGAAAGGGAAACAGCATGAACTACAAAAACAAAAAAGCAGCCTTGATACTTCCTTTACTACTGGCCGGTGCTGCAACAGCGCAAGCCAATCAGAACTATGTACCGGGTATTGAAGCGGTAAAAGGCGCAGCAGCACCTGGCCCGGGTATGTACTACAAAGCCTATGGCGTACGTTATAGCGCCGATGAAGCCGATAACCTACCAGCAGATAGCGAAGTCACAGTAAATGCCATTGCTCACCGTTTTATCTGGGTAACCGAGCAGAAAGTTTTAGACGGAGATCTGATTCTGGAAGCGATCCTACCTATGGTAAACACCGATCTTAAGGTGGGTAACGTGCTAGCAGACGAAGAGTCTGCATTGGGTGATCTATTTGTGGGTAGCGTACTTAGCTGGCACGGAGACCGTTGGGATTCTGTTGCTGGGGCTGGTATCTGGAGCCCAACGGGTGATGACGACAGCCCGGCATCTCCCGGTAAAGGTTATAGCGAACTAATGCTGACTCTGGGTGCTAACGTTTATCTGGATAATGGTAAGAACTACTCCCTAAGCTTGTTATCCCGTTATGAAGCGGCTGACGATAATGATGTAGAAGACAGCTTCCTAGTGGAATACGGACTGGGTGCCAAGCTGAGTAACGGCATCGAAGTGGGCCTAGCCGGTTACTCTGATTGGGAGCAGGGTGATGGTAAATCAGAACGCCATGCCGCTGGTGTAGAAGCCAGTTACTTTTGGCCACAATTTATGGCCGGTCTAAATGTCGCTGCTTATAAAGAGTACAGCACCAAAGAAAGTTTTGAAGGTGATCAATTCCGAGTAGCGTTAACCAAAGTATTTTAAAAGTACAAGCTAACAACCATAAGTAGCGCGGATAAACCAAAGGTGCATCCGCGAATAATGCTTAAGGTTACAGTTTAATAGCGATAAAAATGTCGCTATAAAAAATACTAATACCGAAAGGGACAGGGATGTTCCTTCATCGTTATACAACCTAAAGGAGCACCACAATGCCAATCGCACAACTGCATATTATGGAAGGGCGTTCAGACGAACAAAAAGAACGCCTGATTTATGAAGTAACACAAGCTATCTCTAACTCACTGGATGCCCCCGCAGCAAATGTCCGAGTCATCATTACTGAAATGCCAAAACAGCATTTTGGTATGGGAGGAGAGTCCGCCAAAAAGAAAGGACGTTAATTCCTATTGATTTAAATCGCTCTATTCATCGTGCCTGAAAGTCGATGGTTCCCCCATCGCGCTAGACTTTGCCGCCTATTTCCTCATTGATAGGCGGCTTTTTTATTTCGCTAATAAACACTACCTTTCTTGATAGTATTTAGACATATATTGTCGCAGATTAAATGCTATAACATACTTTTTCTACAGAATAGACAACTCAAGTAGCGTGGATAAGCCAGAGGCGCATCCGCGAACTAACAGTTACTCCCAAATCAAATATAGAATTCTTGTCTATTTCTTGTCTATTTCTTGTCTATTTATTTGTCGGTAAATAGTTCTTGTTTATATATTTTTTAAAGACGCGAATTGTCGCTTGTTTTATAAGTGACTATTGTTTTTTAAGAATGACTTGAATGTCATTTTATCTGTCTTTGTAATATTTGCTCTGTAATATGATGTAATATTTCTTTAAAAGGTACCGTGCTAGATTGGAATTCAATGAAATCAAGTATTTATCAAGGCCGTAATAAAATAAATATTAAGTAATAAATAATGGAATAATGGCATCAGTAAGGTAGAGCGTGTTGTTTTTATATAGAATTGTCGATACACGTAGCGTGGATAAGCCAGAGGCGCATCCGCGAATATACGGCCACTTCCAAATTAAAATATAAAAAGTTTTATTTAGTGACTGACAAGGTTGATAAGTTTTTAAATGTGTACTGGTTTGTTGGAACAAATAGCGTCGAATGACATATTGGAAGAAGCTTATAACTGGCTATGTCATAGCCGTAAAGCCGCCTCTTACAATAATGATGTTTGGTACTTACGCTTTCATTGGGTAAGTATAAAACCTGATATACAGAAACAGCTATTACAAACGAATATAAATAGATTAAAGAGCCGGTGATCCTCGCACTCATTGGCAACATGCTGAGTCGGCTTGATGATGTTAATGGTGAACTATTTCATGCTGAGAAAGGGATCACCAAAGGCAATCCCCTCTCGCCCCTGCTTGGCGGACTGTATTTACGCCAGCTTGATCAGACCATGAGTGATTATTGTGAAACGCGCGGGCTGATATATAAACGTTTTATGGATGACTGGATTATTTTGTGCCATACCCGTAACCAATTACGGACAGTGGTGCGTTTAATGAACGAGGTGCTGGAACAGGTCAAAATGACCAAGCACCCGTATAAAACCTATATAGGGAGGATCAAGGATGAAGGGTTTGACTTTTTGGGATACAGGCTCGCCAGCAAGGCAGTTAACGGGCTGACACTGGCCTGGAAAACCTGGGCTAATCATCGTGCAAAACTCGCGCAGCTTTATGAGCAAGGTGCATCGCAAGACTGCATTGCCGGGTATGTTAAACGGTGGTTATGTTGGGTTAGAAGTGGCGTGAAGATCGATTTAAAGCAGATGATAAGTGGGTTTAAAAGTAGGGTTAAAGATCTTGGGGTTTATTCTCGGTTTTTTTGAAGCCTGATTTGAAGTCTATTTAATTCAAAATTGGAATGGCTAGATCGGTTAATTGATGACGTACAAAGATGATCAGTTACTCCGCGGTTATCCGGTGCCCACGATGACATGGGTGTTGTAACGCTGTGCCTAACATTGCGTGCACACAAATCAGTAGTCTTTTATCAAACGCGCACGCTGTTAAAAGACCACGAGCAATGAAGTCGAAATAAAGTCCACTAGTGGGCTAAACCGGTATGTTATAGGCAATGAAGGAAAGCCTATAACAAATAACTTAAATTAATAAGGTAAAAAAATGGAAAATAATCAAAATCATAGTCCGCTTATAGGTGTAATAAGAATTACGGCCGGAACTAACGCATCGAACAATGGCATGATATGTGTGACATGCTTTAATAAGGAAGAGCCAGCTAAAAAATGATTATGACATGTGGCCACGTGGCAACTCCACCCAAAAAGGTTTACCAACGAACAAAATAAGTGACGCACACGCGGGTGGGAACTATTATGTAGGTGAAAAATACAAAAGCGAAGGTGCTACCGGTACCGCACAGGTGGCCACTGCATTTATACTATGTACCGGTGGCGTTAATATTGGAGGTAGAATATAGAAAGATGCAACCACCGAATATACAGTGAATGGGTGGAGTGAAGTTGAAGTAGGCGAGGAGGTCATTATGATGGGGATGGACGGTGCGAAACAAGGGGAAATACTAAGAATAGGGGCAACTGTAACGATGGAGTTCAAGAGAATCAAATTATTGCTAGCTATGAGAGTATAGGAAGGGACAGTGGAGCTCCTGTGATAGTTGAAGTTGAAAACGGATCCGGGATCATGCTAATAGGTATGAATATAGGATCTGCAGAAGGTCGGTATATAGATGAGAATGAGGGAATAAATCAAACTAAAAAGTATGGGGTTATAAACTCTATAGAGGTTGTAATGAAAACCGTGCAGATAAACCCCGACAACTTAGAAACCATAACATTGAGCGCTAAGTAATTCTTAAGCCCATAACGAAACCTAAAACTCATCGAGACACTTGTTAGCCGGATTGCTATAGGCAATCAATAAAAAGCCTAAAAGATCAAATAAATAATAAGGAATAGTAATATGAACCAAGCGATAGAAAAATTAGAATTAATCAAAACAGCAGAATCGATACTGGAGGCTTACCGAACGGACACTATTCCTGACGTTAATTATCTTGAGGTCGCTGAACAGCTATTTTCGGACGTCAGGACCGAAGTCTACCTTACTAAATCTGATATGAAGGACGGGAGAGCTTATTTAGGATACTTGCGCCACTGGTTACGGGGCGATCCGTCCAAATCATTCTATGTACGTTATATCTATGCAGCCGGATGGGGAAGAGATCATATGAAGGCAGACGAAGCGCAACAAGATTTAGGCATTGTATGGTCTCTCACCGGTAAGTCGGATGGGGAAGGCATTAGATTACAAACGGACACTAAGGGTGAGACCCTCGACTTTGATTGGTGGTCTTGGACGGGACTCTGTGATCTCGGGAACTCCGGAGGACCCCCTATAAAGGCCACGAACTGGGACGGCGAAATATTTCAAATTCAAGGAACAAGGATGGATGATAGAACTGTGGGTACAACAAGCCTGGGTGACAAAACTGGTGACTTATACTGCAAAAATAACAGCGTAAATAGGGACTTTAAATTCCTCTGCGTTGATTACACCGGTGAAACACACGCTCAAAACACACTAATCTTTAAAGCACACTCAATTGTAAAATCGGCCTTGAAAAGGTAACGATTGATTTTTGGAACTAACCGGTAACTAGCTGACGAACATAACAAAAAGCATGCGAAAATCTCGGACACGCACAGGAACTAGCTGGCTAACGGGCAAAAATATCGCGCAAAAATATCGGACACCCACAAAAATTAAACGGCTCACAAGTCATGGCCTACCTTGAATGAAAGCACTAAGAAATAGCACATCACACAAGGGGGATTACACCATGACTCGTGCACGCCGTGAACGGATTAGCCCTTCCGATACCCCGTGTTATCACTGTATTGCCCGTTGTGTTCGCCGTGCGTTTCTGTGCGGTGAAGATCAGTTTTCAGAAAAATATTGGACACCCACAAAAATTAGACGGCTCACAAGTCATCAGGACAGTAGTTAATTTCAGAACTAAGTTTAGCGTCACTGAGGCGCTATCTGAATGGCGGGAATCGCAGCATTGTAGCTATGACAAGTTACTCAAAAGGACGGAAAACGCTTGGCTTGTGCTCCTACGTCGCTAATTTTAGCCAAGCATTTGTGTGGCCATCAGTAAGGCGTTGATTACCTTTACTCTGGTGGAAAGTTCTGCTTTTGGTGTAAACTCGCATTATTCTAATCGTTTCACCGTCGACCCAATAAGAAACAATCATTGATATTTCTGGAATAATTAGCACTCTTCCACGAGAAGTGTCTCTTTTAACACCCATTAGTGGGTGTTCTAGTAAGTTCTCAACTTTAGCTTCAATAATTTGATCAGTTTTTTCTGCTGCACTTGGATTAAAATCAAAAAGAAATTCAAATATCTTTTCACGATCATTTAGTGATTCTTCTTCCCAAAAGATCATGATTTGTTTCTATTACGGATTTTCTGTTTCCTTGCTTCCATTAAGGTTTTCGCTTCATCATGTACAATAAAATTAGCTTTTCCGTTATCAAATTTGTCAAATGCTGCATTTATTTGTTCCGATAACCATGCATCATGGCTCATAGCTTTTCTCTGCTCTTCTGCTAAACCTTCTGCAAGTTCTCGGCATGCGTCGCTAAGAGTGCGGCCTTGGCTTTCGGCCATAAGCTGCGCTAAACGTTTCGTTTCTTCATCAACTCTAAATTGAATGCGAGCGTCCATTATCAGTTACCTTAAAGTAATGCTGTACACACAAATGTTAGCACTGCAATTAACCCAAGGCAACGAATCGGGTAGCCAGAAAAAATCGGACACTCACAAAAATTAGACGGCTCACAAGTCATGGCCCACCTTGAAGGATACCGCTAGGAAATAGCACATCAAACCAGGAGGATTACACCATGACTCGTGCTCGCCGTGAACAGATAAGCCCTTCAGATACCCCATATTATCACTGTAGTGCCCGTTGTGTTCGCCATGCGTTTCTGTGCGGTGAGGATCAGTTCTCCGGTCAGTCTTTTGAACATCGCCGTCAGTGGGTTTTGGATCGTTTAACACAGCTTGATCAGATGTTTGCCATTGATATCTGTGCGTATGCGGTGATGTCGAATCACTACCATTTGGTGCTGTATATCAGTCAGGGTCAAGCGAATAACTAGTCGGATGGTGAGATGATTGAACATTAGGCGGTTTTGTTCGACTATTCAGATTACTTAGCGTTAGTTGATTGAACCGGGCGATGTTGTCGTGAAGATAAGCGGGGTTACGTAACACCTGATTCATTGCCGATACTGGATCGACTGGGCATTGATAAAGAATACTGGCATTAAAGCAATGCGCCCAGAGGGATTGAAGCTCAGCCGAGCAATAGGGTGTCTTAGTAAGCTAAAGCAGTACGCGGAACGAGGGGATTGTGCTTGGCTTCATGGTGAGGCGCAATTCAAAAAGTTGTATCAGGTTATATAGACCTATAATTTTTCTGGTAAAATGAATGGGTTTCGGTTTTCCGGCAAGTATCGACGGCTGGTGAATAGCATGAATAATGCTAGAAGCATTTATGTGCTGCCACATTCGCTAGGAGGCTTTGATATTGAGCTAGAAGTATTGCGGGGGCAGTCCACAATAGGTTAAACACCGCTTACCGTTTTTCTACAGGCTCGTTAAGTATATAAATGGAATCATGTATGAAGAAGCCCTTATTTGGCATATTAATTTCAGTAATCTTTGCCGTCGCGCCAATGGTTCCGACCTTGATTGCGGGGGCAATTGCTGATAGCAATGATTGCAAACTTCATGAAGGTTTCTCGAATCCATGTATAGTCCTCGGTAGTGATATTGGTGAGTTGCTTTATGGTATGGGAATGATGTTTTGGTTTGCTCTGGCGACCGTACCTTTAGGTATTATGGCCGGCATAGTTTGTATTGTTTGGCTACTCATTGTGTTATATAAGGGAAAAAATAATAAGAAGTCAGTGGAGGATATATAGCAATTCAATTCAATCGACTCCGCAAAGTGGCACAGCACAAAATCAATAGTGACTAGGCGGTTTTGTTCGACTGTTCGGATTACTTAGCGTTAGTTGATTGAACCGGGCGATGTTGTTGTGAAGATAAAGCGGATACTCTAGTGAATCAATCTGTGTCAATCTACATCTGAGTCACTCTGAACGTGCCAAAACAGCAGAAAGAGTGAAAAGTTAGGGAGGCACAGCGAATGTGTCCCTAACTTTTGAGTAGTAATAGTTATTGGCTAACTTTTTCCACCTTAGATTCGTATGCATTATCACCAACTGCGAACTGGCCTTCACCGATCCAGTCGGAATCCACACCAAAGCTCGCTGAGAATGGTGCTAGATAAGTACCAATAGCCGGAGGTGTCACAGATACCGCAGCTTCTCCTGTTACAGCACCTACTTTAACAATCTTGCCATATCCAGTGCTGTGCATTGAACCTGATACAGGTACGGTAAAGGTTTGAGGGTTTTGTGTGCCTTCCAGAATCGTACCATGAGCCTGACCATGTAACGCACCAGTAGAAGCATTCACTGTCAATGCAAGTGACATGCGACCTGCGCCCACAATGCCAGCAGGTGGAACAAAGCTCAGTTCTAGTAGGTAAAGTCCTTCTTTCATAGCGATATCTCCAAAATATTGTGTGTATGTTGAGTTCGATAGCATCACCGTAATTGGTGTGCCATGAGGTTAAGCGGGTACACTATTTATGTCGATTACGCGGGATTACTGAGGATTACACTTATTACTTGAATCTGAGTATTCAAACTCATCTCTTTGAATCATGAATAGAAATTATCTGATTTAATAACTGTGCCTATACAGTGGGGTTAACTACTGAATAGATGACGCCAGAAGAGCTTTGACCATGCTTGTCATAGCCTAGATGTTCATCTAGCTCAGCATTGAGAGCTGTTTCAATGGTGACTTTAGTGAGCATTTTCCAAAAGTCATTAAGATCACATTCAGTTTTAATCGATTTAGCCGATTCGCGTGCGAAAGCTTCAAGTTGTTCTTTGTTCATAACTGCCTATCCTTAGCCATTGCTGGCTCTATGATAAGCAGTTACACAGTTTTATCTACAGTCTCAAACAACTGTTTTAGATGTCTAGGGTATGCTCAGGTTATTGATATATTACCAGTGGTAACCCATTGATACGCCATATTGCATACCTCCGGCATCAACATCTTGATCGGCTAGTTTGATATCTGCTTTTGAGTAGCGCATATCAAACCCGACATTCCAATGCTTAGAAGGTCGCCAGTAAACACCAGTCCCAACCCAGCTACCTACATCGTCATCTTGTTCATCATCTTTTTTATCGTTAACCAGTACTTCTTTATAACCCTGTGTTAGCGAAATCCCGGCACCTATATAAGGGTGAATACTTGGGTAGCCTGATTGCCAGATTTTTCTGACTCCCACCTGTAAAGTATTAACGCCGGTATAAAGTGTTTGATTTTTCCCGTTAGACTTTTTGGCTTTTTTATCTGCCGCATGGAGCATGCCATCAATGGCAATACTCACCGGCCAGTGCTGCATCTTAAAGTCTCCGATGACACCAAGCATTACCTGATTATCAGCATCTTCCCAACCGTCACCATCTCTGGAGGCATTACCCATAATGCCGCTGACATTACCAGTAAACCCTGAATCAGAATTAGCCAAAATAGCTTGGCTGAATAGACTGCTGCTAGCGACTAATAGGGCGATTGTCAGCGATGATTTGTTCATACTCGTTGTCTTCCGTTCAGTAGAGGATTCTATGGTAAAAATATTACCAAGAGAATCCGTCCGACTGGGTGGAGTAATGTCGGGCCTGAGTAGAGTCGTGTCGAGTTTTGTCAGCGTTTGTCTGTTTTGGGTTTAATTGATGGTTCAACAGCACGGATTTAATTCCTATGTACGGAATGTAATGCGTATGTACGAACTAATCCGTATGTACGAACTTAATCCGTGTTTACGAACTTAATCCGTATGCACAATCTGGTTCCTGCCCAGTTCTTTTGCCTTATAGAGATACTTATCGGCTGTTTTCATAAAGGTATTGATGCTTTCTGTCGCCTTAGGGATTAAGGTCACAACACCAATAGACACCGTCATAAATTCGCTGACAGCACTATTTTTATTAGGAATTTTTAATGCTTCGATTTGACTACGAATGTGTTCAGCAAATTCTTTGTCACTACCGTCAGTTTTATCTGATGCAATAATGGCAAACTCCTCGCCACCTAACCGGAAAGCATAGGTATTGGGTTCGGAACAGGCTTCTTGCAAACAAATCGCCAGTTTTTTCAAAGCCTCGTCACCACCTGAATGTCCGTAGTGATCGTTTAGCTTTTTAAAATAATCGATATCCAGTAATAAGAACGTCAGAGGTATTTGAGAATGACTGGTCTTTTTACGCTGCTCGATAAATATCTCTTCAAAATGGCGGCGATTATACAAACCCGTTAGTTGATCTGTAATGGACAGCGCTTTTAATTGTTCATTGACGTGTTTTAGCTCTTTTTCCACTTTAATACGGGCGTTTCGTTCTCGCATTAGGCTTAGAGTTCGGGAAGATAAACCGTCGTACATCATCATTACGGTCTCGATTAACACCCGGACAGAACCGTTCATTTTACGATCTGAGATGATTTTTGCTTCTTCCAGTGTTGCACCGTCATCAATAGCGTGAGCCGCAATAGCAAGGCGCTTGTCATCATCGATAATATGGAAGGCCAGCCAGCGAATCAGAAATTTAACAATATCTTCAACAATTTCCTGTAGAGGTTTGTTACTGTCTTTCTCTTTTAACTCGACCACCTTGGGTAGGAAGGATGAGTGTTGTAACTGATGGGATGCAAACCAGTGGTCATCCTTGAAATATTCAGCCCAAATTAGCTCTTCGGTTTCAAAGTGATAATCGGCGTATTTTGCCAACTCCTCAAATGCTTGGTTTACCTCTGTAGGTTCATCCTGTGTCAGAGTATTTGCTAATTTATTCAATAAGTTAACAAGTACTTTATGCTGTTCGTCAATTTCAGCATGACCTGTTTCAAAGTTGGTATTCCATGGAAAAACTTCCAGATAATCAAGCTGGCAGTTGTCTTGCGCATCAGGGTTTGTCATTTTATTTTTTATAAAGTTATTAGGGTGGCGTCAATATAACAGAATATGGATATGAGATTGATTCGTTTCTCGTATTTTATGGCGATACACAGGGCTTTTTTGTCGAGGAACTAAAAATTATGGTCTGATTACGTCCTTCATCTTTTGCTTGGTACAAGGCAGAATCGGCCTGACTGATTAATTGCTCAAAGGGTTGTCCTTCTTGAGGCTTAAGACAGGCAATACCTAAGCTAATTGTGATGTATCTATTAGTGGCAGAATGCTCATGAAGGATCTGTTGCTGCTCAATACGTTTTCGAAGCTTTTCTGCAAACTGCTTTGCGTCCCGTTCCTCTGTATTTGGTAAAATTACAGCAAACTCTTCTCCACCATAACGGGCTAACAGATTGTCGCTCCGTTCGTTTGCAGAACTTAAGGTTTGAGCGACTTGCTTTAGGCAGTTATCACCGGATAAGTGGCCATAATTATCGTTATAAGCTTTAAAAAAATCGATATCGATAAGTATCAAAGAAAGGTCTGTGCTATTTATCACAGCCTTCTGCCATTCACTGTTCAGATAGCGATCAAACTCTCTACGATTAGCAAGCTCAGTCAATGCATCTGTTGACGATAAGTGGGCTAGAAAATCCCTATTTTTTTCAATTTCAGCTTTTTGTTGCTCAATGTTAGCCACTAGAGTGTTTATTTCTGTCTGAATAATGCCTATCTCATCCTGTGCACCGATTGACAATCTAGGGCTATAATCACCATTCTGGCGTGCTTGTAAGAAATCCACCGTTTGTTCAATGCGCTTACTATAGGTTCGACTCATCAAACGTAGAAATAATAAGACAATAAGGAATAACCCGATGACGAGGATGGGGATATAACGCAGGAGTTTCTTTTCTGGTGCAAGGATCTCTTTTTCACTCATTTCCAGTATCACTAGCCAGTGCCACTGAGTGCTAACAAAAAACGTGGTATGTATTGTTTCCGCTCCTCGTTCAAATAGGAAATTTCCCTCCTGTTGTTCTCGCATAATATTTAACCATTTAGCGGGATACTGAGGCTGTTCAAGGAGTGTTGCGTTTGAATGTGTGAGAATTCGATTCTGATAGTCAAAGATAGAAAATATGCCTGTCTGGCCAATACGACTATTTTCCAGACGAGTAATTAACTCTGATTGATTAATCTCGATCACTTGTTCTGTAATCGTTTCCAGTCCCATGGATTTCAGAATACCGGTATCACCCAGTTCAGCCTCAACCCGTTGAATATCATGTTTAATATTCAACATCAGTTCGCTAAACATTTGGTGTCGAGTTTCTAGAATAACCTCGCGTACCAACAAGGTGCTAATAATGATCACCGCAAGGCAGGCGATCAGAAGCACTAGGCTAGAAAACAAGGTGATACGGTTATGCAGTTTCACGGGTCAGTTCTTTTATTTATTAATGATTATTCGTTAACCTTTTTTGTATCAAAATTAATTAGATGATGCTTTAAGATCTAGGCGATTAACTAATTCCGTTATTTCTTGGTATTGGTTCAGTACGAACTCTCGGGTTTGTTCTGGTGTTAAAACACTGGGGATAGAGCCTACAGCAGTGACCAATTTATTCCATGCAGGGTCTACTTTTACCTCTTGCAATGCTTTTGCCCACTTTTTCTTTGCCTGTTCGGACATATTAGGCGCGGCAAAAACACCGCTCCAGGCAGCGATATTTTCTAATTCAGGATGGCCTAACTCTGCCACTGTAGGAACATTGGGCAGTTGTGAATGTCGCTGTGGCGTATTAATCAACAAGGGGCGAACGGTTTTATTGCGAATAAAGGAATTTGCTGCAGAAAGATTACCGCAAACAAAGGTAACCTCTCCGGTTGCTCCCGCATTAAAATTCTTTTTACCGCTCGGATAAAATTTAGGTTTCACCTGTGTAGGATCTTCTATGCCCATGCGATCCAATAAGAACATTGGGATTAAATGGTGTAAATCGCCAAACCCTGTCATGGAATAAGATATCTCTTTAGGGTTTTGTTTAACCTCTGTCATAAGATCTTTAATAGAATAGATCTGACTTTTGCTACTGGTCACACAAACCCAAGGGTTGACCTCTAAGAGTCCCAGCATAGTAAAGCGCTTAAAATCGTATGGAATATCCGAGCGTACAGCCGCGCCGCCATTCATGGTGCCAAAACGAGCCAATAAAAGTTCATATCCCTGACCTTTATCGGTATAAACCGAATTTGAACCGGCAATGCCGCCTGCACCTAAACGATTCTCAACTAATACGGGCTGACCTATATATTGTGGAGCAACAGAAGCGAGCACCCTAGCTGCAATATCGGCGGCACCACCCTTGCCATAAGGGGATACTAGAGTAATAGCATGATCGGGATAGTGCTGATCAACAGAGTCGTGACGAGATCCACTGTCCGTTGTTATCGCTGCAAAGGTTGATTCTATGGTCAGTACAGTGACAAAAGAACATAGGAAAAAGGTAAATAAAGATTTAAGTGAAAAAGCTCGACGGGCAGACTGTGCCAGTCTTTGACAAATACTTTGACGGAGATAAGTGATTAAATTCACAGGGTTATAATTATCCAAAGTTATCCTTCCTTTTAATGACGCCTCTGTATAAAACCCCTTTATCGCTTATGCGTCAAATTAAAATTAGTAAATCTTTATGTTTTGTTATTAGTGTAAGAGGGTGTGCTCATCGTGCTGACAATAATGGCACAGTTCTATATCCTTTTTATTTAGGTGCTCAAAGCATATTTTAGAAATTTTCTGGTAAAGTACAGGGTATTCCCATCAGGTCTTTCGTTAGTTTAATTTGGATCAGATCTTATGACTCTGGAAAGCGCATTAACTTTTTTATTGGCTATTTTTATCTTTGGCATTACGCCTGGACCAGGGGTCTTTGCACTTTTGGCTCGCGCGATGGTATCCGGTGCTCGGAGCTGTATCTCGCTCTCTTTAGGCATGATTGTCAGTGATATTATTTATCTGATTTTAGCTTGCTTAGGTTTGGCGACTATTGCCGAACATTGGTCTGAAGTCTTTACGATCATCCGTTTAGCCGGTGCGGCCTATTTGCTGTATTTGGGGTATAAGCTGTTTATGGCTAAGCCTATAGTGAATAGTGATGGAGGGCAGAAACCTCAAACAGAAGGTGCTGTGGCTTCTTTTATTCAAGGGTTTCTGATTTCAGCGTCTAACCCCAAGGTTATTCTGTTTTATATTGCCTTTTTACCAACGTTTATGGATCTGACTGTTTTAAGTCAGCAGGATATCATTATTGCGTCGGTACTGACCTTTATTGGTCTGCTGAGTGGGTTGATGCTAATCGCGTTTAGTGCCGACCGAGCGGCCAGCCTTCTGCAAACACCAACGGCAGTGCGTCGATTAAATAGAAGTGCTGGCGGTATTATGATGGGCGCAGGCGCTTATTTAGCATTTAGTAAATAAATCTAAGGAGTCTCTGAAAGCCTGAACCAGAAAGTATTGCTTTAGAGCCACCTCAATCCCTCCAAACAAATTTTTCCTATCTACAAACATACCGAAGCGATGAATTCCTTCGGTATTTTTGTTTTTTTGCGGATTAGCATTGAGTCTGCATTGCTTTTGTATGAATCCCCTCACTTGAACACCGTAGCATGGTGGTATCTCTTAAGCGTTAATATACGTTTTGCATCCTAAAACAGGAAAAACGTGTGTTGAGCTGCGTATTCTTCTCTGAATAATAAATATAATGATTAGGAAGTATGATGTTTAGCTACCCACTTGGTTTTAAAAATAAACTTCATCTTGTTATCGCCTTAGCACTCCTTGGTTTTATTGTGCTTTCGGCCATCTCTTTTAATGCACTGCAGGTATTAGGAGAGGCTTCTCAGAGATTGGATAGTCTTAATCAAGACAGTGATCGATTAAAGGCGTTGCAGCTCCAAGTGCTGCAACTTAGCACAGAGCCCAATGCTGATGCATTGCAACAGTTATTACCTCGCTACAAAAATCATCTGGATCAAATAGCTCAGGATTTACCCGTTGAGCAAGCAGATACAGTGCAGGGGATCTATACGTCATTAGAACTCTGGGTGAATGACTATTTACAATGGTTGGCAGAACAGCAACAGATTGGCCTGAATAATGAGCAGGGATACCGAAAAGACTTAAATCTAAAAATGACCGCTCTTGAAACCAACCTATTTTCAAATTTCCGGCAGTCATTTAATACATTAAAGCAGGCGGTCGATGCCTTTATTGAGCACAGAGAACCGGAATATTATGAAAAAGCCAAGATTGCATTAGATGCTATTCATCAGCAAGCCATCGATCTGGAGTTTGCAGATTTCTTTGGACCAAAAATTAATGAGGTTGCACAGACGCTTAAGGTCTTAGCAAACTCTGTATCGGTTATGAATGCCAAGGAGAAAAATACCACCCAAGCTTATCTCTCTTTAGCGGCTGGGGTTAAGGATTCAAACCAATATCTACAACAAGAGCTGATAACGGCTAAAAATGAAGCGAATGATGCCAGTGTTCAGGCCCAGAGATTAATCTTAGGGGTGTGTATTGCGGTTGCTCTATTGGTTGTGGGTTTACTGGTAAGGGTGAGCCGAGAGGTGATCTCCACGCTGGAGCGAATGTCAGAGGTGCTACATAAACTTGCAGATGGTGATTTAACACAACGCTTGGCTGTGAATGAATCTCGCAATGATGAATTGGATAAAGTGGGATTAGCCGTCAATAAGATGACCGAGTCCCTGAGCAAGGTACTGACTCGTGTAACACACAGCAGCCAGAGTCTAGATCAGGGGGCAAAAGATCTATCGGTTAACTTATCGGCTATGGTAACGAATAACTCTCAAACGGATGAAGAGGCGGCATCTGTTGCCGCAGGCACTGAACAGATTAGTTCAACCATTCGTGATATGGCCACCGCGACAGAAGAAGCCCACCAGCAGGCTCGACAAGCGCAACGGTCAGCGGATCAAGGGGGCGCTGTTATCACAGCGGCGATAGAAAGCCTTAGTGCACTGGGTATTGTCTTCGATGATTTGAGCCGCCAGGTTACGGAGCTGGAAACAGCTTCCAGTAAAGTGGACGGTGTGACGGATATGATCAATGGCCTAGCGGAACAGACTAACTTACTGGCCCTTAATGCCGCCATTGAAGCTGCTAGGGCAGGGGATGCCGGTCGAGGATTCTCTGTGGTGGCTGATGAAGTACGCAATCTTGCTGGTAAAACAGTGACATCGACTCAAGACATTACCAATATTATCAGTGTGATGCAGCGCAGTATCGAATCTTTACTTAAGGCAATGCGTCAAGGTGGCCATCATATTAATAAGGGACGTGAACTGGGAGATGAAGCCGCAACAGCGGTCAGTCAAATCAAACAACTGGTACTGGAAGTGACGGATAGGAATCAGATATTGGCGACCAATATTGATGAGGTTTCAAAATCGACACAAATGATTGCGCAAAGTATGGATCAAGTGGCGGGCAATATTTCACAAAATACAAAACAAAGCCAAGAGATCCAAAAATACGTACAGGATGCTAGTGGAAAAGCGACGGAGCTGCTTACCATGACAAAACGCTTTCGCTGCGGCTCTAATGACAGCTAGCGTTAACACATTAGGTATAGAAAACCGGTTAATTGAGATGCTTCAGCAACCTGTTGATCGGGTAGTTCTTCTTTATGTCCTTTATCACGAGCTGTTATTCCGATAACTTTCGGCTTAAAAAAAACTGCGCCACTGGCATCACACCGTAAGACATAATCAGTACAATAATCCCCACTTCAACTGCAATATTGAGCAGCTTAATGGCAGGCAAAAACTGGCCGACAATCGGCGGGATAAAATAAACCAGTGGTACTAGGGTTAAATAAGTCATCAGCGCCATAAGGTGAGGGCTAATCTTCTGTTTTGGCTGTGGTTTATAGTTCATATTTAACCCCTTTTTAATCGCTGGTGATGTGCTTTTTTATTCAAATCCGTGTACTAATAACAACTAGATGAGCATCTTGAGTGGCGGTGATATTGATGTCGTTTGCACGGATCAGGTCACCGTTATTTACTTGATTGCTGCGTTGTGATGACCGCTCATAAACACCGGCCTGACCGGTTACTATATAAACTAGCTGTTCACCTGATAGCTCGATACTCTTTCCTGTTTTCAGGTACACAATATCAATCAGGGTGTGGCTGTCGAAGGTTTCAGATTGAGACTTCTTACCGCCATAAATACGGGTGACACCTTCTCTTTCTGGGGTATAAGCCTTGTAAGCCGCGGGTTGACCGGCTTCTTCTGGTAAGGCCCATATCTGTAGCATTCTGTTTCTGCTGTTGTCTGGATTTATTTCGTTATGGTTAAAACCTTCTCCTCCAGCACGTTGTACCTGGACATCGCCGGCTACCAGATCTTTGCCGTGCTCCATTGAACCTTCGTGGCTGACGCGACCTTCAATAATCACCGAAATGACATCAATCTCACTATGGGGGTGCATGCCTGATTCGCCTTTAGACAGATAGCGGGCATCAGCCAGATAAACCATATTGCCTAAGCCTTCTGATGTTTCTGGTTTTTTGCGACGGCCAAAGACACGGCTATCTGTTACTAAACGGTGTTCTTCGATACCTGCAAAACCGCCTAACGGTAGTGAATCTCTTGATAAAATTTCCATACTGTTCTCCTGATGACTTGTTTTTTTAATATCTGTTTTCTGAGTCGATGGATAAATTTTAACGAATGGAGATTGTTTGATATATATCGTTATAATGAAATTACTATTCCATTAATAACAACAATGTATAAAGGTTGAGTTATGTCGAATAACAGGGATTTAAATGACATGCTGCTGCTTATTGCAGTGATTGATGCCGGTAGTTTCACTTTGGCAGCGGAGCGGCTCAATATCCCTAAGGCCAATCTGAGCCGAAAAATTTCCAGGTTGGAACAGCGGTTAGGAGTGGTCTTGCTGGAGCGCACCACTCGGAGCCAGAATATTACAGAAGCGGGTAAACAATATCTGAGCTACTGTCGGGTGATCCAGCAACAAGCGGAGCTGGCCGAAGCCTCAATCGCGCAGATCTTAAATAAGGTTGAAGGGCCTTTAAAAGTAGGGGCTTCTGTTGGATTTGGCCATGCAGTACTTAAACCGGTACTGGCTGAATTTATGCATCAATATCCAGAGGTCAGTTTGCAGTTGGATTTGTTAAATCGTCGGGTAGATTTAATCGAAGAAGGTTTTGATATGGTTATTCGTATTGGCACGTTGGATGATTCCCGTCTGATTGCCAAGCGCTTGGGTAGTATTCAGCGAAAAGTATATTGTAGCCCGGCCCATTTAGCGCAATTGGGAGAGATAAACGAGGTCAGCCAGTTGAGCCAGGTTGATTTTTTACTGATGAGCAGTGTGCAGAATGGCAAGCTATTATTGAGGACAGATCAAGAAGAGTACGAGTTTGCACCTAAAGGAAAAATGCGGGTAGATGATTTTTTGATACTGAAACAAATGGCCATCGATGGTGTGGGTGTGGCAGTTATCCCAGATTATATGTGCCAGCAAGAATTAGCCAACGGTCAATTAGTTCAGTTATTACCTGAGTGGGGTATGGAGAGTGTTGATGCCTATGCACTTTATCCCAAACACCGGTTAAGCATTCCGAAAGTGAAAGCCTTTATAGCGTTTATTCAGCAGGTATTTACGGAAAAGATCGGCTGAACTTAGCTCTTGTTTAGGCCGGACTGAACGGGTCAACCTAATGCCTGCCTTTCACGATGATAATGAAGTCTTGAACCTCCAACAGGGTGTTTTGGATAATACAGAAACTTTTTGTATCTCCACCCTCTCTCTGTTGATTGCAATCATGACAAGCGATAGCCCACCCCATGTACCGTGCTGATAATTCTGGGTGCTTGGAGCTTCTTCTCCAGTTTATTTCTTAGTGTGGAGATAAACTGATCTAAGGCTCGGCTTTCCGGTATATAGTGTCTGCCCCAGCAACAATCCAGAATCTGATTTTTATCCAATACCTGTCCTTTACTGGTCGACAATAGCTGCAAAAATGTTAACTCACGGGTGGTTAGGCTGACTTCATTGTGTTGAAAACAGGCCTGTAGGTGGCTGGGTTTGACAGCGATCTCTCCCAAGCTAAAATCCTGATCAGGCCCTTGTATCTTGGTCTTATGGTGTTTTTCCGCATAACTGGATCGGCGATGTAGGGCTTTAATACGTGCAATCAAAGTCTCTGGATTAAAGGGTTTGGCCAGGTAATCATCTGCACCCAGATCAAAACCTTTTACTTGTACCTCGGCATTATCATAAGCGGTGAGCAATAAGATCGGTTGATATAAATCCCTTGCCCTGAGTTCTGCACATAGCTGAACACCGTCTATATAGGGCATCGTAATATCCAATACATAGAGATCCGGTTGAAAATGCTGAGCGATATCTAACGCAGCCTTACCATTCTCTGCGGTTTGGCATTCAAAGCCGTGTTTTTTAAACAGTAATGCCAAACCATTTCTAATATTTCTATCGTCATCCGCTAACAGTATTCGCATCGGTTGCTTCCAAGTCATCTTGTCTTTCAGGTTGATCGTCTATAAAGGTACAGGGCAGAGTAAGCGTAAAGTGAGCCCCTTGATCTGTGTGATAGCTAATATCACCGCCAGCATTTTTGAGCAGCTTATGGCAAACAGACAGCCCTAGACCAAAGCCTTTTTCTCGATTGTTAGAGTTCTGATAGGGCTTAAACAGATCCTGAGTGAGATGCTTTGAGATGCCTAATCCAGTATCACTAAACCAAAGCTGTATTTGCCCTTGCTGCTGTTCTTTTTCCTGCCCATTTATCGATGCTTGTTTGGGTTGGGTGGCATATCGATAACTCGATCGGATAGATACATGGCTATCAGAGGCGTATTTACAGACGTTATCTAACAAGTTATTTAAGGTGCATTGCAGGGCTAATTGATTAAAACCAGCCATAACCGGCGTATCCAGTTGAAGTGATACACGGATATTTTCCAAGGCTAAAGCCGGTTGAAAGGCCTTTAGTGCTTCTGTAATAAGCGTATCTGGCGACCTATTGATTTGAGATACCGCTGTGGGTTGATCCGGCTGAAACAGTAGAATAGCGTTATCCACCAGCCGATTAAGTCGCTGGCTTTCCATATCCAAAACATCACAATATTGCTGTCGTTCATCCGTGTCTGAGGCTTGTCGGATTAGATCACTATAAAGACGAAGATTAGTCAGCGGAGTGCGAAACTCATGGGCCAGCTGAGCCGTAAAAATAGTCCGCTGTTGTAAGCTTCGATCTTGGTGTTGATGTTTAAGATAGAGCTGAAAGCCCAAACCACACACCAATAAAACAATAGGGGATAAAACCGCAAGATAGGCGGGATAAAGAGCGTTTTGGCTTAAATTGTGACGAGGTTCTTGATAACCAAGATACCAACCATCCAAAGGTTTTGTTAAAGGGTAATACAGGAAAGAAGGCGTCACCGTCTGGCGAGTAATCCACAAACCCATAAGCTCCAATGACCCGTCAAATGGACTTTGCAACGTATTACTCAGAGAGCGTTGTAATTGTTGTTCCAGCCATTGAGCGCTATAGAGGGTGCAGAAAATCTTCTTATCTTGCCAGCAATTCATCAAGCCACTGCCAGATGTTGTGTTCACCGACGATAACTGCTCTTGATGACTGGCCTGTAAACGTTCCACTAATCCTGCAACCTGCGCCTGATGTCTGAGCAATAAACGCTTTTCAGCAAATAAAGCAGAGACAGACTTCTCGGGAGGAAACTCTT
Organism: Oceanospirillum sp.; assembly: GCA_047518265.1. Lineage (GTDB taxonomy): Bacteria > Pseudomonadota > Gammaproteobacteria > Pseudomonadales > Halomonadaceae > Oceanospirillum. The sequence continues at coordinate 71,007 of JAKZRG010000069.1, forward strand.
GCTCACCGGAAGGGGTAAATACCAGAATCAGATCAACCCCTTCACGAAGCAATACTAGATCTCTTAATCGGTCAGAGTCACCCTTGGTCGCAAGAATTCTGTTCTGCCATTGTTGGCGGGATTGACCTAACTCTAGGTTAATATTCTGAGCTAATTGGGTTAATCGCTGCTGAATAAGGGCTTGTTGCTCTAAACTCCTAGCGGCCTGCTCATGGTTTAACGCCCTAATGCCTAAAACCGAAATCAACAAAACAGGAATCAAAACCAGAAACAGTAAATGCCAAGTAACAGAATGCGTCCTTTTCATTAAATGCCTATCACTTATCATGATCACCTATAGAGCTCGGTATAAGCACTAGGGCATACGTTTTTCTACAGAATAACCGATACATGTAGCGTGGATAAGCCAGAGGCGCATCCGCGAATGTCCTATCACTCCTGAATGAGAATATAAAAGCGTTTGCCTAATCGCTTACAAGAAATTCTAGGGCTTAGTATCCTCACTTGGCCCTTCACAAAGATAACCCCGTTGTTGTAAGTACTCGCAAGCCTCGGTAATACCCTCATTCCCAGCCTGTCGTAGAAATACCACCGCAGAGGCAAGGTTCTTCTCCGTACCAACCCCCTCATACAACGCAATACCATAATGATAACGGGCAAGACTGGAATATCCTGCCTCATCTTGTGAAAGGGCACCACGCTTCATTAGTGCTGTAGACTTAGGGAGGTCTTTTTTAACACTAACGCCTGCTTCATAAATCTGAGCCAGCCAAAGCATGGAATACACATCGTTCCAGCGCTCAATACAATCTTCAAAAATACGGATCGCCGCCTGATGATCCCCGGTTTTATCCGCCGCATAACCGTAAAGGCACTTCATACGCTTATCACTGTCAATCCAAGCGGTATAAGCTAAATCACTGGTTTCTTGAACCTCGTCTTCAGGCTCAAAGATATCGTCTTCAGATTCAAAGGCATGATCGGTAGAAGAGGTCGTATCGTCATTAAAGACAGTGCCAGTAGAAGAGACAGCATCGTTATCAAAGGCAGTATCCGCATAAAGAGGACTTACGCTAAACAAACAGATCAAAGCCCATAACCAAACAAACCTATTCCAACGTTTAGTCAGCCGTTGCCAAAACATCTGCCACAAAAGAACCCGCCAGCAAAACACCAGCCAGTCAATAGCCGGGCCAAGTGTTAAAGATAGACCCTGACTTAGCGAATTAACCCGCAAACCTAAGATGCACTGAAAAGGCTTAACCCCCCACATAATCACCACCCTTTAAACCGGATAACACAGATAATTAATGGCCAAAAGCGCCAACCAAAGACCGATCTCCAAAGTCTCCGTAATAGGCTGAATACCACGAATCGCACCATAGATATGCACCACCAGCATTAAAGAAAACACCACCGACAGCATCTCAAAAGTAAAACCAATCCCAACCCCCGTATAAGCCGCCTTAAAAATAAAGTACTCCACCACAAGCACAAACGCCCCAACACAACGGCCAAAATAAACCGCCAAATCCCTCTCCACCGGCAAATGCCAAAGCATATTCTTAGCCCAAAACATCGGCACAACAAACAAAGGAATCGCAAAAGCCACCGTCGTAATAGACCCCAGCACCCATAAATACGTCACCGCATATTCAGAAAACATACCCAACATCAACAGCCCATCCTGTGGTTTAAACTTTGTAACATATTAAAAATAAGCGCCAAACGTCGCTATTTTGCAGACAAACGTCACAAGTAGCGTGGATAAGCCAGAGGCGCATCCGCGAACACACCAACACAGCCAAATCAAAATATAAGAAGACTCAGTTTTGCCACTTGCTCGTTTAATCGCTTGTCAGGGAAGAGTACCGACTGATCCCGTCGTAAATGTCAGAAAGATGTAAGAATCGATGGGGAAGCGCCCAGAAGATTCAAAGAAAATGCGGCTAGCAGCACCGAAAAAAACAGCCCTAAACCCCACTCAATAGCCAAACCCTCACCAGAACAGCCTATTAGACTGATTTATATCAGAAAAACCTTAAAAACTAGGGATCACCCTAGGTGGGCTAGAGGAATAATTCTGGTAGGTTAAGTGTCGGATTTTTTCAAAGTAAATTGAATCAATTAGTTACGATTGATCTGATTGGAAATATCAATGCGCGGTGATTAGGTATAACAAGCAAGCTTGGTTGTCTGAAACCATAAGGTTAGGAATGGCCTAGTTGTTTTTCAAAACAATAGGTTGCAGCTAGATCGTATCAATGTATTAGATTGTAAGACCGAGCTTGCGTGATATTAAGCTGTTAGCCACTCATCATTGGAGAGAATTATGATAGTTCCCAAAGAAAATATTTCAAGTCAGAAAATATTAACAATTTATTTTGATAGTAAAGTTAAAAATGATATTAAGGATCTATCTGATTATGTAACAAAGATAGATGACTTTTTGGAAGCTGACAAAGCTAGATTGTTAGATCAAAAGGAAGGAGAAAAAGAGGAAGATAGCAGTGATTCACATAATATCATGCATGGCCTACTTTTTAGGCTTGGTTACGAGCGGCATCTTGATATATTTACGAGATCTGCTGTAGTAACGATATACACTTTTTTAGAGTTTATGTTAAATGATATTTGTGAGAAAGTTGAGATGATCACCAGTACAAATATTAAGCCTATAGATTTCAAGGGAAATGGTATTGTTAGGTCCAAAGAGTATCTTGAAAAAGTCCATAGTATAGATTTTTCCTCTATAAAGACTGAATGGGGGTTCTTGCTAAATTTTAACTCTGTCAGAAATAGTTTATCTCATGCTGCAGGTAGCTTAGAAGCTACAAAATCATCGAATAAGCTTGTGAATATTATTGGCTCTACAAGTGGGTTAGAGCTTGTAAGAGGAAAGGAATTGAAGGTAACACCAGAATACTTGAATAACTGCTTAGAAATTATAGAGACGTTTATTCTTTCATTGACTAAGCAGGTTTGTCACGAGGAAGCGGCATAACAAGGCCATGCAATCTGACTCCGCAACCTGTCACGCAGTTGATGGCGGCGTTTACAGAGCTGAACTAGAACCGGTTTCAAGCTTACATTGCTCATTGAGTGATGACTGAGGAGCGACTCAGGCTCTAAAGTAAAAAAGTAATTTTATATTAGCAGCGACAAATGTTGAGGGGATAATGAGAATAAAGAGTATAAAGGTTGAAAATTTTCGACTGCTTCAAGATAGCGCTTTGGATATGACTGATGGCCTAACTCTGGTTGTAGGAAAAAATAATACGGGTAAAACATCATTTGTAGTCTTGCTAGAGAAGTTTCTATCCAAGCCAAACCCTTCATTTAGTTTTAGTGATTTGCCAGTTGCTAGCAGGGGTAAGCTTTACGGAATTTCTGAAGAAACGGATGTAGATGAGTTGAGCATAAGACTATGTATCTCTGTGGAATATACAGACGAAGACAATCTAAAGAATATTTCTGATTTCATGCTGGATTTAGACCCAGAAAAATCAATCATCAACATAATGTTCGAAGCTCGTATAGATCGTGATGGCTTGCTGAGTCGGATTCCAGAAAAAAAAGATGGCGTTGAAGAAGATAAGTATCTTGCTGAAAAAAGAAGCTTTATCGAAAGAAATGTCAGTAAGTTTATAAAAACAACAATATATGCCTATGATGACTCTGGCTATGAGGGTGAAAGGCCGTATTACCTTGAGAAAAGGGATGAATTAGAGGAAAAAGAGTTCAAAGTTGTTTCAAATTTCATTAATTTTCAGGTAATACACGCTAGACGAAACGTTGCCAGCTCAGACGAAGCTGGTAAAAGCCCGTTATCCGGGGTTACGACCCAGTTTTTCAAGAAATTGAATGAAACAGATGATGAGCGTTTAGAGCATGTTAGATCCGCACTGATTGATATAGATGAAAGTTTAGAGACGCAGTACTCTGAGGTTTTCAGTGGCTTTCTGTCAAGCGCAGCAAACTTTCTTGATCTAGATGGTTTAAAAGTGATTTCAGATATTGAGGCTAGCTCGCTTATAGGCTCTTCTTCAAAGGTTATTTATGGAACATCAGAGGATCATCTTCCTGAAAACCTCAATGGTCTTGGCTATTTAAATATTCTCTATCTATTGCTTAAAATTGAGATGGTGAAGCAGGAATTTGAAGCTTCCTCTGCGGATATTAATTTATTGTTTATTGAAGAGCCTGAGGCACATACTCATCCTCAAATGCAATCGGTTTTTTCGAAAAAGATTCGAGAGGTGGTAAACGATATACAAGGTTTGCAAGCTGTAATTACTACCCATTCTTCTTATATAGTTGCTAATTCAGATTTCGAAAATATCCGATACCTTTTTAAGGGTGAAGACCTGAATGTTAAGTTTAAGAACTTCCATACCGAACTTGCCACTAGATATAAATCAGAGCAAGGCGAGGAGGGGGCAAAATTATACCAGTTTTTAGAACAATATCTGAAAATACAAAATGCGGAATTATTCTTTGCAGATAAAGCAATTTTTATTGAAGGTACAACGGAGAGAATTCTTCTTCCTTTGTTTATAAGGAAGCACGATGAGAATTGTGGTGACGCTGGAAGTCCAATATCCTCACAAAATATATCAATAATTGAAGCTGGTGCCAATGCAAAAGCTTTTGCTCCGTTCTTAGATTTTATTGGTGTCAAATCATTAATTATTACCGATTTGGATTCAACGAAAAAAGAAATAAAAAAAGATAAATCCGGAAATGATAGAGCTTCATATGTTGCGTGCCCGGTTTCCGAATCTACTCATACCAGCAATGAAACGTTGAAACACTTCTTTTCTTCTCCTGATATAAGTGACGCAGATTTCCCAGATTGGTTTAGGAAGCTAAAGAGCAAAAATATAGAGAATTCTGAAGGCGGTGTTAAAGTTGTGTATCAAACGGAAGAACACGGATATCAAGCAAGATCTTTTGAAGACGCATTTTTTAATTCAAATAAATCTGAATTAAAAATGCTAAGTGAAAATAGTGAACTTCTTGGGCTAAGGAATAAAGCCAATCTAGAAGAAATAGAAACATCGGAAATATTTGAATTAACAGATCGTGTCCTTGATAAAAAGTCGGACTTTGCCGCCTCAGTTCTTTATTTGGCTTTAATAGGCAAAGCTAATTGGGTTTCACCTGAATACATCAAAGAGGGACTAAGATGGATCAGCCAGTAAGTGACCCCTTAGAGAAAATAAAAGAATGTATAGGGAATAAACAATCCTTTGTTTTACAGGGTGGTGCTGGCAGCGGTAAGACAGAGACATTGAAACGAACGGTTAGCTTTTGTACCGAAAAGTTTCCCAGCAAGAAAATTGCTTGTATTACTCATACCAATAAGGCTGCTGATGAAATAATTGACCGTGTTGGTTCAGGAGTTGAAGTATCTACTATTCATTCGTTTGTTGGTGGTCTTGTTAAGCCGTACAAGCGTAATCTACTTGAATATCTCCCTGAGCTGTTCTCTCTTCCTTTATTCGAGGAACTATGTATTGATCATTACGGGGGAGATGATAAGGCTAGAAAAACTGGAGAGCACAAGAGATACAAAGCATTACACGAAACTTTGGCTAGTAGACGTTCAATCGTGCTTCAGGAGAATACTGAGAAAGTTACAGGGAAGCGTGAATACGACAAAGACCCTAGTTCGTTTAACGCGGCATTAAACGCTGGAATTGAAAAGCTAAATGATGCGGTGAGAGAGTCTATCATGCAGCATCATTACAAAAATGTTACTTATAATGACACTCCATTCGATAGTTTTAAAAATGCCACTTTTGGTCATGACGGCCTAATTAAAATAGCAGCACTATTATTTTCAAACTATTCCAATATCGGAAAAATAGTTCGTGATAAATATGACTGTATATTTATCGATGAGTATCAGGATACAGATGAAAAGATAATTGACTCTCTAATTTACTCTACTCCTGATGATGGGCTTACTGTCGGTCTATTCGGCGATAGTGAGCAAGCAATTTACGATGATGGTATAGGTTCGGCAACAAGATTTATTGACGATGGGCGCTTAACATTAATTGAAAAGGAAGATAATTATCGATGCTCACCACAAGTAATTGACGTCGCCAATAAATTTCGTTCTGATGGCTTGGTTCAAAAAGTCGGTTTAAAGAAAGTTGATGGAAAATTAGAAGAGCCAGAAGAGCGGGAGGGAGAAGTAACCTTTTACTATTCAATTAAGCCTCCAGCACCAGAAAAGCCTACTTCACCAAAAAAGGGAGATTCTGATGAGGTTAGGAGTGCGTATCTGATTGATAAGGAAAAATTTGATCTGGAAATAGAGGAATATAAGCTTGATCTATCTCGTAGATTGGAGGAGATAACATCTTTTGCTCAAGCTGATATTGGGGAGCATGTGTTACTAAAACTGCCAAACAAGTCGGTTGCTCGTGATGCTAATTTTGGTAATTTGTATGACCTTTTTGACGCTAAGTTTCGCGATACAAGAGAGGAAATAAAAAAACAGCTTGATAGACTGCAATTTGGCCAGCTATCCGAAATACTCCAGCTTTTCGATAGATCTTCTGAAGACATTCGATCATACAACAAGCTAATAGGATTGTTGAAAAAACAAGGGTTTGTTATCGAAAATAAACAAGATAAAAGAGAGCTATATAGCATGCTCGAAGAGTTTTCAATGTCTGATGAAGCGGCATATGCTGTTATGGAACAGGCTATTAATGCAGGGTTAATCTCATTGTCAGATAGTCATAAATCTTATCTTACGCGCCGAGATAGAGAGCTTGAGCATTTTGCTGAAGACACTAGCTTTAGTGCTTTCAAAAATTTACTAGAACATGGATGTAATACGAAAAAGCAGATGTGTGATTATCTTGCTGCAAATGATGACGTTGACTTGGCTGCTGAAGTCGTAGAGGAGCGATACGAACAGCTCAAAAAGGATGTTCAAAGCGAAGCATTCTTTGCAGGATTATTTGGAAAAGATATAAAGCTTAAAGAGGTATTGGCTTTTTTCAAATATGAGAATGACGACAGCAACTTCATGACGATGCATAAAACCAAAGGAACTGGCATCGAAAATGTAGTTGTGGTTTTAGATGAGTTTAATTGGAACAAGTACGATTTTGGAAGCTGTTTTAGGGCGGAAGACGATAATCCGTCTAGGCAAGCCTTAACTAAAAAACTATTTTATGTAGCATGCTCTAGGGCTAAGAAAAACTTGCGCTGTGTACGACTTCTCGATGATTTAGGCGAAGTAAAAAATATATCGAACTACTTTGATAGTTGTGTGAGTGTAAATTTAGATTGACTCATTGGGTGTCGTATAACAAGCATGCTGCACGCGGAAAAATTACTCGCTACGCTCGCAATTTTCCTGTGAGAAAAGTGTTAGGCGATAAAGGCCGAACCATGGCATTCCGTATACTCATTAAATTATTAGTTATTTGGCTAGGAATATTGCTACTTGCTATAGTAAATGGCGCGCTACGAGAAGCTGTTTTGGTTCCGAGGTTAGGCCAAACTCCGGGCTTTATTATTAGCGGTGTGTTCCTTTGTAAGCGGTCTTTTCTCCCCACCTACTAATGCCGATCTCCATCATTTACCGTCATGACTTCTCATTTAAAAGGAAGTCATGATGTCTAAACGTAATCTCGTCCAACAGCGTCAACATTGGAAAGACATTATCTTCGACTGG
>JAKZRG010000070.1:0-59069 GCA_047518265.1 Oceanospirillum sp.
GTGTTAAAGCTGTTAGCCGACAGCCTATTTCAACACATCGTGTAAAACCCTTTTCCGCCCTAAATCACTTATGCCAATTCAGGACTTTTAGTTTGTCTTACCACTCTTTTGTTGCCGGTAAGCTAGTTGCAAAACGAATAATATATTCAAAGAGAAAAAATATCTACATTTTTATTATTTGAGGATAAATATAAAATTTAACTAGGTTTAACAGAATTACAGATTATGCCTGTAAGCCAGTAAACATAAGCACCTTCCTATTAATTTACAGATCGAAAACCAAAGATATCTTCTACTTCTCTTGCTAAAAATATTACCAAAAACAGCGTTCATCGCGTCTTATTCCGTAATATCTGGTATAAATTCTTGGATTTTTGTGTAACAAAACAATGCGTTAGATGCCAAACCGTAAATCATTTACATTGATTGTCACGGTGCGTTGGATTAATGCAAAACAGCAGGATTGGCACTATCATTTTCGCTAATATGAAGACTCAACCTTGCGAGATGAGTCGCCAATATGATCAAGTTTCCTTATCGCGATATTTGCCTAGGTGTTATTTTTTCTCTGCCTATAATGACAGCAGGCAACGCGTCAAATGCCTTTGCCGCTGAATCTATTCAATCATCCGAATCCTTTGTTCAGGAACCATTCCCACTCGATGAAACTCAAGCCCGTCGTTTTCTAGTACAAGCCACTATGGGACCTAACGATAGCTCTGTGGCAACTTTAATATCGATGGGCAGAGACGCTTGGCTGTCACAGCAAATGATGATGCCCTCGGCTTATGCCCAATCTCCGACCCCAGGTACTCGATCCCATCTGGATTATCTATTCGAATACAGTAAATTTCGAGGGCTAACGGACTCTACCGGCTATACAGCAGGTCAGTATCACTATCCGGAATCAGACACCTTGCTGGCACAGATAGCCTATCAATCCGGACAGCTACGCTGGGCGCAACTGGATTCTCTTTGGCAGATTGTTTTATATAGCCCGGATCAAGTACGACAGAAAATGGCTTTAGCCCTGAATGAGATGCTGGTGGTAGGTTCTAGTGCGGCAATACTAGGAAAGCGTGCCGATGCAATCGCCCATTACATGGATGTCTTGGCTAGAAATGCTTTTGGCAATTATGAAAACCTTCTATACGATGCGAGCCGCACAGTCGCCATGGGATTATGGTTAAGTCATCAAGGTAATCAAAAAGCCAGTGATGATGGTAGCCGAACGCCGGATGAGAATTACGCTCGTGAGATTATGCAGTTATTTAGTATTGGCCTGTATGAACTTAATCCAGACGGCAGTTCTAAGCTGGATGCTCAGGGCAACCTTATTCCGACCTATACTCAGGAAGATATCGAAGAGATGGCTCGCGTGATGACAGGATGGTCTATCCCTGTCTTACCCGGTGCCGCAAAACGCTTTGGTAAAGTACGAGCAAAAGGTACACATCTCGCAGGCTTTATGGAATGCCATAACGAATACCATGATATGGACAGTAAGGTGATTCTTGGACAAACATTCCCAAGCGGACAAAGCTGCGAGGATGATCTAAAACAAGCAGTAGAGCTACTGTCTCAACACCCTAATACTCCGGTAATGATGGCCAAACACCTCATCCGCCACTTTGTTACATCTAATCCAAGCCCTGCCTACGTTCAAAGGGTAAGCCAAGCCTTTATGGCGAATAGTGACGGACTGCGCGGAGACCTAGGCGCCACACTCACTGCTGTTCTTTTAGATCCAGAAGCATTAGATCCAAAACACAATGGCAATAGCTACTTTGGCAAAATAAAAAGTCCACGTCATGCTATGGCTCAATTATTTAGGGCCTTTGATACCGTAGAAACAGGACCATATGCCTATACTCGTTATTTCGGCAACTTCTTCACCCGATCTCCCACAGTATTTAACTATTATGAAGCTGAGTTTGCGCCGAATGATGATGAGTTCACCTCTGCTGGTTTATTAGCACCTGAAACTCAGGAGTTAAACGAGAAAAATCTAGCGGTCAGTTTTAATTTTTATGATCGACTATTACGAGCCAGAGAAGTACGAGAAAAGGTCCACAGAGGCAAACCAGAGCCTGAAAATGGCGTGATGTATCCTGACTTTGAAAAAGCAACAAAACCTTTCAAGAACAATCTGTTAATCGATCTTAAACCGGCTTATGAAGTATTTGTATCCGCACTGGGAAATGATCTAAGCCAGGTACACAATACTGAACAAAAAAGCCTTGCAATTGATGCTCTGCTTAATGAGCTAAACATGCGTTTAGTAGAAGGGCGTTTAAACTCGAAAAGCCTTAATATTATGAAACAAGCTCTACAAAACGTCCGCCATAGAAAAGCTGAGCGCAATGCCATCTTTTTAGTACAAGAAGCCGTATTGCTGGTAGTCACCAGTGCCGAATTCAATGTGCAGATATAAGGAGTCGATTGTGATTAAACAAAGCCGACGTGATTTTTTACGCCAATCTGCCAAAGTAACGGGCCTGCTAGGTACGGCCTCTTTCATTAACCCTAGCCTACTCATGGCTAATACAACACAAACTGAAGAATTTGAAGACTATAAAGCCATCGTAGTGCTTATGCTTCAAGGTGGCAACGATAGCCTTAATATGTTGATACCGACATCAGAGTCTGGTGAAAACGGTTTCAATTATGATAACTACAGTACTGCCCGTGGAATAAATGAAACTAGGTATCAAGATATTCTGGTTAACAACAACCCCTTAGACATTCAGCAATATTATTCAGGCGATCAATTAACTACTAACCCCTATGCATCCGCCACAGTTGGAACAGGAACAAATATTGGAGCTTATCGTTTTGGCCACTTTCCTCTGAACCACAAAGGTATTCCTGCCGGTATCAATAGCGTCATGCCAGAACTAGCCAAACTTATTGAAGATGATAAGTGCTCGATCATTGCTAATGTCGGCACCTTGGTTAAACCAATAGATAAATCTCTCTATCAAGATAGTCCTAACGATCGTCCACCTTTTCTCTTTTCCCATAACAATCAACGTCGCATGATACAAACCGGCAAAGGCGATGACCTCTACTTAATGGGTTGGGGCGGACGCATTGTCGATAAATGGAGTTATGAGCAAACAGTTAATGGCAACTCCATTATTAATATGTCGATATCATATGGCGGTAACAATAGACTGCTTATGGGTAATGACAGTAGCGGATTGGTACTACCTACCGGAAAAATGATTGTCCATAAACATGCCAATCAGGATAACGATTCATCCCGTTACGGGTTTGGCGATGCTTTCCAAGCCCTCAATAATCAAAATGAAGGTGATATTTTCACTCGTTTGTTTCGCCGCATGAACAGCAATGCCTACAATAAGCTCTACGCCATTAGCGACACTTTGGATAATGCCGGGGATCTCTTCACTGGCGTGACGGATGCATACGGTAATGCTTTGTTCAGCTCACCAGATAATGAAGGCAAGGCAACAGAACTGCCTGGAGGTAGCGATGACAAACTCATCAAGCAGATGGAGTCTTTAGCCAAAATGATCACTCTCAGTGCTAAATCTTCTGCAGAGGGGGGCTTTGGAGCGAAGAGACAAATTTTCTATATCCAAATGGGCGGATTTGACACTCATAGCGGACAAGCGAATAAACATGCCTCCCTGCTTCGAGGTTTAAGTATGGGTCTGGACAAATTCCAGCGAGCGATGGAGAGTCAAGGGCTTGCAGATAATGTGACTCTGATGAGCAGTTCTGATTTTGGCCGAACAGTAAGAAGTAATGGTGACGGTACAGATCACGCCTGGGGCTCACAACAATTTGTTATGGGGGGAGCACTGAATAACAATCGCATGGTAGGACAGCTTCCTGATCTGGCCTTAGGGTCTAACGATGATGTCTCCAGTAAAGGACGAATCCTACCAACTACAGCTTATGACCAAGTCTGTGCTTCTGTTTGCAAATGGTGGGGAGTCAATGATAGTGACATGCAGGAGATATTCCCTAACCTCTTAAACTTCTCTCAAAATGGAAATATTGCTAGTAGTTATCTGGATCTTTTTGATAGCTAAATCGACTGAGAAGCTAGCCTGTTGAGTCGGCAGAATATGATGGATCGATAAACCTGCCCTCTTATTGAACGATAACGACTCTATCTCTAAAACTCTCTATCTCCGACATAAGGGTAAAACATTGCCAGTCTCAACAATCTGTTGAGGCTGCTGATGACGCTATAAAGTGGGCCTTCAGAGCTGCCGGGGCTGCAAACGATGATCCCTTTAAGATCGGCCATGGGTTCCTGGAATAATCCGTATGTTCTGGCTGAAAGTTACTAAGTTGGCGCAAGGGGATATCGACACAATTATCACGATCAAGGTCATAGCCTATAGCCTCTCCCGCTAAATTATCCAAACGTTTCGGCTCATAGGCTGCCGATGCATACTCGTCGACAAAAGCGTTATTAGCGACAAAATGTTGCAACTCTGGTTCTATGGCTCCTACCGTTATCACGCCCTGAGCAAAAGAAAATGTATTCACCATGCCCCGTCCACCATTCCCTGCAATAGTAAAGACTTGGACACCTTGCTTTGTTAGCCATTCAAGCTGTTGAATGATTTGCCAGCTAATATACCAAACCTTTGAAGATTTCCCCCAATCCCGCACTAACGCCTTATAGTGCTTAGCATTTTCAGGTTTTAATGGTTTTTCAAAGGCACTGATCAAACTGGATGATTCCCATGACAAGAGCAAAGCATCTATTGAATAATTCGTGAAGCGTAATCGTATCTGTTGTAAACGAAGCAATATTTCTTCTAGTGGCCCATGTCGTGCAGTGATTGGATATCGAAGGAAAATAAGTTTGGGATGCTGAGCGATAATCTGTACTAAATCGCCATGATAATAAGGCTCTGGTAAATCATCCGAATCCAAATCCAATAAACCGTACAAGACTCTCTGCTGATTCAAGTCTTCTAATGACAGCGATGAACCGGGATAAAAGCGATCGATAAGCGCTACTCGCCAGTACGTCCTGTCGGGTATGTCTTCTGCAGCAGCGCAGCGTAAAAGAACAAACCAGAATAATATCAGCCCGGTAATAAAACGGAACATAGCACCGCTCCTGATCAAAGCCTGATTTTCAGTATAGACGAATCAATATTGGTATTTGGCTCCTCTCTTCAGTCACTGAATGTATTTGAATCAACTATATTGAATCTAGTGATAGAGAAAGGAGCTTTTATGCCAGAACAGGATGTCTATAATCAGGAACCGATCAAGGGGCCGGAAGAGCTTAAACGTTTAAAAAGAATTGTGGCGATGGTCTATTTGCTACAAATGCTATCTTTTGCTGCCTTTTTTCCAATGTTGGCAGGTCTCTATATCAACTATGCAAAACGAGAAGAGATAAAGGGCTGCTGGCTAGAGTCTCATTTCAAATGGCAACTGAATACCTTCTGGTACGGTTTAATATGGACGGGGATAGGTATTGTTTCGTCTATTTTTATCGTGGGTTACTTTATTTTATTGCTGAATGCCATATGGATAACGGTGCGTATCGCCAAGGGCTGGCTAAAACTTAACGATGGGCTACCTATGCATAAGCCAAAAGACAGATAGAAACCTATTTTGAATCAATGTAACGCTGAGTATATTTTTCAACTAAACGCTCCACAGTGCCATCTTTGCGCAGCTTTTCAATACCCTCTTCTAGTTGTAAGCGATACTTTGCATGCTCAGATTTTTTTGAAAAGGCAAAAAATAACCCATCAGATACCAATGGTACAGGCAAGCTTTCAATTTCACCGTGACAACCCAATCGATATCACAACATCATATCCTGATATTATAATTTAGATATTTAACAATCAAAGATATGAAAAACAATTCGGCATTAAAACGAATAAGACAGGGCAATGGCGAGATAATGACTTTGAGCATGATTCTCCGGTTGATGTAAGTTCAGAGTGCTAAAGCCTTTCGTAACAAGAGATTTTTCACTTTTAGAAAAATGACGATTATCATATTTATATTTTAAGCCTAAAAGCAGTCCATCTGTAATTGGTAACTGTCCATCGAAGGTTAAACCATAGGCATAAGCATCAGGTAGCTTAATATAAACGTGGCCATAGCCCAAATCATTCATATCAATTTTTAGCTGGCCATTAAATAAATACGACAAACGAAGCTGAGCAGATAAACTCAACGGCCCTACTGACCAATAACGACCAACAGCACCTTCGAGTCCTTGCCAGTCATAAGCTTCCTTCAGACCTAACACTCCGTTATTAGGTTGAATCCCTCTGCTCCAATAAAAGGATTGCCAGTTAATCGCTGAGAAATACGTTCCAAACCATTCCGGTTGCCACTGCCAGCCAATAACATACTGCTTCATGGTTTCCTCTGTATTGGTAATATGAGGTGTGCCCGACTGAGTATGTCCCTTGTAATCTAGTATGGCGTTTTGATATTCAGCGGATAAGATCAATTTATGATGAGCGTTTATCGACTGACGCCAAGATAAACCTGCTACCTGTAAATTCCCTGATTCACGATCTAGTTCTGATCCGCCATCACTGAACTCTTGATAGAGAAGATTTCTTACACCATAACTCAGAGAAACCTGACTGCTTTTAGTTTCCGCACTGCAGCTCAACGAATAAAGAATAGAACTAAAAAAAGGGAGAAAAAAGGTCAGAAATGATCTCAAACAAACGCGCAAAATAACCAAAATAAGTTCCTGTTTGGGAGATCGCATCTGTTCCCACAAAAATGTGGGAACAATATGTAGAATGCTTAAAAGATCACAAGCAAGCGCTTATAAATAAGAGAAGAAATTACTGATCGAGTGTTACTGCAATGCCGTTATAATTCACCTGCATTGTCGAACAATCACCATTAAAATCAACGTTTAAGCTATCATCATCATCTGCCAGCTCGATATGACCTGACTCTAATTTACCATTGCCGCTACAAGATTTAACATCCTGCGCCTCTAAAGAAAAAGAACCATGATCCGGATCTTTTACCTTGGCAGTAATATTGTAAACATCATCGGCTGTACTGATCGATAGCTCTTCAACCTCGTACTCCTTGCCCTCAGCATTCACATACACTGCAGCCGTTGTACAGCTATCATCACCATCACAGCTTAAACTACTGTTTAAACTTTCTGTTTTATCATTTTCACTAACACTCAAAATCGTTGTGATAACACTGCTACCAGAACCAATGGCAGTGACAAATGAACCATCGACTACAATTGTGTCATTATTAGCGTTGACTGAAAAATCATCAAACTGCATAGAAGATGTTACAACAGAATCAGCTTCTTTGACCGTCACATTAACAGAACCATTCAAAGTCTCATCACTACTCCAAAGTCCATTATCACTGCAGTAGTTTTGAAAAGTAGCACTAATATCATCACCATCAACCGAGAAAGTTGCCTCACCACCGCAATCACCGTCGGTAGAAAAGGATTCATTAATACCCACGGGTAAATTTGATAAGTTTGCTTGGCTTGTATCTGTAATAAAGTTACCAAGGCGTGCTAGATCTTGTTGGAAGGGAGTCAATGGGCTCTCGACTGCAACGCCAAAAGGTAGACCTAAAGCAAATTCTAGAATTGAAAATGGGTTAACGGCACTAAATTGTTGTTGAATAATACTATTAGATATCACCGTAAAAGCCGCATAAGCTAGATCATTACGATTATCAGATGAAATTTGAGCAGATGAATTGGTTTCTTTATCATCATCACTGGAACTGCTTGAGCTACCACCGCAGGCTGTCAACCCAAGCAACACAATGGATATTGAAGCAGAACGAACAAAGCTTTTCATAGGTAGTCATCCCTGTTGAAACATATTATCCATAGATTGTATCAGTTTTTTAAATCACCTGTGTTTACAAAGCGTTAATGAGCCACACCTATTAGTTCCCCTTTTCAGCAATAAAAAAAGCCGATACAGACAATGCCTGTATCGGCTTTTTACTGGTTAAGCACTTACTAAAAAGTAGGGTTAATTACTTCTTATCAGCCAGCATAAACCAAGTTTCCATTACTGCATCCGGGTTAAGAGATACGCTATCAATACCTTCATCCATCAGCCATTTAGCCAGATCAGGGTGATCCGATGGCCCCTGGCCGCAAATACCGACGTATTTGTTCGCCTTCTTACAGGCGCTAATCGCCATATGCAGCAGCGCTTTAATCGCTGGGTTACGTTCATCAAACAGATGAGCCACAATACCTGAATCACGATCTAGACCAAGAGTCAGCTGAGTCAGATCATTGGAACCGATAGAGAAACCATCAAAGTATTCTAGGAACTCATCCGCCAATAGAGCGTTAGCTGGCAGTTCACACATCATGATCACACGTAGGTCATTTACACCACGCTTTAGGCCATTTTCTGCAAGCAGATCAATAACTTCACGGGCTTCACCTGGCGTACGAACAAAGGGTACCATGATCTCGATATTAGTCAGGCCCATCTCATCACGTACTTTTTTCAGTGCGCGACACTCCAGCTCAAAACAACCACGGAATGACTCAGAGATATAACGAGAGGCACCACGGAAACCCAGCATAGGGTTCTCTTCCGCAGGCTCGTACAGCTTACCGCCAATCAGATTACCGTATTCGTTCGACTTAAAGTCAGACAGACGTACGATAACTTTCTTAGGATAAAAAGCCGCGGCCAAGGTAGAAATACCCTCAACCAGTTTATCCACATAGAAATCAACCGGGCTATCGTAACCGGCAATACGGCTACCAATGCTACGTTGCAAATCAGGAGACAGGGAGTCAAAGTCCATCAGGGCTTTAGGGTGTACACCAATCATGCGATTGATAATAAACTCTAAACGCGCTAGGCCAATACCTTCATTAGGCAAGCTAGCAAAACTAAAGGCACGATCCGGGTTACCCACGTTCATCATAATTTTGAACGGAATATCGGGCATAGAATCGACGTTATTGGTCAGTAACTCAAAGTCCAGATCACCGTCGTAGATAAAGCCTGTATCACCTTCCGCACAGGATACGGTCACCGCTTGACCATCTTTCAGATGATCCGTGGCATCACCACAACCTACAACGGCAGGAATACCCAACTCGCGAGCAATAATCGCCGCATGACAGGTACGGCCACCACGGTTAGTCACGATGGCAGAAGCACGCTTCATCACCGGCTCCCAATCTGGGTCGGTCATATCCGTTACCAGAACATCACCGGGCTGAACCTGATCCATCTCGTCCGTATCTTGAATCACACGAACCGGGCCTTTACCGATACGTTGACCAATAGAACGACCTTCAACCAGAACGTCACCACGTTCTTTTAACAAGTAGCGTTCCATGACATTGGAATCACTGCGGCTTTTAACGGTTTCCGGGCGAGCCTGAACAATATACAGCTGACCATCATCACCGTCTTTAGCCCACTCGATATCCATAGGGCGACCATAGTGCTGCTCAATAATCACAGCCTGACGGGCTAAACCCATTACTTCTTCATCAGAAATACAGAATTGGCGACGTTCCGCAGGATCAACATCAACAGTGTCCACTGATTTACCTGTCTCAGCGGCTTCACCATAAATCATCTTGATCATTTTGCTGCCTAGATTACGACGTAATACAGCAAAACGACCTGCAGCTAGAGTGGTTTTATGGACATAAAACTCATCAGGGTTTACAGCCCCCTGTACCACTGTCTCACCCAAACCATAAGATGCAGTAATAAACACAGCATCACGGAAACCAGATTCAGTATCCAGGGTAAACATAACACCGCTGGAACCTGTCTCACTGCGTACCATCTTCTGGATACCCGCAGACAGAGCAACTAAGGAGTGTTCGAACCCTTGGTGTTCACGATAGGAAATAGCGCGGTCATTAAACAAAGAAGCAAAAACCTCTTTTACCGCCGTACGAATATGTTCTAAACCTTGGATATTCAGGAAGGTTTCCTGCTGACCCGCAAAAGAAGCATCCGGTAGATCTTCTGCAGTAGCAGAAGAACGCACTGCAACTTTTAAATTCTCATTACCATTTTTTAATTGCGTATAAGCCTCTTCAAGGGCCGTTTCTAACGCAGGTGGGAATGGCGTTTCTAAAATCCAACCACGAATTAAAGCGCCTGTTTTAGTTAGAGCATTTACGTTATCGACATCTAACTTTTCTAATTCAGCGTTAATGCGATCAGCCAAACCGTTATGAGCTAAAAACTCACGATAAGCTTGAGCTGTGGTTGCAAAACCACCGGGAACAGAAACACCTGCCCCAGCCAAATTACTGATCATTTCACCAAGTGAAGCGTTTTTACCGCCAACATGCTCAACATCCTGCATGCCAAGCTGATCGAACCACGCGATGTATGCGTTCAACTTAATTCTCCCCTGCGCTTGCTTTTCAGACCAATTATTCGACAATATTGAAATAATTTCCTAATGATACCATGAAGTTGCAGACGATTATGAAACGTACCGCCTTTTTTATTTCCGATGGCACCGGCATTACTGTTGAAGCCTTGGGTCAAAGCCTTCTCGGCCAATTTGAACATACCGAGTTTGTTTATGTCATTAAGCCCTTTGTTGATACCGTTGAAAAAGCCACAAGTTTAGTATCACAAATCAATGAAGTGGCGGAGCTTGACGGTATACGCCCCGTCGTTATCGACACTATTGTTGATGAAACCGTGCGTAACGCGCTGAAAGGCACCAATGCTTTTACATTGGATATCTTTTCAACATTTTTAGCACCTCTTGAAGAGGAGCTCGGCTCAGCGTCGTCTTACAGCGTAGGTAAATCTCACTCGATAACCGAAGATGACAAAGTCTATAAGGACCGAATTGATTCTGTTCATTACGCCATTGATAACGATGACGGTGGACGTACTCGTCATTACGATAAAGCCGATATCATCTTAATTGGCCCGTCTCGGAGTGGTAAGACACCTACTTGTTTGTATATGGCATTACAATTTGGCATCCGGGCAGCCAACTATCCACTAACAGAAGAAGATTTCGAACACGGTGAATTACCAAAAGCCCTGCGTCCATATAAGCATAAGCTATATGGGTTAACGATTGACCCTATGCGCCTAGCTGCCATTCGTAATGAGAGAAAGCCCGATAGCCGCTATGCCTCAATGAAACAGTGTGATCAAGAGGTTGCTGAAGCAGAGCTGTTGTACCAACGCTTTGGTATCTCCTATATCAACACCACACATTTTTCCATTGAAGAAATATCCACTCGCATGATGGAAGAAGCCGGCATTTCACGTCGCACTACGCCTAAATAAAGCACTTTTGCGAATTAGTTCGCATGATATATCAGACAGTTAGGTATTTTTTGGTTATATTGAGTAAAGATCTACCTTTGATATGTAACCCATTGCTATTAATTGGCTTATTATTGTCCATAGCAATGGGTTACATCGGAGGTTATTAATAAACTATAAAAATGGTACAGAGCCAATATGCCTAAAGCCCAACGTAGAGAGCCTAGATTTGAGGTCATGTGGAAAGCTCAGATCAAAAATGAATTTTCAACGGTCTATCAGGCAAGCGTACACAATGTTTCTGCTAGTGGTGTTAAAGTCATTTGTGATCAACCTCTCCGTGAAGGCAGCGTGATTAATGCCACTGTTTTTTGCAAACATATCCGCCTCCTAACGGCTTATTCTCTTACAGGCCAAGTAGTCTACTGTAATCCACTACAGGATCGATTAGGCTATCAGTTTGGTGTTAATCTAACAGATATTCCAGAGAGCTATGTGGAACAGATTCGTCTAATGGAAGAGAGTGGCCACCCTATCTACGAATAACCCATTGATGAATGATCCATTATGTTTCTAGATCATTCAAAATCGCGTGATTAGGTTGATATCAGGTGTAAAGTTCAATCCTCTTATTTACTTTTTGCAAATAGTCGCGGGTTTCACCATAAGGTAGATAGGTTATTAGCTCTTGATAGACTTGCTTTGGAGTGCGCTGGTTAATAACATCCGCTGCAGCTGAGATATTTCGGCTATTAACAAAAGCTCTTGCTACATTACCCGGCCCTGTATTATACCCGGCAATTGAACAATAAAATCGACTCTGCTCATTTTTAATCGCTTTCATATAACGATAATACAACAGATGTAGATAAGCGCTGCCCATTTGAATATTCATTTCAGGTTGATACAGTTCCTCTGGTGTTAAATACCGAGATTTACCTTCTAAATACTGTGTAACGTCTAACCCCGCACTTTTAGGCACAATTTGCATTAAACCAAAGGCAGGCACATGGCTGCGAGCCATAGGATTAAAATAGCTTTCTGTATGTATTACAGACATTACAAGAGCTGCAGAAATTCCCTCTTTCACCGCATACTTTTCGGCAAAAGGCAAAAACTGCTCTGCTTTCTTTTTAGTTGTGCCACTGGGCAATTGAATCGTGACTTTGGCAATAGGTTTTTTATCGATAAGTAGCTCTTTTTTTGCTGGAGCTAGAATTTTAGCGACATCCTTTTCGGGATAAAGATCAGCAATAATTGGAAAGGGCTGAGGCTTTTCATTCTCCTGATAAGAGCTCTCTTGATCCTCAATCGATTGACTAACGATGGGTTTACTAGCAATAGGCTTATCAACCAAAGCAATAATAGGATCTTCTTTCAATGCTTTGAGTGTGTCTAACGTAATTAATTCAGATAACGCTTGCTTGATGCGCTCCCCCGCTATCTTAGGTGTTTCAGCATGAGCTTCAATAACAATTGTCTCTTTAGAAAAATCGACACTAGTACGTGTTTTTTGCTGCTGAGAGTAACGTACAAATTCTTTTTGGCTGGAAAGCTTTGCTTCACGCCAATCCTTTAACAATTCTTTTTTATAGCTTGCTACGGCCTGATGATAACGTTTTTTATAATCAGTAAAATCCGTATTCTGATCCGCCTTGTAGGCCTCAAACTCTTTAGAGCTGAAAGCCAGCACCGTTTGACTAAAAGGGATGAGTAAAGGCGCTAAGCCCAGAAGTGTTAAAAACTGGCGTCTCTGCATAAATATGTCCTCTATATTCAGCCTACCAACAAGATTATTTTGTATCTGGGTGTATTTTTAACAGTTAAGCTTTAACCGCCACTATATGCCTAAATTGACCGGCTAAAAACACACCTTGATCAGATAATTTATTCAAATCGGCTAAATCGAGATAAGGTTCTACAGTCCGAGTAATATCAGAAAACAGCAAACGGGTCAGTTGGTTCAATAGTTTGCGTAAAATACTTGCAGAGTGGCCCTCAGGCACAAATTTATCCATGATGGATATCTGGCCATTTGAGGTTAAAACCCGACTAGCTTCCTTAATACAACCTTCAGGATCAGGCACAACCGCAAGAATAAAATGCAGTAAAACAATATCAAACTGCCCATCAGGATATTTAAGATCAGAAGCATCCATAACAACAGTGGCTACTTCACGTCCTTGATCTTTCGCCACTTTTTCCAACTTGTGCAACATAGCAGGAGTAATATCAATAGCAGTAATCTCAGCGTCTTCAGGTAATAACTCCAGATCTTTACCTGTACCGGCTCCCACAATTAATATTTTTGCATTGGCAGGAATATCTAATCGACTAATCGCTACTCTACGGCTGTTTTGCAGTGCAGAAACGATGGCATCATAAATAGGGCTATAAAGTGAATAACGTACTCGGTTTAA
Organism: Oceanospirillum sp.; assembly: GCA_047518265.1. Taxonomy (GTDB): domain Bacteria; phylum Pseudomonadota; class Gammaproteobacteria; order Pseudomonadales; family Halomonadaceae; genus Oceanospirillum. Next base: position 13,703 of record JAKZRG010000070.1, read on the forward strand.
CCATAATCCCAGACTGAAGCTTTCCTTTTCCACTGTATCACTCCTTCAATATTTTTCGCTCAGTAACCAGTAATGGAGTTTATTGCCAGATACCAAGCTCTATTAAAACAGCCTCATGGCCCACTGAGGCCACAAATATTTTACCTTCACTATGAATTCTAGCGTGTTTTGGCTCCCTATAACCATATTGCTTTGGGGCTCTCGACTTTCGCACTGTTCCATCTGCTCTCGTTGTTCCTGCTGTTTTTTCCTGCGCTTACGTTCTCGCTCTTCATAAACAACATTGGCACAGGCAGTATAGCTATCCAGAACATCCCAACCTTGCTGCGCAGAATATTGAGAAGATGTCTTACGCGTACCCGCTCTAGTTCTCTTGTACATTTTTGGTGTGCCGCACATGATATACCCCCTATCAAACGCCAAGATTCTCTACTTAATAATACATACGATAAAAGAATGGTTTTAGATGCCATTGATTATCAAACGAAGGGGATATTTTCAGATATGCTGGTAATTTATGGCTTAATGCACGCCAGGTGTCGATTCTCGATAAAGAATTTTTCGGGTATGGCCTCCCAGCTGAAAACTATCGACACACAGATAATCATGTAGATCTTCCAATCGGTTAGCTGGGATAACGCTGGCGTCCACGCAGAAACCACGAGCATCCGGGTGACGCTGGGTTTGCATATGCAGGTGATTAAGTAAGTGTATACCTAAACCTGTATTCTGATATTCAGGATGCACTGCCATCATCGCGACCAGATTATGACTTTTACTTGGTAAAAGTTTACGTACTTCTTGACGGTAGCGTAGAAAACGCCTCGTAGCACCAAAACCTGCAGTCAGATACATACCTAAATGCCATCGATACTCTTTACTTAGATCAAAATCTTTATTTTTGCCTGGCCCTCGAATAAAAGCCACGGCCACTAGGCGGTTTTTATATTTAACCCCATACCCAGGTAAATTGTCCCTTAAGTGAAGATTTAAACCTTCCCGAACTGTAGAGCGTATACGTTGGTCAAATAGTGGATCAGAGTCATCAAAAATATAACGATATAAGGGGTCATCTCGGTAAGCAGCACACAGAACACTTTTAGCTTCTATAAAATCATCAGAGGTTAGGCTTACCACTCGAATATTTTCAGGCAGATCAAATTCTGTTCTCACATTTTGATTTACTTGCATATGGCTTTGGTTACTAGGCATGGCCTGCTCCATTCTTGTCATTATAATCATCATCAAAATACTGACGACATCACATAATGGATATCATCATGATACGGCGGAGAGCATCTGGGGGAAGCACTAGGATCTTAAGGCACAAAAAACTAATTAACATGTTAACCAATAAAGCATGACTATAGAGTCACTTCCAACCCCGCAACACAACAATACTAAAACCAAAGTATAAGTACAGACTTTAGTATCAAGTAAAATTCAAAGATTAGCGGGGAATTGATGGAGATCAAAATAGGCCAATTAAGCCAAAAGCATTACTATCTATCTTTATAAGAAAGGGGTTTAAGAATCATATTCACGCAGTATTTCTGTTACTTGCACCTTATAACTTTTATACCAACGTTCACGCCCACGCTTTTGCGCCGCTACATGTTCTGGGTGATTTTTCCAGCTTTCGATCTGCTCTAAACTATCCCAGTAAGAGATGGCCACCTCAGTATCATCTTCACCACAAGAAACAAAATCCTTACAACCAAACTCATTCATTGCCAGCTCACGCATACGGCGAGCTGTTTTATCATATTCTGCATCAAAACGTTTAATTTCTGCTTTAAAAATCACCGCATACATAAATGGCTATTCCTTAACCCTAACTGCTAGGTCGTCATTGGAGAGTAGTACAGACAAGATAATGTAACGGAAAGGTAACACAGAAGGCGTATTGCGGCTAAGGATAATAAACGATTTGACCAATGAGTCATAAGATGAGAGTAAAGACGGGATAAGCAAAAAATGAGGCGCAAAAAGATAAGAAACGAAAAAACCGTAACCCGGTGAAGTGATCTCATCAAAGTTGGTTGCCCAACAACAAAGAAGCACTTCACGCTTATATCAAGGTTACGGCTAACACGAGTTATTTAATTTAGACAATTATGCTGCCGTTGTTGCCGCTAAAACAGGACTAACGGCTGCTAATACCGCATTCAGGTTAGCCGCTACGGTATCTTGACTGATAGCAACACCACTACAGATCTGATCCCCTACTTTAACCTGTACATAGGTCACCGCCTTAGCATCACTACCGGATGACATAGCATGTTCGCTGTACTCGGTGACTTCAACCTCAGCACCCAACTCGGCTTTCAGCGCCTGAGTCAGCGCATGAATAGCACCCGTTCCTTCACCTTGAATACCGCTTTCCTCACCGGATTGACGAACAACGGCATTCAAGTAATCCTTATCGCTACGCTCCAGCTTGTAGCTCACCAACTCTGCATTAATTGGGTTCTGCAGATAAACCTGGTTAAAGGTATCCCAGATTTCAGCCTGCTTCAGCTCACGAGCTTCGGCTTCAGTTCGCGCTTGAACCTTCTTAGCAAACTCAACTTGTAACCAACGAGGCAGTTTCAAGCCATATTCACTTTCCAGAATATACGCCACTCCGCCCTTGCCTGATTGGCTATTAATACGGATCACGGCTTCATAGCTACGGCCCAGATCACGAGGGTCAATCGGCAGATAAGCAATGTTCCAGGCGGACTCTTCTTCATAACGACTCAGACACTTCTTAATCGCATCCTGATGGCTACCGGAGAAAGCAGTGTAAACCAGTTCACCGATATAAGGATGACGAGGATTCACCGCAATATTGGTACAAGCCTCAACCACCTCAATAATTTCCTGACCATCCGCCAGATTCAACTCAGGATCAACACCTTGGCTATATAGGTTCATAGCCATAGTGATGATGTCCATATTACCAGTACGCTCACCGTTACCCATCAGGGTGCCTTCAATACGGTCAGCTCCAGCCATAACGCCCAGCTCCGCTGCCGCTACCGCACAACCTCGGTCGTTATGGGTATGCAAACTGATTTCGATGCAATCACGGTTTTTCACATTACGGCAGAACCATTCGATCTGATCGGCAAAGATATTCGGTGTCGACATCTCAACTGTGGCGGGCAAATTCAGGATAATCTTGCTGTCTTGGCTTGGGCCCCACTCGGCAACAACCGCATCACAGACTTCAACAGCAAAATCTAACTCTGTACCAGTAAAACTTTCTGGTGAATATTCCAAACGCCATTCCGTGTCTGTGTGATGACAAACACGCTCTTTCACCATACGTACGCCAGATACCGCAATATCGATAATCTGCTGGCGTTCCATGCAGAATACCTGCTCACGCTGTATCGTAGAGGTCGAATTATAAACGTGCACAATGGCTTTCTTAGCACCTTTTAACGCTTCAATGGTGCGATCAATCAGTGCTTCACGAGCCTGAGTTAGAACCTGTACGGTCACATCATCAGGAATCATGTTTTCTTCAATCAGCGCTCGTACAAAATCAAAATCTGGTTGAGATGCGGCAGGGAAACCTACTTCAATCTCTTTAAAACCCAACTTAACCAGTAAGGTAAATAGTCGCTTCTTTTGTTCAACAGTCATCGGATCGATCAGCGCTTGGTTTCCATCACGCAGATCAACGCTACACCAGGTCGGTGCTTTGTCGATAATCTGATCCGGCCATTGACGATTCTCAATTTTGACAGCCGGAAAAGGGCGATATTTAGTATGGTTAAATTGGCTCACGGTGAATTCCTTGTTATTAATCATCACACAGTAAAATAATTGTTGGCAGGTGCAATACGCTGCCCTTATCAGCAGGCTCTTGTGAAGCACTATACCGCACATTTGGAACACCCTTATGAGGTGTCTGGCCCAGTGCTGCCAACGGAAATAATTATATCGAAAGGGCAGCGCATAAAGATTGCGAATTTAGCCTGATATAGATCAATTTTGCAATTTTTAATCGACAAATAAGAGTTATTAGAAATAAAATTGCGCAATAAAAAAACCATGCGCTATATTAAAAGGATATTTCATTCATTCTTGCAACATAGCACCCCGAAATAAGCAAAATTTGAATATCGACAAATTGTTATCACGATTTGATGTCATCGCCCGTTAACTAGTTGAATACACAATGAAACTTGACCGAACTGATCGACGCATTTTAGATGCATTGCAGAAAAACAGTAATATCAGTAATCAGGAGCTGGCAGAAAAAGTCGGCCTTTCTCCCTCCCCTTGTTTACGACGAGTCAAGCATTTAGCGGATGAGGGTTATATTCAGCGCTATGTGGCTAGACTCAATCAGTCGAAACTTGAATTAAAGCTTACAGCCTATATTCAAATCGCTCTGGATCGACATACCCCAGATCGATTTGAAGCCTTCGACCGTACCGTAAAGAGCTGTCCGGAAGTGGTGGAATGTTATCTAGTGACGGGTCAATCTGCCGATTACACCGTAAAAGTGATCGTACCGGATATGGAGTATTACCAAGAGTTTTTGTTAAACACCATCACCCAGATCCCTGGCGTCACCGGTGTTCACTCCAGCTTTGTGATGCGTAAGGTGGTAGATAACACAGAAGTATCCCTAAAACACTTGGAATAAAATCTAGCCTGCTATCATGCACACTTTTATGGCAATAGTCGCAAAACACTTCAGCAGGTAGGTCTAGATTGAAGCACAACTTAATCCTAATAGATTTTAGTCAAGGACAAAGAACCTCTATAATCTATTGATATATAACCACTATAGTCAATCTTACGCCCTGCTGGCCCGCTCTTTGCTCTATTCATTGCATCGTCACTCAGAACATTATCCTTATAACAGGAGCACGACATGCAAAACATTAAAGCGGAAGACTTTATGGATCGCACACCTTTATCCTTTGCTCCAAGTATTGGAGTAATTACCGCTCTGCGGAAGCTTCTAGCGGCAAAGCTACCAGGAGCACCCGTTGTCGATTCAGAAAACAATTTGGTGGGATTTCTATCAGAAGCAGACTGTATGCGCGGCGCATTGATGGGCAGTTACTATACGAGTGTCGGTGAACTTGTACAGGATCGCATGACCACAACCGTTAATAGTATCAATCCAGAAGCAAATTTAGTGGATGTCGCCGAGAACTTTCTGATCAATCACCATCAGATTTTACCTGTCGTGCAAGATAATAAAGTGGTCGGCCTGATTGAACGTCATCGTCTGCTAGAGAAACTGATGCAGCAGATTGATCACAATGAAAGCCTAGTAGCTTAAGCCTACACAAAAGTTTCTCTATAAAAAATCGCGATACTCTCTGGTTATGGAGCCGGAGAATATCAGAATAGTTTTATTTTGCTGGCAGCTTTACAATCAAAAACTGACCGACTCCCTTTGTCGAGCTATGATAAGAATACCCTAAAAAGAGGAGCATCTAATGACACAACCATCAAACAAACCTGCCAGCTCTCAACCTCAGGAATCCCAATCACTAAACGACTACCAACCTATTCGCTGTAGTTTTCATGATGTATTGGAAGCCAATGCAACGCTTAGTAAAAAGGTGGAAATAGTGTACCGGGAAGAGGATGGTAAACATGGACAAATTAAGGCCATTATCAAAGACATTTTCAACCATAATAAAGCTGAATACCTAAAACTACATAATGGCCAAACCATTCGTTTGGATCAATTGATATCAGTAGACGGTGTTGCCCTTAAGGCATAACATCCTTTATCGAACAGCAGTGACAGTCACCTCAATTAAAACATCGCCTTCAAGATCCACTCCTAGACAAGCACGCTGGGGCCAATGATCAGGGTTATTCCCCATCCATTCTTGCCACACCGCATCCATTGTATTTTTATCTGGCATATGAGCGATATAGACCTGAGCACTTACTATGCGAGATTTATCAGAGCCTAATTCAAGTAAATTGGCCTGAATCACCTCAAGAGTTAGCCTCGTTTGACCTTCCAGATCCAAAGAGGTATCAGGTGAGGTTGCAACGGTCCAAACCAAGTCTTTGTAGGCCGATGATTTATTTCGGCCAGGATATATTCCACGCTTTCTTTCTATCTCAACGGCGTTCGTCATAGCTATCCTTTAATATAAAATTTGATACAAGCAAATTCATCCAGTCTGTATTTGACTGGATGAATTATCCTAAGTCCAAAAATTTCTCTAGGAGAAATCCCTCTCCCCCGACTATGAGGTCAGACGGTATTGGAGCACTTTCATTGAATATGATTTAGTTCTTTTGGATACGCTTTAGAGCCAATGCCTGACGGGCTTCTTTTGGCCCTTGGCACCAGTCATTACCGAGCACTGACCATAATGGATCATCAGCATCCACACCCAGAAGTTCTAAATACTGTTGCTTAACCACCACGAACTGCTTTTTATACGGCAGAAGATAACCACCTTCAGAGTGCAAGACATCTTTGGCTTCTTCATAATGGCGACACCAGTGATTTAACAATACTGAGCACTGATCTCTATACCAAAAAGTACCGTACCCTTTTGCACTTGTATTTGATTGGTTTAATGACTCACAAGACAATACTTGACGGGCATGCTCCCAATCAAAGAAACCATACTGGCGGGCAATAAAGCGCTGACAATGTTTAAGCTGGAGAGACTCATTTTGACAAAGTCTTAATAAATCAGGACTAACGGGAGATTGTTTCAGGAGCTTTTTCGACTGAATCTTTAATTCTTGCACCGGAGTAAGCATTATAAAATCCTAAATAGATTTTTGTTTCCCGCATAACAAATATTCAGAATTAGCTTCAGTGTAATATCACTTAAAACAGATAAAGGGTGAGATCCTCTTGGCGGGTAGGCATCCCTCAATGCCTATCCGAGTATTATGCGGAGCAGACTGGCTTAATGCAAGGGGCTAAATTCACCATGTGACCGATCCGTCGATATAGGGATCAAGCGATGACAGAAACACCATCAACCTGATTAACCGTTTTGGCATCGGTGCGTTCAATCATTTTCACAATGGCAGATTGAATCACTTCGTCTTCTCGCACATCACTTTTGCTAGAGAAGCGCTCCTCTTGAGATTCAGCCCCCTCTTCTAAAGTAAACGTTATGGCCACTTCACTGGCACAATCGCCACTTTTACCAAAGTAAGCTAAGGATATTTGAGGGTAACCTTGAAAGCCCATTTTAACTCTCTTGGCGATACGTTTTTTCGATTTATCTAAATTCATATTCAATTCTCAAAAGTTACTATGATTATTCATATGTCCAAACACCCTGCTCTTCGAGCAATATTTTATCGGTACCCTGCCGAACCTGTAATAGGCCGGATTCAAAAACGAGATATTGAATATCCCCATTCTTAAATCGATAGCCTAAAAAACGGCAAGGGGTCACGCCATCAGCACATAGGGAATGCAGGGTTGTACCTTGCAACTTAATACTGTTACCTGAGATCTTGGATCGGCCAAAATAGCTTACATTGTTACAGCTTACATGGCCCTCTTCACAATGCCTATCAATGGTAACCACATAGTTTTTGGTTGTTAACGTATCCGCTTGGACACTAAAACCCAAAAGAGAAAGGCAGAGTATAAAAAACCTAATCATTAACGTATTACCGCCTTTAAGTGATCAATCAAAGTACGCACCCGTGCCGTAAGATGTCGACTCGGTGGGTAAACCGCATAGAGTGACATCACGTCTGCCTCCTCATTTTCAAACAATACTTGCAACTCACCGTTCTCCAAATGGGGTTGAGCCGCATACAAAGGACACATACCAATACCTAAACCCAGTGAAGACATACGCGCGACAGCCCTAGGATTATTGGAATGAAAAGAACCACTCACTTTAATAGAAACCATCTCGCCATCGATACAAAAATCCCAGTGCATGGGATCGGTTCCCTTGGTTCTTACCAGACAATTATGGGTACTAAGGCCATGGGGATCTTTGGGCTCGCCATGTTTCCTCAAATAATCCGGTGAAGCGATGACCACTAAACGCATATCAATCAATTTACGAGCAATAAGGCTGGAGTCATTCAACGGGCCAAAACGAATGGCCAGATCAATCCCCTCTTCTACTATAGAAACATTGTGATCCGCTAACTGCAGTTGAACCGTAACGTTAGAGTGCTGTAATTGGAATGAACTTAGAGCATCAACTAAGTGAGTGCTACCAAACCCAGTAGGAGCAGCAATACGGATTGTCCCTGCCAACTCTGATTGCTTGGTTTGTACCAACCCCTCTAGCTCATCAAACTGCTCTAATAATGAAACACAACGGGTAAAATACGCTTCTCCGGTCTCTGTTAGAACCACGCTACGAGTTGTTCTGTGTAGAAGCTGGGCCTCCAAACGCTCTTCGAGCTGGCGTACATATTTACTCGCCAGCTTAGTACTGATCTCAAGCTGTTTAGCGCCAGCCGTAAATGAACGTTGACGCGTCACCGCCACAAAAACCCTCATTCCTTCAATCGTATCCAAAATCGGTCCTTTTCTGAGAAAGATCTACTTCAAGTCCATATAACCCAATCAAACATCCATCCACATTATCGCCATATCGGACATAGTAATTCAATAAACAAGTGTATTGTCTACAAATAACCCTCAATCTAAAATCAGTTTCGAAATCAACAACACATTCATTGAGGTAAATACCATGTCAAACGCAATCAAGATCTACTCTTTCCCTCTGTCAGGCCATGCTCACCGTATCGAATTATTTGCAGGTATTGCAGGCATAGATCATGTGGTGATCAATGTAGATCTGGCCGGTGGAGAACATAAGCAACCCGCCTATCTTGCAATCAACCCTGCGGGACAAGTACCGGCTATTAAAGATGGTGACATCGCTATTTCTGACTCCAATGCCATCTTGGTTTATCTGGCACGGAAATACGCACCTTCTTACCTGCCTCAAGATCCCGTGCTGGAAGCAGAGGTTCAAAAATTCCTCAGCCTTGCCGCAGGTGAAATTGCTTTTGGGCCTGCAGCAGCCCGCCTAATCACTGTGTTTAATGCACCTCTGGATGCAGACTTTGCCAAAACAGTTGCGGCTAGAGTCCTAGGTAAACTAGAGAATCACCTAGAAGGCCGGAACTATTTAGTCGGTGAATCACTAACAATTGCTGATATTGCTATCTACAGCTATGTAGCGCATGCACCTGAAGGCAATGTATCACTGGATGCTTATCCTAACGTACAGCGTTTATTAAAAAATATCCAAGCACAAAAAGGGTTTGTGCCTATGCCTGAAACAAAGGTGGGACTTGTAGCCTAGTTCGGTATCCGTCACCTGAGACCGGCCCCACCATCAAAACGTGTAAGAAAGCGAATAAACCTGCGATACCTAGATGATTTATAAAAAGGTGATTTATGAAAAAGCTGAATAATCTAAATGAAACAAACCGATACGAAACTCAATCACCCTTTCATAAAGGTGAAAAGGCCATTCAAAGCCGTATTGGTTTAAGTGATGATATTGAAGCTATAGGTCGCAGGGTTATTCGCTCTTTTATGCCGGAACAACATCAGGTGTTTTTTTCTCAACTCCCCTTTATTGTAATGGGCGGCATTGATGATCAAGGCTGGCCGTGGGCGTCTATTTTAGCCGATAAACCGGGCTTTATTTCATCTCCAACAAGTACCTCTCTTCATATAGGAGCCTTAGTTCAAACAGATAACCCATTAAATCAAAGCATCAAACCCAATGCACCAATAGGACTATTGGGTATTGAGCTAGCAACACGACGTCGTAATCGCCTCAACGGACGAATAGCCCAAGTTAATGGCACGGGTTTTACTTTATCCGTAGATCAAACCATGGGGAATTGCCCCAAATATATCCAAGCGCGAGAGATAGAAATATCCCATCGCTCTGAGGTCAATAATAATTCAGATCCTGAGTTGACTAAAGCGACCACCTTTACATCTCTGGATAAACCCGCACAGGAGTTTATCGCTAAAGCCGATACCTTCTTTGTGGCCAGCTACGCACAACAAGAAAACAGCTCACCGGTAGAAGGAGTCGATGTTTCACATCGCGGAGGCCACCCCGGCTTTGTAAAAGTAGAGGGCAATACCCTCACTATTCCAGATTACTCTGGCAATAATGTCTTTATGACTCTAGGGAATTTTCTGGTCAATCCCAAGGCTGGCTTAGTATTTGTAGACTTTGATTCCGGTGATCTACTGATGCTGACCGGACGCGTAGAAATACTATGGGAAGATAATCCAGAAGTACTCGCCTTTAAAGGCGCGCAACGTGCTTGGCGTTTTGTGCTAGATCATGGTGTACAACTTAAAAAAACACTGCCTTTTAAGTTCATTTTTAAAGGCGCATCCCCCAGTAATTTAACCACTGGAGACTGGCAAAGTGCTGAGCCCCCCTATTCCAGCCATAATAAACCCAATACATGGCAGCCCCTGCAAGTAACCAAGATTGAGGATGAAACACCTGCTATTCGCTCTTTCTATTTATCTCCAATTGACAACAAAGAGACTACCGTCTTTAAAGCAGGACAGCACCTACCGATTAAGCTAAAAATTCCAAACGACATCCCCAAACACATGATTATCAGGGATGCCTCGACAGGTATTGAAAGTGAGGGCTCCTCATCAGTCGATACCACAAAAACGGCCATACGTACTTATACGTTGTCCTCACCCCCTAATCACCCTTTTTACCGGATATCCGTTAAACGAGAACCCAACGGACCAGTATCAAATCATCTGCATGACAATATTAAAGTTGGCGATATTATTGAGGCAAAACAACCACAGGGAAGCTTTTATATTGATACTGAAGCGACTCGCCCCCTTGTACTTATTGCTGGCGGAGTGGGTATAACGCCTATGGTCTCAATGGCACAATATATAGCGGAAGAAAACACCAAACAAGTAGATAAACCTCATCGAAAGATGACAATTATCCATAGTACACGCCTTGAAGAAGAGCTCGCTTTTTCCCGTGATTTTTATCAGTTAGCTATGGAACAACCCGATAATATTCATTATCAAACTTATATCAGCGGCTCAGTCTCTGACACCCTGCATGTTTCAGAACATCAGCAAAAAAGAGGGCCTTCTTACTCAAACAAGGGGCGTATAACGGCAGATGGACTGAGGAGTATACTATCACTGGATGATTATGACTTTTACCTCTGCGGCCCATCAGGCTTTATGCAAGCACAATATGAAAACCTCAAAAGCCTTGGTGTGCCCGATAAACGCATTCACTCAGAAGCCTTTGGCCCTTCGACACTGACACGACAGCCAACAGACGACAAAACCAGCAACAATAGTAATAACAAACCCGTTTCGCCTAAAAAAGCCAAGATCAATTTCTCACAATCTAAAAAAATAGAAACTTGGACAAATAAAGACAATAGCCTACTGGATTTTGCTGAAGCACAAGGACTCACACCAGAGTTTAGCTGCCGTAATGGCTCTTGTGGTACATGCAAAATACCACTTAAATCAGGCTCAGTATCTTATAAAATAGAACCCACCATCGACTATAACGACAACGAGGTTGTTCTCTGCTGTGCTATACCGGCTAACGAAGGAGAAACTATTGAGTTGGATCTGTAAGAAATAGAAGCATTGTTTTTCTTATGCTGACACCGTAAGGTGTTTGTGATCTATTTTTCAATAGTAAGAGTTGTCATTACATTCCAAAACATAAGCAGGTGCCCGTGACCAAGATTGCCGTTTTTGCCGACATCCAAAACATTTACTACACCACTCGCCAGGCTTATGGTCGTCAATTTAACTATCGTCGCTTTTGGCAGCACTTAAGCCATCAAGGTGAAATTGTACAAGCCTCTGCTTACGCTATTGATCGCGGTGATCCTAGCCAACAAAAGTTCCAAACAGCTCTAAAACATATTGGCTTTGATGTGCGCTTGAAACCCTTTATTCAGCGCAGTGACGGTTCTGCTAAAGGAGATTGGGATGTGGGTATTACTATCGATGTGATGGATGCAGCAAAAGACGTGGATATGATCGTTTTACTCTCCGGTGATGGGGATTTTGATCTCTTATTGGAAAGAGTGCGTAAAGAGAACGGCGTAACGGCGGAGGTTTATGGCGTACCGGCACTGACGGCAGATTCATTGATTCGAGCTTGTGATCAGTTTAATGCCATTGATGGCGGGTTGTTATTATAGGGCTCGTTATAAAGCTTTCTGCAAAGTGGCTAAAAAGATGCCCCATTAAATGGCCTTCCAAAGAATAGCGATCAAATGGGGCGATAAGTACTTACAGTTAAATCGTTAAATGACTGACACTTTTATTTAATTTTTCGGCAGTTGCGCACATATCCTTTGCAATAGGCCCTAGTTCATTAATTTTATCGGAAATATCATTAGAGATTCCTTTCACATTTATAATGTTACTGGAAATCTCATTACTGACAGAAAACTGCTGCTCAGTAGCCGAAGCTATCATCGTATTAAGCTGATGTATCTGACTGGCTGAGGTTTGAATGGATGATAGGGCCTGACTGGCATTGCCAATACTCTCGCTCGTGGCATCCATTTTATCCGCGCTGTCCTTAATTGTCTCAACGGATTGCGTGGCTTTTTGTTGTAGACTGTCGATCATAGCCTCAATTTCTATGGTCGATTCCTGTGTTCGTTGCGCTAGCGACCGAACTTCATCTGCGACAACGGCAAAACCACGCCCCTGCTCACCGGCTCTAGCCGCTTCAATGGCTGCGTTTAGTGCCAGTAAATTGGTTTGATCCGCGATAGATTTAATAACCTCTAGAACATTGCCCACATTATTACTCTCTGTGGCCAATTGAGAGATCACATCTGAGGTGGCATCAAATTCCTGTTTTAATACCGCAAATTCAGAAGATGATCGTTCAACAATATTCCGACCACTGCCCGCTTCGTTCTCTGTATCTGCAGCATAGGACTCTGCCTGACTGGTGTTTTCAGCCACGTTAGCTAATGCTGCGGTCATCTGTTCCATTGCGGTGGCAGCCATTTCCAATTCGCTGACCTGTTTGTTGGATTGATCGATATTAGTATGCGTGACGGTTTCAATGGCTTGGGCAACAGATTGAATAGTGGCATTAGATTCCTTCACACTGGCAATAGTTTGGCTGTAGCTCCCTAAAAGATTATTAATACCGGTTCCAATTTGCCCTAATTCATCAGAATGAATTCTATCAATACGTATGGTTAAATCGGAGTTGTTATCCGCTTTGTTTAGCTGAGATGACATACGAATAATAGGCCCGGTAATTTTTCTGGCGACTATCATATAGCCCGCTATTGCTGCCAATAGAACAACGAATAACAGGACATTACTGATAATAACAATCCTCTGCACCGCATCTGCTGCTGCCATTAACTGTTGATTTGTTCTCTCTTCAAGTTGGGTGAAGAATTTATCAATGGGGGCCATAATTTTGGCTTTTTCGATATGATATTGATTACTATGCAGTAATTCTCGTGCCATCTGCATATCAGGGGCGGCTTTAACGGTGTATTTCCCTTGGCTATCGGGATACAACCCCTTCACGGCGTTCATCGCCTTGACTTCCATGGCGACTAAACCATCTGAATTAGCTTGAGCTTCTGATAACAATGCAAACTCACTATCCGTAAAACCCAACTGCTCCATCATAGATTTAAGAGCAATCCTCTCCTTATCCTGTTTTGGCTTCTGGCCATGCTCCAAAACCAAATCCCAGTAGATTCTATGGTATTGATCTGGTCGAGGTTTTTTACCATTACGGATATCCAGTATATCCATGTACATTTTTTCGTACTTTTCATCAGCGGTTATAACGTACGTTCGACCAAGACGGGTTAAATCATCTGAACTTTGTCTTAACTCATCAGCAGCTTGGTAGGATCGGTAGCGGACATTAGCCATCTGTTCAACATCTGCAGATAGGCCATTAAGCTGAAAAACCGAGAACGAAGAAAGTAAAATACTCAGTGCGATTACACTGAACACGATGCGCATCATATTATTAAGCGACATAGAGACCTCTAACCCTGTTAAAAGTGACTCCCTATCCCCGATGAATCTACGATACGTGTATTAAACACTGTTTGTTCCTGCACACTTCATCATTCTTTGGCAAACATCCTAAACAGTCTAAGCGAGCCCCCATTCGGGTAATAATATCTCTAAGCCTGCGCCATAGTTTCAGCATAGCAGTCCTCTCCCTAGCATGCGCATCATCTACTAAACTTAATTTCAAGATGCATAAAAAGACTTAATCATGAATGAAATTAGATGAATAGAGTACGGTCATCTACTCTGAAGGGACAACATGTGAGTATACACAGGGTATTGGCATGGAAATAAAGACCCTCAGTCAGACCGTGGTTCGTAATACCGTTATTATTTCAACCTTGTGTGTTGGATTGGTCGTCTTTCTCTGGTTTAACGAAAAATACTCAACGTTTAGCAATCATGTTGAAAACCTACGCGCTAATTATGTTGCACAACAACAAGATCTTATTCGGCGGGAAGTAGAGAAGGCCGTCGATTTTGTTAACTATATGAAAGCATCAACAGAAGAACGATTAAAACGTCAGCTTAAAGAGCAGACCTACGGTATATTTTATGTGCTTGAGGAAATCTTAAAGAACTCACCCTCTTCCTTATCTTCTGACACCCGCATTGAACTCGTCAAACAAGCGCTACGCTCCTTCCATTACCGTAACGGACAAGGTTATTTTTTTGCTACGGATATGTCAGGTGTCATACAGGCACATGGAAGTGACCGCTCTATTGAGGGTATGAAAGTCTTGCAAAGTAAAACCCACGACAATCGATATATTGTGCAAGAAGCGATTAACTTAATTCAACGTTCAGGTGAAGGCTATCAACATTATATGTGGCAAAAGCCTAACCAATCAGGAGGCGTTTTCCCTAAAATAGCCTACATTAAAGCACTCCCAGAACTAGATTGGTATATAGGGACAGGCGAGTATCTTGATAACTTTACCCATAACATTCAGTCTGAAATCCTTGATCGCTTGGCTAATATACGATTTGGAAATAATGGCTATATTTTTCTCAATACCTATTTAGGACGGCCCATACTGAATGACGGAAGAATTGTTATTCAACCAGAAATTCTCTGGAGTTTAGCCAGCTCGGGCATCTTTGAAAGCAATAAAATTGATTCAGAGCCTAATAACAATAGCCTCATCGAAACAAGAACCGCTGATCAAGAAAGTAAAACGCTAGGTGATTCCGAGGGGGATTTTATCTATCACGATTGGACTGAATCAGAATCAGGTATTAATGCTGCTCGTATGTCCTTTATCCAAAATATTCCCGAATGGCAGTGGACATTAGGTGCCAGTATCTCTCTCGATAAAATTGATCAAATTATTAAAGAACAAAAGTCTAGTTTTCGAGAAGAACTGTTGATCCAAAGCGTAATGAGCCTATCTGTTCTCTTGTTTGGTTTATTGATGGCTAAAGCGCTATCCCATAAGTTTTTTAGTGGCGTAAAAGTAGGTATTGAACGCCTACAAACCTTTTTTGAAGAGGCTAAAACGGCCCCCGTAGAAATTGAAACAGAAGGTATCGAATATCAAGAGTTACTCACCCTAGCTTATGCTGCAAACGATATGAATCGTGACCGGGCAAAAATGTACTCTGCCGAAATAGCATTGCGGGCCGCAAGGGATGAATTAGAAGAAAAGGTAAAAGAAAGAACCGTTCAATTAACCGAAAGTGAAGAACGCTTGGCCCAATTTCAGGATATCTCCTCAGAAGCTATTTTATTGCATGATGGCTATAAAATAGTGGATGTGAATTCCGCTGCAGAAAAACTGTTTGGATATGATTATAAAGAATTGACCGCTATCCCTCCTGGGCAAATTATTCCACTCACCGCCATCGAAATGGCCTTCAGTAACAACAACAGCTATTCACCTCCCTGCGAAACCTTGTTAAGACGCAGTGATGGCAGTAAATTCTGGGGCTTTATACAAGGCTACGCCATTACCTATAACGGTAAAAGGCTACAAACCTGCACTATATTGGATATTACTGAACGCAAAGAGTATGAAAACCTATTACAGATTCTTGCTGAAGGTGTTTCTGTTGAAACAGGGCATAAGTTCTATAACAAGCTTGTAAGTATATTGGCTAATTATCTGGATGTGGAATATGTCATTGTGGGAACGCTGAAGCCCGACAGGAGCATCCAGACCCTCGCCTTCTATTCTCAAGGAAAGTTAACTGAAAACCTAGAGTACTCGTTAAATGGCACACCTTGCGAACAAACAATTAATAATGGCGTTTGTGTCTATAAACAAGATGTTTTTGGTCACTTTCCTGATGATTTGATGCTAGGAAAAATGGGAGCGGAAGGTTATGCCGGTATCCCTCTTTATTCTTCCGATGGCAAACAACTTGGCATTCTTATCGCCATGTCAAAACAGGAGATGAGTGACGCCAGTAAAATCATTTCTTTAATGAAGATCTTTGCAGTGCGGGCCGCAGCCGAAATTGAACGAGAAATATCTCAACATAAATTGAATAAACAACAACAAAAAATTGAAGCGCAAGAGCTTCAACGCCGTAGTGAAGAGCGCTTACAAGAAATTTTAGAGTCTAGTCCTGTTGGTGTCGGCTTATCACGTATGAGTGACGGCATGGTGATCTATTCCAATACACAAGGCGCCAAAATGCTGGGCTACTCTGCCAATGAAGACAAGGGTGAAATCAGCTCTGAGAACTGGGTAAGCCAAAGAGATCGTACTTTGTTTTTTAGTGAGTTCAAACAATACGGTAGAGTCTCGACCCGACCTGCACGCTTAAAACGTAAAGATGGAAGTGCCCTATGGTGTCTCGTTACTTGGGAAAAAATGCATTATCAAAATGAAGATTGTGTTCTGTATTGGATTGTTGATATATCCCAACAAAAAGGTATAGAAAGCGAACTACAACAAGCAAAAGAACAAGCAGAACAAGCAACGCGGGCAAAATCAAACTTTTTAGCGAATATGAGCCATGAGATTAGAACACCATTAAACGCCATTACAGGCTTTTCCCACCTAGCATTACAGACTCATTTAACACCGCAACAAGTTGACTATTTAAGAAAAATTGAACGAGCCTCCGAAAGTTTACTGGGCGTAATCAATGATATTTTAGATTTCTCCAAGATTGAGGCCGGACACCTGTTAATTGAGGAAACTCTTTTCTCTCTTGACGATGTATTGGAACATCTTAGTGATCTTGTCCGCATTCGAGCCGAAGAAAAAGGTTTAGAAATCTTTATGTTATATAATGCGGATGTGCCCGACCAGTTAATAGGCGACCCTCTGCGCCTAGGGCAAATCCTCCTCAATATTGCCAGTAATGCAGTCAAGTTCACCGAAAAAGGTGAAATAACAATACTGATCGAAAAAATATCACAAAGAGAAAACCACTGGGATCTACGCTTTAGCATCTCAGATACAGGCATAGGTATGAGCAAGCCTGTGTTAACCAAATTATTTAAACCTTTCTCACAAGCAGATTCCACAACCACCCGTCGCTTTGGCGGAACAGGTCTTGGTCTAGCGATAACCAAGCAACTTATAGAGCTTATGCACGGCAACATTAGCGTTGAAAGCCAAGAAAACAAAGGCAGTATTTTCAAAATAGATTTGCCGTTTAAATTGCTCGATAACAACGTTTCGCAATCAGAGAATCAGAATAGATTAAAGGATAAATATATTCTAATTGTTGATGACAATTCAACTTCCCGCGATATTTTATCAAGTATTGCCAACAGCTATGAGATGAAGGTAGAAACAGCCAGTTCAGGTCGAGAAGCGGTATCAATTGTTAAAACAGCACTTACTCAGAATAAGCACTACGATCTAATTTTAATGGATTGGGTAATGCCTGATCTCGACGGTATAGCCAGCAGTCAGGATATTCTCTCTCTTACTCATCCTGATGCTCTTCCCTCCATTATTATGGTCACGGGACGAGGCAAACATGAACTGGCTCAACACACGTCTCTTGATGATTATTCAGCCGTTTTAGTGAAACCTGTTAGCCCTTCCATACTGCGGAAAAGTATGTTGGCCACCTTATTCCCCAACGAACAACAGAAAATTGACACAACACCTGCTTCGGCTGGAGACGATATCGCCAATATTAAAGACAAAAAAATCCTTTTAGTTGAAGATAACAAAATCAACCAACAGATTGCCTGTGAACTACTTGAACAAAAAGGTGCCATCGTAACAGTGGCTAATAACGGTTTAGAAGCCGTTCAGCAGGTGCATGATAAAACATTCCATCTTGTGTTAATGGATTTACAAATGCCTTTGCTGGATGGCTATCACGCGACTGAAAAAATCCGTGAACGCTTCACACCAACAGCCCTACCTATTATTGCCATGACCGCCCATGCGCTGAAATCTGAAAAAGAACGTTGCCTACAAGCAGGCATGAATGATCATGTCGCCAAACCTATTAACCCCAAACGTTTCTACCAAACCTTGGATCATTGGCTCAGCCAAACGGCTGGAAAAACTTTATCCAAGGACTTAATTAATAGTAATGCTATAGATCATTTAGACCAGAACACAGAGCCTTCTATAAAAAGCCGTGTTATTGATGTTGAAGATGGTATTGCACGTGTGGCCGGTAATAAAGCCATTTATTTCAGATTACTCGGTGAATTTAAAGAAGAATATGGAGATAGTGAAGATAAGCTACAACAACTACTCTCTCATTATCTTGCTTTAGAAAATTCGCCCCATAAACAATCGGATAATAAAAGCCTCCTTAGCTTTATCCATACACTAAAGGGAGCCTCTGCTAATCTGGGTGCGACCGATCTGTCTGGCTGCATAGCTCAATTTGAGGATGCTCTAATACAGAAACACGATCCTAAGGCTTCCTTCGAGGCGGTCAGGCAGGCATTGAATAATCTTTGGCTAGCCGTCGATCACATTACGAAACCTTCAATAGAGGACGAACAGATTCAGCAGATAGATGGATCAGAGGAGCTTCAGAAAGAAACAATCAATTTTGATACTACTATTGAGATTCTGTCTAAACTTAAAAGACACGTCAGCCAAGGCAGTGTCAGCGCAGAAAAATCAGCGATCGCCTTGAGTACAGAGCTAAATGGACGTTTATCAGAAACGCTCAAAGAACTACAGAATCTATTACATGAGTTTGAATTTGATAAAGCCGAAGAGTTAATTACGGAAATCGAACAACAGTTAATCCGCATGCAGGAGAGCACCTCCAATGACTGAACAAAAAAGTAGAATTTTAATTGTTGACGATGAACGTCTAAACATCACTGTCTTAGCCGCATTATTAGAAGACGAATATGAGATCATTGTGGCTAAAAATGGTACCCAAGCCTTGCAACGGGCTCAAGCAGAACAAAAGCCTGACTTAATCTTATTGGATGTCGTTATGCCTGATATGGACGGCTATGAGGTTTGCCAACAACTGAAGGCCGACCCTCACACGCAACATATTCCTATCATATTTATTACCGTTAAAAGTACAGTAGAAGAAGAAGCCAGAGGCTTAGAGATGGGTGCCGTAGACTATATTGTAAAGCCATTTAGCCCCGCAATTGCAAAAGCTCGTGTCGCCAACCATATTGAACTTAAGCGTCAACGGGATTTACTGCAGCATCTAAATATAACCGATGGCTTGACCGGGATAGGCAACCGCCGATATTTCGACGGTTATTTGGAACATGAACTTGAAGACTGCATTGATCGACACTCTGTGTTGTCTTTAATCATGATTGATATCGATGATTTTAAAGAATTTAACGACAACCATGGCCATACACACGGCGATCAGTGTTTAAAAATTGTAGCTAAAACCTTAGAAAAGTGCACTGAACGTTCATCAGATCTAGTGGCTCGGTACGGCGGCGAAGAATTTGCGGTTATTTTACCCGGCATTAATAACCGTACCGCTCTGAATATGGCAGAAAATATGCGCCAACATATTTCCCAGCTTGCTATTCCTATTAATGACTCATCTATCAATGTAACCATAAGCTTAGGAGTATCCACTTGCCATGAAAGACAAAGCCCTAATGCCTTGATTGAACAAGCAGACAGGGCACTATATCAATCCAAAAGCGATGGGAGGAATAGAGTGACAGTTGCAAGCTAAAAGCCGTGGTGAATCGCGCCTGAATGACCTATAAACATCGCGGCTAAAAACATAAGTTCAGTGGCTATCAAACTATGCTTTGATCAGCCTTGCTTTTACCCTTTCTAACTTTCCTCTAGCATCGCCACATAATTGACAAAGGTCAAATGACACCAGAGTTAATCTTCTGCGCTAATAGCTGTCCTTACGAGATAGCTGTCTTTGCTAATAGGTGAGTTAAGATGCTAACAAAATTAAAAGATCCACAACTGTTAAAAACACAAGCATATATTAATGGTGAGTGGGTTAATGGTAATAGTGGTAATACCTTCACTGTAACCAATCCAGCTAATGGCGAAGCGATTGCTAACGTTGCCGATCTAGGTGCAGAAGAAACCCGCCTTGCAATCGAAGCGGCTGAAACCGCCATGGTTTCTTGGAAAGCAAAAACAGCTAAAGAACGTGCTGTTATTTTGAAGAAGTGGTTCGAACTGATGGTCGCTGCCCAAGAAGACCTGGGCCTTCTAATGACCACAGAGCAAGGTAAACCTTTAAAAGAAGCCATGGGCGAAGTCATGTATGGCGCATCTTTTATTGAATGGTTTGCAGAAGAAGGTCGTCGCGCCTACGGTGATGTGATCCCTTCACACGCGGCGGACAAACGCATTCTAACCATTAAACAACCCATTGGTGTTGTTGCTGCGATCACTCCTTGGAACTTCCCTGTTGCTATGATCACTCGTAAAGCCGCACCTGCGCTGGCTGCGGGTTGTACTATTGTGATCAAACCATCAGAAGAAACGCCTTTCTGCGCACTGGCTATGGCTGAACTGGCCCACCGCGCAGGCATCCCAGCAGGTGTTCTTAACGTAGTAACCGGCGTAAATGCTAAAGCAATCGGCGGTGAACTAACTTCTAGCTCTATCGTACGCAAGCTGAGCTTCACAGGTTCTACTCCTGTGGGCAAACTGCTGATGGAGCAATGCGCTCAAACCGTTAAGAAAACATCAATGGAACTGGGCGGAAATGCTCCTTTCATCGTATTTGATGATGCTGACATTGATGCAGCTGTTGAAGGTGCTATCGCCTCTAAATACCGTAATGCGGGCCAAACCTGTGTTTGTGCAAACCGCCTTCTGGTTCAAGCAGGCGTACATGATAAGTTTGCTGAAAAGCTGGCGGCTCGTGTACAAGAGATGCAAATTGGTGACGGCACCACTCCTGGTGTTGAAGTGGGTCCTCTGATTAACAAAGCGGCCATTGATAAAGTTGACCGCCTAGTTCAAGAGTCCGTTGCACAAGGTGCACAGATTGTGACCGGTGGTGAGCGTAATAGCCACGGTGAACTTTTCTATACGCCAACGATTCTATCCAATGTGACTCAGGACATGCCTGTTTTCACTCAGGAAATCTTCGGCCCAGTTGCGCCTATTATTCGCTTTGAAACTGAAGAAGAAGCGGTTCAGATGGCCAACAATACTCCGTTTGGTCTGGCAGCTTATTTCTACTCAGAAACAATGAGCCGCATTTGGCGTGTATCCGAAGGCTTGGAATACGGCATGGTTGCGATCAATGACGGCATCCTGTCAACCGAAGTAGCACCATTTGGCGGTGTTAAAGAATCCGGTACAGGCCGTGAAGGTTCTAAGTACGGCCTGGAAGATTACCTAGAAATTAAATACATGCTGATGGGTGGCATTCGCTAAACCATTTTAGCAACTTATCAGAGCTTCCAGCTTTTTATCGTTTTAAGAAAATCAAGGGTATCCGCTTAAATCAGATTCAACGCTGATACCCCTTATACCGTTTTGGAGTAAAGAACATGACAACAAATGCATCCCTACAAGCACGTAAAGAAAAAGTAATCGCTGTTGGTCAAGGCAACCTAGCACCGGTTTATGTAGAACGCGCTGAAAACGCTGAAATGTGGGACGTTGAAGGCAATCGTTATATCGATTTTGCTGCCGGTATCGCGGTAAACAACACAGGTCACAGTCACCCTAAAGTGATCGAAGCCGTTAAAGCTCAATTGGATAAATTCAGCCATACATGCGTGATGGTAACACCATATGAGCCTGCTGTTGCTCTAGCTGAGAAACTAGTAGCAGCCGCTCCTGGTGACAGTGAGAAAAAAGCAATCTACGTAACCACTGGTGCTGAAGCGGTTGAAAACTGTGTGAAAATCGCACGTAGCCACACAGGTCGTCCAGGTGTTATTGCTTTTAATGGTGGTTTCCACGGTCGTACTAACCTGACCATGGGCCTGACCGGTAAAGTTGTCCCTTACAAAGCCTCTTTTGGTCCTTTCCCAGCGGGTATTTTCCACGCACCTTACCCAAATGAATACCATGGCGTAAGCATCAAAGACTCTTTGAAAGCACTGAACATGCTGTTTACTTGTGATATCGAGCCTTCTCAAGTGGCTGCGATTATCATTGAGCCAGTACAAGGTGAGGGTGGTTTCTATCAAGCACCTGCTGAATTTGTACAAGAGCTGCGTAAGATTTGTGATCAACACGGCATCATGCTGATTGCAGACGAAATCCAAACAGGTTTCGCCCGTACCGGTAAAATGTTTGCTACAGAATACACTGATGTTGAGCCAGATTTGATGACAATGGCAAAAGGTATTGCTGGCGGCTTCCCTCTGGCAGCCGTTGTTGGTAAATCTGAAGTAATGGACTCTGCTCCTGCCGGTGGTTTAGGTGGTACTTATGCGGGCGCTCCAATGGCTTGTGCCGCAGCTCTGGCTGTTTTGGAAATCATCGAAGAAGACAAGTTGGCAGATCGTGCTCTGGAAATCGGTGGTCATATGAACCAACGCCTGAGCGCTCTGAAAGAGCAGTTCCCTCAGCAGATCGGTACTGTTCGCAACCTAGGTGCCATGATCGCAATGGAACTGGTTCAGGAAGGTGATTCTGAGCAACCGAATCCAGAGCTGACTAAAGCACTGGTTGCAGAAGCATCCAAGCGCGGCCTGATCCTGCTATCTTGTGGTATCCGTGGCAACGTTATCCGCTTCCTACCAGCACTGACGACACCTTTAGCTATCATTGATGAAGGCATGGATATTCTGGCTGGCCTGATGGCTGACCTAGCGAAGTAATCACTCTCTTGTAAAACATAGCTCTCTTGTAAAACAAAACGGGCGCTGAATCTCTATCGAGGTACAGCGCCCGTTTTTTATTGTCTATAACATCTCATACCGTGAGAAGTTAACGTGCTGAATCAGCACATTAATACCAATCCCGATAATCCCTTATCTCTACTCTTCTATTTTAAACTTTTCCCGTAAAATCTCTAAAAACAACTCTCTGGGTTTACTGGGTTGGGCTGTCTTTTTACTAATAGCAGCCATACCTAAATGGTAATAACGGCTTTCTGGTGTCAACGAAACAATTTGACCAGAATCTACGTACTCCTGCGCGTAATGTTCTGGCAAAAAACCGATATACTGTCCTGAAAGAATCATCGCTAATCGGCCTTCATAAAAATAGGCCTTGGCAGATAAATTAAGACCTGTCATCAACTCATCGACTGCCTCATGAGGTTTTAGCCCTGCATGCACCATAGGCAAGGTATTAACCAGTTCATCTGTTAACTCCTCTTCTGGTAACTGAGCCACTGAATGATTTGTACTGATATATAATCGGCAAATATCGCTAAACAGATCAATATAGTCCAAACCTTCCAAGCGCCGATGGCAAGGAATAAAGCCAATATCAGCCATATCATTCAGTACCATACGCTCAATTTCAGCCATAGAGGCCACATCATTAGAGATCTGAACCCCTGGTGCCTGAAGGCAAAACATGCTGATTAGCTCAGGGAAAGCGCAACGCTTGTCCAAACTTACGGCATCCGATAGCACTATTTTCAATTCACCAGTTAAACTACTGTTCAAATTGTTAACAGTGACTCGGAAAATATCTAGGGATTCCAATAAGTTCACGGTCATATCATAGATGATGGCTCCCTCTTCTGTTAAAGAGAATCCCCCTCGTCCACGCTTACATAACACCAGATTCAAACGAGACTCTAGATTTGAGATATGCAGACTAATGGTCGAGCGACCAATATTAAGTGCCGTCTCCGCCGCAGAAAAGCCACCACAATCCACTACAGTTTTAAACACCTTAAGCTGCTTGATCTCATAGTCACCCACCTGACCGAGAGAGTAGTTTTTTGCGCTCATAAATCTTTTCTGCCAGTAAAAAAGTTAGTAAAAATAAGGCATTAAATATCATTGGCCTAATTAAATTGAGTCTATCAGAGTGTGATTTAACAATCACAATCTATTTCCAGCAAGAGAGCATTATTAAGGTTGCACTGCCCATAAACCTGCAGGAGAAGCTTATAACGGATCTTAATTGAAAAGTTTGTTGCGGGTAAAACTTTAGTCCGATTTCAAAGGATTTTTCCTCTAGGCTTTTATCGATAAAGTAGACACATGGCGCTAACGGATACTGCGGACAAGTATTCGTGAGAGTCATTTGACCTCTATGTTCACACCCTTTGGGTTGTGCCTTTTGCTCGGCCAGTCACTAAGACACCCTGCTGACTGGAATTTTTCAACCCGGTAACTCCTCGCGGTTAACCGGGTTTTTTTATTCCCTCTATTTAACTCGCAACGACACATTACTCACAACCAATAAAGACTAAAGTATAGGTTTGTCCATTATATTGCTGAAAAATAGAGCCTAAACTGTAATTTTGAGCAAATACACTACCGGCACTACATAATCTTACAAAGTCCATTAAATCATAAGCTTATGATTTAAATTGTTACAAACCACCTTACAATAAGATTACGTATATAACAAAATACAGCAGTCAAAATATAGAATGTGCGATACAGCTCAAATTTCTAACCGAATTAACTTGATTAATAAGCCAGATAGAGAAATAGTTAATACCAAGCATTACCATATCTCACTTCAGACACTTAGGGACAAACTAATGGGCAAATATAAAAAGATAGCATTCGTGATTATTGCCAGTGCCGCAATTTCCGCTTGTAGCAGCACCGGCAGCGGCCCCCGTCAAGTTGAAGGCAGTGTCACAAAAATAGACGAAAGCATTACAACATTAAGCGTTTATGAAGCATCGAAAACCAGCTATGAAGAATGGCTAGCAAAAATGAATGCTGCCAAACCGTTAAAGCTTTACTCTAGAGATTTATATAAAGACACCTTATCAGCTTGGTCAGATGCCGTTGAGATCTATGAAGATTTTGCTGATGATCCTGCAAAAGCGACTAAGGACTACTCATTATTTTCCTCTGGCACTTATGCAGAACGTTTTAATGAAGAGCTCGATAAAGTAAAAGTTAAATATAGTAAGTTGTTAGCCTTAAAAGAAAGAGCCGATACTATCCTTGCAGATTCTATCGACCAAATGAATTATTTGGAAAATCTGGAAGCGGGTAAACATTACTCTAACGACTTTAAACGTATCAAACGTGAATACAAAGAATTATTTGAATACGTAGCAGACAAAGATATTGGTGATGCACAAAATAAACAAGCCGAGTTTTTACACGATGCTAAAAAACTGGAAGTAAAAACAGTTCTGCGCATTAATATTAGCCCGCTTGAAAAAGAGCTGTCTTTGTTAAGCAAAAAAGGAGTAAAAGTTCACGCCCCTATTAGCTACGCTAAAGCTAATGCAGAACTTTCACTTGCTAAAAACACTATTAAAGGCAGTCCACGTGATGAGAAGCTGATTCGATCATCCGTTGATAAAGTAAAGTTCGAACTGGCTCATACCACGAATGTATCAGCAGAATCTCAGCGCTTTAAGGCTATCAGTAAAAACAAATATGAGTCTGTTATCCTAGAAATGGAAAACCGTATTTTAGATATATCTAAGGCGGTGGACGGTTCAGATTTTCGTGATAAGCCTCTGCGCGTTCAGACTCAAATGATTGTTGAACGTCTAAACCAAATGCGCAGTGAAAATGATAAAGCTCCTTTAGAGGCAAAAATTGCTCAACTACAGGCTAGCCTTAAACACTCAGACAGTATTGTTACAGAATATCAGGATGAAATTGCTAAAGGTAAAAACCAGCAGCAAACAAGTGCACAACGTATTGATTTGCTACAACAGCAATTAAAACTTAATGAAGAGCAAATCAGTCGCCTAAAACAAGACATTGCTAAAGCTCAGGTTGAAAAAGCTCAAGCTGAGGTTGGTGAAGCTAAGGCAGAAGCTGAAGCAGCTAAAACGGAAGCTGAAGCAGTAAAAACAGAGGCTGAAGCGGTTAAGGCAGCTGCAGAATAAGCTTGGGTAACAATATCTAAGCAAAAGCACCACTCCATAGAAAACAGAGGCACTATGCCTCTGTTTTTTCTTATCTGCCCCTAGCAAACTTCCAACACCTATACCTTCCTTTCCAGTCTACAACCAATTCTCTATAGCAGAGTCAATTAACTATTACCCCTCCCTGTTAACCGAATAATCATTCATTTTTTGAGTTGCAAAAAAGTTTTTTCAGACGCACTATATACCGAATAATTATTCATGTTTAAGGTATATTCAATGAGCACTTTTGACAACTCATATTGGAAAGATCTATCCAAAACCATCATCTTTCCTAATAAGGCCATCATTAACGGTCAAAAAGTCACTTCTCTATCGAAAAAAACGTTGCCACTAATCAATCCGGCAAATGGTGAAAAATTAGTTGATGTCACTGATTGTAGACCTGAAGATGCTGATTTAGCGGTCCAGTACGCCCGTCAAACGTTTGAATCTGGAGTCTGGTCAAAACAAGCACCTAGCGAGCGAAAACAGATACTTCTACGCTGGGCCGATTTGATAGAAAAACATCAAGATGAGCTGTCTTTAATGGAGTCGCTGAATGCGGGTAAACCCATTAGTGACTGCACTAATGTTGACTTACCCGGTGCCATTAAATGTATCCGTTGGACGGCAGAAGCAACAGACAAGGTTTATGATGAAATAGCACCGACAAGCTCAGATACTTTGGCCTTAGTAACCCGCCTTCCCTTAGGTGTCATCAGTGCCATTGTGCCTTGGAACTTCCCTCTATCAACAACCGCATGGAAACTAGCCCCAGCTCTTGCAACGGGTAACTCTGTTATTCTAAAGCCAGATCCTAAGACCCCCCTTACAGCACTTAAAATCGCTGAGCTAGCCAAGGAAGCAGGCCTACCTGATGGTGTATTACAGGTATTACCCGGCGATGGCGTCAATCTAGGTAAACACCTATCTCTACATCCAGACATTGATGGGCAGACATTTACCGGCTCGACCAATGTAGGCAAACTTCTTATGCAATATTCGGGGCAATCAAACTTAAAGCGCACATTTCTGGAGCTGGGCGGTAAAAGTGCCAATATTGTCTTTGCTGATGCCAATTTATATAAAGCTGCTGAGATGGCGGTTCTTGCTGGTTTCTATAACTCTGGACAGACCTGTACCGCAGGTACTCGGTTACTCGTTCAAGAAAGTGTTTATGATGAGTTTTTAGTGCGGGTTATAGAGCAAGCTCAAAACTGGAAAGCTGCAGACCCTCTACATCCTGATACTAATATGGGGCCAGTTATTGACCAGAAACAACTCAATACCATTCAGAATTATGTTCAAATCGGTTTAGCTGAAGGAGCAAGGTTGGTTTTTGGTGGTGATATTGTTCAAAATAATAACGGTGGTTTTTATCATCAACCGACTATTTTTTCTGATGTAAATAATCAAATGCGCATTGCCCGTGAAGAAATCTTTGGCCCTGTGATTTCCATCATCCCTTTTACTGACCAAGAAGATGCCATTCAAATAGCCAATGATTCGCCTTATGGCTTAGCAGGAGCAGTCTGGAGCCAAAATATTAATACGGCCCACAAAGTAGCCGCTGCTATCCGCACAGGGACTATGGGCATTAATAACTATTTTGGTGGTGATATTACTGTGCCCTTTGGAGGCTTTAAAGAATCCGGTAATGGCAGAGACAAATCTCTACACGCTATGAATGATTATACCGAGTTAAAAACGACTTGGATTGAATTTGAATAAAGATCCGGCAGTAGAGCATTGACCGCTTATTTAAAAAACAGAATGATGCCTTAATTATATTGAGGGCATCATTCTGACAGTGCTTCAACTTCGTCACAGTTCAATAGCCGATGCTCTCCAGGTAACAAGTTAGCATCCAGTTTTAAGTCTCCCACCGATAAACGATGCAGTTTGACAACTTCATTTCTAAAATGACCAAACATCCGCTTAATCTGATGATAACGCCCTTCTGTCAGACTAATAATTGCTTCAAAATCATTCAGGATTTCAAGCTCTGCGGGGCGTGTTGTCGCGTCTTCATAAGCAAAATAGATACCTTGCTTAAATACTCTCACGTATTCTTCCGTAACGGGTTTAGCTAAGGTGACATGGTAACGCTTGGTGACATGATGCTCTGGCCCTGTAAGACGCTTAGACCAACGACCATCGTTTGTTAGCAGTAACAAACCTGATGTATTCAAATCCAGTCGGCCAACATGATGCAACTGATTTTTTTGCTCATGGTCGATCAAATCAATAACCGTTTTATGCTGATCATCCTTTACCGCAGTCACCACACCTATAGGCTTATGCAGCATAAGATAGACAGGGCTGTTGTTTTGCAGGATCTGCTGATCTAATTGGACATGGGTAAACTCATCAACAGGCTGATTAATGTCCGTGGCAGGCTTTCCATCTAAGAGAATCCGCTTTTGAGCCAACATCAAACGGACATCCCGGCGGTTAATACCGATCTGCTTGCTGATAAAACGATCTAGACGGGAACGTTTACTTTCCATATTGGGAGGGTAATTTTTTGAAAGGTTTCTTGGAAATGAAAATAGTATTAAAGGACAAAACTAAAGATAAGCTGAAGACAGAGACATCAACTGCCTCCATCTTCAGTAAACCTGTTATAGCTTAGGTGTTATTTTACACCTTGGCTTTTCAGGTAATCTTCATAACTACCGTGGTAGTCAACAACACCTGTTGGTGTCAGTTCGATAATACGAGTTGCCAATGAAGATACAAACTCACGGTCATGACTGACAAACAGTAAAGTACCTTCGTAATTATC
This sequence comes from Oceanospirillum sp., assembly GCA_047518265.1. Taxonomy (GTDB): domain Bacteria; phylum Pseudomonadota; class Gammaproteobacteria; order Pseudomonadales; family Halomonadaceae; genus Oceanospirillum. The sequence continues at coordinate 42,940 of JAKZRG010000070.1, forward strand.
CAACGCTAGGTTTAAGGATTCGATAGATTCCATATCCAAGTGGTTGGTCGGCTCATCCATTAACAAGATATTCGGATGCTGCAGCATGATTTTACCAAACAGCATACGACCCTGTTCACCACCAGAGATCACCTTAACGGACTTATCAATATCTTTTTGGGAGAACAATAAACGACCCAGAGTACCACGAATAACCTGCTCGTCATCGCCCTCTTGACCCCATTGGCCCATCCAGTCCAGCAAGGTTTTGTCTTCTTCGAAATCTGCCGCATGATCCTGAGCGTAATAACCCAGAGTAGAGTTTTCAGACCACTTGATCTCACCGGCCGTAGGATCAAGGTCACCTACCAAACATTTAAGAAGAGTCGACTTACCAATACCGTTTGGACCGATAATAGCGATACGCTCACCAACCTCGACCATCAGATCTAAACCAGAGAACAGTTCTTCATCAAAGCGCTTAGAAACGCCTTCCACTTGCACTGCCAAACGGTGTAGCTTTTTCTCTTGTTCAAAACGAATAAACGGGTTTTGACGACTGGATGGTTTAATGTGCTCCAGCTGAATTTTATCAATCTGTTTTGCACGAGATGTGGCTTGCTTAGATTTAGAAGCGTTAGCAGAGAAACGGCTAACAAAGGCTTTAAGATCCGCAATTTGTGCTTTTTTCTTAGCATTATCTGCAAGCTGACGTTCGCGAGCTTGAGTAGACGCCGTCATATACTCATCATAGTTACCTGGGTACAGGCGAAGCTCACCGTAGTCCAGATCCGCCATATGAGTACATACACTGTTCAGGAAGTGACGATCGTGCGAAATGATGATCATGGTGCAGTTACGATCATTCAGTACGCCTTCCAACCAACGGATAGTGTTAATATCCAAGTTATTGGTAGGCTCATCCAACAGCATGATATCTGGCTCAGAAAACAGAACCTGTGCCAATAATACACGCAGTTTCCAGCCTGGGGCTACTTCACTCATAGGACCATAATGCTGATCAACCGGAATACCGACGCCTAGTAATAATTCTCCGGCACGGGATTCAGCAGTATAACCGTCCATCTCAGCAAACTCAGATTCCAGCTCCGCTGCACGGATACCGTCTTCTTCGGTCATATCTGGGTTAGCATAAATGGCATCACGCTCAGACTTAATTTTCCACAGCTCATCGTGCCCCATAATAACGGTATCGACTACGCTGAACGCCTCATAAGCAAACTGATCCTGTTTCAATTTACCAATGCGCTCGTTGGGATCTTTAGAGACGTTACCTGCCGTCTGCTCCAGATCACCACCTAAAATTTTCATAAAGGTAGATTTACCGCAACCATTAGCGCCGATCAAACCATAACGGTTACCTTCACCAAATTTAACGGACACATTTTCAAACAGTGGCTTAGCGCCAAATTGCATAGTGATATTTGCAGTTGTGAGCAAGATTCTTTACCGATTAAGCAGGAATATAACAAAGCCACCTGAAGGTGCTCACACAGGAGCAATAAGGCAGGAGGAACGAAAGCCCGCTATTATGCCAGAAGATCAGCCAGGTTAAAGGGGAAAGTGTATAGTTTTATCAACAACACAATTGATAATCTCAAGATGAGCGAGAAAACCTCTGACAACCTGACCAGAAATCACATCTTCAGAGACATTAGGAATCATCTGGCTTAATAGACAAAGCTGAGAGTAAGTTAGTTTCAAACTGTTGCAGAATCATGTCTAATTCACCGGTATTTTTTAATGCTAAAAAAGCCTTATTAAATTGTTTGATAAAATCTTGCTTGTAGGGATAGTTGTGCAATTTATCCTCAGAGAAGGCTAAAAAACCCTTCTGAACCTGAATAACCTCTACCTCTACTAACCCCTTTGCTCCTACTAATTTTTCTTTCATTTGAAGTTGCTGTAGATCCCAAAACACAGACATTCTTGAATTAGCAAGGCAATCAATTCTACCATCCAGTACTTTCAAAATATTTTTTTGGTTACTAAGCCCTTCTTGTATTTGATAAAAACCTTGATAGTGCAGAGACCAAAAGCTCTCACCCAATAATAGAAAACCGGGATTAATGCCAATTTTTGCCCCAGCAAAGTCTTTTGGCCACTTCAGTTCATGCTCTGACGAACGCTGTAATTTTTGCAAATAATGCTTGCTGCAAAATATTGCAATCTTCTCTTCTAACAAGGGCACAGAATATTGAGTAAGAAATGGGCGTTTATCAGGAAAATAATAAGGTGGGAAAATAGCGAAGCCTGCACCGGCTTTCATCAAGTTTAAACCTCGCTTCCAGGGCATAGGCTTGATAAGCACCTCATAGTCAGGCATACGTTGAAAAACGGCCTGTAAGATCTGTACGTATAAACCAACAGATTGAAAACCTTGCCGATAGACAAAAGGAGGATAGTGATCATCTGCAATAATTTCTACCGTTTCCACGGCATAGGCTTTATTGCTCGTTAAGTGAACGAAACAACCTAGGAATAGAACAAATATCAAATATCCGTAAACAATGCTCTTTTTCATGCATCACCTCAGCATACCGCTTTCAGTATGACACCCTGCAGAATTTTTTATTCTTTTTTATGCCTCAAGCCTACAAAAATCAGCCCCAGATAAAAAAGTTTCTATACTAAGCCTGTGTACTCATTCAATCATCGGTTTATTGATAAAAGTCCCTTTTATGGGCAAGGACATCCTATGGATCTGAACAGAGCATTTTCTCCAGCTATCCATATTAATCTCAATATTCGGGGCATGGCTCAGTCTGCTACTGTCGCTATTAATGACCTGTCTAAAGAAATGCAAAAACAAGGCCAAACTGTCTATAAACTGGGATTAGGTCAGTCTCCTTTCCCTGTACCCAAAATCATGACTCAGGCCCTAGAAGAAAATGCATTTCAAAAAGACTATCTTATGGTCAAAGGTTTACCCGCTCTACGTCAATCCATTGTTGATTATTATCAACGTACTCAAGGACTTGACTATAACCCTGAGCACGTTTTAGTTGGCCCAGGCAGTAAAGAACTGATGTTTATACTTCAGCTCACCTATTATGGTGATCTGGTAATCCCCGCCCCAAGTTGGGTATCTTATGCCCCACAGGCACGAATTATTGGTCGCAAGCTGCACTGGCTTCCGACAGCAATAGAGACCGGATTGGGCGTTACACCAGAAGAACTGGAAAAACTTTGCCAAAAAGATCCTGATCTCCCCCGATTAATGATCCTGAACTACCCCGGCAACCCTACTGGTATGACCTATAGCGAATCCCAATTAATTGAGATCGCAGAGGTTGCTAAGCAATACCGAGTCTTGATCCTGTCAGATGAAATCTATGGCGGAGTCACCTTTGCCGGTGATCATATCTCTATCGCTCGCTTTTACCCTGAAGGCACCATTATCAGTGACGGCATTAGTAAATGGGCCGGTGCCGGTGGCTGGCGTTTAGGGGCTTTTGTCTTCCCCGAAAACCTTACTTGGTTATTGGAGCCAATGACTTCCGTGGCCAGCGAAACCTTTACGTCTACTTCAGCACCAATTCAATATGCGGCCATAAAAGCCTACGAGAAGAGCGATGAGATGGAAGCATATTTAAAAAACTGTCGAGCTATTCTATCCGCACTCTGTACCGAAACATGGCAAAAGCTGACGGATGCGGGCGTAGAAGTAGCCCAACCTAAAGGTGGTTTTTATCTATTCCCTAGTTTTGAGCCTCTAAGAGAGGTCTTAGAGCTGAAGGGGGTTTTTACCAGTTCCCAGATGTGTGAACGCCTACTAAAAGAAACCGGTGTAGCCTGCTTACCAGGAACCGCCTTTGGCCGGCCAGAGCAAGAACTGTCGGCACGTATCGCCTGCGTTGATTTTGACGGCAACAAAGCATTAGAGGCACTGTCCTCAGGAAGCATCATTGATAGCCGTTTTTTAGAGCAGAACTGTACCTCGGTTATTGAGGCTATTGATCGAGTTTGCCATTGGTTAAAAACCAGCCAACAAGAGTAATCTGAGAAGCTAGGGAGCCTCTGAAAAAGTCGTTTTTCAGCTCAGCGTAATTCTGGAGGAGGTGAATACGCGAAAGACCAAAAGGATTAAAAATAAACACTTAAACGAATAGTCGCAACATCAGGCAGCGAGCCAAATTCAGAGTCGGCTCGCTGCGATTGCCCACTACTAGCATCCTCTATTTGCTCTCCTCTTGCGTGAACGAAGGCCATTACCAAATCAGTTTCATCAGTCATGGAATATGTCAGGCTCACCTGATGCAACCAAGACGCCTCTATCTCTGAGCCTGAACCTAAGACTCCAGTTAATACCGTATAGCTGCCTTGCCATAAGGGACTTAATTCATGCTGGGCAGAAAAACCTAACACATTAGCCGTAAAATAGGGCTGTAGGCCATAAACTAACCAAGGATTGGAGTACATTGATCCCTCCCCTCCCTTACTATGGTGGTACCACTCAAAACTGAACCTAGTACCTTGCTCAAATCGGTAATCTATACCTGCACTGGTAAAAACAAAACCTTCTTGTTGCTGGTTTTTATGGTAACCAATACCCTCTAGACGCCACCCCATCCCCTGCCAACTATCTTCAAAAGCAGCGCCAATCGCCCACTGATCAAGAATCCGCCCTGTCAGTAAGGTTAGCTCTGCCTGTGAGCCCAATTGCTGCCTGTAATGTAAAGCAAAGCTATTGTGGTACTCTAATTCTGAAGCAGTAAATACATAAGCCACGCTAAGTGTTGAAAAATCAGAAGGGTACCCTTCATAAAGCACGGCATCTATACCCGGTTTATAATCTGTATCTATATCTACTGGAGAAAAAGCTCCAAATACATTCAAAGGCTGCCAAAACCGACCTACGCCCCAATCAATGGCTTGCCTCCCCACCGTTAAACTGTGATTTTCTTTTTGATACTGATAAAACAAGCGATCCAGATCATAGTCAAAAACCGTACATCTATTAAGATTACAAGCATCCTGCCATTGATCATTAAGAGACTTATAACGGAACAAGTCTGTACTCGCTTTAAAGTCTGCCCAGTGATTAAAAGAAGTACTTAAGGAAGAATTTCTTAATGCAGCAGTATGTTGCCGACGCAGTTTTAAATGTCCCACATAAAGCTGTAATCCATCAGCAATAATCGATGCATTTGGATTAACACCTGATGAGGCATCGCCGCCTTCATCGATATGTTCAAACATTAAGCGAAGGCTTTGCTGATCTCCTCTCGTTGCCTTGCTTTCAGAGTCAGACTGCAAGGCAAGTACAGAAAATCGACCCGATAGCTCTGCAGCAAAAATGGGGGAAGAAGAAGAAAAATAAATCAGAAACAACAAGTAAACAAAAGAAAATATCACGCGCTTTAAGATAGAATTATTAATGGGTTCAATCACATCAGCCATATAAATAGCCCTTCGGATATTATTTAAGCTTTGAGGGCTATCGAATTTTGCAAATATCACTAGTTTGGTGAGCAATACCTAAATCATATACAGCTTGGCGGCATTGCTCTGCAACGTCTATAGCCTCAGCCAGTTGTCCATAGAATAACAACGAAAATTCTTCACCACCAAGGCGAAAGGCTTCACTTTTACTATGGCTAAACTGTCGTGTCAAAAAGCGATCAACATGCCTTTCAAGTTGTTACTTATTTGTCAAGGTAAAATTATATTCAGTTTTATCTGGCAGTGTTATCGTCAATAACCCATTGACTAATTTATAATTAATTTGAGATACCTCACCGGCCCCATGATGTCCGATTTCCCATGAATATATTTCATTTTCACTTGGCAATTCAACTATTCGAGCCGTGTCTGATTGGTTAGGTGTAGCTGTAAGTTCAAGTATATTTCCATTTAACTCATATGTTCCGTTATTACCATCAATTGTAAATTTGTACAGTTTATTAACATCTAATCCCGTATGCCATTCATCCATTACCCGACCGTTACCAACTTCATATATATCAATAGCATTTTCAGATATAACCCAGTGTAATTCACCGATAGAGCCATTACGTTCTAGCTCAGAACTCCAGTCACCTAAAATTGAATTTGTACCTGTATCATCATTATCACTACCTCCCTCACATCCATAGATTAAACTTAACATAACAAACATAGTTAAAAACTTAATCACTTTCCATTCTCCACAAATTAACTATTAGATGATCACAAGGACAACTAATTACACACATTAAAAACCCATGCATATTAACTTTTCCAAACAATTACTGTCAGGATTTAAAACAAATAAAGAGTATCAATAAAATATATTATATTTGATAACTTATAGCGCATCTTCATCAGAAGCCTGTTCTCTCTCTTTAATAGAGTCAACAATACCGCCCCAATATTTAGATTCGTAGGTCAATTTAATATAACCTGTCCCTCTCTTTATTCCCTTTAATTGGAGAATAGCATTTCCGCCATTTTTAATTTTCCAATATGCGAACCAACCCCCACAACCCTCATATTTCAGGCATTGATAAAACTCATCATATTCTTTATATAATTCCAAGCCGACATGTTCCAGTGATTCCGGCTTATTGTATTTTTTTATAAGACTTCTTTTTATTTTACCATACAAGGCCTTCCCATCTGACCCTGATATATCAGAAGTAATATTTTTACTAATTAAAATAACTTTCTGAAGCCCCTTCTCTTCATCCATAATAAGTATATACTCTTCACCAAAAGACACCCCTTTAATAGGGTTAGTCGTTTTACATGAAGTAATCTTATTACTCTCCGAACAATTATTTAACGTTACATGTTTATTTTTCAACTCTTCTTGAGACTGCCCCCACTTAAATCCAAATGGAGCCGTTACCTCTATCGCTTGTACATTTAGAGACAAAAGAAAAAGAATAGCAGATAACATTTTCTTCATAACACATCCTTTTATAGGTTTTGGGTCATCTTGTAACCTACCATGATTACCCTTAGTTTTTTCTACAAGCGCATCCAAATTTTCAGAGTCAACCCTGATGATAAGATATTAATTAATCACATCATTGAATACAGCATTACTCATAGAGTTAGACATACACACACAGAAAAATACATTCAATACCAATATTTAAATCTATCATAATTGTTGCTTTAGCCCACCTAGGGTAATCCCTAGTTTTTAAAAATTTTCTGATATAGATCAGTCAAATAGGATAATTTGATGAGACTAGACTACTCAACATGTGTAATAAAACAGCAGAATATTAAGTAATAATTTGTAATAACTGCCTTTTACCCTCCTGCAGAATGATATTGATAACGATTACCATCCCCCATTAAAAATGCCTTTTGATAATAGATTGATAACAAAAGAAAAATTGTACCTCCATCATCGATATCCCCCATTACATCCGCGCTCCCCCATTGTAATCAAGGGTAATAGAAATATTTTTCTAGACTGGGAATTATATTAGTTATTGGATTAACAACCATTAATTCATTATCAATTTAAATGGCGTATACCCCTGTTCCTAGCGCGGTGCTATTGGTGGTTTATCGTGTAAGCTGTATAGATTTAATAGCATAGATACAAACAGTTGTGTTTATTCATATTATATTCAACTAATTTTTATCTATTATTTTATGAGCCATATTCGATAAAAATAGCCATTCTATAAATTTTCTTATCCATAGAGAAAATAGTGTCGCCCTATAGGGAATCTTGGGAGTGTTAAACGAGCACATTCTTATAAGCACCGAAGCAAAAGTTTCTCTACAAAAATCACTATATTCCCCAGCCACTGGCTGAAGAGTATCGAAATACTTTTGTTCAGGTATGTAAAAACCTAAGGGAGAAGAAAATGGTGGCAACAGATAGATCAAATAACACTGTGGATGGAGGAACGGCGTACCACCGTGCAAAGTTTGCTAATGTTCCGGCATTACGTTTAGCCTTGCAAACAGCCGTTCAGGTAGAGCTCAGTACTATTCCAGCCTATTACACGGCGCTACTGTCTATGAAAGATACTAGCAGTGACGCCTATCGGTTAACCCGCAGTGTATTGATGGAAGAGATGTTCCATGTTTATCAAGCTTGCGGCTTACTGATCGGTATTGGTGGTAAACCTCAGCTTACGGACAAATATGTCAATAATGAACTCAAGCAGAGATATGTCCCAACATATCCCGGTTATCTGCCAGGTTTTGAACACAGTGCAATGCCTTATCTATCTTTACGTCGTGCTTCAACAGAGGTTTTTAGCGATGTCTTTATGGAGATTGAAAAACCAAGCATTGCCGGTACACCTCCTGAAGGATGCGGTTTTGAAACCATAGGTCAGTTCTATTCTGCTGTTGCTCAAGGAATGAAGGATTATGAAACGGTCTCCTTCAAAGTACTGATTAAAGAGTGGGTGATAGCTGCCATCGGCGCTTATGAACATATCGATATTTGTTTAGTTGAAGAAGAGATCCCATCGCCAGACGGCACAGAAATTATAAGAATATCTATTACAGAAAACATGGAGATCCTGCCCGATAAAGAGGCCCGTCATGCAAGCCATAAAGCTATTCTTGGCCTTGTTCAGGATGACACCGTTTCAATCCAAAAACACGGTCAAATCATTGATGTCGTTGAGTTTGAAGAAAATATTAAAAGCATCTACTCCGCCAATGAAATAGAAGAAAGCGTCTCTATCATCTTGGACATTGAAGTCGATAAAGCGCCTCTCTTCCAACAAGCAGAAGGGATGGAGCAATGGCAAGACTACTACTTCGGTAAGTTTGGCGGTAAATTTTTAAAGGTCACTGATCTGACGTCAGCACAAGCGGCAGTGAATGAGATCGTACAACAGGGCGAGGGCGCGCTCCACCCTAGTGAAACCCATTCCATCGCACCGCTGGAAAAATACGGTGCTTACAACCACTACGGTCAGCGAGTTGATGGCACCTTTGGCCCCATCGTGGGCTCGACACTGGAGTTGTCACACTATTACTCGTTCCAGAAAATTGCTCAAGGCACGGTACCTTTCCCTAAAACCTACCCTATTACCAGTGATCCCAGCATTGAGCAGTATCAAAACCCTGTCGCTAACAAATTGGCCGTCGCGTTCAATATCTTCTACAGCACTCTACTGCGCAGCCTAGAGCAATCCTTCCATGCGGGAGAAAAGAGCCATGAACTTTTCTTCAAAGTCGCCATCACCATTATGCACTCTATTGTCCCTGTTCTGGGCTCTAGTGTGATGCAACAACCCACTCGTTCCAATGGAAATCCAGCGGTTGGCCCTAATGCGGCCCCTACCTTTGAATATGTTCCTGAGCTGTTTTGCGAAGGGGTAAAACTGATTCAATCCGTTGCCGACGAACAGCCTATGGGCTCCACTCTTAAATCGGCTCTTGAAGGCATTCTTCCTAGTGCACGCAATATTGAAGAGCTTTGTGCTCAGGAAAATATCTAGCCTTTTGTCGATCACGAGATAACAAGCAGCAGAAAAATTTAAGGGGTTCATAATGGCAACAAGTAATGATTACATCTACAAGATTTACCCAGCAATCGGTATCGCCCGCGTCGGTAATAGTAAAGAATTTTACCTAGGGCCAGAGACATCTGGAGGCATGCCACTCACATGGCCTGAGGCAGAACCGGCCACCAGTGATGATATTTTCCGTGATGCAAAGGGTGATATGTGCAGCCAAGCGGCACGTTTTAAGATCTACCGCTATTTACCAGGTCAAGAAGATGAAGCGGAAGAGGTCACCCTAGATACCAATGAAGTAACCAATATCCAATGGACAGTACACGTCGCCAATAAAAAATCCAGTTGGTATGAGTTTGAGACCAACCCAGGTGAGCTACCTTATACGCCAAACCATGCATTGCGTAACGCTCAGATTACTGATCCTCTGAAGCGACAAAATGAGCTGATCACAGACCCAGGAAAGCGTGCCATTTCCGGCCGAAATACCAGCGGTGATCAGTATGCCTTTACCAAGATGGCAGCTGGAAGCCAGCACAGCACCTTCCCCTCTGAAAACTTACAACCATTCAAGGTCGAAACACTGGGTGGGTGCCTAACCGATGACAGCGGTCGTCTAGTGGTTACCGCTGGTCAAGGTAATTCAGGTTCAAGTAAAACACCAGAAATCAGTGCCTATGCCAATAACGATTGCTGGTGGGATGACACGGCTGACGGCCCGGTTACCGCAGAAGTGGTTCTGGCAGATGGCAGCTGTATCTCTGCAGGTTCTGCTTGGGTCTTATCTGGCCCACCTTCCTATGCGCCTCAAATCGAAAATCTAGTCACGCTGTACGACACCATCTACGATGCCAGTGTTTGTAAGATGGGCGCAGATGAAAGCATCTTTAAAGATAATCTATGGCAATCCGGCCCTGAAGGCTATCGCCCAGATTATGAAACAGAGATCCGTCCTATTCTGGAACGGGGTGAAAAATACCCTTGGGTAACGGCTATTCCACCAAAACCGCACCGATTTGATTATGTTCGTTTAGGTAATCCAGAGGAAACCTATAACGGAATGCGCCAATATATTCTGGACGTGATGCGCCCACCGGGTTCAGTGAATCAGATTATCTCCAGCACCAATGGCGCCACTCTGATGCCTTATCTGGCGGGTGACAGCAGCATTGATTCCAATCTCTATATGGCAAACTTTGTCACTGTGACGGCAACTCAGTATTTCTTCTTGCAGCAGTGGGCCAAAGGCTATTTCAACAATAATAGTCAGAAGAAAACCAATCCTGGCGATGCATTGACCAAAGCCGTGTTGGATAACTGCGTGGGTGGTGCCTTTAGTCCCGGCATTGAGATGACTTGGGTTTCCCGTCTCCCTGAGATCTACAGCGAACCCTTCCGTATTAAAGCCCAGCAGGATTATCCCATCCCACTGTCATTGGGCCTCAATTACGACACCGGTATGCAGCCTGGAGATATTACGCGTTATATGGCCATTCCTTGGCAATCTGATTTTAATGAGTGTTCCTCTCAACCGATCAACAAACGTTATGTTTGGTGGTGGCCTGCTCAGCGTCCTGAGTTTGCTTATCAACCTGATCCAGAAATCACAGACCCTAGAGAGATGCAGCTTAAGGGCAAACAAGTCGCTTGGACAGGTATCGACTTTGATCAGCAGGCTAACAATTACATCATGTTTTCTAATGACCTAGAAATGGTTGAACACTGGAAGCAGATGGGCTTTATCCACAATATCAACTTGGGTAAAAGCAAAGACGGTCAGCCTTTGCCTCCTATGTTTGTAGAAGTAAAACGCACCCTACCAAGAGCCGATGCCGATGACAGAACTATCGACAGCTGATATGGCCTCTGATCCGGCAGTTAATGTGGCCTTTGATGTAACTATTGTCGGCGCAGGCCCCGCCGGTAGCGCTGCCGCCATTGCATTATGCAATGGCGGCATTAACTCCGTTGCCCTGATAGACAGTCAATCTGAGATCCCTTTCCGTTATGGCGAGTCTGCTAACCCCGGTGTGCGCCAGCAGTTATCGGCCTTAGGGTTAAGTACTGATTTGGCAGCTCAGGGACACCTCACCTGCCGAGGCAGCTGTAGCTTATGGGGCAGTGAACAACTGGCCTACAAGGACTTTCATAGCATGTTACACGGTTATGGTTGGCACCTTGATAGAGCCAAATTTGATCACGACCTGTTGCAACAGGCCAGAGAAGCCGGGGCAAATGTACGTACAGGTATCAAACTGACCGAACTTATGCCGCTAACCGAGCTTATGCCACTAAAAAGCTCTGATACTCAGCACCCATGGCAGCTTCACTTAAGTAACGGTGAAAAGCTAAAAACCTCTTTTGTGATTGATGCCACAGGTCGTAAGGCCGTTGTAGCCACGGCAGCAGGAGCAAAACGTCATCCTCAGGATCGCTTGGTAGCTGTCGCGCTTACTCTGGATATTAAAAGCTCTGAACTGCTTGCCCATCGTTCTTTGGTGGAATCGGCACCTGATGGTTGGTGGTACGCCACAGCCATTCCCGGTGAACGTACCGTTGTAATGTTTATGAGCGACTCGGATCTAATTCGTGAGCTTGGTGTGCATACCCGTAAAGGCTTTTTTGACTATCTAAACCGCAGCCAACAGATAAAACAGCAATTAGATCTTCAGGCCACTAACCCGACACAAGGACCTGAGCCTGAGATTATTGGCGCAGTTTCCCAGCGAATGGAACCAGTGGTTGGATCGGGCTGGATGGCGATTGGTGATGCAGCTATTGGCTTAGACCCTTTGACCTCTTCCGGTATCAGCAGTGCTCTGGAAGACGCTCTACAAGCCGCTAAAGCCATTATCGCGCTGAAATCTGGAGACCCCAGTCAGCTACAGGCCTATGAGACTCGTATTACTGAAGCGTGGCAAAGCTACCTGCAACAAAGACAACAACATTACCAAAACGAGAGACGATGGGCCGAAAACGCCTTCTGGCAACGACGTCACCGCTCACCAGAACAAAGTTAAATAGCCCAAAACATGCTTATTTAACGCCACACAAAAGCACCATAAATAGCTTTAACATCGGAAAATAAGAGAAAAACAATGTCTAAATCAAAAAAACAACAAAAGTCTTCCGTGAAACCCTATAAAGAGTGGAAGGAAAGCCTGTCCGAAGAAGCGCAGTTCGGCATCTTATCAAAGCTCCATGGCACATGGGTTAACTGGAAGGGCGGCCCAACGGGACTGCACACCACCCCTATGCCATCACCGGGCACATCTTCGGAGACTGTCTTTGGCGTATTCCACTTCAAATCTCAGGAGTACAGAGAGCAGCTAAAATTCACTCAAGTCAACGCCCCTGTGCGCAACCGTGGCGGATCTAATGAGCAGTTCAACGGTGCCGTCAAATATGAAACGGCAATCATCGACAACGACGATAACCTCCAGCACTTCGAAGATGGAATGTACCTGTGGCTAGGCGACCACGAGATGCCTTGGAAACAGGACAGCCCATACCAAAATCCGCCGACCATGTTCAAGCACACATCGGATGAAGAGTCTGTAGAGACGGATGGAGCAGAACCTGTGATGGGAGCCGGAGAGCTTGGCCCTCAGTTTATACCGCCTTATCAAATCTCCCGTTCTGGGGTGATTCCTCATGGAACGACCATCCACTTAACCGGCAACGTAGTGGAATCCCAAGAAGGCAAGGCGCCCCACATTGCAGACCTATGGGAACAACAATACCTAGCAGTGTCGCCAACCATGGGCATCAACCCCAAAAAAGACCTCAAAAAAGGATCGCGCAAGAAGCCAAAATGGACAGAACTCCCTCGTGAAGCTCAAGCAGACGGCGGCCTCAATAGCGGCCGGGCCTACTTCGAAAAAATATTCAACTACGACGAGTTCGGTGCCAAATTTCCATTCACGGTTCAGCCGAACTTGAAGTTATCGGACGCTAACGAGAACTTGGAATTTAATAGTTACGATATGATCTCGTTGGATACATTCCATGAAACCGGTGTTCAAGGCGGAACCATCAATAATGTAATGATCGAGCGTTATTGCAGGGTCGTCCGTATGCGTTACCGTATGTGGATAGAAGAAGTCTACGATAAAGAGTGGAAAAAGGTCGTGCAACAGCTGCAGTATGAGCAGATCGTGGACTTTGAATTTATGTTCGGTTCTGACGGCGGGACAACACTATGGCCACACATCCAAGTCAACACACTAAGACGTGAAAAGGACATTCCTAAAAACAAACGCTTACCGTCAATTCAACTACCGACGCAAGCTCCAGAAGATGTCACTGATGGGCCAGAACCCCTAGTTTGCCCCATGAAGCATTCGCGCACTTAAGGCAAATTGCAAAGTAGCGTTTACAGGTTAACTTATACCCATCCCGACAAGTTATTAGGGATAACAACCTCCGAATAGACCGAGGGAGTCTCTGAAGAAGATCTTTTTCAGAAGCTCCCTAGAATGATCCAGTTTTTCCTTATTTCCATCTATAAGGAATTATCGGGATGGGTATTATTAGACCACTACAGAAAGCATCATCAGATATATTGGCCCGCTTCCCCATAGGCCTCCAGCTCCATTGGCGCCTGCTTATAACCGTAGATAAAAAGCTGCATCAGATACTGCTTAACTTGTTCCCTAAGTCCCATCTGCTCCGCCTGCCGAACATGTATCAACTCATGGGCCAACAACTCCCGATTACCCTTGGCTGAATGCTTAATCCAAATCCCATAACCATAGGTATACGCCTTCATCTTCGGCGAACTATAACCATACTTTCTAGCCAACAGAGCAAGGTCTGGATCTTTAGGGAACGGCAGCTGATCAACATAGTAAACCCTCACTCTCTCAGGCTGCTTAAGCCCAACCTTAGCGGCAATCATCGACTCACTTGCATCTAAAGCAATCCCCTTCTCACGCGCCACCGCCTCATTCTCCCGCACAAACGCCACCGCAGCAGGAAGCAACGCCTCGACATTCTCAACCAACTCACGGGGAGGATTAGCGTAAATATTGTCACGATTGACACAACCGATCACAGTCACAACCGCTAGCACAACAAAAATCCATTTTTTAAACACAGAACCATTCCTTTGAATTGTGGGACACAAGAGAGCTTAACTCCCCCGATAATCCCGAAATACACAATGCGAAAAACTCACTCACTTAGCTGGCGAAAGCACCACGGACTCTTATAGAAAAACATGCCATGACCATTCGCCCCAGCGCTAAAACATACTTTTTTACAGATCAACCAGCAACGTAGCGCGGATAAACCAAAGGCGCATCCGCGAATCATCCGTCACGACTAAATTTGAACATAGAGAAAACCGGAACCAACCCCAATCCACACAAGGGCTTGGTTCACGGATAACTGACCGGGGATTAAACAGCCCTATTCCAACTGAAGCGCCTCCATCTGAAGCTCATCAACCATCTGTTGAATGCGGGTCAATTCTTCAATTAACTCCCCCACATAAAGAGATGCCCCCAAAGAAGACGGCTCCACATTCGGGAACTCCTCATCAAAGGCAATCTTCTCCAAAGCCGTCAGCATAAATGTGCAACGATAACTGAAATCATCAAAACACTGATTCAAACGATGAGCCACCGCCTTTACCGGCGCATTATTGACAGACACACTTTTCTGATCGGAATCCTTTATTACACCACCCATCACCGCATCTCCTTATTCAAAGGTGCCATCGTATTCCATAGGTTTATAGATAAACCCAAACAGAACACCATAAATCGACGGAATCGAAGCGTTAGAACAAAGAGAAGAAGATAAAAACAGGTAGGACTTAACGAAACTCCGTAACAAAAGTTACAGGCCTTAAGTTGATGAAAATAAAGAAAATTTTCTTTAAACGAGCGAAACTCTGACGTACTATCACTGTTAGCCATTATTGATACTCTAAGCATATCGGTTTTGGTTAGCTGCCTCTGGGTGTGTCGAGCACTCAGGGGTAGCGCTAGTTAAGTTTAAAAATTATCAGTAAGAACGATCCTTTTAATTGATTAGCAAATCATAAAACACCAAATACCGATGCAAAGCAATGAGTATTTGGTGGTCTGATATCGAGTGTTTTCAACCCAACCTCCCCTCGCGACACTATTTGCGCCATGCGCTTAATGACAGCTAGTGTCTGAAGGAAAGGGCTGGATGTGATGGGTAGAGGATTGGCTATTTTGGTTTTTTGCGCCTGCATGTTCCGAAAAAACAGAGCGACACTGAGTTTTTGGCCTCTCTAGCTGATATTGTTAAACATCACAATCATACCCAGCCCCTCAGTTTTGCAGCTATATATGGTGCACAAGCAGTCACGACCAAAACAATAGGCCAAATATTACCACCTTTAAAGGTGTACGCTTCTAGTAGCACAGACAACGTTTTTCCCTGCAAAAAACCAAATGAAAATTCAAATATCAAAGTGATTATTAACCAGCCCATACCAATAAAAATTAGACTATTTACCTGCTGGACTCCAATCCAGGGAAGCGAGACATACGCCACAAAAACGATGAACAACGAAAGGAACGTAAGCGGTCTTTTCACCCCACCTTTACTTTTTAGTGAGCTGATTCCAAGGCAGTAAGGCTTCGATTTTTTCAACACTGTCCGCTGCTGGAAGGTGGGTCATGACCTCAACCATATATTCCCAAGGCTCTAATCCATTGG